>NZ_JBICVM010000002.1:0-782319 GCF_043199095.1 Streptomyces sp. NPDC048650 | reverse complement strand
CGCCCGGTTACATTTCGAACCCGGAAGCTAAGCCTTTCAGCGCCGATGGTACTGCAGGGGGGACCCTGTGGGAGAGTAGGACGCCGCCGAACAATCTTTCAAGGACCCTTGGTCCCAGCGTTCAGCTGGGACCAAGGGTCCTTTTTGTTTTGCCGAAGCGCGCCGAAGTCGTCGGTGCGTGAGAATGAATGCAGTACCGAAGACAGGAGTCACGTCGATGTCCACCAACTCTTCCGACGATCGTTCGGAGCGTCGGCCGCAGCAGCGGCGCGACGGCGGTGACCGCGGTGGTTTCCGGCGTGATGACCGGGCGCCGCGTCGTGACAACGACCGCGGTGGCCGTCCGTCCGGGGGCGGTGGCGGCTCTGCTGGTCGCGACGACCGCGGTGGTGACCGTGGTGGGTTCCGGCGTGATGATCGTCCGTCCGGTGGCGATCGTGGTGGGTTCCGTCGGGACGATCGTGGTGGTGACCGGCGGGACGATCGCGGTGGTGACCGTGGTGGTTTCCGTCGGGACGACCGTCCGTCCGGTGGGGACCGTGGTGGGTTCCGTGGTGGTGACCGGCGTGATGACCGGCCGCGTGGGCCTCGTCGTGATGATGAGCGTGGTGGCGGTTTCCGTCGGGACGATCGTGGTGGCGAGCGGCGGGATGACCGCGGTGGTGACCGTGGTGGGTTCCGGCGTGATGATCGTCCGTCCGGTGGTGACCGTGGTGGGTTCCGTCGGGACGATCGTGGTGGTGACCGGCGCGATGACCGCGGTGGTGACCGTGGTGGTTTCCGTCGGGACGACCGTCCGTCCGGTGGGGACCGTGGTGGGTTCCGTGGTGGTGACCGGCGTGATGACCGGCCGCGTGGGCCTCGTCGTGATGATGAGCGTGGTGGCGGTTTCCGTCGGGACGATCGTGGTGGCGAGCGGCGGGATGACCGCGGTGGTGACCGTGGTGGGTTCCGCAGGGACGACCGCCCGTCCGGTGGCGACCGGGGCGGATACCGCGGTGGTGACCGGCGCGATGACCGCGGTGGTGACCGTGGTGGGTTCCGCAGGGATGACCGTCCGTCCGGTGGGGACCGTGGTGGATTCCGCAGGGATGACAGGCCGTCCGGCGGCGACCGTGGCGGGTTCCGTCGGGACGACCGTGGTGGCGAGCGGCGGGATGACCGCGGCGGCGACCGTGGTGGTTTCCGACGTGATGACCGTCCGTCCGGTGGCGGCGACCGTGGTGGGTACCGCGGTGGTGACCGACGTGATGACCGCGGTGGTGATCGCGGTGGTGACCGGGGCGGGTTCCGTCGGGATGACCGGGGGCCGCGTCGGGACGACCGTGGTGGGGACCGTGGTGGGTTCCGGCGGGACGATGAGCGGGGGCGCCGGCCGTACGGTGCGGGGCGCGGGCGGGACGACCGGCGTGATGAGCGTCCGGACCGTGAGCCGATCAAGCGGATCCCGATTCCGGACGACGTCACCGGTGACGAGATCGACAAGGATGTGCGGCAGGAGCTGCTGAGCCTGCCCAAGACGCTGGCCGAGGACGTCGCCAAGAACCTGGTGATGGTCGCGAAGCTGCTGGATGAGGACCCGGAGAAGGCGTACGGGTACTCGCGAGTGGCGCTGCGGCTGGCGTCCCGTGTGGCGGCGGTGCGCGAGGCCGCGGGCTTCGCGGCGTACGCGGTCGGCAAGTACAGCGAGGCGCTGGCGGAGTTCCGGGCGGCGCGGCGGATGACCGGCAGCGTGGAGCTGTGGCCCGTCATGGCGGACTGCGAGCGCGGGCTCGGTCGTCCGGAGAAGGCCATGGCGATGGCCGGTGAGCCCGAGGTGCAGCGGCTGGACCGGGCGGGTCAGGTCGAGATGCGGCTGGTCGCGGCGGGTGCCCGGCGGGACATGGGGCAGGCGGACGCGGCGGTCGTGACGCTGCAGAGCTCCGAGCTGGCGTCGACCGCGGTGCACCCGTGGACGGCCCGGCTGCGGTACGCGTACGCGGACGCGCTGCTGGAGGTCGGGCGCGAGGGCGAGGCGCGCGACTGGTTCGCCAAGGCGCTGGAGGCCGACCAGGCGGGCACGACGGACGCCTCGGACCGGCTGGCGGAGCTGGACGGTGTGCAGTTCACCGACGTGATGGAGGACGGCGACGAGCTCGATGACGCAGTTGACGGGTCCGTCGGCGATGTCGACGGTGCCGAGGGCGCCGAAGGTGAGGGGCGGCCCGAGCAGGGCTGAGTGGTGAAGCGGTAAGGACGAAGGGCGGGACCCCACCGGGGTCCCGCCCTTCGTCGTTCGGGGGTGTCAGGGGGCGTAGCGGGCGAGGGGGTTGCGGAGGGTGCCGATGAGCTGGAGGGCGCCGGCCGGGTCCTGGAGGTCGACCATCTGCTGGTTGTTGCGCAGCTGGAGGCGGTTGAGGCAGGAGAGCGCGAACTCGTCGGCGAACAGGTCGTACTGGGCGAACTTGTCGGCGAGGTGGGGGTGGGCTGCCTGGTAGTCGGTGACGCAGTCGGCGACCGTGCGCCAGAAGGACTCCTCGGGGAGGACGTCGCGGTCGGCGAGGATGCCGCTCAGGAAGCGGAAGAAGCAGTCGAAGACGTCGGTGAAGACGGAGAGGAGTTTCTTGTCCTCGGGGACGTCGGCGCGGATGCGTTCGACGTCGGGCGGCAGGACCGCGTCGGGGTCCATGACGGCGATCTCCTCGGCGATGTCCTTGAAGATCGTGCGGGTGACCACTCCGTCCTCGATGACCAGGATCGCGTTCTCGCCGTGCGGCATGAAGACCAGGTCGTAGGCGTAGAACGCGTGCAGGACGGGGGTGAGGTAGGTGTCGAGGTAGCGGCGGAGCCAGGTGGCCGGTTCGAGGCCGGACTCCTCGATGAGGGCGGCGGCGAGGGCGGCACCGTCGTCGTCGGTGTGGAGGAGGGAGGCCATGGTGGCGAGGCGCTGACCCGGCACGAGGCCGGCGACCGGGCTTTCCCGCCAGAGGGCGGCGAGCATTTTGAGGTACGGGGAGCCCTTGGCGGTGGCGGCCTCGTACTGGCGGTGGTGGTAGCCGATGGCCGCGCGCTCGCGGATGATTGAGAAGCGGGCGGACCGGAACGTGTCATCGGCGTCGATCAGGCGGGCCAGCCAGTCGTTGATGGCCGGGGTGGCCTCCATGTAGGAGGCGGAGAGGCCGCGCATGAAGCCCATGTTGAGGACGGACAGCGCCGTCTTCACGTAGTGCTTGGTGGGGGCGGTGGTGTTGAAGAACGTCCGGATCGACTGCTGGGCGAGGTAGTCGTCGTCGCCGGGGCCGAGGCAGACCAGGCGCTGCTGGGCGACTTCGGCGGCGAAGGTGACGGAGAGCTTGTTCCACCACTGCCAGGGGTGGGTGGGGAAGAAGTAGTAGTCGTCGGGGTCGAGGCCGAGCGCGGTGAGGGCGGTGGTGAAGCGGTTGCGGGTCTCCGCGGTCAGTTCGTCGCGGATGAGGGTGTCGTAGTCGAGGCCGCTGCCCGCGGTGAAGGTGGCGTGGTCGCGGTGGGCGGCGAGCCACAGCAGCCGCACGGGGTTCGCGGTCTCCGGGGCGTAGGCGTGGTACTCGTGGATGCCGAAGCCGAGCCGGCCGTTGTTGGCGACGAAGCAGGGGTGGCCCTCGGTCATGCCCGTCTCGATGTCCTGGAAGGCGGACTTGGCGAGCTCGGGGGCGGCGGCCCGGGCGGCGGCGAGTTTGTAGGCGGTGCCGGAGAGGGTGGAGCTGATCTCTTCGAGGTAGACCGGCAGGATGTCCTCGCCGAGGCCGAGCGTGTTGCGGAGTTCGATGAAGAACTCCACTGCGTCCAGGGGGAGCTCGGCCCGGTCGCGGTGGCGGGTGATGCTGTCGGGATCGACCTGCCAGTGATCGAGGGCCAGTCTGCGGGCGGCGTAGCGGTATTCGGTGGCGCCGTCGTCGCTGCGTACGACGTAGTGGCCGTCGCCCGGCAGGCGCTGGGGGGCGAGCAGCCGTTCATGGGCGAATTCGGCGAGGCCCTTGCGGATCAGGAGGCGGTTGGCGCGGGCCCAGAGGTCCGGGGTGAGGTGGGCGACGGCGTCCTGGGCGGTGAGGTGCGGGGTGCCGGGGGAGGGGGCGGTCATCAGAGGTCTCCTCGGGTGGCCAGGAACTGGTCGCGGGTGCAGGTGCTGAGGCAGGCGTCTTTGGAGGGCAGGGAGACGGTGCGGACGATCTCGAAGCCGACGGCCTTGTTGAGGGCGTGGACGGCGGTGTTGCGGGTGTCCGGTTCGACGACGATGCGGTGGGTCGCCGGGTCGGCGAAGAGCATCTCCATGACGGTGGTGATCACGGCGTGGGTGAAGCCGTGCAGGGGGGCGGCGGCGGGGGCCGTCAGGAAGTGCATGCCGACGTCGCCGGGTTCGGCGCTGTGGATGCCGACCAGTTCCCGGTGGGCGGGGTCGTAGCGTTCCATCAGGAAGGCCGGGGTGCCGTTGTGCAGGCCGAGGTAGGCGTCGTGGAAGGGGTCGGCGGCTATGCGGGCGAACTCCTTCTCGACCTCGGTGCGGTCGCACTCCTGCATCAGCCAGAAGACGGCTTTGGGGTGGGTGACCCAGCCGTGCAGCAGCTCGGCGTCGGCAGCCGGGTCGACCGGGCGCAGCGAGAACTCCCCGAGTGCGGCGTCGGTGCGGGCGAAGAGGGTGGTGCTCATGCGGGGATCTCCAGGGGGCGGTGCGGGCCGGCCGGAGCGGCGAACTCCTGGAAGGCGATGGCCTTTTCGACCGGGTAGTGCTCGCGGCCGAGCAGCTCGCGGATGATGCAGGAGTTGCGGTAGGCGGCCATGCCGAGGTCGGGGGTGACGAAGCCGTGGGTGTGCAGCTCGGCGTTCTGCACGAAGATGTCGTGGCCGGTGGTGTCGATGCTGTAGTTGCGGGCCACGTCGTAGCGGCCGGCGTGGTCCCAGGCGATGCGGTCGCGGACCGGGGTGAGGAAGTCGGGTACGCGGTAGCGGTAGCCGGTGGCGAGGATCAGGCCCTGGGTGTCGAGGGTGAAGTCCTGCTCCTGTTCCTCCTGGCGCAGACCGAGCGTGTAGGTGCCGCTCGGCTCGTCGTAACTCGCCTGTTCCAGTGCGGTGTTGGTGAGCATGCTGGTGCGGACGGGGCCAGCGAGGTTCTTCTGGTAGAGCAGATCGAAGATGTCGTTGATCAGTTCCGAGTCGATGCCCTTGTAGAGGTGCTTCTGGGTGGCGTTGAGGCGGTCGCGGGTGGCCGGGGGGAGGGCGTGGAAGTAGTCCACGTACTCCGGTGAGGTCATCTCCAGCGTGAGCTTGGTGTATTCGAGGGGGAAGAAGCGGGGGGAGCGGGTGGCCCAGGTCAGGTGGTAGCCGTGGCTGTCGATGTCCTGGAGGAGGTCGTAGTAGATCTCGGCCGCGCTCTGGCCGCTGCCGATCAGGGTGATGGAGTCCTTGGCCTGGAGGGCGGCCTTGGCCTCCAGGTAGTGGGCGTTGTGCAGCAGGTCGCCGCCCAGGCCCTGGCAGGCGTCGGGGATGTGCGGTGGGGTGCCGGTGCCCAGGACGAGCTTGCGGGCGCGGAAGGTGAGGCGTTCGCCGGTGGGCAGGTGCTCGGCCCGGACGACGTACAGCTCGTCGCCCTCGTCGTACGCGACGCTGGTGACCTGGTGGCCGAAGCGGACGGAGTCGAGTTTGCCGGCCGCCCAGCGGCAGTAGTCGTTGAACTCGGCGCGCAGCGGATAGAAGCTCTCGCGGATGTAGAAGGAGTACATCCGCCCCGATTCCTTGAGGTAGTTGAGGAAGGAGAACGGGGAGGTGGGGTCGGCGAGGGTGACCAGGTCGGCCATGAAGGGGACCTGGAGGTGGGTGCTGTCCAGCATCATGCCGGGGTGCCAGTCGAAGGCCGGCTTGTTGTCGAGGAACAGGCCGTCGAGTCCGTCGACCGGCTCGGTCAGGCAGGCCAGTCCGAGGTTGAAGGGGCCCAGGCCGATGGCGATGAAGTCATAAGGGGCGGACACGGCGTCTCCGATGGGGGTGGTCGGCTCGGGCGGGTCAGTGGGCGCTGAGGGCCGGTTCGGGCCGCTCGGCGAGGCAGCTGCCGGCGTGCTCGGCGATCAGGTCGAGGACGGTGGCGATGTCCTCGAGCGTGGTCTCCGGGTTGAGCAGGGTGAACTTGAGGTAGTGGCGGCCGTCGACGACGGTGCCCGCGACGACGGCGTCGCCGGAGGCGAACAGGGCCTCCCGCGCATGCAGGTTGACCCGGTCGCTCAGCTGCGGGTCCAGGTCGGCGCCGGGTACGTAGCGGAAGACGAGGGTGCTCAGCCGGGGTTCGACGACGACCTCGAAGCGGGGGTCGTCGTGGAGGAGCTTCCAGGCGTCCGCGGCGCGGTCGATGACCTCGTCGAAGAGCTCGCCGATGCCCGCCGCGCCCATGATGCGCAGGGTGAGCCAGAGTTTGAGGGCGTCGAAGCGGCGGGTGGTCTGGATCGACTTGTCGACCTGGTTGGGGATGCGTCGCTCGGCCATCCGGCGCGGGTTGAGGTAGTCCGCGTGGTACGTGACATGCCGGAGGGTGGCGCGGTCGCGGACCAGGACGGCGCTCGAACTGACCGGCTGGAAGAAGGACTTGTGGTAGTCGACGGTCACCGAGTCGGCGCGTTCGATGCCGGACAGCAGCTCGCGGCGGCGGGAGACCAGCAGGCCGCAGCCGTATGCCGCGTCGACGTGCATCCAGGCGCCGTGCCGGGCGCACAGGTCGGCGATCTCGGGAAGCGGGTCGATGGAGCCGAAGTCGGTGGTCCCGGCCGTGGCGACGACGGCCATCGGGATGAGGCCCTCCTGGTGGCAGCGGGCCAGTTGCGCGGCCAGGTCGGCGGTGCGCATCCGCTTGTCCTCGTCGGTGGGGACGGCGATGACGGCTTCCGCGCCCATGCCGAGCATGGTGGCGGCTTTGCGGATGCTGAAGTGGCTGCACTCGGAGGTGAGGATGCGCAGCCGCGGCAGGACGTCGGTGAGCCGGGCCTCGGCGGGGGCGTCGTCGCGGGTGAGTTCGCGGCGGCATGCCTCGTCGCGGGCGAGGAGCATGGCCTGGAGATTGGACTGGCTGCCGCCGCTGGTGAAGATGCCGTCGGCCCGCTCGCCGAGGCCGATGCGATCCGTGGTCCAGTCGACGAGCCGCCGTTCGATGAGGGTGCCGCCGGCGCTCTGGTCCCAGGTGTCCAGCGAGGAGTTGACCGCGGTGAGGACGGCCTCGCCGATCAGCGCGGGGATCACCACGGGGCAGTTGAGGTGCGCGAGGTAGCGCGGGTGGTGGAAGTAGACGGCGTCGCGGAGGTAGACCTCTTCGAGTTCGTCGAGTGCGGCGGCCGGGTCGTGCAGCGGCGCCTCGAGGTCGACGGAGGCCACGGTGGGCGCGAGGCCGTCGACGGAGATGCCGGTGAACGGGCGCTCGGTGGCGGCGATTTTGGCGCTGACGCGGGCGACGGATGCGGTGACGGCGTCGCGGTAGCGGGCGGCCGTGGCGCCGTTGAGCAGCTGGCTTCTGCTGTCGGCCGGCGCGGCGGGGGATATGCCGGCGGGCGACGGGTCCTCGGCGAAGGGCGCCAGGAGACTCATGAAGGTGTCCTCCCTGATACGGACTTGACCACGTCCTGCGCAGGGGTGGAGGACCCACCCGGGCGACGTAGTGAGGTAAGCCTAACCTAACTAGTCATCCGGGTGGCACGGGGTGGCTCAGGGGGCGCCGGTGGTGGGTTCAGTTCATCTCGTCGTCCAGCGTGCGCAGCACGAGACCGGTGGCCGGCTTGGGGCCGAAGGAGGTGGACTTGCGCGGCATGGTCACGCCGCACCGGGCGAGCTGACGGACCGTGTCCTCGGAGGTGGCACGCATCAGGACGGCCGTGCCGCCGTGCCGGGCGGCCTGCTCGACCGCGGCCTCGGCGTGATGCAGATAGCCGATGTCCGACGGATGATCGGGAATGCGCCAGACCGCGTCCAGGAGGACGGAGTGCAGAACGGTGGCATCCAGCCGTCGCCACACCTCCGGCCGGTCGGTGCGGATCGTGCGGTCGAGCAGGCCGGGATCGGGGCGGTCCAGGAGGTGGAACGAGTCCGGGCCACCGGCCAGGACGAAGGCGTTTCCGGGTGTCTCCTGCAGTGACTTCAGGGCGGCGGACAGCTCGCCCGGCAGCCGCCGGACGCGGAAGGCGCCGGCCACCTCCGCCAGCGCCGTCTCCGGCGGCAGATGCGGCAGGACACGGTGGATCGCCCGGACCTGGAGCGGATGACGTGCGGTGTCGACCAGCAGCACCAGGCCGAAGGCCCAGGGCGAGTCCGAAGTCGCGCCCGGCAACTGCTCGTACAGGCGCTGATACGTCGCCCAGCGGTGGTGGCCGTCCGCGATCAGGGCCTCCCGGCGGCCGAGGTCCTCGTCGATGGAGGCCAGGTCGGCGGGGTCGGTGACGGCCCACAGGCGATGCGCGAAGCCGTCCTCGGTGGTGGTGGCGAGCAGCGGGACGGACTGCACCGTCCGCTCGATCACGGCGGTGGCGCCGGTGGCCGTGCCGTGGCCGCGGTAGGAGAGCAGCAACGGCTCGAAATTGGCGGCCGCCGCCCGCATCAGCGCGGCCCGGTCCTCGACCACCTCCGGGATGACGTCCTCGTGCGGCAGCACCGGCCCGTCCAGGCGCAGCGCGCCGATCAGCCCGCGCTGCAGGACCTCGCCGCTGCGCTGCTCGTACACGTACAGCGCGGGCTCGGCGTCCGGCGTGAGGACGCCCTCGTCGCGCCAGCGGCGCAGGGTGTCGGCGGCCTGGCGGTGGCGGGTGGCGGGGTCCGCGGCGTGCGGAAGGATCAGCCGGACGATGTTGTAGGGATCCGCGGTCTCCAGTTCGCGCACACCGTCCGGTCGGACCACGACGTCGTACGGCGGGGAGGTGACAGCGGTCAGGCTGCTGACCCGGTCCGGGGCGTAGCGCAGTCCACGGAACGGGAGGAGGCGAAGGCCGTCGGTGGTGGTCATTGAAGAATGCTATGCCGATCGGGCGATGAGGGAAGATCGGGGTACAGCCCGTGGCTGGCTGGAAATATCGGTATCTGCGCGACGGGAGAACGGCCCCGGAGCGCGGTCGTGCGGGGCGGCGTCGGACACTTGGGTGGACGACGTGCGGAGCAGGGAGCGAGACGGATGAACGAGCAGGTTCGCAGGCAGCCCGACGGGTGCGAGAGCGCGCTGAGTGCGGCGTACGACACCGCACTGCTGGATCTGGACGGCGTCGTCTACGCCGGCGGGGAGGCCATCGAGCACGCCGTCGGGTCGCTGACCACGGCACGCGACGGCGGGATGCATCTGGCGTACGTCACCAACAACGCCGCCCGCACCCCGCAGGCGGTCGCCGATCAGCTCACCGGCTTCGGGCTGCCGACCGGCCCGGACGATGTGATCACCTCGGCGCAGGCGGTGGCACGGCTGATCTCCGAGCAGGTGCCGGCCGGCGCACGGGTGCTCGCCGTCGGGGGCGAGGGGCTGCGGGTGGCGCTGCGCGAGCGCGGCCTGACGCCGGTGGAGTCGGCGGACGACGAACCGGCGGCCGTGGTGCAGGGCTTCGAGCCGACGCTGGACTGGGCGCGGCTGGCGGAGGCGGCGTACGCGGTGCAGCGCGGGGTGCCGTGGTTCGCGTCCAACACCGACCTGACCATCCCCAAGGAGCGCGGGATCGCCCCCGGCAACGGCGCGTTGGTGGAGGTCGTGCGGATCGCCGCGGGCGGTACGCCGCAGGTGGCGGGCAAACCGCAACCGCCGATGCACCGCGAGACCGTCCTGCGGACCGGGGCGAAGCGGCCGCTGGTGATCGGCGACCGGCTCGACACGGACATCGAGGGTGCCCACAACGGCGAAGTGGACTCGCTGCTGGTGCTCACCGGCGTCACCACGGCGGCCGGTCTGCTGGCCGCGCCGCCGCCGCACCGGCCGACGTATGTGGACGCCGACCTGCGGGGGTTGCTGCGCCCGCAGCCCGCGGTGAGCGCGGCCGACGGCGGCTTCCGGTGCGGCGGCTGGCAGGCCCGCGCGGTCGGTGACGCGCTCGTCCTGGACGGCGAGGGGGAACCCCTGGACGGGCTGCGGGCGCTGTGCGCGGCGGCCTGGACGGCGGCGGGGGACGGCAGTTGTGCGCTGGACGCGGGGAAGGCGCTGGCGCGGATCGGAGGGTGAGGGGTGCGGCTCGGCCGGTGAGGGATGCGGGCCCCGGTCGTGCGGGGCCCGTTCCCTGCCGGCGGCCGGGGGCGGCAGGAGGGACTCAGTCCTCGTCGGAGGCGGCAGCCGCGCCCGCCGTCAGCTCCGCGATCAGGTCCTCCTCGGTGGCGCCGCGCCGCCAGTAGCCGGTGAACTTCACGGCCCTGCGGTCGATTCCGCGCTCGCGGACGAGATGCCGGCGGACCGCCTTGACGGTGCCCGCCTCGCCGGCGACCCAGGCGTACGGCGTGCCCTCGGGCAGCTCCGCGGCGCGCAGCGCTTCCAGCACCGGTTCGTGGTGTGCGGCGCGCGCCCCGTCCCTGACCAGCCAGGTGATGTCGGCGTCGGCGAAGGTGGGCAGCGGTTGCCGGTCGTCCTCGTGGGCGATCTCGATCCACACCTTGGCGTGGGTGCGGGGGGAGAGCCAGGACAGGATGCCGGCGATGGCGGGCAGCGCGGTCTCGTCGCCGGTGAGCAGGATCCAGTCGGTGCCGGGCGGCGGCCGGAAGTCGACCCCGCCGTTGTCCTCGACGGCCGGGGCGAGGACGGTCAGCCGGTCGCCGGGCCGGGCGTGGGCGGCCCAGCGGGACGCGGGGCCGCCGGCTGCGGTGTCCGCCGGGGAACCGGCGCCGTGCAGCGCGAAGTCGACGTCGAACTCGCGGGGTTCATGGCGCTGTTCGCGGATGGTGTACGAGCGCATCACCGGGCGTTCGGCCGGGTCCTGGGCCCGCCAGGTGGTGTACCAGCCGTCCCCGGTGTCGTGGAAGACCGGGCGCTCCTGGTGCGGCTGCGGAAGGAAGATCTTGAAGCGCTGATCGCGACCGCCGGAGGCCAGCTCGTCCAGCCGTTCGCCGCCGAAGGTGATCCGGACCACCGAGGTGCTCACCCGCCTGGCGCGGACGACGTGGACATCGAAGAAGCGGAAGGGCGCGGTGGCGGGTGCGGCGGTCGTGGTCATGGCGGGGGACCTTCCGTAGCGGTGCGGGGGGTGGGTGAGCCGCGGTGGCCGTGGACCGGTGAGCCACCGCGGCCGTATGTCAGCTGACCTTCTTGGCGCTCTCGATGGCCTTGGTGAGCGACTCGAGGAGCGGCGCCGCACCCGCGTACGAGAAGCGCGGCTCGCTCGACCAAGGGGCGATCTGGTCGGCCTTGACGGCGGGCAGCCTGCTCCAGGAGGGCTTGGCCGCCAGGTCCTTGGGCTGGAGGGTGGCGGTCCGGTTGTCCAGGAGCAGGACGTCGGCCTTGTACTTGTCGGCGTTCTCCCAGCTCAGGCTCTCGAAGTAACCGCCCTTGTCGAGGTGGTCGGGAACGATCAGGTCGACGCCGAGGGACTTGTAGTACATGAGGTCGGCGTTGATGCCGGGGTTGGAGGCGTAGAAGAGGTCGGGGCTGCCGGAGCAGGCGAGCACCTTGACCGGGTGCGCCTTCGCGGCCTTGCGCAGCGCCCCGGCGGCCTTCTCGAAGCGGGCCTTGGCGTCGGTGACCTTCTTCGCCCCGAGGTCGGCGCCGAGCGACTTCGCCAGCTCGGCGTAGCGCTCGATGATCTTGACGAGCGGAACCCGGGCGGAGGTGATGGCGACGGACTCGGCAAGCTTGGTGATCTTGTCCTTGCTGTCGTCCGGGACGAACCACAGCGCGCCCGGCTCGTACATGTTGGTGATCAGCAGGTCGGGTGCCAGGCTCGCGTACTTCTCGACGTTGAACTGGTTGTAGGCGTTGCCGATGATGGTGACCTTGCCGATGTCGAGGTCCCCGGCCTGCGGATCGGGCTTGCCGTTCTTGAGCTTGGTCGGGCCGAAGACGCCGACGATCCGGTCGTCGATCCCGAAGTCGTGCAGCGCGGCGGCGGTGCCGGTGAAGGCGACGATGCGCTGTGGGGTGCTCTTGAGGGAGACCTTCTTCCCGCGGTCGTCGGTGAAGGACCACGGGCCGCCCTCGGCGCCGCCGTTGGCGCCCTCCGAGCCCTTGCCGCCGCCGCAGGCGGCGAGCAGGGCGCCGATGCCGACGGCGCCGCCCGCGGCCAGGATGCCGCGGCGGGACGGAGGTACGCTTCGGGAGGTGCTCATGGCGGGTGGGCTTCTCTCTAAGAGGCAGGCAGGGCAGGGCCCCGGAGAAGGGGCCTGCAGGTGGATATGAGGGTAGGCTAACCTAACCACCGTGTTGGTCGACAGTCCCCCCGAAGCAACAACGGCCCCGGCTCCGCCCCCGGTGACGCCGCCGCGCCGACAGCTCACGCGCTCGGCGGGGCTGGTCGCCGCCTTGGCCGTGCTGGCCGTCATCACCGTCCTCGGCATCGTCGTCGGCGCCAAACAGATCCCCCTCGACCAGGTGTGGCACGGGGTGTTCCACTACTCCGGCACCGACACCGACGTCGTCATCCGCGATGTGCGCCTGCCCCGCACCCTCCTCGGCGTCATCGTCGGCGCCGCCCTGGGCCTGGCCGGCACGGTCATGCAGGCGCTGACCCGGAACCCCCTCGCGGACCCCGGAGTTCTGGGCATCAACGCCGGTGCCTCGGCCGCCGTCGTCTCCGCCATCAGCTTCTTCGGCATCACCTCCCTGACCGGCTATGTGTGGTTCGCCTTCCTCGGCGCCGCGGTGGTCTCCGTCGCCGTCTACGTGCTGGGCGGCACCCGCAGCGCCACACCGGTCCGCCTCGCTCTGGCCGGCACCGCCCTCACCGCCGTCCTGACCGGCTACCTCAACGCCGTCAACCTCATGGACACCGCGGCCCTGGACAAGATGCGCTTTTGGACGGTGGGTTCGCTGGCCACCGCCACCACGTCCACGGTCACCGCCATCGCCCCGTTCCTCGCGGTGGGCGCCGCCCTCGCGCTGCTGCTCGCCAGGCCGCTGAACGCCGTGGCGCTCGGCGACGACCAGGCGCGGGCCCTGGGCACCCGGCTCACCCGCACCCGCGTCATGGCGATGCTCGCGGTCACCCTGCTGTGCGGCGGGGCGACCGCGGTCTGCGGACCGATCGTCTACGTCGGCCTGATGGTCCCGCACGCCGTACGCGCCCTCACCGGCCCCGACATGCGCTGGATCCTGCCGTACTCCGCGGTGCTCTCGCCGGTTCTGCTGCTCAGCGCGGACATCCTCGGCCGGGTGGTGGCCCGGCCCGGCGAGCTGCAGGTCGGCATCGTCACGGCCGTCATCGGCGGTCCGGTCTTCATCTATCTCGTACGGCGTCGGAGGATGGCCCAGCTGTGAGCTCGACTGTGAAGCCCCAGGAGGGCACGACGCGTGAGGGGCGGGCCCGGCGGGCGGCCGCCGTCCGTACCGGGGGCGGGCTCTCGCTGCGCCTGGACGTACGGGCCGCGGTGGTCTGCCTGCTGCTCCTGGTCCTCGCCCTGGCCGCCGGCATCGCGCTGATCGGCTCCGGCGACTACCCCATGACGCCGGCCGAGGTGCTCGGCGCGCTCACCGGCGGCGGCAACCCCGGTCAGGCGTTCATCGTCCAGGACCTCCGGCTGCCGCGGGTCCTGGTGGGGCTGCTGGTCGGCGCCGCCTTCGGGATTGCCGGCGCCGTCTTCCAGACCGTCTCCCGCAACCCGCTCGGCAGTCCCGACGTGCTCGGCTTCGCCCAGGGCTCGTCCGTCGGCGCGCTGGTCGTCATCGTCTACTTCCAGGGCGGGGTCCTCGCGGTGGCCGCCGGGTCGGTCGTCGGCGGCGTGGCCACCGGCATCGCCATCTTCCTGCTCGCCTGGAAGCGCGGCATCCAGGGCTACCGTTTCGTGCTCGTCGGCATCGGTGCCGGCGCGATGCTCTACGCCGTCGTGCTCTACCTCCTGACGAAGGCGAACATCGTCGAGGCGACCCGGGCCACCATCTGGATGAACGGCTCCCTCAACGGCCGCGACTGGGACCAGGTCTGGCCGCTGGCCGCCGTCAGCGTCGTCCTCGTCCCGCTGGTGCTGTTCCACGGGCGCCCGCTGCGGATGCTGGAGATGGGCGACGACGCCGCCTATGCGCTCGGGGTACGCGTCGACCGGGTGCGCATCGTGACGCTGCTGGCCTCGGTCCTGCTCGTCGCCACCGCCACCGCCGCGGCCGGCCCCATCGCCTTCGTGGCTCTCACCGCACCTCAGCTCGCCCGCCGCCTCACCCGCTCGCCCGGCCCCAATCTGCTGCCCGCCGCCCTGATGGGCGCCGCGTTGCTGGTCGCCGCTGACTGGGTCTCGCAACGCCTGTTCGGCGCCGACCAGCTGCCGGTGGGGGTGCTGACCGGAATGCTCGGCGGCGGCTATCTGCTGTGGCTGCTGGCCACCGAGCGCAGGGCGGGGCGGATGTGAGCGGCGACCCGGCCGTGCCTCCGCCCCCTCCACGCCTCCGCCCCCTCCGTGCCCGCCCCTCCCTGCCCCCGCCCGCGAACGCGTCCGGCGGGTGCCGGGCGACCGCAGTGACCACGACAATCCCAGGAGTTTCGAAGTGAGCCGTCTCGCGGCCGAGAACGTCACCCTCGCCTACGACCAGCGGGTCATCGCCGAGAACCTCTCGGTCGCCATCCCCGACCACTCCTTCACGGTCATCGTCGGCCCCAACGCCTGCGGCAAGTCCACGCTGCTGCGCGCCCTGTCGCGGATGCTGAAGCCCAGCGCCGGCTCGGTGCTGCTGGACGGCTCGGCGATCTCCGCACTCCCGGCCAAGAAGGTCGCCCGCACGCTCGGCCTGCTGCCGCAGAGCTCCATCGCGCCGGACGGGATCACCGTCGCGGACCTGGTGGCGCGTGGCCGCTACCCGCATCAGGGCCTGCTGCGCCAGTGGTCGGCCGAGGACGAGCGGATCGTCCAGGAGTCGATGGCGGCCACCGGCGTCGGCGAACTGGCCGACCGCTACGTCGACGAGCTCTCCGGCGGCCAGCGCCAGCGCGTCTGGATCGCCATGGCACTGGCCCAGCAGACCCCGCTCCTCCTCCTGGACGAGCCGACGACCTACCTGGACATCCAGCACCAGATCGATGTCCTGGACCTGTGCGCCGAACTCCACGAGGAACAGGGACGCACCCTGGTCGCCGTCCTCCACGACCTCAACCACGCCGCCCGGTACGCCACCCACCTCATCGCGCTGAAGGACGGCGCGGTCGTCGCCGAGGGCGCACCGGCCGACATCGTCACCGCGGAGCTGGTGGAGCGGGTCTTCGGGCTCTCCTGCCAGGTCATCGACGATCCGGAGACGGGCACTCCGCTGGTCGTCCCGGCGGCGCGCAAGCCCCGTAGGCCGGCGGCCGCGGAGGCTACAGCAGCGTCCTGAGCCGCAGCAGGTCGCGCAGGCTCGCCTCCAGCTTGACGCGGCCGCTGCCCCAGGCCTTGGCGAAGTTGAGCCTGCCTGCCACCAGCGCCACCAGATCGTCCCCCGCCATGGACAGACGGATCTCGGCCTTGTGCGGCGGCGGTCCGGGGACGCTGGTGACGTCCTTGATCGTGCCGTTCGCCAGACGCCCCAGGAACGTCACGTCCAAGTCCGTGATGCGGCAGCTGAGCGAACGGTCGAGGGCGGCGGCACTGCGTACGTCGCCATCCGCCGTGGTCATGTTCTGGGCCAGCCGGTCGAGCGCGGCGCGGCACTGGTCGAGGGTTGCCATCGGGAGCGACGATACGCCAGGCCGCGGGCGGTTCGTTCGCCGTCGGCGGGCCGAGTTCGGCGACGCGCGGCGTCCCGTCGCGGGGCGGCGCCGGGGCGACGGGTGGGCGGGCCGAGGTAGCGTCGGGGACATGGAACAGCCGACGTCCGGCCCGGAGCCGGAGGCAGCCGTGGGGGAGACCGACGCGGAGCCCGGCACGAGCGGGGAACCGGAGCGCGCCGGGGCGGGGGAGACCGAGGGCGCCGACCGGTCCCGGACGCCCGCCGGGCCGCAGCCGCTCGGGGTCGAGGTCACGCCGACCGGCGATGCCGCCGTCGACGCCCGGCTGCGGCGTCTCGCCGACGCCGACCACCTCCCCGCGAGCGGCCACCTGGAGGTGTACGAGGATGTGCACCGTGGGCTGCGCGACGCGCTGGCCGCCCTCGACCAGCGCCCCGGGCCGCCCGCCCCCTCCCCGACGTACGACAACAGGAGCTGAACCACAGGTGGCTGGAGTGGCACGACGCCGACTCGACGCGGAGCTGGTGCGCCGCAAGCTGGCCCGCTCGCGCGAGCACGCGAGCCAGCTGATCGCCGCCGGACGGGTGACCGTCGGCGGAACCACCGCGACCAAGGCGGCCACCCAGGTGGAGACCAGCGCGGCCGTGGTCGTACGCGAGGACGCGGGCGACCCCGACTACGTCTCGCGCGGCGGTCACAAGCTGGCCGGCGCGCTCGCCGCCTTCGTCCCGCTCGGGCTGCGGGTCAAGGGCCGTCGGGCACTGGACGCCGGCGCCTCGACCGGCGGCTTCACCGACGTCCTGCTGCGCGCCGGGGCCGGACATGTGGTCGCCGTCGACGTCGGGTACGGCCAGCTCGCCTGGTCGCTGCAGAGCGACGACCGGGTCACTGTGAAGGACCGGACGAACGTCCGTGAGCTGACGCTCGAGGACATCGGCCCGGAACGCGTCGACCTCATCGTCGGCGACCTTTCCTTCATCCCCCTGGGGTTGGTGCTGCCCGCCCTCGTCGGCTGTGCGGCGCCGGATGCGGATCTGGTGCTGATGGTCAAGCCGCAGTTCGAGGTGGGCAAGGAGAGGCTGGGCAGCGGCGGGGTGGTGCGCAGCGCCGAGCTGCGGGCCGAGGCGGTGTGCGGGGTCGCCGGCCGGGCCGCCGCGCTGGGTCTCGGGGTATGTGGCGTGACTGCGAGCCCGCTGCCTGGACCTTCCGGGAATGTCGAGTACTTTCTGTGGCTGCGCGCCGGGGCACCAGCACTCGACCCGGCGGATGTCGACCGTGCAGTGGCGGAGGGGCCTCGTTGACCACACCCAGGGCAGTTGAAGACAGCGCAGCACACGAAGAGAACGGCGCCGGGCGGACGGTCTTCCTGCTCGCGCACACCGGTCGCCCCGCGGCCGTCCGCAGCGCCGAACGCGTCGTCCAGGGGCTGCTGCGCTGCGGCATCGGCGTGCGGGTTCTGGCGGAGGAGGCCGCCGACCTGCCGTTGCCGCCGGAGGTCGAACGTGTCGCCTCCGAGCAGTGCGCGGCCCAGGACTGCGAACTGCTGGTGGTGCTCGGCGGCGACGGGACGCTGCTGCGTGGCGCGGACTTCGCCCGGACGTCCGGGGTGCCGATGCTCGGCGTCAACCTCGGCCGGGTCGGCTTCCTGGCGGAGGCCGAACGCGACGACCTCGACAAGGTCGTCGACCGGGTCGTCACGCGCACCTACGAGGTCGAGGAGCGGATGACCCTGGACGTCCTCGTCCGCAACAACGGCAGCGTGGTGCACACCGATTGGGCGCTGAACGAGGCTTCCGTGGAGAAGGCCGCCCGGGAGCGGATGCTGGAGGTCGTCACCGAGGTCGACGGCCGGCCCGTCTCGCGCTTCGGCGGCGACGGCGTGGTCTGTGCGACTCCCACCGGTTCGACGGCGTACGCCTTCTCGGCGGGTGGTCCCGTGGTCTGGCCCGAGGTCGAAGCCCTGCTGATGGTCCCGATCAGCGCGCACGCCCTGTTCGCCAAGCCGCTGGTCACCTCCCCGCGTTCGGTGCTGGCGGTCGAGGTCCAGCCCGAGACCCCGCACGGGGTGCTGTGGTGCGACGGCCGCCGCAGCGTGGAACTCCCCGCGGGCGCCCGCGTGGAGGTCCGCCGCGGCGCCGTGCCCGTTCGCCTGGCGCGGCTGCATCACGCCTCCTTCACCGATCGTCTGGTGGCCAAGTTCGCGCTGCCGGTGGCCGGGTGGCGGGGTGCGCCGCACTGACGGGACCTCAGGCCGGCCCGCCGCCCGTCGCTAGCGGGCGCCGTCGAGCTGCCGCCCGGCCCCGGGCGCGTGCCGGCTCAGGAGCGCCCGGGCCCGGGTGAGCGCGGAGTCGCGGCGGGCGTCGAGCTCCTGGTCGGTGAAGACGGGGGTCCGGATGTCCGGGGGTATTCCGGGGCCGTCGAAGGTGCGCCCGGCGGGGGTCAGGAACTCCTCGTTGGGCAGGCCGAACGTCCAGCCGTTCGGGAGGGCGCGGCCCATGACGTCGGAGAAGACGCCCTGGGTGTTCTGCCCGATCCGGGTGGGGGCGGAGGGGCGGCCCATCAGAGCCTGGGTGAAGGTCTCGCCCGCGCTGATCGTCAGCGGTCCGGTGAGGACGGTGACCGGGCCGGTGTAGACGGGCCCCTGGTGCGGGCGGATCCGTATCGGCTGGGGCCGGGTGAACTTCGACGGGTCGGCGGGGTCGTTGCGCGCCCGCTTGGCGTAGGCCCGATACGGGCGGTCGGTGAGCCGGGAGGCGATCCGCAGGCCGAGCGGGTCCGCGCCGCCGCCGTTGTACCTGAGGTCGATGACGAGCCCGCGCAGCGACGCCGCCCCTTGCGTGCGGGCCTTGGTGAACGCGGAGTCCAAGGCGCGGTCGAGCTCGGCGACATCGCCGGCGTAGTCCCCCTTTTCGGTGTAGTCCGCGAACTGGGTGATCCGGAAATAGCCGAGGCGACCGGGGAGATCGGCGTAGGAGAGGCGGCCCTGCGCCCAGTGGCGCTGGGTGACATGGGGCCCGAGGTTCGCGGCGATCGCTTTGTCGATACGGGTGACGGTGGCGGGGGTGGGCAGGGTCGTACCGCGGCGGGTGCCGGCGAACCACCGGTGGGGGCCGGAGACCACCCGGGTGTGCGCGTCGTGCAGCGGCTCGATCATCGCCCGCAGCACCGCGAAGAGCTCGGCGTCGGTGGTCTTCGCCGTGATGCGGGGGCGATAGCGGTCGCGGACCGCGGCCCAGTCGGTCTTCTTCGCGCGGAAGAAGGGGTAATTCTCGGCGTATGTCTGCCAGAAGACGTCGAACACCGCCCTGGGGTCGCGCGGCGGGCGCTTCGTGCAGCGGTCCGGGAGGGTGCCGACGCGGTGCAGGGTGCGCCGCCCGACGTTGTCCTCGAAGGTCAGCGCCGCGCGGCGGGCGCCGGCCGGTGACACGGTGAGCGGTGCGGAATCGGGGACCGTGAAGCGGCTGCCGCCCCCGGCGTCGGGAGCGCCCGCACGGGTGCCCGTGACCGAGCCGGGCAGGCAGCTGACGGCGGTGGTCTCGTATGTCCGAAGGGTGCGGCCCTTGATGGTGACCAGAGTGCCGTAGCCGTCCATCCGCCAGCTCCCCTCCAGGGACCGGGCCGGCCGGGTGTCTCCCGCCCCGGCGTGGGCCCGGCCGTCCGCCCCCTCGGCCCGGGACGGCCCGCCGCAGCCGGTCGTGACGGCGACGGAAGCGAGGACGGTCAGGGCGGTCAGGAGCAGGGGCGCGGGGCCGCGGTGGCGGGTGCGACGGCGCTCGGCGCTGGTCATGAGGACACCTTTCGTTGTGTTCGTGACTCAGCGTGACGGACGGCCGCCCCCTCGCACCATGCGGAATTCCACCGCTTTCAGGTGGGGTTTTCCGCAGGGTGCCGGGCAGGGAACAGGGGAGGCCGTCGCGGGGCGACCCCCGGACCTCGTAAGGTCGTATCCGTGTTGGAGGAGATGCGGATCCGGTCCCTGGGTGTCATTGATGACGCCGTTGTCGAGCTGTCCCCGGGCTTCACGGCGGTGACCGGCGAGACGGGCGCGGGCAAGACCATGGTCGTCACCAGCCTCGGCCTGCTGCTCGGCGGGCGCGCCGACCCCGCCCTGGTGCGGATCGGCGCCAAGTCGGCGGTCGTCGAGGGCAGGGTCACCATCGGGGCCAAGTCGCCGGCGGCCGTCCGGGCGGAGGAGGCCGGCGCGGAGCTGGACGACGGTGCGCTGCTGATCAGCCGTACCCTCTCCGCCGAAGGCCGCTCGCGCGCACACCTGGGCGGCCGGTCCGTTCCCGTCGGCCTGCTGGCGGAGTTGGCGGACGACCTCGTCGCCGTACACGGCCAGACCGACCAGCAGGGCCTGCTGCGCCCGGCCCGGCAGCGCCAGGCCCTGGACCGATACGCCGGGGACGCGGTCGCCGTGCCGCTCGCCAAGTACACCGCCGCCCACCGCCGGCTGCGCGCCGTCGCCACCGAGCTGGACGAGCTGACGACCCTGGCCCGGGAGCGGTCCCAGGAAGCCGATCTGCTGCGCTTCGGTCTGGACGAGATCGCCGCCGCCGAGCCGCAGCCGGGTGAGGACACCGAACTCGCCGCAGAGGCCGAGCGGCTGGGTCACGCCGAGGCGCTGGCCTCCGCCGCCTCCGCCGCACACGCCGCACTGGCCGGCAACCCCGAGGACCCCGAGGGCGTGGACGGCACCACCATGGTCGCCGGCGCCCACCGCGCGCTGGACGCCGTACGCAGCCACGACCCGGAGCTGTCCGCGCTGGCCGACCGGCTCGGCGAGATCAACATCCTGATGGCGGACGTGGCGGGCGAGCTGGCCGGCTACGCGGACGGCCTGGACGCCGACCCGCTGCGGCTCGCCGCGGTCGAGGAGCGCCGCGCCGCCCTGAACCATCTGACCCGGAAGTACGGCCAGGACGTCGCGGGTGTGCTGGCCTGGTCCGAGGAGAGCGCCGCACGCCTCTCCGAGCTGGACGGCGACGACGACCGGATCGGCGAGCTGACCGTGGAACGGGACGCGCTCCGCGCCGAACTGGGCGACCTGGCGCAGATGTTGACCGACGCCCGGACGGCGTCGGCATTGCGTTTCGCCGACGCGGTGACGGCCGAGCTCGCCGAACTCGCCATGCCGCACGCCCGGGTGAGCGTGCAGATCCGGCAGACCGAGGTGGCCGAGGAGGCGGACGGCATCGAGGTCGGCGGCCGGGCGGTCGCCTACGGCCCGGCCGGCGCCGACGAGGTCGAACTCCTCCTCGCCCCGCACCCGGGCACCCCGCCCCGGCCGATCGCCAAGGGCGCGTCGGGCGGTGAGCTCTCCCGGGTGATGCTCGCCGTCGAGGTCGTCTTCGCCGGCTCCGACCCGGTGCCGACCTATCTCTTCGACGAGGTCGACGCGGGCGTCGGCGGCAAGGCGGCCGTCGAGGTCGGCCGGCGGCTGGCCAGGCTCGCGAAGTCGGCGCAGGTCGTGGTGGTCACCCACCTCCCGCAGGTCGCCGCGTTCGCGGACCGGCAGCTCCTGGTGGAGAAGACCCACGACGGGTCGGTCACCAGCAGCGGGGTCACGGCGCTGGAGGGCGAGGAGCGGGTCCGCGAACTCTCCCGGATGCTGGCCGGCCAGGAAGACTCGGAGACGGCCAGGGCGCACGCCGAGGAACTGCTGGAGACGGCCCGAACGGGGCGCTAGACGGCCTCGTCACCGGGCACGGCCTCGTCATCGGGCACGGCCCCGGCACCGGGCGCCGGCCGGCCCACCACGTGAACCGGCCCGCCCACGTGAACCGAACCGGCCCGCCCACGTGAACCGGCCCTTGTCAGCCCCTGTCGGGCTTTGCCGGCTCGTGTCGGCCCTTTTGTGACAGGCGGCATCATCCCAGGTCAGCGACCGGAGCCAAGCTCGGCCGGGTGGCTCCTGCCCCCTAGGGTGGCGGGAGTTGAGCCCGGCACCGTGCCGGGCGAGGGGAGCGGCATGCGGGCGACAGGCAGCAGGGCGGCCGGACGGATCTCGGCGCTGCTCGGCGCGGCGGGGGCCACCCGGGCCGCGTACGGAGCGCTGCGGAGCCGTCCGCCCGGTGGCGCCGTCCTGTGGGACCGGAAGAACTACGCGGGGCGGACCGTGCACCTGCACGCCGGGCTCGCCACCGCCGCCGGCACCGCGCTCGCCGCCGCCACCGCACCGGGGCTCTCCGCCCGCACCCGTGGCGCCGCGGCCCTCGCCGTCCTGGCCGCCGGGGGGTGCGGGGCGTACGACGACGTCTTCGGCGCCGGCGACACCCGGCGCGGATTCCGGGCGCACCTGTCGGCGCTGCGCCGAGGTGAGGTCACGAGCGGGGCGGTCAAGCTGTTCGGCATCGGCGTCGCCGGGCTCGCCGCGGGCGCCCTGATCGAGCGGCGCCCGGTCGACAAGCTGCTGGCGGGCGTGGTCATCGCGGGCTCGGCCCACCTGGTCAACCTCCTGGACGTCCGGCCGGGCCGGGCCGCCGGCGCCGTACTGGCCCTCGGCGCCCCGGGGCTGCTGCGCCGCGGGGAGGCCGGGACGCTGTCCGCCCCGCCGCTCGGCGCGGCCGCCGCGATCGTCCGCGACGACCTGGCGGAGCGCACGATGCTCGGGGACGCCGGGGCGCACGCGCTCGGTGCGGCCCTCGGGCTCGCGATCGTGGCGGGCAACGGCCGCGCGGGACTGGCCGCGCACGCCGCGGGGCTGGTGGCCGCCGCGGCGGTCGGCGACCGGGTCGGCCGGGCGGCCGCCGCGCTCTGAGGCGCGCCGGGGTGGTCCGCGTACGCCGGGATCCGCCCCATGGCGATGAGTTCCGGCCAGCTATTCGGCCGCCGGCAGGCGGGTCAGGTCCCGCTTTGTCGCCCATGTGGGTGATGCCGAGGCCCCGGGGGCGCGGCATCCCGCGACAACGGCGCCCGGACGGTGCCGAAGAGGTGGCGCGGGGCTGGCATCCTGGGCGCGGTGTGCGGCGCCGGGCGGGTTCGCCCCCTCCGGTCGGGGGACGTCTCCCGCGTCGCCGGCAGCGTGCCGCAGCGCCTTGTAGTACTCGGCCCGCACCACCGGTACGGTCCCTACCGTCCCCCCGACCCAGGAGTCCCGACCACGTGACCAGCACCCCGGCCTCGTCGCACGGGCAGTCGCCGCTGCGCACGGTCCAGGTGCTCGGGCACGGCAGCGCCGGCAGCGCGGCGCACGTCCGCTCGCTGGCCGAAGGGCTGGTCGCACGCGGTGTGCGGGTCACCGTCTGCGCCACCGCCGACACCGAGGAGACCTACCGCTTCACCGCCGCGGGCGCACGGTTCGTGCCGGTCGTCCCGCGGATGGATCCGGCGTCCGTGGCCGCGCTGCGCAGTGCCTGCTGGGACGCCGACCTGGTGCACGCCCACGGTCTGCGGGCCGGGCTGCGCGCCACGACGGCGCTGCGCGGGCTGCGCAGCCCGCGGGGCGCGCGCGTGCCCCTGGTCGTCACCTGGCACACCAAGGCGCACACCGAGGGCGCGCGGGCCGGGGTCGTGCATCTGATGGAGTGGCGGGTGGCCCGCGCCGCGGCCGTCGTCCTGGGGGCCTGTTCGGACCTGGTGGACCGGGCGCGCGAGAGGGGCGCGCGCGACGCCCGCCTCGCGCCGGTCGCAGTGCCGCGCCCGCGCCCCGGCCGCATCGTGTCCGAGCCCGAGGACCACGACCGGACGCGGCACAAGGAGCGGGCCGAACTGGGCGCCGTCGATCGGCCGTTGCTGCTCGCGGTCGGCCGCCTCGACCCGCACCAGGGCCACGACCTGCTGCTGGACGCGGCACACGCCTGGTGCTCGCTCGACCCGCAGCCGCTGCTGGCCATCGCGGGGGAGGGGGACCAGCGGGCCGCCCTCCAGCGCCGAATCGACGCCGAGCAACTGCCCGTCCAGCTGCTGGGCCGCCGCGACGACGTCCCCGAACTCCTCGCCGCCGCCGACCTGGTGGTGCTGCCCAGCCGCTGGGAAGCGCGCTCCCTGATCGCCCAGGAGGCGCTGCGCACCGGCGTCCCGCTGGTCGCCACCGACACCGGGGGCACCCGCGAACTGGTCGGTCCGGCCGCCGAACTCGTCCGCTACGGGGACGCCGCCGCCCTGGCCCGCGGAGTCCTCGGCCTCCTCACCGACCCGCTGCGCCGCGATGCGCTGGCCGAGGCGGGCCGCGTCCAGGCGGCCGGGTGGCCGAGTGAGGACGACACGGTGGCGCAGGTGCTGAGCGTCTACGACGAACTGACCCAGCCGCTGCACGGATCCTGACCCGGACACCCGGTGGCGGCACCGGATAGGGTCACCGGAACCGGACGTCGTACGACGGGAGATCGCCGTGACCGCTGCCGTACTGGGCTTTGCGCTCTTCGCCCTTCTGATGACGATGGCTCCCGGTCCGGACACCCTGCTGGTGCTGCGGAACTGCGTACGCGGCGGACGGCGGACGGGTGCCGCCACGGCCCTCGGCGCGGCGGTCGGATCCCTGGCGTGGGCGGTCGCCGCCGCGGTCGGGCTCGCGGCGGCGCTGCAGCGGTGGGATGCGGCGTTCACCTTCGTGCGGCTGGCCGGCGCGGCCTACCTGGTGGTGCTGGGCGGACAGGCCCTGTGGGCCCAGCGGCGCTCCCGCGCGGCGGCCGGGACCGGGGCCGCGCCCGTCGTGGCGGAGCCGGCCGAGCCTCCCGCGCGCCGGCTGGGGCCCGTACGGGCCTTCCGTCAGGGGCTGTTGAGCTGCCTGCTCAACCCCAAGGTCGGGATCTTCTTCGTCGCCGTGGTCCCGCAGTTCCTCCCCCGGGGGCACTCGATCCTGGGGGCGACCCTGCTCCTCGGCGCGGTGGACGCGGTCATCGCGGCGGTGTGGCTGCTGCTGGTCGTGGTCTGCGCGGGCAGCCTGCTGGAGCGGCTGCGGCGGCCGCGGGTGAATCGCAATCTGGAGCGTGCGACGGGCGGGGTGCTGGTGACGCTCGGCGTCGGCACCGCGGCGGAGACCGTAGCCGGATAGCCCGCCGGGGGCGCCGCCTCCGGGCCGGGCCGCCGCGGAGCCGCTGCCGGCGGCCGGGTGCCCGGCCGCCGTCGTGCGGCCCTGGGGGCTACGGCTTGTCCGTGTGGCGCCTGGCGCGCAGCGCGAGGCGCAGGCCCAGGACCGTCTGGGGGTCGTCCAGGTCGGTGCCCAGCAGCTGGCCGATACGGGCCAGGCGGTCGTACAGGGTCTGGCGGTTCACGTTCAGGTCCCGGGCGGTTTCGGCCTTGCGCCCGGCACTGGCCAGATAGGCCTCCAGAGTGGGCAGCAACGGCTGGCGGGCGGTGCGGTCGTGGCTGAGGAGCGGGCCGATGGCGCGGTCCACGAAGTCGGCGAGCACACCCTCTTCGCCGTGTTCGCGCATCCGCCACAGCAGCAGCTCGATGTCCAGGCGGCGGGCGTCGTGCCAGGGCTGTTCGGGCAGGCCCTGGGCCGCGGCCGCCGCTTCCGCCGCATGCCGCAGTCCAGGGCCGGCCGCCGACCAGTCGCCCGCCGTGCCGACCACGACCACCGGGCGGTGCGCGGCCGGGCGGTCCAGGCCCGCGCGGACGACCCCGGCGCGCAGCGCCTCGGCGATGCGGTCGGCGAGCGCGTCGCGGTCCTGGCCCGCACGCAGCGACACCAGCATCGGGACGCGGTTCTCGACGGGGCGCACGCCGAGGAGTACGGACACACCGGGGGCGGCGAGCTCCTCGCGCAGGGCCTGGGCGAGCAGGGCCCAGCTGCCCGGGGTGGGAAGGCCGGCGGGCAGCCGCATGACGACCGGGAGGACGGGTTCAGCGCCGGGGCGGAACCCCAGCAGGCGTGCCTGCCCCGGGGCCTCGGCCGCGGAGATCCGGCCCTCCGCCAGGTCGGCCAGGAAGTCGCCGCGCCCTCGGGCGGCCAGCACCTCCTCCTGACGGGACTGGAGCATGACGACCGCCAGGAGGTCAGCGGCGCGTTCGGCGGCGATGCGGTGGACGGGCGCGAGGGGGGCGTTGACGGGCAGCAGGACCAGGCGGGCGCGGACGGCGTCGGGGCCGTGACCGCCGCCGGGGATGTCGATGCGTACGCCGGTGTCGCGCAGG
The DNA here is from genome assembly GCF_043199095.1 of Streptomyces sp. NPDC048650. Lineage (NCBI taxonomy): Bacteria > Bacillati > Actinomycetota > Actinomycetes > Kitasatosporales > Streptomycetaceae > Streptomyces > Streptomyces sp. NPDC048650. Next base: position 756,463 of record NZ_JBICVM010000002.1, on the reverse strand, counting down.
CCCTCCCAGGCCAGCAGCGGGTCGGCGTCGGCGGCGCCGTCGTCGTCGCCGGTGTCGGGGCCCGCAGCGTAGAGGGGGCTGCCGTCGGGGGCCTCCAGGCAGAGGGGGTTGCCGGTGAAGACGGCCAGCAGCCGGAGTACCTCGGGGGCGCCGCCGCCGCGAAGCAGGACGTCCGTGCAGCGCCGCAGGATCTCGTCGGCCCGGCGCAGCTGCGCGTAGTGACCGTTGACGATCTCGGTGTGGATGGCCTCGGTGACCGTGACGTACGGGACCTCGCGGTGCAGCTGGATCAGTGGCAGGCCGCAGTCCCGGGCGCTGTCGATCAGCGCCGAGGGCAGCGAGTCGAACCGCGAGCCGAGCTCCACGACGAGAGCGGCGATCTCGCGGTCCGCGAGCTTGCGGATGAAGGCACGCTGCTCGGAGGGCCGGGTGCCCAGCCCCAGGCCGGTGGTCAGCAGCAGCTCGCCGCCCTTGAGCAGCGAGGCGATGTGCGGCACCTCGCCCGCGTGCACCCAGCGCACCGGCCGGTCCAGCCGGTCCTCGCCGGCCAGCACCTCCGGCAGGCCGCGCCGCAGCGCGGGCAGCTCCAGTGCCCTGCGTACCGTGATCTCGGCTTCGATTTTTGCTTCCGGCCCCATGGCGACGAACGCTACCCGTAGTCCGCTGTCCGGAGGAGCGCGGTCCGCCCGGCGGCCCGGTCGGCCGGCGGCGGCCCGGCGGGCGGCGGGCGGACCGGCGGGGCTCAGCCCGACTCGCGCACCACCAGCCTCGCCTGAGTGATCACCGGCGCGAGCTCCCCGCGGTCCGTCCCCCGAACCCCCAGCCGCCGCAGCAGGAGCCGGGCCATCATGCCGCCCATCCCCTCCACGTCCTGGCGCACGGTGGTCAGCGGCGGATCCGCCCAGGCCGCGGGTTCGAGGTCGTCGTAGCCGACCACCGCCACATCGTCCGGCACCCGGCGTCCGCGGGCCCGCAGGGTGCGCAGCGCACCGTTCGCCATCAGGTCGGAGCAGGCGAAGACGGCGTCCAGGTCGGGCACGGCGTCGAGGAGTTCGGCCATCGCGCGTTCGCCACCGGCCGCGGTGAACCCGCCGTCCGCGACGAGCCGGGGGTCCGGCTCCGCGATGCCCAGGGCGTCGCGGTAGCCCGCCAGGCGGTCCAGCGCGGAGGTCTGGTCGAGCGGGCCGGTGATCACGGCGATCCGGCGGCGGCCGTGGCCCAGGAGGTGGTGTACGGCCCGGCGGGCACCACCGCGGTTGTCGGTGTCGACGTAGAGGAGGTGCGGGTCGCGGTCGGCGCCCGCCCAGCCGGGCCGGCCGCCGTAGACCGTGGGCAGTCCGGCGCGCTCCGCCATGGCGGGCAGGGGGTCGTCGTCGTGCAGCGAGAACATCAGCGCGCCGTCGACGTGTCCGGCCGTCAGATAGCGACCGATCCGGGCGTAGTCGTCGCGGTGCTCGACGAACAGCAGCAGGAGCTGGGTGTCGGCGGCGGACAGCTCACGGCTGATGCCGCGCAGCTGGCGGCCGAAGAACGGGTCGGTGAAGACCCGGGTCTCCGGCTCGGCGATGATCACCGCGACCGCGCCCGTGCGGCGGGTGACCAGGGAACGGGCCGCGCTGTTCGGTACGTATCCCAACTCCGCCACCGCCTGCCGGACGCGTTCTTGGACCGCGGCCCGTACGCCCGTACCGCCGTTGACCACACGGGAGACCGTCGCCCGCGAGACCCCGGCGTGCGCCGCGACGGCCTCCAGGGTCGGGCGGGGGCCGTGTGCGGGGCGGCGGCCAGTGGGTTCAGAGATCATCCGGCACCGTCCAACTCCTTTTTCCTCGCGATGACTTGACGGTATGCCGCCGAGTCGGCAGGGTTCCCTGTGGACGCGGCATGAGAGCGCTCTCACGCCGCATACCCCTCAGCGCTCCTCACTACCCCCCACTGTGCGAGGAGAATGTCATGAACATGAAATTCAGGAAAAGAGCGGTACGCGCGGCGCTCTTCGCCGCGAGCGCCGCACTCCTCGGCGCCTCCGCCCTCACCGTCCCGACGGCGTCGGCCGCCACGGCAGCCGCCCCCGACGCCTTCCAGGAGGTCTGGCGCGCCGACTTCGACGGCGCCGCCGGATCGCGGCCCCCCGCCGACGACTGGATCACCGACACCGGCACCGGCTACCCCGGAGGCCCGGCCAACTGGGGCACCGGGGAGCGGGAGACCTACACCGATCGCCCCGAGAACCTCCAGCTCGACGGTGCCGGCCACCTCAGGATCACGGCCCTGAAGAACGGCGCCGAATGGACCTCGGGCCGGATCGAGACCCAGCGCACCGACTTCGCGGCGCCGGCCGGCGGCAAGCTCCGCATCGAGGCGAGCATCCGGATGCCGGACGTCTCCGGTGACGCCGCACTCGGCTACTGGCCGGCGTTCTGGACGCTGGGCGACGCCTACCGGGGCAACTACCAGAACTGGCCGGGCATCGGCGAGTTCGACGTCATGGAGAACGTCAACGGCATCAACAAGGTCTGGGGCACGCTGCACTGCGGCGTCAACCCCGGCGGGCCGTGCAATGAGACCCAGGGCAAGGGAAACACCCGCGAGTGCCCCGGCAGCGCCTGCCAGGCCGGATTCCACACCTACGCGCTGGAGCTCGACCGCACCGACAGCGCCGCGGAATCGCTGAACTGGTACGTCGACGGAACGAAGTTCCACACCGTCACCGCCGCCGAGATGGACGCCGACACCTGGGCGAAGGCGACCCATCACGGCCACTTCCTGCTGCTGAACCTCGCGATGGGCGGTGCCTTCCCGGACGGCGTCGCGGGGGCGGCCACGCCCACCGACGCGACCCGGCCGGGCGGTTCGCTGCTCGTCGACCACGTCGCCGTCTCCGTCGCACAGCCCGCCCGGGCCCGTACCGCACGCCAAGGAGCCGCATCGTGATCTCCCGCCGCACCCTTCTCGGCTCTCTCGCCGCCGGCGCCGCCACCGCATCCGGCCTCGCCCTCGGCGGCCGGGCACTCGCCACCGGGGCCCCGACGGGCCGGGCCGCCGCGGGCCTGCCCCTGCACATCGTCAACTCCTCCGGGGAGTACGCCAATTCCTCGGTGTGGATCTACATCGTGGGCAACGACGGCACCCAGCAGGTGCGCGTCACCCCGGACGGCCGGCTCAAGCCCGTGGCGGTGTCCGACAACGGCTCGGACGGTTTCACCGACTACGCCATCCCCCTCGCCGCCTCCGGCACCACCACTCTCCAGCTGCCGCAGATGTCCGGCCGGATCTACACCGCGCTGGGCGGCAAGCTCAAGTTCAAGGCCGTCGAGGACGGCAACGGCAAGGCGGCGCTCGCCTACCCGGCCGGCTGGGTCGCGTCCGACCCCAACTACGACATCCTGCACGACTGCGCCGAGTTCACCTACAACTCCGGCGGGATGTACTGCAACACCACCATGGTCGACATGTTCAGCGTCCCGCTCGCGATCAAGCTGGCCGGGGCCAAGGAGCAGACCACCGGCACGCTCAAGGACGGCGCCCGCGCCAAGGTCTTCGCCGACGTCAAGGGAGCGGAGGGCTTCGACCGCCTGGTGGTCGGCGACAAGCGGATCATCGCGCCCGGTCACGGCCTGGACAGCGGGCTGTTCGGAAAGGACCACCTCGCACCCGCCATCGACGAGGCATGGTCGGCCTATGCGGCCAAGGACCTGTCCGTGACGACGAACGCCGGCACCTTCACCGGGCGGGTCAGCGGCGGCAAGCTCTCCTTCACCGGCCCCGGCTCGGTCTCCTTCGACAAGCCGTCCACCCGTGACGTCCTCTTCTGCGACGGCACCCTCGCCGCCCCCAACGACGGCACCCTCGGACCGGTCGCCGCGATCCTGGGCGCCGCCCTCAACCGCTCCACGCTCACCACCCACGCGTCCCAGCCGACCACCGACCCGGCCGACTTCTACCAGCAGCGGCTCACCAACCACTACGCCCGCGCCATGCACGCGGCGACCCAGGACGGCAAGGCGTACGGCTTCGCCTTCGACGACGTCGCCGGCTTCGCCTCGTACATCGAGGACGGCGCTCCGAAGGAGCTCACCCTCACCCTGACCCCGTTCTGACCCCTGTCGCGCGGGGCCGCACCTCCCTACGCTCTGCACATGTCAGGTACCGCACAAACCCGCAACGGCCCCGCCGACCGCGGTGATCCCGCCGGCCGCCGGGGTCCGGCCGGCGGACGCCCTCCGCACGGCGTACCCCAGCCCATACCCCAGGACCCGGACCGTGCCGCCGTACAGCGCCGCACCGTCCGGGTCCTGATGTCCGCCCAGGTCGTGGGCGGGATCGGGATGGGCTCGATGCTCTCCTCCGGCTCCCTGCTGGTCGGCCGGCTCACCGGATCCGAGGCCGCGGCGGGCCTCGCCACCACCTCCATCACCCTCGGCGCGGCGCTGCTCGGCATCCCGCTCGCCGCACTCTCCCGCTCCCGGGGCCGCCGCGCCGGACTCGGTACCGGCTGGCTGCTCGGCGCCGTGGGCTCGCTGCTCGTCCTGGCGGCGGCGCGGCTGGGCTGGTTCCCGCTGCTGCTCGCCGGGATGCTCCTCATCGGCTCCGCCACCGCCGCCAACCTCCAGGCCCGTTACGCGGCCGCCGACCTCGCCGAGGACGCCCACCGGGCCCGCGCCCTGTCCCTCGTCGTCTGGGCCACCACCCTCGGCAGCGTCCTCGGCCCCAACCTCAGCGGCCCCGGCGAGCCGGTCGCCCGCGCACTGGGCGAGCCGGAGGAAGCCGGCACGTTCGTCTTCTCCGTCGGCGCGTTCCTGATCGGCTGGACGCTGATTCAGCTGCTGCTCCGCCCGGATCCGCTGCTCCTCGCGGTCGCCACCGCCCCCACCACGGCAGCCCGGGCCGGCCACCCCGAGCCCGCCGCCCCCTTCGCCACCCGTGTCACCGCCGCCCTGCGGCATGTCCGCGCGGCCCCCGAGGCGCGGCTCGGCCTGGTCGCCGTCGTCCTCGGGCACGCCGTCATGGTGTCCGTGATGACCATGACGCCGATCCATCTCGCCCACGACGGCGCGGAGCTGAAAGTCGTCGGATTCGCCATCAGCCTGCACATCGCGGGGATGTTCGCGCTCTCGCCGCTCGTCGGCCGCCTCACCGACCGGATCGGCCGGGTCCGGGTCGTCCTCGTCGGACAGGTCGTCCTGCTCGCCGCCGCGGCCGTCGCCGGCACCGCGGGCGGCTCCCGGGGGGCCGTCGTCGCCGGCCTGTTCCTGCTCGGGCTCGGCTGGTCCTGCGCCACCGTCGCCGGTTCGACGCTGCTGACCGAATCGACCGCGGCCGCGCACCGCTCCGAGGTCCAGGGCCTGGCCGACACCCTGATGAATCTCGCCGGTGCGGGCGGCGGCGCGCTGGCCGGGGGGATCGTGGCCCTGATCGGCTACGGCGGGCTGAACGCCGCCGTCGTCCTGCTGATCGTGCCGGTCGCCGTCCTCGCCCTGGCCCCGCGCCGGGCGGACTGAGCTGCGGCTGCGGCCCGTGTGCCCGGGGTATGCACCCGGCAACACGGGCCGGTGCGCTACCCGCCCCCGTACGCGCCGCTGGCGGTCAGCCGCAGCGCCGTGTCGATCAGCGGGACGTGGCTGAAGGCCTGCGGGAAGTTGCCCACCTGGCGCTTGAGCTTCGCGTCCCACTCCTCGGCCAGCAGCCCCAGGTCGTTGCGGAGCGAGAGCAGCTTCTCGAAGAGCCTGCGGGCCTCGTCCACCCGGCCGATCATCGCCAGGTCGTCGGCGAGCCAGAACGAACAGGCCAGGAACGCGCCCTCCTCGCCCTCCAGGCCGTCCACGCCGAGATCGCCCTCCCCCGAGGTGGGGTAGCGCAGGATGAAGCCGTCCTCGGTGGCCAGCTCCCGCTGGATCGCCTCGATGGTGCCGATGACGCGCTTGTCGTCCGGCGGCAGGAAGCCCATCTGCGGGATCAGCAGCAGCGAGGCGTCCAGCTCCTGGGAGCCGTAGGACTGGGTGAAGGTGTTGCGCTCCTTGTCGTAACCCTTCTCGCACACGTCCCGGTGGATGGTCTCGCGCAGGTCCTTCCAGCGCTCCAGCGGGCCGTCCACGTCCCCGGACTCGATCAGCTTGACGGTGCGGTCGACGGCGACCCACGTCATGACCTTGGAGTGGACGAAGTGGCGGCGCGGTCCGCGGACCTCCCAGATGCCCTCGTCCGGCTCGTCCCAGTGCTTCTCCACCCACTGGATCAGCTTGAGCTGGAGGAGGGAGGCGTAGTCGTTGCGTGCCAGGCCCGTCATGTGCGCCAGGTGCAGCGCCTCGGTGACCTCGCCGTACACGTCCAGCTGCAGCTGGCCCGCGGCGCCGTTGCCGACCCGGACCGGCTGGGAGTTCTCGTATCCGGGAAGCCAGCCGAGTTCGTTCTCGCCCAGCTCCCGCTCGCCGGCGATGCCGTACATGATCTGGAGGTTCTCCGGATCGCCGGCCACCGCCCGCAGCAGCCACTCGCGCCAGGCCCGGGCCTCTTCCCGGTAGCCCGTGCGCAGCAGGGACGAGAGGGTGATCGCGGCGTCCCGCAGCCAGGTGAAGCGGTAGTCCCAGTTGCGGATGCCGCCGATGCACTCGGGCAGGGACGTGGTGGGCGCGGCGACGATGCCGCCGGTCGGCGCATACGTCAGCGCCTTGAGGGTGATCAGCGAGCGCACCACCGCATCGCGGTAGGGCCCGTGGTACGTGCAGTGCTCGACCCACTCGCGCCAGAACTCCTCGGTGGCCTCCAGCGACGCCTCAGGTTCCGCGGTGGCGGGCGGCTGGTGGTGCGAGGGCTGCCAGCTGATCGTGAAGGCGATCCGGTCACCGGGGCCGACCGTGAAGTCGGAGTAGGTCGTCAGGTCCTTGCCGTAGGTCTCCGCCTCGGTGTCCAGCCACACCGAATCCGGACCGGCGACCGCGACCGTGCGGTGGTCCACCTTGTGGACCCACGGCACGACCCATCCGTACGAGAACCGCATCCGCAGCTCCGAGCGCATCGGGACGCGGCCGCTGACACCTTCCACGATGCGGATCAGCTGCGGGGCGCCGTCCCGCGGCGGCATGAAGTCGATCACCCGCACCGTGCCGCGCGGGGTGTCCCACTCCGATTCCAGCACCAGGGAATCGCCCCGGTAGCGGCGGCGGTCGGCGTGCCGGGGCCCGGCACCGGGGCCGGGCCCGGCGGCCGGCCCCATCCGCCAGAAGCCGTGCTCCTCCGTGCCGAGCAGTCCCGCAAAGACCGCCGGCGAGTCGAAGCGCGGCAGACACAGCCAGTCGACCGTGCCGTCCCGGCACACCAGTGCGGCCGTCTGCATATCGCCGATGAGTGCGTAGTCCTCGATGCGCCCGGCCACGTGCATCTCCCGTCGAACTGTGGAGTGACGCCCCCCATGGGACGTGTGTGCTGTCCGTCCTGCCCATGAAACGTCGCCGAGCAGCGGGACCGGAAATCGGGCGGGGGTGGTGCCTTCCCGGGCGGCTCGTAAGCGAGTGTCCGAGCAGGATACGACGCAGATGAGCGATCCGCGCGACGCTCGCGAGGAGTGGGGTGGTCCGATCGGGTGGCGCGGGTCACGTGGACCGGCCCGTGCGTGGCCGGGCGCGACCATGCCCGGTCGCTGATAGCCTGGTACCCCGTGGACCGGTGGGCACGAGAACCCCCGAACCGCAGCGACGGCACCCCTGAAAACCCGGGACGGCGCCGCTTCGCACCTCTCCACCTCGCGACCACGGGAGCTCCCTCTTGGCCATGCCGCCCAAATCCACGACGACCAAGCACCTCTTCGTCACCGGGGGCGTCGCCTCCTCGCTGGGCAAGGGGCTCACCGCCTCCAGCCTGGGTGCGCTCCTGAAGGCGCGCGGCCTGCGGGTCACGATGCAGAAGCTCGACCCGTACCTGAACGTCGACCCGGGAACGATGAACCCGTTCCAGCACGGTGAGGTCTTCGTCACCAACGACGGTGCCGAGACCGACCTGGACATCGGCCACTACGAGCGCTTCCTGGACGTCGACCTCGACGGCTCCGCGAACGTCACCACCGGCCAGGTCTACAACACCGTGATCGCCAAGGAGCGGCGCGGCGAGTACCTCGGTGACACCGTGCAGGTCATCCCGCACATCACCAACGAGATCAAGCACCGCATCCGCCGGATGGCGACCGACGACGTCGATGTCGTGATCACCGAGGTCGGCGGCACGGTCGGCGACATCGAGTCGCTGCCGTTCCTGGAGACCGTCCGCCAGGTCCGCCACGAGGTCGGCCGGGACAACGTCTTCGTCGTGCACATCTCGCTGCTCCCCTACATCGGCCCGTCCGGTGAGCTCAAGACCAAGCCGACCCAGCACTCGGTCGCGGCGCTGCGCAACATCGGTATCCAGCCCGACGCGATCGTGCTGCGTGCCGACCGCGAGGTGCCCACCGCCATCAAGCGCAAGATCTCGCTGATGTGCGACGTGGACGAGGCCGCGGTGGTCGCCGCCATCGACGCCCCCTCCATCTACGACATCCCCAAGGTTCTGCACGCCGAGGGCCTGGACGCCTATGTCGTGCGCAAGCTGGACCTGCCGTTCCGCGACGTGGACTGGACGCAGTGGGCGGACCTGCTCGACCGCGTCCACAACCCCGACCACGAGGTCAAGGTCGCGCTGGTCGGCAAGTACATCGACCTGCCCGACGCCTACCTCTCGGTGACCGAGGCGCTGCGGGCCGGCGGCTTCGCGAACAAGACCCGGGTGAAGCTCAAGTGGGTCACCTCGGACGACTGCAAGACCCCGGCGGGCGCCGCGGAGCAGCTCGGCGACTGCGACGCGGTCTGCATCCCCGGTGGCTTCGGCGACCGCGGCGTGGACGGCAAGGTCGGCGCGATCACCTACGCCCGCGAGCAGAAGCTGCCGCTGCTCGGCCTGTGCCTGGGCCTGCAGTGCGTGGTCATCGAAGCGGCTCGCAACCTGGCCGGTATCAAGGGCGCGAACTCCACCGAGTTCGACCCGGGTGCCGCCGACCCGGTGATCTCGACGATGGCCGAGCAGCTGGACATCGTCGCAGGTGAGGGCGACATGGGCGGCACGATGCGGCTGGGCATGTACCCGGCCAAGCTCGCCGAGGGCTCGATCGTGCGCGAGGTGTACGACGACCAGCCCTACGTCGAGGAGCGCCACCGCCACCGCTACGAGGTCAACAACGCCTACCGCGGCGAGCTGGAGAAGAAGGCCGGCCTGCAGTTCTCCGGCACCTCCCCGGACAACAAGCTCGTCGAGTACGTCGAGTACCCCCGCGAGGTGCACCCCTACCTGGTCGCCACCCAGGCGCACCCGGAGCTGCGGTCCCGGCCGACCCGCCCGCACCCGCTCTTCGCCGGGCTGGTGAAGGCCGCGGTCGCGCGCAAGACGGGTGCCGTCGAGTAGCACCCGGCAGGACGGATACGGTTGCCGGGGTACGACCTCCTCACCCGAGGTCGTGCCCCGGTTTCTGCGTTGGCACAGGTCAGGTACACACAGGAGGACGCGCCATGGCGATCAAGGACACCCCCGAGGAGTGGACGGTCACCGCCACCACGACGCCGTTCACCGGGAACAAGACCAGCGTGCGCACCGACGAGGTGGTGATGCCGGACGGCTCGTCCGCCGCGCGGGACTACCAGGTGCACCCGGGCTCGGTGGCCGTGCTCGCCCTCGACGACGAGGGGCGGGTGCTGGTGCTGCGCCAGTACCGGCACCCGGTACGCCAGAAGCTGTGGGAGATCCCCGCCGGGCTGCTCGACATCCCCGGTGAGAACCCGCTGCACGCGGCACAGCGTGAGCTGTACGAGGAGGCGCACGTCAAGGCCGATGACTGGCGCGTGCTGACCGATGTCTACACCACGCCCGGCGGCTGCGACGAAGCCGTCCGGATCTTCCTCGCCCGCGGTCTGTCCGAGGCCGAGGGGGAGCGGTTCGAGGTCTCCGAGGAGGAGGCCGACATGGAGCTGGCGCGGGTGGCGCCGGACGAGCTGGTGCGCGGCGCCCTCGCCGGTGAGCTGCACAACAACTGCCTCGTGGTGGGCGCGCTCGCGCTGACCGCGGCCCAGGGCGGTGCGGGGCTGGACGCGCTGCGGCCGGCCGACGCGCCGTGGCCGGCCCGCCCGTTCGTCGCCTGACCGTCCTGACCGGCACTTTCCGAACCGGTCCGATGATCTGCTGTTCCGATCGAGTGACGCAACAGCCCCGCTCAACGCGGGTGGTGACGGATCGTGAACTACGCTCGGCAGCGTTCCCGTCGGCGATCGCGGCGGGATCGTACGCGCACGTGGACGGGAGCGTGGCCGGTGACGGATCAGGCGGTGGGCGGCGGGCAGCTCCCGCCGGAGGCGACCGGCCGGCCGGTCGGGGGTGCCACGGCCGCGTCGTCCCGGCGGGCATCGGGGCCCCGCCGGGACGACGCCACCGTCCCCGCGCCCGCGGCTCCGCCCGCCACCGCCCGCATCGCCGGTCGCCGCCGTGAACTCAAGGCCCTCCGCGCCGACATCGAACGCACCGGCCTGGACACCCTCACCGGCCGTCGGGGCACCCGCAGCCGCGTCCTGCTGATCGCCGGCCGCCCCGGCTCCGGCCGCACCGCGTTGGCCGAGGCCCTGCTGCGCGAGCTCGCCGCCGACTATCCCGACGGCGTGCTGCGCGCCACCCTCACCGGCCGGGACGGCGAACCCTGCGCCACCGACGCCATCGCCCGCGACCTGCTCACCGCGCTGGACACCGACGCCCCGCCCGGCGCCGCCGAGGACGAACTGGGCGAGCTGCTGCGCGGGGCGCTCGCGGGGCGCCGGGCGCTGCTCTTCCTGGACGACGCGCCGGGCGCCGAACAGGTCGAGCCGCTGCTCCCGGACGTGCCGGAATGCCTGGTCGTGGTGGTCTCCCAGGGGCCGCTGACCGGTATCCCCGACGTCCGGCCGTGCACCCTGGGCGGGCTGGACAGGGCGGCGGCGGTCGAGATCCTCGCCCGCTACGCCGGGCCGACCCGGATCACCGTCGACCCGAGCACCGCCGACGCCGTCGCCGAGCAGTGCGCCGGCCAGCCCGCCGCCCTGGTGCTGGCCGGCGGCTGGCTCGCCGCCCGGCCGAAGTCCTCGCTCTCCGATCTGCACCGGGCGCTGGCCGCCGTACCGCTGCCGGAAGGCGTCTCCACGGCGGCCCGGCCGCTGTTCCGCGCCTTCCAACTCGCCTACGACGCCCTGCCGAAGCCCGCGGCCCGGATGCTGCGGCTGACCGTCCTGGCCCCGGGCGGCCTGGTGGACGCGCACGACGCCGCCGCCCTGGCCGGCTGCTCGGTCGCCACGGCCGGACCCGCGCTCCAGGAATTCGCCGCGCTCGGCCTGCTGCGCCCGGTGGCCGGCCAGGACCCGGCGGACGCCGTCCCGGACGGCGCCGCGGGCCATCCGCAGTACCGGCTGCCCGGCTGCCTCGCCCCTCTCGTGCGCAACCTGCTGGAGGCGTACGAGCGCTCCTCCGACATCCAGCTGGCCCGTGCCCGGATGCTGCAGCGCACCGTACGGCTGCTGGTGTCGTGCTGGGCGATGAGCGAGGCACCCGGCTCGCCCGCGCGCCTGAAGGTCGCCGGGCTGCCGCGCTCGCTGCGCTTCCCCTCGCGCGCCGCCGCCGGGGACTGGCTGCGCGGCCACCGCGGCACCCTCCTGGACGCGGCGCGGATCGCCGTCGCCGACGGTGAACTCGACACCCTGGACCGGCGGTTGATGGCTGCGCTGACCCGTACGCTGCTCGCACACCAGGGCCCCGAGGCCGCTGCGCCGGACCTCTATGCGCTGCACGAGCTGGTCCTGGAGGTCGCCGAGCGCCGCCGGCTGCCGCGGGAGAAGGCCGCCGCGCTGCTCAACCTCGCGGATCTGGACGTCCACGCCGGCCGCACCGCGGCGGCGCTCACCCGCTACCGCGGCGCGCTGGAGGCGGCTCGCGCGGCGGGGGACGCGGCGGCCGTCGGCCGGGCCCTGGAGTCGCTCGGCGGTACGTACGGCGAGCTGGGCGACTGGCAGCGGGCCGCCGACTGGTACGGGCGGGCGCTGGAGCTGCGGCTCGCCCAAGGGGAACAGGCCGATGCGGCGCGGCTGCACGGCCGGATCGGCGGGGTGCACGCCCAGGCGGGCCGCTGGGGCGAGGCGCTCACGGCCTGGCGGGCCGCCGTGGGCACCTGCCGCAGGGCCGGCGACACGGCGGGTCAGGCGCGGGCGATGGGCGAGCTGGCCCGGGTGCAGGAGTGTGCGGGACTGCCGGAGGAGGCGCTGCGGATCTGTCGGGAGGCCCTCGAAACCGTCCGGAAAGCGGGCGACGGACAGCTGGAGGCGGTGCTCCAGCTACGGATTGCGGACACCCTCGAACGGCTCGGGGATCCAGCTGCGGCACGGCTCCACCGCGAGGCCGGAGAGCGACTCCTCGAAGATCACCCCGAGTAGCCTACGAAATCGGTGGTGGTGTCAGCGAGAATTATTGCTTTACAAGGCTAGACAAGAAGAGCTCCTTCAATAGACTGGGTGGGCCGCGTACGGCGCGGTCAGTTCCGTCATGCACCGCATGAGGGGATAATTCCTCCTGCAAGCTCTCTTTCAAGGACCGTGATCGACGTGAAGGTCGGCATCCCCCGCGAGGTCAAGAACAACGAGTTCCGCGTGGCCATCACGCCCGCCGGAGTCAACGAGCTCGTCCGCCACGGCCACCAGGTCGTCATCGAGAAGGACGCCGGTCTCGGCTCGTCCATCACGAACGAGGAGTACGTCGCCGCCGGCGCCGCCATCCTCGACACCGCCGACGAGGTCTGGGGCGCCGCCGACCTGCTGCTGAAGGTCAAGGAGCCGATCGCGGAGGAGTACCACCGCCTCCGCAAGGACCAGACGCTCTTCACTTACCTGCACCTGGCCGCCTCCAAGGAGTGCACGGACGCCCTGCTGGAGTCCCGCACCACCGCCATCGCCTACGAGACCGTCGAGACGGCCGGCCGCGCGCTGCCGCTGCTCGCCCCGATGTCCGAGGTCGCGGGCCGTATCGCCCCGCAGGTCGGCGCGTACCACCTGATGCGCCAGGCCGGCGGCCGCGGCGTGCTGCCCGGTGGCGTCCCGGGTGTCCAGGCGGGCAAGGCCGTCGTCATCGGCGGTGGCGTCTCCGGCTGGAACGCCGTGCAGATCGCCGTGGGCCTCGGCTTCCACGTCACCCTGCTCGACAAGGACATCAACAAGCTCCGCGAGGCCGACAAGATCTTCGGCACCAAGGTGCAGACGATCGTCTCCAACGCCTTCGAGCTGGAGAAGGCCGTCGTCGAGGCCGACCTCGTCGTCGGTGCGGTCCTGATCCCGGGCGCCAAGGCCCCGAAGCTGGTCACCAACGCGCTCGTCGCCAAGATGAAGCCCGGAAGTGTCCTTGTCGACATCGCGATCGACCAGGGCGGCTGCTTCGAGGACTCGCGTGCCACCACGCACGCCGAGCCGACCTTCCAGGTCCACAACTCGGTCTTCTACTGCGTCGCCAACATGCCCGGCGCGGTCCCGAACACCTCCACCTACGCGCTCACCAACGCCACGCTGCCCTACATCGTGGAGCTGGCGAACCGCGGCTGGGTCGAGGCGCTGCGCCGTGACCCGGCGCTGGCCAAGGGCCTGAACACCCACGACGGCAAGGTCGTCTACCCCGAGGTCGCCGAGGCGCACGGCCTCGAGTCGGTCGAGCTGCGGACGCTCCTCGGCTGAGGCGTCAATCGAGCGCGTCAACGCTGCACATCCGGCCGGGCCTTGTCGACAGGGCCCGGCCGGTCGTTTGTGCGACGCGCCGCGGGCACGCCGTCGGCTGACGAGCTCTCAACTCGCCGCGAACGTAACCCTTTAACCGATTCGCGCACCCACGAAACATCGGGCCGATGCCGCTTGTGGCCTTGACATCGAGGGGTTCCGTCACCGACACATCGTGCCGGGTCCGGTGGATTGTGTTGCTGCGAACGCCCGACACGCCATAGAGTCGCCAACCGTCGGCATAGTGCCACGCTGACCTATCGATAAAGTTTCCTGGTCACATCCAAGGAGGTAAGACGACTTGTGAATGAGTCGACATTTTCTCCCGGAGGTGGTCGGCCAGGAGCGGTTGCACGGGGCCAGGGTCCCTCGGGGCTCGAGGCTGTCGGCTCCGTCGCGGTCCACACCTTCGCAGCCCACCAGAGCATTTCCTCGACAGCCCACCAGAGTATGGACGGCCATCACGTGAACGCCATGGCCGGCGACCGGGGCAGTGGAGAACCCGCCCGTCTCGCCGACTACGACGACCTGCCCGAGGGGCACTTCTACGATCCGGACGCGGAGTACGAGCCGGACCCCGAGTACGCGGCGACGCTCGCGCCGGACGCGGCCCGCCAGCGCCGCGAGCGCGTCGGCCCGACCGGGCGCCCGCTCCCGTACTTCCCGATCCCGGGACCGCTCTCGGAGCACGGCCCCGCCAAGATCATCGCGATGTGCAACCAGAAGGGCGGGGTCGGCAAGACCACCTCGACCATCAACCTGGGTGCCGCGCTCGCCGAATACGGACGACGGGTGCTGCTCGTCGACTTCGACCCGCAGGGCGCCCTGTCCGTCGGTCTCGGCGTCAACCCGATGGAGCTCGACCTGACGGTCTACAACCTGCTCATGGAGCGGGGGATGTCGGCCGACGAGGTGCTCCTGAAGACCGCGGTTCCCAACATGGACCTGCTGCCCAGCAACATCGACCTGTCAGCGGCAGAGGTGCAGTTGGTCAGCGAGGTCGCGCGCGAGTCGACCCTGCAGCGCGCCCTGAAGCCGCTGCTGGCCGACTACGACTACATCGTCATCGACTGCCAGCCCTCGCTGGGCCTGCTCACCGTCAACGCCCTGACGGCGGCTCACAAGGTCATCGTGCCGCTGGAGTGCGAGTTCTTCGCGCTGCGCGGTGTCGCGCTGCTGACCGAGACGATCGAGAAGGTCCAGGAGCGGCTCAACCCCGAGCTGGAGCTCGACGGCATCCTGGCCACGATGTACGACTCCCGGACCGTGCACAGCCGTGAGGTCCTGGCGCGCGTCGTGGAGGCCTTCGACGATCACGTCTACCACACCGTCATCGGCCGTACGGTGCGCTTCCCGGAGACCACCGTCGCCGGCGAGCCCATCACGACGTACGCCTCCAACTCCGTCGGTGCCGCCGCCTATCGCCAGCTCGCCAGGGAGGTGCTCGCCCGGTGTCACGCCGAGTGAGTCTGCCCGGAGCCGACGAACTGTTCCGCACCACGGGGGGGATGGGGCTCCAGTCCTCCGCACCCCGTCGGCCGGCGAACGGCTCGCCGGCGGCCGGTGAGGCTCCCCGGGTGCCCGCACCGGCCGACCCGGCGGACGCGGCGGAGGCGCCCGCCGCCGTACGGCACGGCGACGCCCCGGCCGACGGCGACCCGGCCCCCGGCCGCACCCCGTCGCCCGCCACCCCGGCCGAGCACAGCGGCCGTGCGGCGGACGCGGAGCCCCCCAAGGGCCACCGGCCGCAGCCGGCCCAGGAGGCGGCCGCCGCGGTCGCTCAGAACGGCGCACAGGGCCGCCGGCGGGGTGCCGGGCGCGGCGCCAACCGCCGCCCCAGCGGCCGCGAACGGCACGACGAGAAGATCACCGTCTATGTCTCCGCCGAGGAGCTCATGGACCTCGAACACGCCCGCCTGGTGCTGCGCGGCGAACACGGCCTGGCCGTCGATCGCGGCCGCATCGTCCGCGAGGCGGTGGCCGTCGTCCTCGCCGATCTGGAGTCGCGCGGGGACGCCAGCATCCTGGTGCGGCGGCTGCGGGGCCGCTGACCGACGGCCCGGGCGGCCCGCTCGGGTCGCGCCCGGTTCGGCGCCGCCGCGAGATAGCCTGCCTCCTCGGTGGGGTGTCCCGCCCGTGACCAGCCCGCAGCCCCGGCGCGGGGACCGCAGCACCCTGGACCGCGATGCCGACGACCAACGACGACGCCCCCGCTCCCCGCGCCCGACGCCCCCTGGGGCGAGGCCCGGGGACGGGCCCGGCAGCCGCGGCGGACGAGCCGCCCGCGCCGCCGGACTCCGGGGACGGGTCGTCCGCCGCACCGCACCTCCCCGGCCCACCCGCCGCCCCCACCGTGACCTCCGAGCCGTCCGACGCCGCCGATCCCCCGGACATCGCCGATCCCCCGGACATGGCCGAGATTCCGGGCCTCGCCGCGCCGTCGGACGCCTTCGAGGCTCCGGACGCCACCGAGTCCCCGGACACCGGTGAGACCTCCGACACCTCCGGCACCATCGACACCTCCGGCACCTCAGATGCCTCCGGGGTCGACGACGGCAGGTTCACCGTCCGGCTGGACAACTTCGAGGGCCCCTTCGATCTGCTGTTGCAGCTGATCTCCCGGCACAAGATGGACGTGACCGAGGTCGCACTCTCGAAGGTCACCGACGAGTTCATGGCGCACATCCGGGCCATGGGGCCGGACTGGGACCTGGACCAGACCACCGAGTTCCTGGTCGTCGCGGCGACGCTGCTGGATCTGAAGGCGGCCCGGCTGCTGCCCGCCGCCGAGGTGGAGGACGAGGCGGACCTCGCGCTCCTGGAGGCCCGTGACCTGCTCTTCGCCCGACTCCTGCAGTACCGCGCGTACAAGCGGATCGCGGACATCTTCAGCGGACGGTTGGCCGACGAGGCGCGGCGATACCCGCGTACCGTCGGGCTGGAGCCGGAGCATGCCGAGCTGCTGCCCGAGGTGGTCATCAGCATCGGGGCGGAGGGGTTCGCCCGGCTGGCGGTCAAGGCGATGAGGCCCAAGGCCAGGCCGCAGGTCTATGTCGACCACATCCACGCGCCGCTGGTGAGCGTGCGGGAGCAGGCGGAGGTGGTGATGGCGCAGCTGCGCGCCGTGGGCACGGCCGGTTTCCAGGAGCTGGTGGCGGACGCCCCGGACACCCTCACCGTCGTGGCGCGCTTCCTGGCACTGCTGGAGCTCTACCGCGAGCGGGTGGTCGCCCTGGACCAGGAGGAGGCTCTGGGGGCGCTGACGGTCCGTTGGACGGGCGCGGAGGGGGCGGAGCCGGTCGTCACGGACGAGTTCGACCAGGAGACGCAGCCCCCGGCGGATGCCCGGGAGAGCGAGGAGACGGAGTGAGTGTGGAGGGAGCACACGAGGTGGAGGGAGCACACGAGGACGCGTACGAGGTGCAGGAGGCGGGGGACGGGGGCCCGGCGCCCACCGGTGCGCTCGGCGTCGCGGAGCTGGCGCTGAAGCCCGCCCTGGAGGCCGTCCTGATGGTGGTGGACGAGCCCGCGACCGAGGAGCACCTGGCGAAGGTGCTGGAGCGCCCGCGTCGCGCGGTGGCCCTGGCGCTGCGTGAGTTGTCCGACGACTACGCCCGCCAGGGGCGCGGTTTCGATCTGCGGCTGGTGGCCGGCGGCTGGCGGTTCTACTCCCGTGCCGAGTACGCGGACGCGGTGGAGAGCTTCGTGCTGGACGGCCAGCAGGCCCGGCTCACCCAGGCCGCATTGGAGACTCTGGCCGTGGTCGCGTACCGTCAGCCGGTCAGCCGTTCCCGCGTCTCGGCCGTACGCGGCGTGAACTGTGACGGTGTGATGCGCACGCTCCTCCAGCGCGGCCTTGTGGAGGAGGCGGGGACGGAACCTGAAACAGGTGCGATCCTGTACAGGACGACGAACTACTTTCTGGAGCGGATGGGCCTGCGCGGCCTGGACGAGCTCCCTGAGCTCGCACCGTTCCTCCCAGAGGCGGACGCGGTCGAGGGTGACTCCGCGGAAGGTATCCCGTCGTTCGACGTAGACGACAGCGGCGACTCTCAGACGGATCATTGATGCGAAGCAGCGGCAGGAACGACAGGGACGGCGGCCGGGGCAACTACCGCGGCGCCGGCAACAAGCGGGACGACAAGCAGCAGCGCGCGGGCCGCCCCCGTCCCGAGGAGCGCCGCTACGACGTGGGCGGATCCGCCGGCTCCGGCGGCTCCTCGGAGCGCAGGGACGAACGCGGCGGGGCCGCCAGGAGCGGTGGCCCGAAGAGCGGCGCTCCGAAGAGTGGTGCTCCCAGGGGCGGTGCTCCCAGGGGCGGTGCTCCGAAGAGCGGTGCTCCCAAGAGCGGTGCTCCCAAGAGCGGCGGCGGCAGCCGGGGCGCGGCGGCCCGCGGCGGAGCCAAGGGCGGTCCCCGTACGGGCGCCGCGTCCAAGGCGTCCCGTCCGGGCGGCAAGGGCGCTCCGCAGCGCGGCCGGGGCCAGGCGCCCGCGCGGCCCCGTGAGCTGGACGCCCAGATCGAGGAGCGCAACCGCGCCCGTCACAGCAAGCCGCAGGTCAAGACCCCCAAGACCTTCGGTGAGGAGGAGGGCGAGCGGCTGCAGAAGGTGCTCGCCAGGGCCGGTATGGGCTCGCGGCGCGCCTGCGAGGAGCTCATCGACCAGGCGCGCGTCGAGGTCAACGGCCAGGTCGTCATGGAGCAGGGCGTCCGCGTCGACCCGCAGAAGGACGAGATCAAGGTCGACGGCCTGACGGTCGCCACCCAGTCGTACCTCTTCTTCGCGCTGAACAAGCCGGCCGGCGTCGTCTCCACGATGGAGGACCCCGACGGCCGCCAGTGCCTGGGCGACTACGTCACCAACCGCGAGACCCGGCTCTTCCACGTCGGGCGCCTCGACACGGAGACCGAGGGCATCATCCTGCTCACCAACCACGGTGAGCTGGCCCACCGCCTCACGCACCCGCGCTACGGCGTCAAGAAGACCTACCTGGCCGCGATCCAGGGCCCGCTCCCGCGGGACCTGGGCAAGCAGCTCAAGGACGGCGTTCCGTTGGAGGACGGCTACGCCCGCGCCGACCACTTCCGGGTCGTGGAGAACACCGGCAAGAACTACCTCGTCGAGGTGAGCCTGCACGAGGGCCGCAAGCACATCGTGCGCCGGATGCTCGCCGAGGCCGGCTTCCCGGTGGACAAGCTCGTCCGTACCGCCTTCGGGCCGATCTCCCTGGGCGACCAGAAGTCGGGCTGGCTGCGACGGATGACCAACACCGAGGTCGGCATGCTGATGCGCGAGGTCGAGCTGTAGCCGAAACCGCTTGCGGCAACGGCGGACCACCCCTTAACGTCATCGTGACATTAAGGGGTGGTTTCACATGGGGGCACCGTCTGCCGCGACCGGCTCGCTCATCGGGCTGGCGCTCGGTGACGCGCTCGGCTTCCCGACCGAGTTCCACGACGTACCGTCGATCCTCACCAAATGCGGGCCCTGGCGGGACATGAGCCTGCCGGTGCCGGCCTTCGTCACCGACGACACCCAGATGACGCTGGCCCTCGGGCGCGGCCTGCGCACGGCCATGGGGCACGGCGAGCTCACCGCCGCCCGCCTGGCGGACCCGGTGCGCGCGGAGTACGTCGCCTGGTGGCGCTCGCCCGACAACAACCGCGCGCCGGGTACCACCTGCCTGGACGCCTGCCGGCTGCTCAGCGACGAAAGCCTGCCCTGGGCCGAGGCCAGCCGGACCGGGTCCAAGGGCTGCGGCGCCAATATGCGGGTCGCGCCCATCGGGCTCGTGCCGGGGCTGAGCGAGCAGCAGCGCTCCGGCGCCGCGCAGCTCCAGTCCGCGCTCACCCACGGCCACCCCACGGCGCTCGCCGCGAGCGACCTCACGGCGTACGCCGTCCACGCCCTCGCCCACGGTGCCAGGCCCGCCGAGCTGACCGGCCTGCTGCGCGCGTACGCCCACGCGCAGCGCACCGACTACCGCGAGGACTGGCTGGGTGACCTCTGGCAGCGCGCCCAGGACCCGTCACCGGAGGCGTTCACGGCGCGCGGCTGGGACGACTGCCTCGGCGTCCTGGACCGGCTGGACGCGGCACTCGCCGCACCGGACCCGGAGGCCGATCCCTGCCTCGCCACCGGCGCCGGCTGGATCGCGGAGCAGGCACTGGCCACCGGCCTGCTCTGCTTCCTGCTCTTCCCCACCGAGCCCCGCACGGCCCTCCGCCGGGCCGCCTGCACCTCCGGCGACTCCGACTCGATCGCCTGCCTCACCGGTGCGTTCGCGGGCGCCCACCTGGGAGCCGACGCCTGGCCCGCCCAGTGGGCGGACCGCATCGAGTACCGGGAGGAGCTGCTGGCGCTGGGGGAGGCGTGGGACGCCTGAGGTACCGGCGGTGACGCGGCCGGACGCCCGTCCTCCGGGCGGCCGGGCCGTCCGCCGCCACCGAACGCCTCAGGAGAGCGCCGACGCCCGCCGGGCCCGGAACAGGAACTCCGCCACCCGGGCCCGGTCGGGCTCGGCCGGCAGCGGCGACCCGGAGAGCGCCGCCCCGGCCTCCTCGATCAGGGCCGCCGCCCGGCGTTCCACCTCCGGCCAGGGCACCTCGCCGCGCTTGACCGCCAGCAGCTCCTCGCGGGCGTCGCCGACGTCGAGGGCGAGGGTGCCGGTACGCAGCAGGTCGCGGCCGGTGGCCAGCAGCCGGAGCAGATGCATGGCGGGCTTCCAGCGGGGTGCGCCGTGCCGGAGGACCTGCGCGCGCAGTTTGTCGAGGTGCCCGGCGGCGTAGCCGGTGAAGGTGCGGTGGACGTGCCGGGAGAGGAAGGCGCCGCGCAGGGCGAGCAGCTCGCGTCCGGTGGCGTCGAGGCGTTCCACGAGGGGGGAGTGGAGGCACTCCAGGACGGTGGGGTTGGCCCGCAGCGCCAGCTCGCAGAACCGCTCCAGCTCCCAGGAGAACTCCTCCTCGCGCGGGCCCGTCACCTGGGCCGGCGGCTTCTCGAAGCGCCAGAAGTGCGCGGTGGGCGCGAGATAGACCCCGCGCCGGTCGGTGTCGCTGGCCGCGGTCGCCAGTCCGAAGGCGCGCGAGCCCATCACACACGCGTAGACGGTGTGCTCGGTGACCAGTTCGTGGCCTGCGGCGTCGTTGGGCATGCGGGCGATTGTGGCTGGTCGGGGCGGTGGCTGTCACCGGAATTCGGGCGCCGGGGGCACGGCTGTCGGCGCCGCTGGTTACGCTGATCAGTGCGTATGCGGTCGTGTACGCGGGCACCGGACGCAGGGAGCAGTGACGTGGCGGTACGAGCGGTCCGGGGGGCCGTCCAGCTGGAGCGGGACGACGCGGAGCACATGCGGGAGCAGGTCGCGGAGCTGCTCACCGCCATCCTGGAGCGCAACGACCTCGTGCCGGACGACCTGATAAGCGTGTGGTTCACCGCCACCCCGGATCTGCACAGCGACTTCCCGGCGGCCGCCGCCCGCGGTCTGGGGATCACCGATGTGCCCCTGATCTGCGCCCAGGAGCTGGATGTGACCGGCGCCATGGAGCGCGTGGTGCGGGTGCTGGCCCATGTCGAGACCGGACTGTCGAAGGCCGGGATCGCCCACGTCTACCTCGGGGCGGCCGCGGGGCTGCGGAAGGACATCGCGCAGTGAGAACGGCACTCGTCATCGGAACGGGCCTGATCGGCACCTCCGCCGCGCTCGCGCTGAACGGCCGCGGGGTGCAGGTCTATCTGGAGGACCACGACCAGGCGCAGGCCCTGACGGCCGCCGCCCTGGGCGCGGGCGCCGCGGAGGCGCCGCCCGGGCCGGTCGATCTGGTCGTCGTGGCCGTGCCGCCCGCCCATGTCGCGGCGGCGCTCGGCGACGCCATTCGGCGCGGCGCGGCCCGCGCCTACATCGACGTCGCCAGCGTCAAGGGCGGCCCGCGCCGCGAGCTGGAGGCGATGGGCTGCGATCTGTCCGGGTACCTCGGCACGCACCCGATGGCCGGCAAGGAGCGCTCCGGACCGCTGGCCGCCACGGCCGACCTCTTCGAGGGCCGGCCCTGGGTGCTCACCCCGACCCGGGACGGCGACACCGAGGTCCTCAACCTCGCCCTGGAGCTGGTCGCGCTGTGCCGGGCCGTCCCGGTGGTGATGGACGCGGACGCCCACGACCGTGCCGTCGCCCTGGTCTCCCACACCCCGCAGCTGGTCTCCAGCCTCGTCGCGGCCCGCCTCAAGGGCGCCGACGAGACCGCCGTGCGCCTGTGCGGTCAGGGCATCCGGGATGTGACGAGGATCGCCGCCTCCGACCCGGGGATGTGGATCGACATCCTGTCCGCCAACCCGGGCCCGGTCGCCGATGTGCTCTCCGAGGTCGCCGCCGACCTGGGCGAGACCGTACGGTCGCTGCGCGCGCTGGAGTCCGCCGACGAGGACAAACGAGGCGGCGGCGTGGGCGGCATCGAGGACATACTGCGGCGCGGCAACGCCGGTCGCGAGCGGGTGCCGGGCAAGCACGGCGCCGCACCGGCCACGTACGAGACCGTCGCCGTCTACATCGGTGACCAGCCGGGTGAGCTGGCGCGGGTCTTCGCCGATGCCGGCCGGGCCGGGGTCAACATCGAGGACGTCCGTATCGAGCACGCCACCGGTCAGCAGGCCGGCTTCATCCAGCTCACGGTCGAGCCGGCCGCGGTGCCGGTGCTGACCGCGGAGCTGCGGGAGCGGGGCTGGTCGATCCGGCAGTGAGACCGTGGACGGGGCGGTGCGGGTGAGCCAGTAACCTTGTGCGAGGCCCTCTGTGGGCCATGGACCTCCGCCCCGTGTACAGGAAAGGTGTTCGTCACCGTGGAAACCGCCGCCCGGACCGCCCCGGCTGCAGTGATTGTCGCCATCGACGGCCCCGCAGGCACGGGCAAGTCCAGCACGTCCAAGGCCGTCGCCGCCAAGCTGGGGCTCGGCTATCTCGACACCGGCGCCCAGTACCGCGCGATCACGTGGTGGATGCTGACCAACGGCATCGACATCCACGACGCCACCGCCGTGGCCGACGCCGCCGGCAAACCCCAGATCGTCTCCGGTACGGACCCGGCCGCCCCGACCATCGCGGTCGACGGCCTGGACGCCGCGGCCCCGATCCGTACCCAGGAGGTCACCTCCGCGGTCAGCGCCGTCAGCGCGGTCCCCGAGGTACGCGCCCGGATCACCGACCTCCAGCGCTCCATCGCCACCGAGGCCCCGAACGGCATCGTGGTCGAGGGCCGCGACATCGGCATAACCGTCCTGCCGGACGCCGATCTCAAGGTCTTCCTCACCGCCTCCGCCGAGGCCCGTGCGGCCCGCCGCAGCGGCGAGCTCAAGGGCAAGGAGGCCACGGACCTGGCCGCCACCCGCGAGGCGCTGATGAAGCGGGACGCCGCCGACTCCTCCCGCAAGAGCTCCCCGCTGGCCAAGGCGGACGACGCCGTCGAGGTGGACACCACGGAGCTGAGCCTGGAGCAGGTCATCGAGTGTGTGGTGACTCTCATCGAGGGTGCCAGCGCCGAAAAGGCGGGACTCGCCCGGTGACCGACAGCGCCAAGGCGCCGAGCCTCGCGGGCGCCGGGGTCGGCCGGCGGATCGGCATCGGCCTGATGTACGGCCTGTGGAAGCCGCGGGTGCTGGGTGCCTGGCGAGTGCCGTCCGCGGGCCCGGTGATCTTCGCGGTCAACCACTCGCACGGTATCGACGGCCCGATGCTGATGGGCACCGCGCCGCGGCCGGTGCACTTCCTGATCAAGAAGGAAGCCTTCGTCGGCCCGCTGGACCCGTTCCTGCGGGGCATCGGGCAGCTGAAGGTGGACCGCGACACCGTCGACCGCAAGGCGATCACCGACGCGCTCGGGGTGCTGGAGCGCGGCGGGGTGCTGGGGATCTTCCCCGAGGGCACCCGCGGCGAGGGCGACTTCGCGTCGCTGCGGGCGGGGCTCGCGTACTTCGCGGTGCGCTCCGGCGCCCCCGTCGTGCCTGTGGCGGTGCTCGGCAGCACGGACCGCATGAGCCGACTGCACCGCGGGCTGCCGGCGCTGCGCGGCCGCGTCGATGTCGTCTTCGGCGACGCCTTCGCGGCGGGCGACGACAGCGGACGGCGCACCCGTAAGGCGCTGGACGAGGCGACCGTACGGATCCAGGAGCGGCTGACCGCCCACCTGGCAGAGGCCAGGCGCCTGACCGGGCGCCAACCGACACTTTGAGTAGTGGGGCGCGCACGAGCGCCCCACCGATGACGATGATGAACGAGGAACGGACTTCATGAACGACCAGACCCCCACCGGCGACGAGCACGGTGCGCTGGGCGACGCCGAGTACGCGGAGTTCATGGAGCTCGCCGCGGAAGAGGGCTTCGACCTCAAGGAGGTCGGGGGCGACATCGCTGCGGCCGGCCACGGCCCGCTGCCCGTCCTCGCCGTCATCGGCCGCCCCAATGTCGGCAAGTCGACCCTGGTGAACCGCATCATCGGCCGCCGTGAGGCGGTCGTCGAGGACAAGCCGGGCGTCACCCGCGACCGCGTCACCTACGAGGCCGACTGGAACGGCCGCCGCTTCAAGGTCGTCGACA
This sequence comes from Streptomyces sp. NPDC048650, assembly GCF_043199095.1. NCBI lineage: Bacteria > Bacillati > Actinomycetota > Actinomycetes > Kitasatosporales > Streptomycetaceae > Streptomyces > Streptomyces sp. NPDC048650. The sequence goes on along the minus strand of NZ_JBICVM010000002.1, from coordinate 732,101 downwards.
CCGGCGGCTGGGAGCAGGACGTCCTCGGCATCGACGCCTCCGTGGCGATGCAGGCGGAGTTCGCCATCGAGGCCGCCGACGCGGTCGTCTTCGTCGTGGACTCCAAGGTCGGCGCGACCGACACCGACGAGGCCGTCGTCAAGCTGCTGCGCCGCTCCGGCAAGCCCGTCGTGCTGGTCGCCAACAAGGTGGACGGCGCGTCCGGCGAGGCGGACGCCGCGATGCTGTGGTCGCTGGGCCTGGGCGAGCCGCACCCGATCTCCGCGCTGCACGGCCGCGGCACCGGCGACATGCTCGACGCCGCACTGGACGCACTGCCCGAGGCGCCCGCGCAGACCTTCGGCGCGGCCCTCGGCGGCCCCCGCCGGATCGCGCTGATCGGCCGCCCGAACGTCGGCAAATCGTCGCTGCTGAACAAGGTCGCCGGCGAGGAGCGGGTGGTCGTCAACGAGGTCGCCGGCACCACCCGTGACCCGGTCGACGAGCTGATCGAACTCGGCGGCAAGACCTGGAAGTTCGTGGACACCGCCGGCATCCGCCGCCGGGTGCACCTCCAGGAGGGCGCCGACTACTACGCCTCGCTGCGCACCGCGGCGGCCGTGGAGAAGGCCGAGGTCGCGGTCGTCCTGGTCGACGCCAGCGAGTCCATCAGCGTCCAGGACCAGCGGATCATCACGATGGCCGTGGAGGCCGGACGCGCCCTGGTCATCGCGTACAACAAGTGGGACAACCTCGACGAGGAGCGCCGCTTCTACCTGGAGCGGGAGATCGAGCGGGACCTCGTGCAGATCCCCTGGGCGATGCGGGTCAACGTCTCCGCGCGCACCGGCCGCCACATGGAGAAGCTGGTCCCGGCGATCGAGACGGCCCTGGCCGGTTGGGAGACCCGTATCCCCACCGGGCGGCTGAACGCCTTCCTCGGTGAGATCGTGGCCTCCCACCCGCACCCGATCCGCGGCGGCAAGCAGCCCCGCATCCTCTTCGGCACCCAGGCCGGCACCAAGCCGCCGCGGTTCGTACTGTTCGCCTCCGGCTTCCTGGAGGCCGGCTACCGCCGCTTCGTCGAACGTCGCCTGCGCGAGGAGTTCGGCTTCGAGGGCACCCCGATCCACATCTCCGTGCGGGTGCGCGAGAAGCGCGGCAACAAGAAGAAGTAGCGGTCGACCGGTCGCGGGGGCTCAGCGCCCCTGCGACCGGGAGTCCCGCTGTCCCGGCGGCAGCGCCGGCGGGACATGTCCCCGCGGGTGGTACGGCTGCCGGCCCACGACCTCCCAGTGGCCCGTCGAAGCCGTCGTACGGCCCCAGTGCCCGGTGCCGCGCAGCGATTCCGGTACCTCGGCCTCGTCCGTACGGTCCCCGGGCAGAGCCCTGAAGGAGCGGCGGTACTCGGCGTACAGCGCGTCATAGATCGGCGTGGCCGACGTGCGGTCCGGGCGATGCGTCGCCACCGGCTCGTGCGGCGGGCGCATGCCGGGGATCGGGTGCGGGTACTGGGCGCGGGGAGAGGGGTCGTATGCGTGCACGTATGAGCCAACGACACCGATGCTTGCGGGATGCGGCTTTCGCCCGGAAATGGCTGATCGCGGGAGCAATACCGCCCATCGGGTGGTGATGCTCCCGCGATCGGGTGCCGTGCGGTTCAGGTGCCGGCCAGCGGCATCGCCGCGGCCACCAGGACACCCTGCGCGGCGGCCTGCTCCAGCGCCGCACGCATCAGGTCCTCCCGCGGCTGGTGGCCGATGGCACCCGAGGGGGCGGCGTACATCAGCACGGCCTGCGCCTTGGTGGCCGCCGCGCGCCAGCCGTCGGAGACGGCCAGCGGCTGATGTGCCTGCCACCACGCGGACTGGCTGCCGGTCGTGGCCGGCTGCAGGACGGCGTGCAGCTTGCCCATGGCGAGCAGCGCCGACCAGCCCGGGTTGGGGGCGGGGAGCTGGTTCATGTCGGCCACGTCGCCGAAGCCCTGCTCCCGCAGCAGCGTGAGGAACTCGTCCTCCTGGCCCGTCGAGCCGGGGCGGGCGATCGGGCCGTTGGGCTCGACGACCAGCGCCGGGCGCAGTTCGCCCTCGATGAGGACCAGGCCGCAGGTGATGCCCAGCGTCGCCTGGCGTTCGCCGGCGGCGGCCGGGTTGCCCGGTCCGGGCACCGGCCCGGGGGCGCTCTGGGCGGCCTCCTCGCCGGTGATGGAGCGGACGGCTCCCTTGAGCTGTTCCTCCGACACCGGGACGACCTGCGAGGGGATGCAGGTCGCGTGGGCGAAGGCGAGCACCGCGGTCTCCTCACCCACGAACAGCACGGTGCTGGTGCGCTCCTGCTCGCTGTCGCCGGGGGTGCGGCAGGAGGTGCAGTCGTAGCTGCCGGGGGCGTCGCCACCGGCCAGCAGGCGGTCGGCTTCTTCGTCGCCGATCTCGGCGCGAACGTCGTCGCTGACGTCGAGCATGCGCGGCACGGGTGGCTCCTCGATCTCTGAGCGGCGGCCGGGTGGTCTCCCGGCTCGTACAAGGACAACGGGTGACCTGCGGCCGGAGTCACGCGCGGACGGGAACAGAATCGAACCAATCGACGTACAGGGGGGAAGCGCGGAAAGTGCTCCAAAAACGGTCGCATTCGGTCTGTCTTCGAGTGAAAAGCGACCCAGATGGCTGCTATTCATACGCCGGACCGGGTGGAGCCGGCGGGCGCCACGGGCGTGGCGCGATGGTCCGCGGCGCCGACCTGCTTAGCGTCACCGGCTATGTCCGACCACTTCCCGGCGCCGCGGCGCCGCGCTGCCGCCGCCGGGCTGTTCACCGCGGCCGTCACCGCCCTGCTCCTGTGCCTGCCCGCCGGTGCTTCGTCCGCGGCGGACCCGCACCCCGGGGGAGGCGGCAAGGGCGCGGCGGGCTCCCGGGCCTGCGCCGGTGACCAGTGGCCGTGGGGCTGCGTCGCCAAGTGCGAGAGCGGCGGCAGATGGGACGCCAACACCGGCAACGGCTACTACGGCGGCCTGCAGTTCGGGCAGCCCACCTGGAAGGGGTTCGGCGGCCTGGAGTACGCGCGGCGCGCCGACCTCGCCACCCGGGAGGAGCAGATCACCGTCGCCGAGCGGGTCCTGGCGATCCAGGGCTGGGGCGCCTGGCCCGTCTGCGCCAAGCGCTACGGGCTCAGCGGCACGAGCTACGTGCCGCGCACGGACCCGCTGGACCGGGAGCCGGCATCCGAGGAAGCCAGGCGCCGTCCGTCCGTCTGCCTCCGACAGCTGATGGAGGGATGCGGTCTGAGGGTGGGAGGTTCCATGGTGTTGCTACCGATGGCCTAACTTTTTCGGAACAACTTGGCGAAAGCCCCCAACCCGGAACCCCTTTTCGCGGTCCTACCGTTCAGCAGTCGGAAGCTTGACGCCGCCGGGGGGCGCGTCATGGTCCACGGGGGACCACGAAGACCGGAAGACCAGGGGGCACGGGGACGGATGCACATCTCATTCCTGATTCACAACGCGTACGGGATCGGGGGGACGATCCGGACGACGTTCAACCTGGCCCGGTCCCTCGCCGAGCGGCACGACGTCGAGATCGTGTCCGTGCTCCGGCACCGCGACGCCCCGGCCTTCGGCCTCGGCCCCGGTGTCACGCTGCGGCATCTGGTCGACATCAGGGAGAACAGCCCCGGCTACGACGGCGCCGACCCGGCCCACCACCGCCCCGCCCGGGTCTTCCCGGCGGCCGAGGGCCGCTTCGCGCAGTACAGCGAGCTCACCGACCACCGGATCGCCCAGCACCTGCGCCGGACCGAGGCGGATGTGGTGCTGGGCACCCGGCCCGGGCTGAACGTCCACATCGCCCGGCAGACCCGCCGCGGCCCGGTGCGCATCGGCCAGGAACACCTCACCCTGGACACCCACAGCCGGCCGCTCAAGCTGGCGCTGCGCGGCGCCTATCCGCGGCTGGACGCGGTCACCACCGTCACCGAGGCCGACGCCCGTGCCTACCGCCGCACGCTGCGGCTGCCCGGCGTCCGCGTGGAGGCGGTACCCAACAGCGTGCCCGCCCCCGGGCTGCAGCCCGCCGACGGCAGTGGCAAGTGGGTCGTGGCGGCCGGCCGGCTCGCCCGCGCCAAGCGCTACGACATCCTCATCCGCGCCTTCGCCGAGGTCGCCGCGCAGCGCCCCGACTGGCGGCTGCGGATCTACGGCGGCGGCGCCGAGAAGGGTGCGCTGCGGGCCCTGATCGAGGAACTCGGCCTCTACAACCACGTGTTCCTGATGGGTCCGGCCAATCCCCTGGAGCCCGAGTGGGCCAAGGGATCCATCGCCGCCGTCTCCTCCAGCCTCGAATCCTTCGGGATGACGATCGTCGAGGCGATGCGCTCCGGGCTGCCGGTGGTCGCCACCGACTGTCCGCACGGTCCCGGCGAGATCATCGACGACGGGGTGGACGGCAAGCTGGTGCCGGTCGGCGACCCGCAGGCGCTGGCCGCTTCGCTGCTGGACCTGATCAACGACGACGACGCCCGCAGGCGGATGGGCCGCGCCGCGCTCGCGGCGTCCGGCCGCTTCGACCCCGCCATGGTCGCCGGCCGCTACGAGACGCTCTTCGACGACCTGGTCGCGCGCCGGCGGAGCAGCCATCTGCGCGGTACCTGGCACCGCACCCGGGGAGCGTTGCTCAGCGGGGCCTACGTCACCAAGGACGCGGCCCGTGCCGCAATGAGAGGGGTGCGGACGGCATGAACGCCTCCACCCAGCTGTCCGCGACCGAACCGACGACGAAGGAGCATCCGGCCATCGATCAGGAACCCAAGGTTCCGGCGGCCGTTCCCGTGGAGCTGCGGGCCGACTGCATCGCCGACTCCGCGGGCGGCCTCACCTTCGACCTGAACACCCCTCAGGACACCTCCGTCTCCTGGAACGCCGCCCTGGTGCTTCGGCTGCGCGGCGGCGACGGCGCGGACGACGAGGTGCGGCTGCCGCTCGGGCCGAACGGCTCCGGGCGGCTGCGCGCCGTGCTGCCCAGCACCGTCGCCCTCGCCGAGGGCCGCTGGAACGCCTACGCGGACCTGGGCGACGGCCGGGACCCGCGGCGCCTGCAGCCGGGCGTCAACGACCTGCGTTCCCTGGTGGACCGCCGCCCGCTGGCCGGCATCGGCCGGCTCGGCGTGCGCATCCCGTACGCCACCAAGTACGGCAACCTCGCGCTGCGCAGCTGGCTGCGGGGCCCCCACGCGGAGGCCGGCGACATCCTGGTGGCGCCCGACGGCATCACGGTCTCCGGCCGGCTCTACGGGGCGTCGCCGGCGCCCGGCGCCCAGGCCGAGGCCCACGCCCGCCACACCCCGGAGGGCGCCGTCACCGGCTCGGGCCCCGTCACCGTCCCGCTGACCGTCGAGGGCCCGGACTTCACCTTCACGCTGCCCTACGACGAGCTGGCCGGCCGCTGGCGGCACGGCACCGAGCCGTGGGACCTGTGGCTGCGCCCGGTCCCCGGCGCCCGGCCGGTGCGGATCGCCCGCCTCCTGGACGACGTACCCGACAAGAAGCAGGTCTTCAGCTATCCCGCGCTCGCGGTGGCGGCCGCCACCGCACAGGTCAGGGTCGGCCCGTACTACACGCTCGACAACGACCTGGCGATACGCGTCGCAGGCGCGGAAGAGCGGGACGAGGGGTAGCGGAGGGGGCAGAGCCCCGGGGTGCCGGGTGTGCGGACGCCCGGCTGCCGGCCGGGCTCGGAGTGGCGCCTTGCGGACGGTGGCTGTCCGCAAGGGCTGGCAGACTCGGGGCATGTTGGAGACCTCGGCACGACTGTTGCGGCTGCTGTCCCTGTTGCAGGCCCACCGGAGCTGGTCCGGCGCGGATCTCGCCGACCGGCTGGACGTCACGCCGCGCACCGTCCGCCGGGACATCGACCGCCTGCGGGAGCTGGGCTACCCCGTCCATTCGGCGCCCGGGACGGCCGGCGGCTATCAGCTCGGCCCCGGTGCCGAGCTGCCGCCGCTGCTGCTGGACGACGAGGAGGCGGTGGCCGTCGCGGTCGGGCTGCGGACCGCAGCGGCGGGCGGCGTCGAGGGCATCGAGGAGACCTCGGTACGGGCACTGGCGAAGCTGGAGCAGGTGCTGCCGCACCGGTTGCAGCGCCGGGTGAGCGCGCTGAACGCGTTCACCGTTCCGATGCTGGGCCGGCCCGGCGGCCCGCGCGTCGACCCGCACACGCTCACCGAACTCGCCCACGCCTGCCGGGACTCCTACCGGCTGCGCTTCGACTACACCGGGCACGACGGGACGGCCTCCCGCCGCACCGTCGAACCGCACCGCCTGGTCTCGGCGCAGCGCTGCTGGTACCTCGTCGGCTGGGACGTGGACCGCGGCGACTGGCGGACCTACCGCGCCGACCGCATCGTCCCGGCCCCGCCGCACGGCCCGCGCTTCCCGCCCCGTACGCCGCCCGCCGAGGACCTGGCGGCGTATGTCTCCCGGGGCGTGTCCACCCGCGTCTACGCGGAGCAGGCGACGCTGCTGCTGCACGTCTCCGCGGATCGGGCGGCGGCGCGGATCAGCCCGTCCGCCGGGGTGCTGGAACCCCTCGACGAGCACAGCTGTCTGCTGCGCACCGGGGCGCAGAGCCTCGATGTGATGGTGATGCATGTCGTGCTCATGGGCTTCGACTTCGCGGTGCGGGAGCCGCCGGAGCTGGCCGAGCGGGTCCGGGAGATCAGGGACCGGTTGTCCCGCGCGCTGGGAGAGCCGCCGCCCGGGTGCCGGCCTCCGGATGATGCAGGTCGAAGGCCGGGGACTCGGAGCGGATCCGGGGCAGCGCGGTGAAATTGTGCCGCGGCGGCGGCGACGAGGTGGCCCACTCCAGGGAGCGGCCGTAGCCCCAGGGGTCGTCCAGTGTGGTCCGGACGCCGTGCCGGGTGGTGTGCCAGACGTTGTAGAGGAAGGGGAGGGTGGAGATGCCCAGCAGGAAGGAGCCGATGGTGGAGACGGTGTTCAGGGCCGTGAAGCCGTCGGCGGCCAGGTAGTCGGCGTAGCGGCGCGGCATGCCCGCCACCCCGAGCCAGTGCTGCACGAGGAAGGTGGTGTGGAAGCCGATGAACAGCGTCCAGAAGTGGAGGCGGCCCAGCCGTTCGTCGAGCAGCTTGCCGGTGAACTTGGGCCACCAGAAGTAGAAGCCGGCGAAGGTCGCGAAGGTGACCGTCCCGAAGACGACGTAGTGGAAGTGGCCGACGACGAAGTAGCTGTCGGTGACGTGGAAGTCCATCGGGGGCGAGGCCAGGATGACGCCGGTCAGGCCGCCGAAGAGGAAGCTGACGAGGAAGCCGATCGCCCACAGCATCGGGGTCTCGAAGGACAGCGAGCCCTGCCACATCGTGCCGATCCAGTTGAAGAACTTCACCCCGGTGGGCGCCGCGATCAGGAACGACATGAGCGAGAAGAACGGCAGCAGGACGGCGCCGGTCGCGAACATGTGGTGCGCCCAGACCACCACCGACAGACCTGTGATGGCCATCGTTGCGCCGATCAGCATGACGTAACCGAAGATCGGCTTGCGTGAGAAGACCGGGATGATCTCCGTGATGATGCCGAAGAACGGCAGCGCGATGATGTAGACCTCGGGATGGCCGAAGAACCAGAACATGTGCTGCCACAGCAGAGCACCGCCGTAGCGGGCGTCGAAGACCACCGCGCCGAACTGGCGGTCCGCCTCCAGCACCAGCAGCGCCGCCGCCAGCACCGGGAACGCCATCAGCACCAGGATCGAGGTGAAGAGGACGTTCCAGGTGAAGACCGGCATCCGGAACATCGTCATGCCGGGCGCCCGCATGATGGCGACGGTGGTGATGAAGTTGACGGCGCCGAGGATGGTGCCGAAACCGGCCAGCGCCAGGCCCATGATCCACATGTCCGGCCCGATGCCGGGGGAGCGCAGCGCCGAGTTCAGCGGGGCGTAGGCGGTCCAGCCGAAGGACGGGCCGCCGTCCGGTGTCAGGAAGCTGCCGAGCACGGTCAGCCCGCCGAAGAGGAAGAACCAGTACGAGAGCATGTTCAGCCGCGGGAAGGCGACGTCCGGCGCACCGATCTGCAGCGGCATGATCTCGTTGGCGAAGCCGGCGAACGCGGGAGTGGCGAACAGCAGCAGCATGATCGTGCCGTGCATGGTGAACGCCTGGTTGAACTGCTCGGCGCTGACGATCTGCAGCCCGGGGCGGGCCAGCTCGGCCCGCATCACCAGTGCCAGCAAGCCGCCCACCAGGAAGAATCCGAACGACGTGATCAGGTAGAGGTGACCGATCTTCTTGTGGTCGGTGGTCGACAGCCAGTCGGCGAGCACCGCTCCGCGGCGCCGTGCCCTGCTCGGCCGGGCGGCGGGCAGAGCGGTGTCCGTACCCAATCCACTGCACCTCACTTGTCGCGGGTGTACTGGGGACTGGCACATGATGCTCGCGCGCGGGGCGCGGTGCGAGAGGGCGCTCCGGGCCGTTCCGGTGGCGCCCAAGGACCCGGCGGTCGGGGCGATGTGCGGAAAATGTGTGTGGCGTGTGTCTCGTTGGACTTTTTCCCGGCGGCCGGTAAATGACCCCGGGTATGGGAATCCCCGTCCGATACGGCATGAATTTCCGGGCGCCGGTCGATCCCCGATGTTGTGGGCGGACTCCGATTTCCGGGTGATCAAGAGGGAATTCCGGCCGCTTTGTTTTCCACCCGGTTGCCGCGCCGTTCGGTGCGTATGGGTGACGAGAGTTACCGCAAACACGGCGGTGTTGGCTGTGACACAAGTGTGACCAATGAAGGACCGGACGGGCACCGGGGTGTGCGCCGGACGGGCCTTCCGCACACCGGTGCGGGCGCCTACGGTGGCTGTCATGGCACCCGTACCGGATCTTCCGCACACACCCCAGGACGACATCGAGCGCTATGTCGGCCTCGCTCAGCAGGACGCCGAGGAACGGGCTCGAGAGCACGGCTGGACGACGGTCCGGTCGCTGGCGCCGGGCGCGATCATCACCATGGAGTACCTCGTCGGCCGGCTCAACTTCGAGGTGAAGGACGGCCAGGTGCACCGCACCTGGCAGGGCTGACCGCCCGTACGACGAAGGCCCCGGCAGCTCGTGAGGAGCTGCCGGGGCCTTTCGGTGCGGGGTAGCGGGTGTGCGTACCGGCCCCGCGGCCTGTGCGGGCGTCAGCCGTTTCCGGTGCGGCCGCGCCCGGAGGTCGGGCTCAGCGGCGCGGTGCGCGGGACGCGGTCCGCGTGCGGCGGCCGCCGACTGCCGGCCGGGGTGACCGGGGAGCGCTCGGAACGGATGGTGTACGGGCGGGCCGGGTGGTGCGGCCAGCCGTCCTGGGGGCGGGCGGCTGAGTGTCCGCCGGTGGTGGCGCCGATGGTCTCGCGCGCCAGCACCTCGCCGTCCGGGGCGACGCGCTGCCGGGAGACCCCGGGGGCCAGCGCGCCGACCGGCAGCGGTCCGCGCAGCGAGTCGGGGCGCAGTCGCAGCCACAGCCGCAGGATGATGCCCATGAGGCGGTCCTCCACCCAGGTGATCCCGGGCTCCAGCCAGGGCATCGCCAGCAGCACCAGCAGGCCCGCGGCCCAGCCGAGCAGCACATCGCTGACCCAGTGGGTGCCGAGGTAGACGGTGGTCATGCCGACGCCGAGCGCGCCGAGCGCGGCGATCACCGACAAGGAGCGGCGGCGTAGCGGGGTGGTCGCCAGATAGGCCAGGACGCCCCAGGTGACGACGGCGTTCGCCGTGTGGCCGGAGGGGAATATGTCGCCGCCCAGATACATCTCGTTGGCGCCGACCGTGGTCGCGTAGTGCGGGCCGAGCCGCCCCATGCCGAGCTTGGCGGCGCCCACCGTGATGTTCAGCAGCAGCAGCGAGGCGCCCAGCACCAGCAGCGGATGGAGGTTGCGCTGGCGCCAGCAGCGCCAGCCCAGCCAGGCGGCCACCGCCACCGCGGTCGGGCCGCGCTGGCCCAGCACGACGAAGTAGTCGAGGAAGGCGTGGATCTCCGGCCATTGCTTGTAGGGCCGGAAGAACATGACCTGCCAGTCGAGGGTGACCAGCCATGAAGTGACGAGCACTCCGACCACGATCGCGATGTACACCGCCAGCGTGCCGCCGAACAGCCACAGGCGGGTCCGGGTCATCGGGGGCGGTTGAACGCGATCGGTCGGGCGCTCCTCCATCTGGTCGAGCTTGTCATCGGTACGCACTCAATCGACGTTACCGCGTGTGATGTGGGCGCCTGGTCAAACTGTGAGCTTTGTAATGACGATGTGATGTGGAATGCGTCTCGCGCGGGGCTTCGACTCCGGGAATCGGAAGGGAATTCGGCGCGTTTCCGATTCCCCGGCCGGGCGTCCGCGTGTCGTCCGTCCGCCCGCTTATCTGCTTTTCTCCGGTGGAGTTTATCTTCGATTTCCCCCGGCGTTGCGGGGAGTTTCCCTGCGGCGGCCTTTACGGAGGGCGGCCCTCCGGTCGCCCGGTGCCGCTCAGGGCGGGCCGGATCCGTTCAGCCAGAACGCCCCGTAGGCCGCCGAACCGGCCGCGACCAGGCCGACGACCAGCCAGGACCGCCACGGCCGCCATGCGGCGAGCCCCGCCGCGAGCGGCAGCAACAGCGGATAGGCGGGCATCATCAGCCGCGGTTTGGAGCCGAAGTATCCCTTGGCGGTCAGCGCCAGCAGCAGGACCGTGCCGCCGTAGACGGCGAGCGGCACCGGCTGGCCCCGTCGCATGCCCAGGACATAGAGCCAGATCACCAGCGCGACACCGGCCAGCAGGCCGAGCCCGGCCGGGAGCGGCAGGTGCCAGAGGAAGCGGGCGAAGGCGAGGCCCCCGTCGAAGCCGTTGCCCCAGCCGCCCTGGACGTCCAGGTAACCGGTGAGGCTGCCCTGCCGCGCGCCCACCCACAGGAAGTAGCCGCACCAACCCAGTGGTGCCAGCAGCACGCCCGTGAGCATCCCCGGATGTGTCCGCAGCGCTCTGCGCGGCCGTACGCCGGCGGCCCGGTCGTTCCACAGCGTCACCGCGGCCGTGGCCCACACCGCCGCGACGACCGCGGCGCCCACCGGACGGGTCAGTCCGGCCAGCGAGGCGAGCACACCCGCCCACACCCAGCGTCCGGTCAGCGCGCAGTACACCCCCCACGCCGCGAGCGCGGTGAACAGCGCCTCCGAGTACGCCATCGACTGCACGATGCCGACCGGCAGCGCGGCCCACAGGGCGGCCAGTGCCACGCCGGCCCGCGGGCCGTGCACCCGCTCCCCGGTCGCGTACAGCGCCCAGGCCGCGAACAGTGCGGCCGACCAGGCCACCGCCATCCCTGCATCGGCGGCCGACAGCGGCGACAGGGCCGCGAGGCCGCGCTCGAGCCAGGGCAGCAGCGGGAAGAACGCCAGATCGGAGTGCACGTCGCCGTTGGCCAGGTGGACGGTGTAGCCGTAGCCCTGCTCGGCGACCCGGGTGTACCAGAGCGAGTCCCACCGGGCCGTCAACAGGATGTGCCAGTCCTTGCCGTTCGCCGCCGACCAGACCGCGAGCACGGCAACGCCCAGCAGCCGGATCGCCGCGTACGCCGCCAGCGCCGGCGCGGCGCGGCGCAGTGCGGCCCGTACGGCGGCGCCCCGGGTCCGGCCGGGAACTGCGGCGGAGGCAAGATCGTTCATCCGGACGATTATCCAGGTGGCCGAAGAGTGCCGATCGGCGGTGTGCCCCGGGAACGCGGGGGGCTGCGATGCGCGTCTCACCGTGAGGTGGGACACGCGGCACATGGGGGGACTCGCGTAGTCTGACGTCTCAACTCGCCCGTGCCGCCGGTTTCCCCGGGGCGTTGTCGCGCCCTGATCCACGGCCGCGAGAGCATGACAGGAGGAACTGCATGTCCGGGACGACCGCGTCCGGCAGGGGACGGACGGCTGGTGTCGCCCGGCTCGCACACAGCGGTGCGAACCGCTGGACCGTGCTGATCGTGCTCTGCGTCAGCCTGCTCTTCGTCGCGCTGGACACCACGATCCTTTATGTGGCCGTCCCCTCCGTCACCGAGGACCTGCGTCCCGGTCCGGTGGAGCTCCTGTGGATCGTCGACGTCTATCCGCTGATAGCGGCCTCCTTGCTGATCCTGTTCGGCACGCTCGGCGACCGGGTCGGCCGCCGCCGAGTCCTCCTCTTCGGTTACGGCCTCTTCGGCGTGGCCTCCGCCGCCGCGGCGCTGGCACCCAATCCGCAGATCCTGATGGCGGCCCGAGCGCTGCTCGGCATCGGTGGCGCGATGATCATGCCCGCGACGCTGTCGATCCTGCGGCAGGTCTTCCCGGATCGGCGCGAGCGGGCGGTCGCCATCGGCGTCTGGAGCGCGGTGGCAGCGGTGGGCGCCGCCGTCGGTCCGGTGCTCGGCGGCTTCCTGGTGGAGAACTTCTGGTGGGGCTCGGTCTTCCTCATCAACATCCCGATGATGACGGCGATGCTGCTGATAGGGCGATGGCTGCTGCCGGAGTCACGGGGGGAGCGCAACGGCCCCTGGGACGTGGTCGGCGCGGTCGTCGCGGCGCTCGGGGTGCTGGGTGTCGTCCTCGGTGTCAAGCGCATCGGAGGCGGCACGGCCGTTCTGGATCCGACGACGCTCGGCCCGATCCTCGCCGGCACCGTACTGCTGCTCTTCTTCGTACGCCGCCAGCGCCGCCGCGAGCACCCGCTGATCGACATGCGGCTCTTCGCCCGCCCCGCGTTCGGGACCTCCGTCGGCTGCATCGTGCTGGCGATGCTCGCCCTGGTGGGCCTGCAGCTGATCGCCGTCCAGTACCTCCAGCTCGTCCTCGGGCTGAGCCCCCTGCAGACCGGTGTGCGGATGCTGCCACTGGTCTTCGCCGCCATGGCCGCCGGTCTCACCGGCTCGAAGATGCTGCAGGCGCTGGGGCCGCGGGCGATGGTCTCGCTCGGTTTCACCCTGACCGCCGTCGCGGTGCTGTGCCTGACGATGATGAGCGACCAGGACCGCCCCTGGCTGCTCTCCCTCGGTTTCGTCCTGCTCGGCTTCGGCTTCCAGTCCACGCTGTTCGGGGCGTACGAGTCGATGCTCAGCGAGGCACCGGCCGAGCAGTCGGGCGGTGCCGCCGCCATCGGGGAGACGTCCTACCAGCTCGGTGCGGGGATCGGCGTCGCCCTGCTGGGCAGCGTGATGAACGCCGCCTACGCGCCCGGCCTGCGCCATGTCGACGGGGTCTCCGCCCGGGCTTCCGACGAGGCGTCGCATTCGCTCGGCGAGGCGTACAAGGTGGCGGCGGGTCTCGGCCGGTCCGCCAGTTCCGCGCTGCGTGCGTCCGCCCGGGAGTCCTTCGTCCACGGACTGCACGTCACCCTCGTCGCCAGCGCCGTGCTGCTGCTGGTCGGCGCCGGGATCGCGCTGCGCCTGCCCCGCCGGGCCGCCGAGTCGACGGAGCGCGCCGAGGGCGCCGCCGCGGCCGACGCCGCGACGGATCCGGGCTGCGGCAGCGAACCGGCCCCCGCGCGCTCCGGCCGCTGACCCCCGTGCCGCTCACTCCGGCGCCCCGCCGCAGGGTGGTGACCCTTGCCCGCGCGGCGCCGGGGGCCGTACCGTCGGACCGGTAATAACTACCACTGCTAGTTTTACGTGTGAGCGCTGAACCTGCCGGAGGCCCCGCATGTCCGCACCGCTGTCCTCGAAGCTCCCGCCGTTCGACCCCGGCGACCCGCTGGGCATCGACGACCTGCTCACCGACGAGGACCGCGCCGTCCGCGGCACCGTCCGCCAGTGGGCCGCCGACCGCGTCCTGCCGGACATCGCCGACTGGTACGAGCGCGGCGAACTCCCCGGCATCCGCGACCTCGCCCGCGAGCTCGGGTCCCTCGGCGCGCTGGGCATGGCCCTGACCGGCTACGGCTGCGCGGGCGCCTCGCAGATCCAGTACGGCCTGGCCTGTCTGGAGCTGGAGGCCGCCGACTCCGGTATCCGCTCCCTGGTCTCCGTCCAGGGCTCGCTCGCCATGTACGCGATCTGGCGCTTCGGTTCCGAGGAGCAGAAGCAGCAGTGGCTGCCGCGGATGGCGGCCGGCGAGGTGATCGGCTGCTTCGGTCTGACCGAGCCCGATCACGGCTCCGATCCCGCCGGCATGCGGACGTACGCCAAGCGTGAGGGCGGCGACTGGGTGCTGAACGGACGCAAGATGTGGATCACCAACGGTTCGGTCGCCGGCGTCGCCGTGGTCTGGGCCCGCACCGACGACGGCGTCCGGGGATTCGTCGTCCCCACCGACGCCCCGGGCTTCTCGGCTCCCGAGATCAAGCACAAGTGGTCCCTGCGCGCCTCGGTGACCAGCGAACTGGTCATGGACGACGTACGCCTGCCGACCGATGCCGTGCTCCCCGAAGTGACCGGGCTACGCGGGCCGCTCAGCTGTCTGAGCCACGCCCGGTACGGGATCGTGTGGGGTTCCATGGGCGCCGCGCGGGCGAGTTTCGAGGCGGCGTTGGACTACGCGCGCACGCGTGAGCAGTTCGGCCGGCCCATCGGCGGCTTCCAGCTCACCCAGGCCAAGCTCGCCGACATGGCGGTCGAGCTGCACAAGGGTCTGCTGCTGGCCCATCACCTGGGGGTGCGGATGGACGCGGGGCGGCTGCGCCCCGAGCAGATCAGCTTCGGCAAGCTCAACAACGTGCGCGAGGCCATCGAGATCTGCCGTACCGCCCGGACGATCCTCGGTGCCAACGGGATCTCGCTGGAGTACCCCGTCATGCGGCATGCCACCAACCTCGAGTCGGTGCTGACCTATGAGGGCACCGTCGAGATGCACCAACTGGTGCTGGGCAAGGCGCTCACCGGGCTCGACGCCTTCCGGTGAGCGGCCTCCGTCAGCTGCACAGCCAGGGCCTGTCGTTCGGATCAGGCCCTAGCTCTGATTGAAGAAGCCGCCGTTGCGGCGGCCCGCCGTCCCGCCGCTGACGACCTTGTAGTCGGGCGGGGTGAGCAGGAACACCCGGGTGGCCACCCGGTCGATCGAACCGCGCAGGCCGAAGATCAGGCCCGCCGCGAAGTCCACCACGCGCTTGGCGTCGGCGGGGTCCATGGCCGTCAGATTGACGATCACCGGGACCCCCGCCCGGAAGAGCTCGCCGATGCCGCGGGCGTCACCGAAGCCCTCCGGGGAGACGGTGGCGATGCGGGTGCCCTGGTCCTGCGCGGTCCGGTCGGCCACCCGCACCCGGGGATCGGTCACCCAGGAGTCCGCCGGTGCGGCGGACTCGGGTCCCTCGGCGTAGTCGTCGTCGTAGTAGCGCTCGTCATCGTTGTCGTCGACGAGGCCAAGCCAGGCACTCGCCTTGCGTACCGATCCCATTGACGCCTCCTCTCACCCGCGGTGGTGTTCCATCTCTCCGTGTACCACCCCCTATCGTCGTCCATGATGCGGAGGGTGTGCCAAGTGGATAGCCGCCGCACGGGGGGTTCGTGACACATCTGGTGCAAAGAGGGTGGCGCGCCGTCAGTTCCCGCGCCCCTGAAAGAAACTGACAGTGCGATGGGCATCACGGTCGGTGCGTGATGACGATGTCGACAAGTGGTCACGGGGCGTCGGATCCAACCCTTGGGTCGGTTCCGGCAGAGGACCAGGGCAGACGCCGGTGAGCCCGTCGCTGCCGGCGATATAGGCCGATGATCGGGTGACTGACCTGTCGGAGGGTCGTTGAGACGGATGCAGATCGCCTTCTGCATCCCGAAAGTTTCCCTCCGAAAGTAAGCCAGTGGATACACAGACCACGGAAGCCCGGTCCCAGCGCTTCCGAGCGGCGTTCACGGCCACCGTCGTGGCACCCCGCACCATCCGCGCCAAGCTCATCCGCATCCTCGCCGTGTCCCTGGTGATACTCCTGACGCTGCTGGGCTTCTCCGCGGCCCGCCAGGTGGGCGACTACGGCAACGCCAGCACCACCGCCGAGGACGCCCATCTCTCCGCAGCGCTCCAGGGATTCGTCCACGAGCACCAGAAGGAACGCGGCCTGACCACCGGCTATGTCGGGGGGATCCGGGAGTTCCGCGGCCGCATGCACGCCCAGCGCGCGCTCACCGATGCCGCCCGCAGGAAGGTCGCGCACGAACTGGCGGGCCGTCACGACAGTGCCGCCGACTCCGTGCGCGAGGCTCTCGCCCGGGTCGACGCCCTCCCGGGCATCCGCGCCGCCGCCGACAACGGCTCCGGCGAGGTCGGGCGCACGTACAGCTACTTCACCGGCACCGACACCGCCCTGAACCGCCTCGGCCTCGGCCTCGTCGACGTCCGTGAC
Organism: Streptomyces sp. NPDC048650; assembly: GCF_043199095.1. NCBI lineage: Bacteria > Bacillati > Actinomycetota > Actinomycetes > Kitasatosporales > Streptomycetaceae > Streptomyces > Streptomyces sp. NPDC048650. The sequence continues at coordinate 715,832 of NZ_JBICVM010000002.1, read as the reverse complement.
GGCGAACTGCGCTCCGACTACCAGACGCTCCAGATCCTGGGTGACGCAAAGGAGTTTCTCGGCCAGGAGAGCGCCGTCGTGCTGGGCTCGCTGCACGCCGGACGGTTCCGCGGCGACGACCACACCCGCTTCATGACCGCCCGCTCCGGACGTCTCTTCACCCTGGACACCTACCCCCGCTGGGCCGCCCCCGCACAGCGGCGCGCGCTCGACGCCGCGCTGGCCGCCCCGGCCGCCCAGCAGTTCCTCGGCTACGAGCAGGACATCGTGGCCGGCCGCGGCGCGCTGCCCCGGGCCGGCACGGTGCCGCCGGCCGCCTGGTACGACGCGGCGACCGTCACTATCAACGGGATGCGCACCGTCCAGAGCACCCTGGGCAAGGACATCAGGGACCGCGCGAACGTCCTGGAGGAGGAGGCCACCCGCACCCTGGTGCTCTTCGGGCTGCTGGCGCTGGGCTCGGTTCTCGCCCTCGGCGGGCTCGCCGTCGGCGCCGCCCGTTCGGTCTCCGGACCGCTGGGCTCCCTCACCCGGCAGGCCCGCGACGTGGCCACCGACCGGCTGCCCGCCGCCGTCGCCCGGGTACAGGCCGAGGCCGGCCGGCCCGAACCGCTCGGCCCGCTGGCCGTCCCGCGCGGCGCGGGCACCGAGGTCCGCATGCTGGCCGACGCCTTCGACCAGATGCAGAAGGTGGCCTACGACCTGGCCACCGAGCAGGCCGTACTGCGCCGCAACGCCACCGAGTCGCTGGTCAACCTCGGCCGCCGCAACCAGAACCTGGTGCGCCGTCAGATCAGCTTCATCAACCGGCTGGAGCACGAGGACGCGGATCCGGCGACGCTGGCCAACCTCTTCGAGCTGGACCACCTCGCCACCCGGATGCGCCGCAACGCCGAGAGCCTGCTGGTGCTCGCCGGTGAGGCGAGCCCGCGGACCTGGGCCACCCCGCTGTCCGTCACCGATGTGATCCGCGCGGCACTCTCCGAGGTCGAGGAGTACCGCCGGGTCAAGCTGCGGCGGGTCGATCCCGCGTTCCTCAGCGGCACGGTCGTCACCGAGATCGCCCATCTGCTCGCCGAACTGGTCGAGAACGCGCTGAACTTCTCCCCGCCGGACACCGATGTGGAGGTCGAGGGGCGCCGTACCAGCGCCGGCTACCTCGTCGCGATCGTCGACCACGGCACCGGCATGGGCGCCCAGGCGATGGCCGAGGCCAACGTCCGGCTCTCCGGCATCGCCAGTTTCATGGCCGAACCCACCCGCTTCCTCGGCCACTTCGTCGTCGGCGCGCTGGCCCGTAAGTGCGGGATCGAGGTCCGTCTCGGCGAGGCGCCGGCCGCCGGGACCGTCGCCCGGGTGCTCCTGCCCGGCGCCCTCCTGACGGAGCCCACCGCGGCACCGGTCGTACCGGCGGTGCCGGAGGCACGGCAGAAGCCCGACGGACGGCGGAAGCCGGACGGACGGCGGAAGCCGGACGGACGGCGGAAGCCGGACGGACGAGACACGAAGGAGCCCGGCGTGCCGGAGCGGAAGGGCGGCGAGGACGCGCCGGTGCCGGCCGCGGCGCCCGGCGACGACACCGCGCGCGAGCACGCCGAGGAAGCAGATCCGCCCGCCGCCGCGCCCCGACCCCGCGAGGCCGTGCCCGCCGGACCGCGCGGCTCCTCCGCCGCCCGTACCCGCAACGGCCTGGTCAAGCGGGCCAGGCGCAGCTCCATCCAGTCGGCGGTGAACGAGGCCGCGTCGCCGCGCTGGCAGCAGGCGGCCGCGCCGACTCCGGAACGCAGCCCCGACGAGGTGTCCGGGATGCTCGCCACGCTCCGCAGCGCCCATATGCGCGGCGGGATCAGCGTGGAGAAGGAGAAGGAACGGGCGCAGGAGAAGGAGCGGGCGGCGCAGGAGGCGGAGCGGACCGGGGGGCACGGCCTGGCCGGGCAGCCGGAGCGGGCGGCGCAGGCCGCAGAGAAGGGTGAGCAGAAGTGAGCGTCGATCTCCACAACGATTCCCAGACCTTCAACTGGTTGCTGGCCAGCTTCGTCCGTAAGACGGACGGGGTCCGCGATGCGGTGGCGGTCTCCTCGGACGGTCTGCTGATCGCGGTGTCGGAGGGCCTGGGCCGGACCGACGCGGACCATCTGGCGGCCGTGGTCTCGGGGCTCTCCAGCCTTGCGCGCAGCGCGTCGCGGCGCTATGAGTTCGACGGCGTCAAGCTCATCATGATCGAGATGGGCCGCGGTTTTCTGCTGGTCTCGGCGATCCGGGACGGCAGCTGCCTGGGGGTCCTCGCCGACAGCACCGGCGAACTGGGCCTGGTCGGCTACGAGATGGCGGTGCTCGCCGAGCGGGCCGGGGATCTGCTCAACCCGGCGCTGATCGCGGACCTGCGGCAGGTTCTGCCGCGATGAGCGAGGAGCCCGATGAGGACGCGCTGTTCGTCCGGCCGTTCATCATGACCGGCGGCCGGGTCGAACCGACGCACCAGGGGCTGCGCCTGGAGACGCTGGTGGTGGCGGCGCCCGATGCGCCGCTCGCCTCGCTGGAGTTCGAGCGCCGCCGCATCGTCACCCTGTGCGCCCGGCCGACGATGGTCGCCGAGGTGGCGGAGGGGATCGGGGTGCCGCTGGGTGTGGCCAAGGTACTCATCGCCGACCTCGTCGTCGGTGGTCTGCTGGTCTGTCAACAACCCACGGAGCTGCCGCTCCATGTCCTGGAGAGGATCAGGGACCATGTCCGGGCGCTCTGACAAAGCCGCACCGCTCGCCGTGAAGATCGTGATCAGTGGCGGTCTCGGCGTCGGCAAGACCACCTTCATCGGCGCGATCTCCGAGATCGAGCCGCTGGACACCGAGGCCGCCATCACGCAGGTCTCCGTCGGCGTGGACTCGCTGGTCGGCGTGGAGAACAAGACCACCACGACCGTCGCGCTGGACTTCGGCCGGATCACGCTCGATCCGGCGATCGTGCTGTACCTCTTCGGCACGCCGGGCCAGGACCGCTTCTCGTTCCTGTGGGACGACCTGGTCGAGGGCGCGCTGGGCGCCGTCGTGCTGGTCGACACCCGGCGGATCGAGGACTCCTTCCCGGCGCTGGACTACTTCGAGGAGCGCGCCACGCCGTTCGTGCTGGCGGTCAACCGCTTCGACGGGGCCCGGCTCTTCGAACTGGCGGAGGTACGGGAGGCGCTGGGGATCGACGCCGGGGTACCGGCGATCGCCTGCGACGCCCGCGACCGCTCGTCCGTCCGCGATGTGCTGGCCGCGTTGATGGACCGGGTCGTCCAGCGGCATGCGGCCGGCGCCCCGGTGCGGGCGAAGGCGGGGGCGCCGGCCCGCTGAGCGGAACGGGGCGGGCGGGCGTACTCCTGGGAGGGGGTCCGCCCGCCCCGTTCCTCACCGGATCTCCGGCGGCGAGATCTGCGAGGTCTTGATCGCGGAGGGGCCGGTACCCCACTTCTTGAGGATCCGGTCGTACCCGCCGTCCTTCTTCAGCCGGTTCACCGCGGCCTGTACGGCGGGTGCCAGCGGCGTCCCCTTCTTGAACGCGAAGCCGACGTCCAGCCGCTTGAACTCGCCCAGGAACCGCAGCCCCTGCTGCTGGCGCACCGCGTAGCGCAGCCCGTTGATGGTGCTCATCACGACGTCGGTGCGCCCCTGCTGGAGCGAGATCCACAGCGCGCCCTGCTCGGCGTACGTCTTCACGTCGTAGGGCTTCTTTCCCGCCTCCCTGCACAGGTGACGGTTCTCCTCCAGCGTGGCCTCGAAGGTGGTGCCGGCGCCCGTGGCGACCGTCAGCCCGCACAGTCGGCGCAGCGAGGTCACCTTCTTCAGCGGGCTGTCCTTGCGGACCGCGAAGCCCTGGCCGTCGTTGATGTACGTGACGAAGTCGATGGTCCGGCGGCGCTCGTCGGTGACGCCGAAGTTGCCGGTCCCCAGGTCGTACCTGCCGCTGCCGAGGGCGGGCAGGATGGCCTCGAAGCCGGCCACCTCGCGTCGGAGGCGGATGCCGAGGACCTTGGCGACCGCGTCGGCGAAGTCGACGTCCTGGCCGGCCAGGGTCCTGCCGTCGGCCAGGTAGGTGGCGCCGGGCGGGGTGCCGACGCTGACGGCGAGGGAGAGCGTGCCCCGCTTGCGGACGTCGGCGGGCAGCAGCCGGGCGGCGGCCGGGTCCTTCCTGATGCCCGAGACGACATCCGTGGTCGGGATCTCGGCGGCCGCCCCGCCCGTCGGGCCGCCGGCCGCCGGCTCGCCCGAGCCGCAGGCGGTGAGCGCCAGGACCGCGGTGGTCAGGAGGGCGGCGGCGCGCAGCGCGGCGGTGCGGGGCGTGGTTCCGGTCATGGGCGCGGGTTCTCCAGAGGCTTCTCGAACGGCAGGGGGCCGATGGACTCGGGGGCGGCGGTCAGGTCGAACAGCGGGCGGTAACCCGCGGCGAGATACAGGCCCTTGGCCTCGGGCTGGCGGGGGCCGGTCGTCAGGTACAGGCGGGTGTAGCCGTGGTCGGCGGCCTCCCGTTCCAGCGCGTCCAGCACCTGCCGGGCCAGGCCGCGCCGGCGGTGCGCGGAGTGCGTCCAGATCCGCTTGAGCTCGGCGGTCCGGTCGTCGTACCGGCGGTAGGCACCGCCGGCGACGGGCTCGCCGTCCTCCAGGAGGAGCAGGAAGGCGCCCCGTGGCGGGGCGAATTCCTCGGCCGGGTACTCCAGGCCGAGGTCGACCGGCCGCTGGTAGCGGGTGCGGTACTCGTAGGTGAGCTCGTCCAGCAGGGGGCGGGCGAGCGGGTCGGTGACGGTGGTGTGCAGCACCGTCGGGGCGGTGATCGGCAGCGGCCGGGGCGCGGCGGTCACCGCGCGGCCTCGGGTACGGGGAGGGGAGCGGCCGGCCACGGCAGCTGGTCGGGCAGCTCGGAACGCAGCCGGGGCAGCACCTCGGCGGCGGTCAGCCGGAGCACGTCGGCCTTGCGGTGGAAGGGCAGGCCGGCGCTCTCCACGGAGAAGAACTGCAGCGTGTGGCCGTAGGCGTAGTGCTGCTGGAGGATTTTGTCGGTGATCCGCGCGGGGGAGCCGACGAGCATCGGGCCGTGGTCGGCGGCGTCGTCCAGGGTGCGGAAGGGGGTGTTGTTGCCGGGCACGTCACGGGCGGCGACGGCGGTCTCGTAGTACGGCGCGAAGTCCCGGCGGGCGGTGCGGTCGTCGTCGGCGGCGTAGAGGATGCCGCCGGAGCCGACCACGGCGGCCGAGGGATCGTGACCGTACTCCGCCCAGCGTGCGCGGTAGTGGTCGATCAGCTTGGCGTAATTGGCCACCGGCTGGATGGCGTTGGCGGCGAAGAGCGGATCCCCCCACAGGGCGGCCAGCTCCACCGAGCGTTCGCTGGTGGCGCTGCCGTGCCAGATGGTGGGCGGCTGCCGGTACGGGCGGGGGAGCACGGTCACCTCATCGAGCGGCGGCCGGAAGCGGCCCGACCAGCTGACCTTCTCCTCGCTCCACAGCCGTCGCAGCAGCTCGTAGTTCTCCTCCTGGAGCGCGTACTGGTCGGCCACGTCGCGGCCGAACAGCTGCCAGGGCTCGGGGGCGTTGCCCTTGCCGATGGTCAGCTCCAGGCGGCCGCCGGAGAGTTGGTCGACGGTGGCGTAGTCCTCGGCGACCCGGACCGGATCGAGGGTGGAGAGCACCGTCACGGTGGTGAACAGCCGGATGCGACGGGTGCGGGCGGCGATCGCGCCGAGTACCGCCGGGGGTGAGCTGGACAGGAACGGCGGTCCGTGCCGTTCCCCGACGCCGAAGGCGTCGAATCCCAACTCTTCTGCCAGTACGGCCAGTTCGACGACCTCGCGAAGACGTTCGGAGGGGGTCGGGAGATGTCCGGACACCGCGTCCGGAACGTTGTCGATCAAGGTCATGACGCCGAAGCGCATACCGCGCCCTTCTGTGAGCGGGCCGAGGAAAGGGGTGGGGAGGGTGCAGCGAGGCGGAAGCCGGGGTGGTGCGAGGGGAGGGTGCGCCGGACGGCGGCGCGAAGTGTGAAGGCGCGGTGACGGGAAGAGAACCGCGAAACGGCCCGGCCTCAGCGGCGACGGGCTTCAGGGCAGGGGGTCAGCTCAACAGGACGACGACCACACGCGACCGAAGTCGATGTGGTCGCGGGTGACCAGCCGCTGCCATGAGTACATGGGCACAAGTGGAACAGGCATCCGTTTCCGCGTCAACCGCCGGTCACCGCACCGCTCACAGTGTGGACGGCCTTGACAACGTGCCGTGTTCACCCCATAGCCTCAAGGCCGGTCGTGCTGAGGGGCGCGGCCACCTCGCACGACTGCGTTCCGCGCACCGTGCACCGCCTGTGTGAAGGCGTTCCACTCCCGTGTTCGATCTCTGCATCCACGGAGCCTTCGCATGTCTTCCGACACCCTCGACGGCCTTGGCGCCCGCGCCGAACCCGCCCCGCCGCCCGGCGCCCCCGCCCCCGCCGTACCGCGCATCGTGCCGCGCCGCCGCACCGGTCAGTGGACCGCGGCCGCCGCCGTCCTCGTCCTGCTGGCGCTCGCCGCCCTGTCCGTCGTCCGCAACGACGCCTTCCAGTGGGGCGTGGTCGCCGACTACTTCCTGACCACCGCCGTCCTGCGCGGCCTGGGCCTGACGCTCTGGCTGACCGTGCTGGTCATGGCGCTCGGCTTCGTCCTGGGCACCCTGTTCGCGACCATGCGGCTGTCCGCCAACCCGGTGCTGCGCGGGGTCAGCTGGGGCTACGTCTGGCTCTTCCGGTCGACGCCGATCCTGGTGCAGCTGCTGTTCTGGTTCAACATCGGCGCGCTCTATCCGACCGTCCTCGGCGTCAAGACCGTCAACCTGCTCAGCCCCGTCGCCATCGCCGTCATCGGCCTCACCCTCCACGAGGCCGCCTACGCCACCGAGGTCGTCCGCGGCGGCATCCTCTCCGTCGACAAGGGGCAGCTGGAAGCCGCCCAGTCGCTGGGGCTGGGTGCCTGGCGACGGCTGCGCCGGATCGTGCTGCCGCAGGCGATGCGGGCGATCGTGCCGCCGGCCGGGAACATGCTGATCGGCACCCTCAAGGGCACCTCCATCGTCAGCGTGATCGCCGTCCAGGACCTGCTCTACTCCGTCCAGCTGGTCTACCACCGCACCTATCAGGTCATCCCGCTGCTGCTGGTCGCCACCCTCTGGTATGTCGCCGTCACCTCGGTGCTCGGCGTCGGCCAGCACTACCTGGAGCGGCGCTACGCCCGCGGGACGACAGGTGCCCGGTGACGCCCCCCGCGCGGGCCTCCGTGGTGATCGTCGGCGCCGGGCCGCGGGGCACCGGACTGCTGGAGCGGATCGTCGCCAACGCCCCCGAGCTGTACCGCGGCAGGCCCCTCGACCTGCACCTCGTCGATCCGTATCCGCCCGGCGGCGGCCGGATCTGGCGGCACGACCAGTCCCCGCTGCTGTGGATGAACTCCACCGCGCAGGACGTCACGATGTTCGCCGACGAGAGCGTGGAGCAGGCCGGCCCGCTGCGGCCCGGCCCCTCGCTCGCCGAGTGGGCGGATGCCGTACGGTCCGGCGACATCCTCCTCGCACCCGGTGCGGCCGACGCCGTCGAGGCGCTCGGGCCACGGGACTTCCCCAGTCGGCGGCTGCAGAGCGGGTATCTGCGTTGGGTGTACGAGCGGTCGGTGGCCGCGCTGCCTCCTGGCATCGCGGTACACGAGCACCGCCACCGGGCCGTGCGGGTCACCGGGCCGCGCGACGGCCGGCAGAAGGTGTGGCTGCAGGGGCGCCCGGCGCCGCTCCCCGCCGACCTGGTGGTGCTGACCCTGGGGCATCTGGAGTCCGAACTGCCCCAGGAGCAGCAGGAGTTGAGTGCATTCGCCGGCCGCCACGGTCTGACGCACCTGCCGCCCGCCTTCACCGCCGACACCGACCTGAGTGCGCTGCGCCCCGGTGAACCGGTCCTCGTGCGCGGCTTCGGGCTGGCCTTCGTCGATCTGATGGCGCTGCTGACCGAGGGGCGCGGCGGCGAGTACACCGAAGGCGCCGACGGGACACTGACCTACCGGCCCTCGGGGCGCGAGCCCGTGCTGCACGTCGGGTCGCGGCGCGGCGTCCCCTACCACTCCAAGATCGGTTACGAGTGGACGGGCGAACGCCCGCCGGTGCCCCGCTTCTTCGGCCCGGAGCAGGTCGACGCGCTCCTCGCACGCCCCGCACGGGCGGCCACCCGCCCGACCGGGGACGAGCCTGCGGGCCCCGACTTCCCGCGCGACGTCCGGCCGCTGATCGACAAGGAGCTGGGCTTCGCCCACTACCACCGGCTGTTCACCGCCCACCCCGAGCGCACCCGGATGAACTGGCCGGACTTCGAGGAGAGGTACGCCGCCGCCGACCCCGGCAGCGCCGCACTCCGGGCCCTGGTGGGCGCCGCGGTCCCGGACCCCGCCGACCGTCTCGACCTGGACGCCCTGGACCATCCACTGGCCGGCGTCCGCTACCCCGACGGCGAGGCCCTGCAGGAGGGGCTGCGCGGCTACATCGAGGCCGACCTCGCCCGCCGCCACGACCCCGCGTACAGCCCCGACCTCGCGGTCTTCCTCGCCCTGCTGTCGGTCTACGGCCAGCTGGTACGGGTCGGCGACGGTGGCCCCTGGTGGCACGGCTTCTTCAGCTATCTCGCCTCCGGCCCGCCGGGACCGCGGCTGCGGCAGCTGCTCGCGCTCTCCCGGGCCGGGGTGGTGCGGTTCCTCGGTGCGGACACCACCGTCACCGCCGATGAGCGGCGCGGGGTGTTCCGCGCGCAGAGCGCCAGTGTGCCGGGGGAGTCGGTCGAGGCCCGTGCGCTGGTGGAGGCGCGGCTGCCGGAGCCCACCGTCGCGCGCACCGGCGACGCCCTGCTGCGCGCCCTGCACGCCGACGGTGCCGCCGAGACGCCCGCCGGACTGCTGGCCGTGGACGCTGCCGACGGCCGGATCCTGGACCGTTCCGGCCGCCCGCACCCGCGCCGCTTCGCCCTCGGGCCGGGCACCGATGCCCGGGCCGGCGGCGCCTTCGCCCGCCCCCGTACCAACGCACCCGCCTTCCGCCAGAACGATGCCACCGCCCGCGCCCTGCTCGCCTTCCTCCCGGACCGGACCACCCCGCCGGTCCCCGTGCCCGCCCCCTAAGGACCGCCGTGACGCTGACCCGTGATCTCCCCGCCGGAAAAACCGCCCCCGAGCGCGCCGGCCCGCCGGAGACGGAGGACCCCGCCGCCCTCAAGGTCGTCCCCGTACGCCACCCCTGGCGCTGGGTGGCCGTCGCCGTCACGGCCGTACTGATCGCCCAGTTCGTGCACGGCCTGGTCACCAACCCGGCCTGGGAATGGGAGGTGTTCGCCCAGTTCTTCACCGCGCAGACGGTGCTCAAGGCCGTCTGGACCACCCTCCAGCTGACCGTCTACGGCACCGCCCTCGGTTTCGCGCTGGGCATCGTGCTGGCCTTCATGCGCCTGTCCGCGAGCCCCTTCCTGCGCTGGGTCGCCTTCGGCTACATCTGGGCCTTCCGCTCCATCCCGCTCATCGTCCAGCTGCTGTTCTGGTTCAACCTCGCCTATCTCTACAAGCGCCTGGACTTCGGCATCCCCTTCGGCCCCGGCTTCTTCCACTTCGACACCATGGGGCTGGTCGGCGCGATGGGCTCCGCGGTACTCGGCCTCGCGCTGCACCAGGCCGCCTACGCCGCGGAGATCGTGCGCGGCGGGGTGCTCGCCGTGGACGGCGGACAGTTGGAGGCCGCCGCCGCACTCGGCATTCCCCGGCTGCGGCAGCTGCGCCGCATCGTCCTCCCGCAGGCCATGCGCTCGATCCTGCCGAACGCCACCAACGAGGTGATCTCCCTCTTCAAGGGCACCTCCATCGTCTCCGTGATGGCGATCGGCGAGCTCTTCTACCAGGTCCAGGTCATCTACGGACGGAACGGCAGGGTCGTCCCCCTGCTGATGGTGGCCACCGCCTGGTACATCCTCCTGACCACCGTGCTCTCCGTCCTCCAGCACTACGTCGAACGCCACTTCGCCAAGGGAGCCACCCGATGAGCACCACGACCGCCACCCGCGCGATGGTCGAGATCCGGTCCGTCCACAAGAGCTTCGGCGCGCTGGAGGTGCTCAAAGGGGTCGACCTCGCGGTCCGTACCGGAGAGGTCACGGTCGTCCTCGGCCCGTCCGGCTCCGGGAAGTCCACGCTGCTGCGCACCATCAACCACCTGGAGAAGGTCGACAGTGGCACGGTGAGCGTGGACGGCGCGCTGGTGGGCTACCGCCGCTCCGGCGACAAGCTCTACGAGCTGCGCGAACGCGAGATCCTCAGGCAGCGCACCGACATCGGCTTCGTCTTCCAGAACTTCCACCTCTTCCCGCATCTGACCGTGCTGGAGAACATCGTCGAGGCGCCGATCGCCGCGCTCCGCCGGCCGCGGAAGGACGTCCTCGCGACGGCGGTGCAGCTGCTGGAGCGGGTCGGGCTCGCCGACAAGGCGGACGCCTACCCCCGCCGGCTCTCCGGCGGCCAGCAGCAGCGGGTGGCCATCGCCCGCGCGCTGGCGCTGGAGCCCAAGCTGCTGCTCTTCGACGAGCCGACCTCGGCGCTCGATCCGGAGCTGGTCGGCGAAGTCCTCGACGTCATCAAGGACTTGGCGCGAGGGGGCACCACGATGATCGTCGTCACCCATGAGATCGGCTTCGCCCGTGAGGTGGCCGACACCGTCGTCTTCATGGACGGCGGGCGGATCGTCGAACAGGGCACCCCCGGCGAGGTCCTCGACAACCCGCGCCACGAGCGCACCAAGTCCTTTCTCTCCAAGGTCCTCTGAGCGACCTGACCATGAGGAGTCACACCGTGAACCGCCGCCGTACCCTCGCCGCCGTCCTCGCGCTCGCCGCCGGCTCCACCGTGCTCACCGCCTGCGGCGGCGGTGACGTGGCGGGCCGGCGCGTCGCCGCCCCGGGGAAGCCGGGAGCGAAGATCAATATCGGTCCCGACCAGCACCGCATCCACGGGACGAAGGACCCGAAGGCCGCCGCCCTGCTGCCGGAGCGGGTGCGCAGGGCCGGCACGCTGCGCATCGGCGTGGATGCCACGGGAACGCCGCCGCTGGACTTCCACGCCACCGACGACAAGACCCTCATCGGCGTCGAGGAGGACATCGCCACGCTCGTCGCCGACACCCTCGGCCTCCGGCCGCGCTTCGAGCCGCTGTCGTGGGAGAACCTCTTCGTCGGGCTCGACAGCGGCAAACTCGACGCCGTCTTCTCCAATGTGACCGTCACCGAGGAGCGCAAGGAGAAGTACGACTTCGCCACCTACCGCCTCGACCAACTGGCGATGGAGGCAAGGAAGGGCAGCGGCTGGCGGGTGCGCGGCGCCCGGGACGTCGCCGGTCGGACCATCGCGGTCAGCAGCGGCACCAACCAGGAGAAGATCCTCGTGGACTGGAGCCGGGAGAACGAGAAGGCGGGCCGCAAGCCGGTCGACATCAAGTACTTCCAGAAGAGCTCGGACACCTATCTCGCCCTCCAGTCGGGCCGTGTCGACGGCTACTTCGGCCCGAACCCGTCCGCCGCGTACCACGTGAACACCGCGGGACAGACCGAGATCGTCGGCACCTTCTCCGGGGGCGGCAGCACCGTCCGGGGCAAGATCGCCGCCACCACGAAGAAGGGCAGCGGGCTGGTGCGGGCCTATGCCGCCGCGCTGCAGAAGGTCATCGACAACGGCCGCTACGGCAAGGTGCTGGCGCGCTGGGGGCTGACCGAAGAGGCGCTGAAGACGTCCCAGACCAATCCGCCGGGCCTGCCCCGGACGGCGAACTGACCCCGCGCGAGAAAGGCCCCCTCATGCCCGAATCCCCGACCCCGCTCCGGCTGGCCGTCGCGCTGGACGCCCCCCGGCCGGATGCCACGGCCGTCCACGACGCCGCGTACCATGTCGCCCTCGCCCGCCTCGCCGAGCGCGGCGGCCTCGACTTCCTGACCCTCGGCGACGGCTTCGCCCGGCCCGGGCTCGACGCGCTCGCCGTACTGGCCAGGGTCGCGCCCGCGACCGAACGCATCGGCCTGGTCCCGACCGTCACCACCACCCACACCGAGCCGTTCCATGTCTCCACCGCCGTCGCCACCCTGGACTGGGTCAGCCACGGCCGGGCGGGCTGGACGGTCGGGGTGTCCACCACCGCGGCGGAGGCGGCGCTCGTCGGCCGCCGGGCGGCCGCTCCGCCCACCGACGTCTGGCGGGAGGCGGGCGAGGTCGCCGATGTCGTCGCCCGGCTGTGGGACAGCTGGGAGGACGACGCCGAGATCCGCGACCGGGCCACCGGCCGCTTCCTCGACCGGGACAAGCTGCACTACGTCGACTTCACCGGCTCCACCTTCAGCGTCCGCGGCCCGTCCATCGTTCCCAGGCCGCCGCAGGGCCGGGCCGTCACGGTCGTCGAGGTGACCGGTGCGGGCGACTCGGCCGACGAGGCGGTGCGGGAGGTGGCCGCCGCACACGCGGACGTGGTGCTCGTACGGGTCGAGGACCCGTACGCCGCCGGCGCGGCCCGCGCCGAACTCCGCGAGCGGGCCCGCGCACACGGCCGCGACCCGGACCGGCTGCTGGTGTTCGCCTCGCTGCCCACCGAGCTGCACTCCGCCGACGATGCCGCCGGGCTCGCCGATCTGATCGGCGACTGGTACGCGGCCGGCGCGGCCGACGGCTTCCACCTGCGGCCCGCCGACCCGGCCCGGGACCTCGCCCGGCTCGTCGAGGGCACCGTTCCGCGGCTGCGGGACCGCGGGCTGCGGCGCCGCGAGCAGCTCGGCGGAACGCTCCGCGACCACCTCGGCCTGGCGCGCCCCGCCAACCGTTACTCCCCTGCCCGAGAGGCCTCGTGATGAGCCAGAGCCGTAGCGGCCCGGACCGCAAGCAGATCCACCTGGCCGCCCACTTCCCCGGCGTCAACAACACCACGGTGTGGGGCGACGCCCTCGCCGCGGGCCAGGCCACCGCCTCCGGCCGGGACGCCGCGGCGGACTCCCCCCTCGGGAGCCAGATCGCCTTCTCCTCCTTCGCGCATCTGGCCCGTACCGCCGAGCGCGGCCTGTTCGACTTCTTCTTCCTCGCCGAGGGGCTGCGGCTGCGCGAACACAAGGGCCGCATCCACGACCTCGACGTGGCCGGCAGACCCGAGTCGATCACCGTGCTCAACGCGTTGGCGGCGGTCACCGAGCGGCTCGGCCTGGCCGCCACCGTCAATGCCACCTTCAACGAGCCCTATGAGCTCGCCCGCCGGTTCGCCTCCCTGGACCACCTCAGCGGCGGCCGGGCCGCCTGGAACGTCGTCACCACCTCGGACGCGTTCACCGGCGAGAACTTCCGCCGCGGCGGCTACCTCGACCGGGCCGACCGCTACTCCCGGGCCGCCGAATTCCTCGATCTGACACGGCAGTTGTGGGACTCCTGGCCCGCCGGAGGCCGCCCGGAGCCGGTCGACCACCGCGGCGCCCACTTCACCGTGCGGGGCGAGTTCACCGTGCCGCACAGCCCGCAGGGCCACCCCGTCGTCATCCAGGCGGGGGACTCGCCCGAAGGGCGGGAGTTCGCGGCCTCCGCCGCCGACGTGATCTTCACCCGGCACAGCGGTCCGGAGGCGGGACGTGCCTTCTACGCCGACGTCAAGGGCCGGCTCGCGGCGTACGGCCGCCGGCCGGACGACCTCAAGATCATGCCGGGTGTCACCTTCGTCCTCGGCGACACCGCGGCGGAGGCCCAGGAGCGGGCCGCCGAGATCCGCCGCCGGCAGGTCTCCCCGCAGAACGCGCTGCTCGCGCTGGAGCAGGTCTGGGGCGTCGACCTGTCCGCGTACGACCCGGACGGACCGTTGCCGGACATCGACCCGGATCCGGGCAGCGAGCTGGCCCAGGGCCGGGTCAGGATCGCCGATCCGAAGGCCGTCGCCGACCGCTGGCGCGCACTGTCGCGCGCCAAGGGCCTGTCCCTGCGCGAGACCGTGATCGAGACCACCGGGCGGCAGTCGTTCGTCGGGACGCCCGCGGCCGTCGCGGCGGAGATGGACACCTTCGTGCAGACCGGTGCGGCCGACGGATTCATCCTCGTCCCGCACCTGACCCCGGGGGGCCTGGACGACTTCGTCGACCGGGTCGTGCCGCTGCTCCAGGAGCGCGGCGTCCACCGGACGGAATACCGCGGCCGCACGCTGCGCTCGCATCTGGGGCTGCCGGCGTCGGCGCGCCCGGTAGGGGAGGACGGACGTTCATGAGCACCACGCACGCACACGCACTCCAGGAGTGGCGGGACTGGCGCGAGCAGCGCCTCGCAACGATCTCCGCGCCGTACGGCCCGCTGGCGCTGACCGGTACCCACTGGCTCGCCGACCATCCGGACGGCCGGATCGAGGGACTGCCGGGCACCTGGACGGCGGACGGCGACGAGGTCGTGCTGCGGGCCGCGGAGGGGGACCGGCTCAGCGTCGACGGCCGGCCCGCGGCCGGCGAGATACGCCTCGGGCCGGACCGCGCACCGGACGCCACCCGTGTGGCGCAGGGGGAGCGGCACCTGCTGGTGCTGCGCCGCGACGGCCGGTGGGCGGTACGCGACTTCGACCCCGGCTCCGCCAACCGCCGCGACTTCGCCGGCACAGCCGTCTACGACCACGACGAACGCTGGGTCCGGCCCGGTCTGTTCCGGCCGTACGGGGAGCGGCGCAGCGTCGAGGTGGCCCACGCCGACGGTGCCCGGCGCGGCCTCGGCCTGGCCGGTGAGCTGGCCTTCACCCTGGACGGTGACGGGCACACCCTCCAGGTCGCGGTCGAGGACGACGGTTCGCTGTGGGCAGTGCTCGCCGACGCCACCAGCGGTACGGAAAGCCACCGCTTCCGTTTCCTGCGGTCGCCCGCGCCCGCCGCCGACGGCACCGTCACCGTCGACCTCAACCGCACCCTGCTGCCGCCCTGCGCCTTCGCCGACCACTTCCTGTGCCCGTTCCCGCCGCCCGGCAACACCCTGCCGTTCGCGCTGCGGGCCGGTGAACAGCGCCGCCTCCCACGCTGATCCGCCCCCTCGGCGACCGAGGGGGCGGCCGCCGCCCCGGCGGTTCCGGAGGGATTTCCCACGGAGTGCGGGGCGGTGTCGCGTACCGCCGCCCGCTGACCTGCCGTCATCCGACGGATCGCGGACGCCCTCTTGCGCCGTGGGGGCGGCGCACCGGACACTCCGGTCCAGCGCTTGTCAGGGGCACGCTGAAAAGACACCGTGCGGATTTCCGCGTGCCCTTCGGCTGCGCCTCACCGGGCCGCCCACCGGCGGCCCAGACATCCCCCTCGGAGGAATCACGTGAGGAACGAGCGCACCACCCCCCGCAGCAGCGGCGTAGCGAGACGCACCCGGCTGATCGCCGTGGCGTCCGGACTGCTGGCCGTCGGCGCCGTCGCCGTACCGGCCGCGAGCGCCCAGGACCCCGCCCCCGCAAAGACGTTCAGCGCCTCCCAGCTCTCCGCCGTCGGCGGCGCCGTGCGCGCCGCCGACGTCGCGGGCACCGCCTGGTCCGTGGACCCGACGTCGCACACCGTGGTGGTCACCGCCGACCGCACCGTCTCCCAGGCCGAGATCGCCCGGATCGAGCGGGCCGCGGGCGGCAACGCCGGCGCGCTGCGCATCGACCGGATCTCCGGCACCCTGCGCAAGTTCATCTCCGGCGGCGACGCCATCTACGCGCCCAGCTGGCGCTGCTCGCTCGGCTTCAACGTCCGCAGCGGCAGCACGTATTACGCCCTGACCGCCGGTCACTGCACCGACGGCAACCCGCCCTGGACCACCGGCTCCGGCGCGAGCATCGGCCCGACCGCGGGCAGCAGCTTCCCCGGCAACGACTACGGCATCATCAAGTACACCGGCTCGGTCTCCCACGAGGGCACCGTCGGCAGCCAGGACATCACCAGCGCCGGCACCCCGACCGTCGGCCAGTCGGTCACTCGCCGCGGCTCGACGACCGGCATCCACAGCGGCAAGGTCACGGGCCTGAACGCCACCGTCAACTACGGCGGCGGCGATGTCGTCTCCGGCCTGATCCAGACCACCGTCTGCGCCGAGCCCGGCGACAGCGGCGGCCCCCTCTACTCGGGGACCAAGGCCCTGGGCCTCACCTCCGGCGGCAGCGGCGACTGCACCTCCGGCGGCACGACGTTCTTCCAGCCCGTGACCGAGGCGCTCAGCGCCTATGGCGTGAGCGTGTACTGACCGACACCTGAGTGTGTGCTGACCGACTGAGTGTGTACCGACCGGCTCGCTCGTGAGCGTGCGCCGACCGGCCGGACACGACGAGGACCAGCGAGGCCGGCAGAGGGCCCCCGTCCGCCGGCGGACGGGGGCCCGATCGCGTTCCGGACACCCTTCGGCCGCCTCGCCGAACCGGGCATACCATGTAAAAAAGCGCCATTCGGGCCGACGGGTTCGCATGGCGAACGGCTTGTGCCCGAGGTCAGGGGGCCGTGATGGTCGAAGAACTGGTGACGGCCGGGGTGGCGCTGGCCGCCTTCGGCGCGGTGTACGTCGTCGCGGCGGCGCGCGTGGTCAAGCAGTACGAGCGGGGCGTGGTGCTGCGCCTGGGGCGGCTGGCCTCCGAGGTGCGCCAGCCGGGATTCACCATGATCGTTCCGGGCGTCGACCGGATGCGCAAGGTCAACATGCAGATCATCACGATGCCGGTGCCCGCCCAGGAAGGCATCACCCGCGACAACGTCACGGTCCGGGTCGACGCGGTGGTCTACTTCAAGGTCGTCGACGCCGCCGACGCGGTCATCCGGGTCGAGGACTACCGCTTCGCGGTCTCACAGATGGCGCAGACCTCGCTGCGTTCGATCATCGGCAAGAGCGAGCTGGACGATCTGCTGTCGAACCGCGAGAAGCTCAACCAGGGGCTGGAGCTGATGATGGACAGCCCGGCCATCGGCTGGGGCGTGACCGTCGACCGGGTGGAGATCAAGGACGTCTCGCTGCCGGAGACCATGAAGCGGTCGATGGCCCGCCAGGCGGAGGCCACCCGCGACCGGCGCGCCCGGGTGATCAATGCCGACGCCGAGCTGCAGGCCTCGAAGAAGCTGTCCGAGGCCGCCGCGGCCATGTCCGACCAGCCTGCGGCGCTGCAACTGCGGCTGCTGCAGACCGTGGTGGCGGTCGCCGCCGAGAAGAACTCCACCCTTGTCCTGCCCTTCCCGGTGGAGCTGCTGCGCTTCCTGGAGCGCTCCGGCCTCCAGGCCCAGGCGCAGACCGTACAGGCGCAGGAGGAGCGGTCGCAGGAGCGGCCGCAGCGGGCGGCCGCCGCGGACGGCGAGGCCCGCGAGGGGGCCGGGGACGCTGCCGGCGCCCTGGAGGACGGGATGCTCGCCGCGCCGGCCGAGCTGCCGGATCTGCCTCCGGTGGACGGCCTCGACGTGGGGCGGGGCGCCGGGAGCGGATAGCCGGGCCGACGGCGACCGACCGCCGCACCTGCCACCGGGCGGGTGCGGCGGTCGGTCGCTGAACGGGCCCGGACAGCCGCCGGGGGTGGTTTCCGGCCAGGCGCAGTCCGTCCGCAGTCAGGAGCCCCGTGCGCGGATATCGGCGTGCCCGCCATGTGATGAAAGTGTGAACTCCCGGATGCGGGACCGGTACTCGGTCTTGTGCACGAGTGAGGTGGATGGGAATACTCGGCTCCGCAGGTTGGCATGGACGCGATTACCCGGAGCGCTGTTGCGGAGTGCTGCTACGCCGGGCGGAACGTTTGTGTCCCGATTCCTCATACTCTCGGGCCCGCACTTCTCCCCACAGAACGGGCCCGTCCCCCACGGGAGGCTCTGAGTTGAAGCACCGACGCATACCCAACCGGCGCGCGGTCCTGGCAGGCGCGGGCGCGCTGGCCCTCGCCGCCACCGCCACCGTCACCCTGGCCAACGCCAACGCGGCCCCTGCCCCGACCACCCCCACGGTGGCCAAGCTGACCTCCACGGCGGCGACCACCCTGGCATCCCAGCTCAAGACCGGCACGGCGGGTGCCTACTACGACGCCCGGGCCAAGAAGCTCGTGGTCAACGTCGTGGACGAGGCCGCCGCCAAGGTCGTCCGCGCGAAGGGGGCGCAGGCGAGACTCGTCAAGCACTCGCTCGCCCAGCTCGACGCGGCCCGGCAGACGCTGAAGTCGAAGGCGACCATCCCCGGCACCTCCTGGGGCGTCGACCCGGTCGGCAACCGCATCGTGGTGACCGCCGACCGCACGGTCAAGGGCGCCAAGCTGGAGCGACTCACCAAGGTCACCAAGACCCTCGGTGACAAGGTCCAACTCCGGCACAGCAAGGGCAAGTTCACCCCCTTCATCGCCGGTGGCGACGCGATCTGGGGAAGCGGCGCCCGCTGCTCGCTCGGCTTCAACGTCGTCAAGGACGGCCAGCCGTACTTCCTGACGGCCGGCCACTGCGGCAACGCGATCAAGAGCTACTCCGACAAGCAGGGCGGCTCGGAGATCGCGACCACCGAGGACTCCAAGTTCCCGGGCGACGACTACTCCATCGCCAAGTACACCGCGGACACCCCGCACCCCAGCGAGGTGGACCTCTACAACGGCAGCAGCCAGAAGATCACCAAGGCCGCGGACGCCACGGTCGGTGAGAAGGTGCAGCGCAGCGGCAGCACCACCCAGGTCCACGACGGCACCGTCAAGGCCCTGAACGCCAGCGTCAACTACCAGGAAGGCACGGTCGAGGGCCTGATCCAGACCGACGTCTGCGCCGAGCCCGGCGACAGCGGCGGCGCCCTGTTCGACGGCGAGTCCGCGCTGGGCCTCACCTCCGGTGGCAGCGGCGACTGCTCCGGCGGCGGCGAGACCTTCTTCCAGCCGGTCCCCGAGGCCCTGGAGGCCGAGGGCGCGCAGATCGGCTGACCTGCGCCACGGCACCACATCCGCGAGCGGTACGGCCCCGGACCTGTCGAGGTCCGGGGCCGTACCGCTGCCGCGGCGCCCGGTCAGTCGTCCCTCCGCCCGTCCCCGGGTCCGAACGCAGCCAGCGCCTCCTCGGCCGAAGGCCGGGCCCGGACATAGGTGTCCGCCCACGCGGCCGCCCCGGGGAGGTCCGACTCCCGCGCGATCCGCTCGCAGGCCGCGTCCTGGTCGAAGGGCGTGTGCCGCAGCGTGACCGCCCCGCCGCCCGGCCCCAGCAGCGCCCAGTGCGCGCCCGCCCTGCCGTAGGGCATCCCGACGCTGCCGGGATTGACCACCAGCCGCCCGTGGGTGAGCCGGACGAACGGCATATGGGTGTGTCCGCAGACCACCGTGCGGACGGCGTCGGGCACCCCCGCGAACACCTCGGCCCAGCGGTCTCGCCGGGAGTCGACCAGTACCACCTCCGTGTCGTCGCGCGGTGTGGCGTGGCAGAAGAGGACGGGCCCGAGCCCGGCCACCTCCAGGGTCACGGTGGCGGGCAGCGACCGCAGGAGGTCCAGCTCGTCCGGGCGGAGTCGGGTCGCCGCCCAGCGGTCGACCGGGTCCGTCCCCGGCTGCGGGTCCGCCATCTCGCGGTCGGCGTTGCCCCTGATCCACACCGCCCGGTCGCCGAGGGCGCGCAGCAGTTCAAGCGTCTGCCGGGGGAACGGCCCGGCGAGCAGGTCGCCGGTCAGGACGATGCGCCGGGCGGCCCGCACCTCCGGCTCGGCGAGCACGGCCTCCAGCGCCGGCAGCGCACCGTGGATGTCGGAGAGGACGGCGACCCCGGCATCGGCCGTCGTGCCGTACGGCGGGGCTGCGGGGAGATCGGGTTCGGCCATGGGCGGAGCCTAAGGGCCGTCCGCGAAGCCCCGTCGTCCACCGGGAGGGTGGGGACGCGGCGGCGCGTACGCAGAGATCCCCGGGCGCCGCCGTCCGGCGCCCGGGGATCTGGTCCGTCCGCCTCAGAACCGGAAGACCGAGCCCTGAGTGGCGTTCATCGTGCAGGCGTTGGCGAAGGTGTAGGTGTACGACACCCGGCGGCCCTGCCAGACGCCGTCCGCGGTGACCACGACCGGGTTCCACTCCTTGGTACACAGTCGCTCCGTCACGGTGCCGGTGACGGCGTTGAAGTCACCGGCCACCGAACGCAGCTGGGTGCAGGCGGCTTTGGGGCTGGGGTGGCTGCCGGTCGCCCGCGGCATGCAGCTGAGGGTCACCGCGCGCTCGACCGTGGCCGTCGCGCGGTCCTCGCCCTGGCCGACGGTCAGCACCAGCTCCGTCGGGGCGTACAGCCCGCCGGAGCGAAGGGGCTGCGCCGGGGTCGTGGCCGCCTGTGCGGTGGTGGCCAGCGAGCCGAGAACCAGCGCCGCGCCGAGTGCGATCGCTCCAGAGATGTACCGCATTGACGAACTCCTTTGTCCGTTGCTTCGGATGACGGTCGGGAGTCTGGACCCATCGGCACGCCGCGTGCACCTCGGCCGATCGCTTTGAGTCGTTAGGGGAAAGCACTGAGTAATGGCGCGAACAAAAGCGGTGGAGTTGTGTCAAAAGTGTGACCGCGCGGTGGGCGGCCAGCGGGGATGCCGTACCGGTGATCGCGCCGCGAGGGAGATCAATCACGCCAGGAGCGCAAGGTTCCGGCCACCGACCGGTCGTTCGGCAGGGCGTCGATCTCCGGCGATTGGCCGAAGAGGAGGGCCGGAGGAGGTCTCCGTATGACTACGGGGCCACGAAGTGCTCCCCGTTGCGGGCGTCCAGCTCCGGCAGCCCCGCCGTCAGGGCCCGCATTCCACGGGCCACCAGCTCGGCCGGCCCCTGCGGCCCGTCCTCGGGGGCGTCGCCCGCGGCCCACTCCTCCACCGCGACCCGCATCGCGGTGTTCGCGGCCGCCGCGGCCAGGCGAACCGTCAGCGGGTCGGCGCCCGTCAGTCGCGCCAGGACCGGGACCAGTGCCTCCTCGGAGTCGTGGTGCACCCGGTGCCAGACCCCGCGTAGCGCCGGATCCCCGGGCATCGCCCGCAGCAGTCCCCGTGTCCACTGCAGCGCCTCCCCGGCCGGGGCGTCGGCGGGGGTCAGCGCCCGGCGTGCGGCCCGCTCCAGCGTCGCGCGCACCGGCGGTGCGTCGGGCCCGTCGGCCGCGGCGAGGTCGTCGATCCAGTCCCGCACCCCGACGGCGAGCAGCGGTGCCACCGCGTCCTCCTTGGTGCGGAAGTAGCGGTAGAAGGTGCGCAGTGCGACGCCGGCCGCGCGGGCGATCTCGTCGGCGGTGACCGCGGCGCCGCGCTCCGCGAACAAGGCGGCCGCGGTGCGGGCGATCTCCAGCTGGGTCTCGGCCTTGCGTCGCTCGGTCAGCGAGGGGCGGGCGGGGGAGGAGGGGCGGGGCGCGGTGGGCATGGGATCAGCTTACGGACCCGTGACAGAGTGGCGCGACATGCAAGGATGGCACATTGTGCCAGACAGGCGTACGGTGCGACGGAACCTCGAGAACGGAGCAGCACCATGAACCGCTTTGACGGCCGCCGCGCACTGATCACCGGAGCCGGCTCGGGCATCGGCCAGGCCACCGTCCACCGGATCCTCGCCGAGGGCGGCCGGGTCGTCGCGGCGGACGTCGACGAGGCGGGTCTCGCGGCCACCGCCGACCGGGCCGCCGCGGACGGCGTCGCCGACCGGCTGGTGACGGCGCCGCTGGACATATCCGACGAGGCGGCGGTCCGGGCCGGCGTCGCCGCCGCGGTCGCCGGCCTCGGCGGCCTGGACGTCCTGGTCAACGCGGCCGGCATCCTGCGCTCCTCGCACACCCACCTGACCACCCTGGACTTCTTCAACAAGATCATCGCGGTCAACCTGACCGGCACCTTCCTGATGATCCGTGAGGCGCTGCCCGCCCTGTTGGAGGGCGATGCGCCGGTGGTGGTCAACTTCAGCTCCACCTCCGCCTCGTTCGCGCACCCGTACATGTCGGCGTACGCGGCCAGCAAGGGCGGCATCCAGTCGATGACGCACGCCATCGCGAGCGAGTACAGCAAGCAGGGGCTGCGCGCGGTGTGCGTGGCGCCCGGCTCCATCGCCAGCGGGATGACCAGCGGCCGGGGTCCGGGGCTGCCCGAGGACGCGGACATGGGCCTGTTCACCAAGCTCGCCCCGGCCATCGGTCAGGGCTTCGCCGGCCCGGAGACCGTCGCGGGCGTGATCGCGATGCTGGCCTCGCGGGACGGCGCGTTCATCACCGGTACCGAGCTCCGCATCGACGGCGGCACCCACATGTGAGCCCTGCGCAGGGCTGATTCGGGCACCGGCGGGAAGGGCGCGGTGCCCGTGCGTGCGGCGTCGGGAGGGGCGTGGCACGCGCGGGCGCCGTGCCCTTTCGGTGCGGGAGGTGCGTCACGCTCCGGTGCGCCGCGTACCGCCGTTCCCGCGGAGCGTCGCGAGCACCGTGGTGACCAGGACGCCGCCCACCGCCCAGGCGGACAGCACCAGCAGCGACCCGGTCACGGCGTGGCCCCGGAAGTACGCGACGGAGCGCGCCGCCCAGGTGCCGGCGCCCGGTGGCAGTGCCGGGCCGATCGCCTGCCAGAACGGCGGCAGCAGCGGGTAGGGGTAGGCGCCGCCCGCGCTCGGGTTGCCCAGCACCACGATCACCAGGATCGCCAGGCCGATGCCGATGACGCCCATCAGTGCCTGGAAGGCCAGCGTCGTGGCCCCGACGGCGAAGACGACCAGCGCCCCCAGCCCCCACAGCCCCACGATGCTGCCGGGCAGTGCGCCGAGCACCGGGGCGACGACGATCGCGCCCGCCAGCCCGGCGACGATCGCGTAGAGCGCGAGCGCGGCCAGCCGGATGATCGCGCGCGCTCCGTTGGCCGGGCGGGCCCCGGCGCTGATGGCGAGGATCGCGGCGCACAGATAGCCGCCGACGCACCACCCCACGACGAGATAGAAGGACGTCAGGCTGCGGGCGTCACCGGTGGCGGCCGGGGTGACGTCCACCGTGCGCACGGTGCGCTGCTGGGACTTCTCCGCCGCCCGCACGATCAGTTCGACGGCCTGGGAGAGCGAGGCGCCGCCGCCGCTGGCCACCAGGAGCCGGTCGGTGGTGCCGCGCGGATCGACGATCAGCGCGGCGTCGATCGTCCGGTCCGCGATCTGCTGCCGTGCCCGCCGCTCGGAGGCGACCGTGCGGGGGGCGAGCGGCGACCCCGGCAGCCGGTCCAGCTTCGCCACCAGCTGCCCGCCGCTGCGCGCGGGGGCGACCACACCGAGCGGCACATCCGTCGCCTTGGGGGCGTGGAAGGCGCCCGCGTACGACGCGATGAACGCGATCATCAGACCCAGCACGCCGCCCACCATCAGCGCGGCCCGGGTCGTCACCGCGTCCTTGACCTCCTCGCGGAAGGTGAGGCGGGTGGGGGATCCGTCATCGGTGGTGGCCATGTGCCGCTCCGTTCGGGGCGCGCCGGGGCTTTTATCTGCTTTCTTACGGTGTCCCATTTCGCCGGAGCGATGGTGGGGGCGCGCGGGTCGAGCGGGGCCGATCGGCGGACGGCGCCACCGCCGGGGTTCGTCCTCGGCGAGTGTTCGTACGAATGTTCGAGTTACGCGTTATGGTGGAGAGCGAAACCAGAGGGACTCAGGATCAGCCGGGGGGCAGATGAGGTGCAGGAGGTGTGAATGCCCGGGTTCACGCATCTGCACACCGCTTCGGGGTTCTCCCTGCGTTACGGCGCCTCCCACCCGGAGCGGCTCGCCGAGCGCGCCGCCGAGCGCGGCCTGGACGCCCTCGCGCTGACCGACCGGGACGGGCTCTCCGGAGCCGTACGGTTCGCCAAGGCCGCCGCCGAGGCCGGTGTGCGTCCCCTGTTCGGCGCCGAACTCGCCGTGGCGGAACGCGAGCCGGCCCCCACGGCCACCACCCGCCGCCGCACCCCGGTGCGCGGCGGCGCCTTCCTCGACGAGTCCGCCGCCCGCGTGGTCTTCCTCGCCCGCGACGGCGCGACCGGCTGGGCCGCCCTGTGTCGGCTGGTCTCCGCCGCCCACGCGGGCCGGGCCCGGCCGCCCGTCCTGCCGTGGGACGCCCTGGCGTCCGCCGCCGACGGCCTGACCGTCCTGCTCGGCCCGGACTCCGAGGTCGGCCGGGCGCTGGCCGCCGGTCGTCCGGACCGCGCCGCCAGGCTCATCGCCCCCTGGCGCGAGCTGTACGGTGCCGCGCTCCGCCTGGAGGTCGTCGACCACGGCCGCCCCGGCTCCTTGCGGCTGGCCGCCCGGACCCTCGGCTTCGCCGTCGACCAGGGCGTCCACGCCGTTCTGACCAACGCGGTCCGCTACGCCGACCCCGGCCAGGGGCCGGTCGCCGACGTCCTGGACTCCGCCCGCCGCCTGGTCCCGGTCGACCGCCGCCCCGAGGCCCGGGACGGCGGCGAGCGCTGGCTCAAGGACACCGCCGCGATGAGCCGGACCGCCGAGCGGATCGCCGAGGCGGCCGGATTCCGCCGCGGCCTCGCCCATCGGCTGCTCGCCATGACCGAGGAGACCGCCGGCGAGTGCCTGGTCGACCCGCGGGACGACATCGGGCTCGGCCGGATCCACTTCCCCGAGCCCCGCCTGGTCGGCGCCGGGCGGCGCACCGCCGCCCGGGTGCTGCGCTCGCGCTGCACCGCCGCGATGGTGCTGCGCGGCTACGACCGCGACCGCGAGCGCTGGGCCCGGCTGCACGACGAACTCCGTACGATCGAACGGCTCGGCTACCCCTCGTACTTTCTGACGGTCGCTCAAGTCGTGGACGACATAAAGGGGATGGGCATCCGGACCGCAGCCCGCGGGTCCGGCGCCGGATCCCTGGTCAACCACCTCCTCGGCATCGCGCACGCCGATCCGGTCGAGCACGGCCTGCTGATGGAGCGCTTCCTGTCCGAGCGCCGGGCGGCGCTGCCGGACATCGACATCGATGTGGAATCCGCCCGCCGGCTGGAGGTCTACCGCGCGATCTTCGACCGCTTCG
Source organism: Streptomyces sp. NPDC048650 (assembly GCF_043199095.1). Taxonomy (NCBI): domain Bacteria; kingdom Bacillati; phylum Actinomycetota; class Actinomycetes; order Kitasatosporales; family Streptomycetaceae; genus Streptomyces; species Streptomyces sp. NPDC048650. The sequence continues at coordinate 690,858 of NZ_JBICVM010000002.1, read as the reverse complement.
GCCCGGAGCGGGTCGCGACCGTCTCCATGCCCGAGACCTACCGGGTCCGGCATGCCGTACGGGACGTGGGTGCCGCCTTCGGCATGGACCCGGCGCGGGTGGACGGCCTCGCCAAGTCCTTCCCGCACATCCGCGCCGGCGACGCACGGGCCGCGCTCGCCGAACTCCCCGAGCTGCGCGGCGTACCGGAGGCCGGCAACGAACGGCTGTGGCAGCTGGTCGAGGCGCTGGACGCGCTGCCGCGCGGGATCGCCATGCACCCGTGCGGGGTGCTGCTCTCGGACGCCACGCTGCTGGACCGCACGCCCGTCGTGCCCACCAGCGGTGACGTCCCCCACGGCCCCGACGGCGCGGGAGGCGGCCCCCTCGCCATGTCGCAGTTCGACAAGGAGGACGTGGAGGACCTGGGGCTGCTCAAACTCGATGTGCTGGGCGTGCGGATGCAGTCCGCGATGGCGCATGCGGTCGCCGAGATCGGCCGGGCCACCGGGCACCGGATCGATCTCGACGACCCCGCGCAGGTGCCGCCCGGTGACCAGGACACCTACGACCTGATCCGCTCCACCGAGACGCTCGGCTGCTTCCAGATCGAGTCGCCGGGCCAGCGCGACCTGGTCGGCCGGCTGCAGCCCGCCACCTTCCACGACCTGGTCGTCGACATCTCGCTGTTCCGGCCGGGGCCGGTCGCCGCCGATATGGTGCGGCCCTTCATCGAGGCCCGGCACGGCCGCAAGGCGGTCCGCTACCCCCACCCCGACCTGGAGGAACCGCTGCGCGAGACGTACGGGGTGGTGGTGTTTCACGAGCAGATCATCGAGACGCTGCGGATCATGACCGGCTGCGCGCGGGACGAGGCGGACGAGAAGCGGCGCGCGCTGTCGCACCCGGAGCTCCAGGGGCGGGTACACGCCTGGTTCGCGCGGCGGGCCGAGCGGCGCGGATACGGCGCGGACGTGATCACACGCACCTGGGAGATCGTCGAGGCGTTCGGCTCGTACGGCTTCTGCAAGGCGCATGCGGTCGCCTTCGCGGTGCCCACCTACCAGTCCGCCTGGCTCAAGGCGCACCACCCCGCGGCCTTCTACGCCGGGCTGCTCACCCACGACCCCGGGATGTACCCGAAGCGGCTGCTGCTTGCGGACGCCCGGCGGCGCGGAGTGCCGGTGCTGCCGTTGGATGTGAACCGGTCGGCGGTCACCCATCGAATCGAACTGGTGTCCGGTGAAGAGGATTCCCGTGGTGTCTGGGGACTGCGGCTCGCGCTCTGCGACGTCCATGGGATGAGCGAGGCCGAGGCGCTGCGGATCGAGGCCGGGCAGCCCTACCGCTCGCTCCAGGACCTGTGGCAGCGGGCCCGCCCGGCCCGCCCGGTGGCCGAACGCCTCGCCCGGGTCGGCGCGTTGGACCCCTTCGGCGCCAACCGCCGCGACCTGCTGCTGCACATCGCCGAACTGCACCACCGGCAGCGGAGCGTGCCCGGTGGGCAGCTGGCGCTGCACACCGACCAGGAGGCGGCGGCCGAGGTCGTCGAGCCGGTGGGCCTGCCCGACCTCGGCGACGTCGAACGGCTCAGCGCCGAGCTGGGCGTCCTCGGCATGGACGCCTCCCGCCATCTGATGGCCGACCACCGGGAGTTCCTCGCCGAGCTGGGCGCCCTACCGGCCCGGCTGCTGCGCGATGCCCGGCACGGCGAGACGGTACTGGTCGCCGGGGCCAAGGCGGCCACCCAGACGCCCCCGATCCGCTCCGGCCGCCGGGTCATCTTCACCACCCTCGACGACAGCACGGGGCTGGTCGACTGCGCCTTCTTCGACGACAGCCACGCCGCCTGCGCCCGCACCGTGTTCCACTCCTGGCTGCTGCTGGTCCGCGGTACGGTCCAGCGCCGCGGGCCACGCAGCCTCAGCGTGGTCGGCGCGGCCGCCTGGAACCTCGCCGAGCTGGCCGAACTGCGCCGCGAAGGCGGACTGGAGGCGGTCACCGCCCGGCTGGCCGCGGGCCCGGAGGGGCCGGACGCAGGGGCGGGGGAGGGGCCGGACGAGGGGCCGGACGAGGGGGGCGCGGAGCAGCCGGGTCCAGCCGCCGCCGGCCGCACCATCCGCCTGGAGACCGGCTACGAGATGCACCCGTGGGCCGACCTCCAGCCCGCCGGCGACCGCGCCGCCACCGGCCGCAAGCTGTGGCACGCCAGCCCCGGGAGCGCGGGATGAGCCCCGGTGCGGGCACCGGCTCCACCGGGGCGGCCGACGCGGCGCCGCCCGCCGCCCCGCCGGATCCCGCCGCACGCCCGCCGGCCACGCTCCATGTGCGCTTCCGGACCACGGACGGCACCCCCGTCGACGCCACCCGGTACGAGCAACTGCTCGGCCTGCTGGCGCAGTTCACACCCGTGATCGAGGCGCTGCCGCCGGACGCCGCGCTGGCCGACGTCCGCGGGGCGCTGCGCTACTTCGACCGGGACGCGGCGGGCATCGCCGAGCTGGTACGGCTGCGCGCGTTGGCCTGGTACGGCGTGCGGTGCACGATCGGGGTCGGCGTCAACCCGCTGCTCGCGCGGATGGCGGCCCAGGGCGCGCCGCCCGGCGAGATCCGCTCCGTCCCCTCGGACGCCGGGTCCGTCGCCTCCTTCCTCGCCCGCCGCCCCGCCTCCTCGCTGTACGGCGTCGGGCCGGCGACCGCGCGCACCCTGTGCGCGTACGGGCTCGACAGCGTCGCGCGGATCGCCGCCGCGCCGCCCGCCACGCTGCAGCGCATCCTCGGTGCGAAGGCCGGCCGCGCGGTGTACGAGCGGGCCCGCGGCATCGACCCCACGCCGGTGACGCCCAACGCCCCGTCCCGGTCGATGGGGGCCGAACACCGCTTCGCCCACGACGAACTGGACCCCGTCCGGCGCCGCCACGCGCTGCTCTCGCTCGCCGACGACCTCGGGGCCCGGATGCGCGCGGGCGGTCAGGTGGCCCGTGCGCTCACCCTCACCGTCCGCTACGCCGACCGTTCCACCACGACCCGCACCCGGCGGCTGGACGGGCCCACCGCGCACGGCCCCGCGCTGACCGAGGCGGCCTATGCGCTGCACGCCGCCCTCGGGCTGCAGCGGGCGCGGGTACGGTCCGTGGCGCTGCGCGCGGAGGACCTGTGCCGCGCCGAACTCGCCGCCCGTCAGCTGTCGTTCGACCCCGTCGACGACAAGGCGCACCGCATCGAGGCGGCCGTCGACCGGGCCAGGGCGCGCTTCGGGCCCGGCGCCGTCCGCCCGGCGGCCAAGCTCGACGGCGCCGGATGGCGGTAGGGCGCCGATGGGCGGGCACGCCCGTGCCTCCTCGTACCCGGACGTCCGGTAGAGATTCCGTGTCGTTTCCTTCACCGTCACGTGACTGGCTCATCCCGCTTACCCGGCCGTAACTTACTTGTCAGTCAACTGCGTTGGCCCTTGCGATCCGGATCGCAGGTGAACGGCTCACCGAGCACTTCGGAGTCCCCTCACCCCGCAAGGAGCATCGTATGAAGCTGCGCTGGTCAAGAGCGCTCGCCCTCCTCCCCGCCCTCGCCCTGGCCTTCGGTGTCACCACCGCTCCCGCCTCCGCCGACGCCCCCACCGTCCGCAGCGGCTGGAACAACTACGCGTGCAAGCCCTCCGCCGCGCACCCCCGCCCCGTGGTGCTGGTGCACGGCACCTTCGGCAACTCCGTCGACAACTGGCTGGGCCTCGCGCCCTATCTGGTGGCCCGCGGCTACTGCGTCTTCTCCCTCGACTACGGCGAGCTGCCCGGCGTCCCCTTCTTCCACGGTCTGGGCCCGGTCGACGCGTCCGCCGGGCAGCTCGCCGCCTTCGTCGACCGGGTGCTGGCCGCCACCGGCACCCCCAAGGCCGACCTCGTCGGCCACTCGCAGGGCGGCATGATGGCGCGGGTGTATCTGAGGTTCCATGGCGGCGCGGACAAGGTGAACACGCTGGTCGGCCTGGCCCCCGACAACCACGGCACCGACCTGAACGGCCTGACCCGCCTCCTGGACCAGTTCCCCGATGCGAAGAAGTACCTCGGTCGGCTGACCCCGGGCCTGACCGACCAGATCGCCGGCTCCGACACCCTCAAGCGCCTCAACGAGGGCGGCGACACCCTCCCGGGTGTGCACTACACCGTCATCGCCACCAAGTACGACGAGGTCGTCACGCCGTACCGCACGCAGTTCCTCGACGGCCCCGGCGTCCGCAACGTCGTGCTCCAGGACCTGTGTTCCCTCGACTTCTCGGAGCACGTGGCCATCGGCCTCGTCGACCGCATCGCCTTCCACGAGACCGCCAACGCCCTCGACCCGGCCCACGCCACCCCGACGACCTGCGCGTCGGTCGGCTGACCGCCCGCCACGGTCCGTCCGCCGCTTTGCCGCCTCACCTCTCGACGGGCCGCCGCTCCGCGGCCCGTACGAGCGTCCCGCGCAACGTGAGGAAGCAGAACGTGGCGGTCGCCAGCACAGCGGGGAGCAGCAGCAGCCATCCGGAGAACGCCAGGACCGCCACCGTCAGCACGGAGCCGGCGACCACCCCGCAGAACAGCGGGGTGCGGCGCGGGAGCAACGCCATGGCGGCGGCGAGACCGGCCAGCGTCACGGCGCCAGGCAGGTGGCGGTCGCCGCCATCAGGAGCTGCAGATCGACGCCGCCCCACCCGGCCGCCACGGCCGGCAGCGCGGCGGCACCGCCCAGCACCGCCAGCGACCGGCGCGGTACCCCGCCCGGCTCGCCGCCCTTGGCCAGCCAGCGGGGTGCCGCCCCGCCCCGGCCGAGGGCGGCACCGAGCCGGGAGGCCCCGGCCAGATAGGAGTTGACCGCCCCGAAGGTGAGGAACAGCGCCGCCACCGCGGCGACCGGGCGGGCGGCGGCCCCCACGCTCTGGGTGAGCAGCGCGGTCAGCGGGGTGTCGGTACCGGCCGCGGCCGGACCCAGCGCCCCGATGGTGGCGACGGCCAGCCCGAGGTAGAGCACGGTGACGACGGCCAGGGCGTTACGGGTCACCCGCGGCAGGTCCCGGGGCGGATCGGCGAACTCACCGGACAGATGGCTCGCCGCCTCCCAGCCCGCGAACGCGAAGAACAGCACCGAGGCCGCCGTAGCGACCGATGTCCAGCCGCCGGGCATGAACGGTGTGAAGTGTGCGGCGCTCAGATGCGGCAGGGAGGCGAGCACTGCGCACAGCAGCACCGCCGCCAGCAGGCCGCCGAGCATCAGCTGCACCCGTCCCGACATCCGCAGCCCGAAGGCATTGGAGGCCAGCGACCCGGCCAGCACCAGAGCGCCGACCGTCGCCGCACCCGGCTCGCCCCAACCGGCTGCGTCCGCTACGTACTTGCCACCGATCCAGGCCGCCGAGACCACCCCGATCGGCACCGCACCGTAGATTCGGCGATTGTCCGCGAACTCCAGCGCGATGCGCGGCAGACCAACCGCGAACTGGCCCGCATGCTCAACATCGCCCCCTCCACCTGTCTGGAGCGGGTCCGCGCGCTACGCGCCCGCGGGGTGATCACCGGCTACCGCGCGATGGTGGACCGGCGCGCCCTCAACCGCCCTGTACAGGCCCTGCTCTCCATCCGCATCCGTCCCCTGGACCGCGAACTCATCGAGCGCTTCAAGGCGTTCTTGATATCCCTGCCCGAGGTGCTCAACATCTACGTCGTCGCGGGCGGCGACGACTTCCTGGTCCATGTCGCCGTACCGGACGTCGACCGGCTGCACGGGCTCCTGATGGACGAGGTCCTCAAGCGCCGCGAGGTCGTCGACTGCCGCAGTTCGGTCATCTACCAGCACGTTGCCAACGACATCATCGGCCCGCTGCCGCCGAACGGACGGAACGGACCGAACGGCGCATGACGGTGCGGTGCATGACGGTGCGGTGCATGACGGTGCGGCGCATGACGGTGCGGCGCCGCCCCTTCGCGGTACGGAAGGAGGCGGCGCCGCGGTGCGCCGGGAGCCGTCGCAGGCGGCCCCGGCGCGACTGCCGCCGGCGGGGCGGGCCGGCGGCAGGGATCAGCCGCGCCGGCCGGCGGCCTTGCGGCGGGTCGTCGCGAACAGCACTGCGGCGCCCATGGCCAGGACGGCGGCGCCGCCGATCGCCATCGGGGCGGTCGAGCTGTCCCCACCGGTCTCGGCCAACCGCTGCCCGTCGGCCGGTACGGCGGCGCCGTCGGGGTGCGTCCCGCCGGACGCGGCCGGGGCGTCGGCGGCGGCCTGGGCGGAGTGCGTGGAGTGGCCCGCGGCGGCACCGTGACCATGACTGCCCATGTCCATCGACGACTTGTCCGCACCCGCCTCGATCTGCCGGTCCGTCGGCGCGGAGGCGGACGGCGCCGCGGACGGCCCGGCGCCCGCCCCGCCGCCACTGTCCTTGCCGAACACCACGTCGGAGCAGGTGTAGAACGCCTCCGGACTGTCCGACCGCTGCCAGACGCTGTAGATCAGATGGCGCCCGGACCGCGCCGGCACCTTCCCGTCGAAGACGTACTCACCGTTCGTCAGCGTCGGGTCGGTCACCTTCACGAACGGCTTCGCCTCCAGGTCCGACCACTTCAGCGGCTTGGTGGGGTCGTAGCCGTCCTTGGTGAGGTACAGCTCGAAGGAACCCTTGTGCGGGGCGGTGGCCTTGTAGTGGAACGTGTGGTTGCCGGCCCGCATCGCGGACGACGGCCAGTCCGCACGCGGCAGGTCCAGCCCCTTGTACTTGTCGTCCCCGCCGCTGCACAGCCTCCCGTCCGGGATCTTCGTCTTCGATCGGCCGCCGGCGTTGCCGTCCCGCACCGCGTTCCAGTCGTAGAAGGCCTGCGCGCCACTGGCCTGCACGGCGGCCTTGCACGCCGCGGACCTGGGGGTCTCGGGCCCCTCCGCGTAGCAGGCCGAGACCCGGCTGACGGGATCCGACATCGAACCGTGCGCCGCGGCCGGGCCCGCGGTCAGAACGGTGAGCGCAAGCGGCGCGATACCGGCCAGTGCTGTCCCGGTGGCCTTACGACGAGCGGTCATCGTGGGGGTCTCCTTCATCAGGTACGTCGAGCGTGGCTGGCGGCAAGACGGGCCGTGGGGGGTCGGGACGCATGCCCGGCGCCGTCCCCCGGTGAGCGGCGCCGGCGGCACACAACCCCGCCTTGCGAGAAGCACGCTAGCCCCGCTGAGCAGCGAATCTGAGGCCCGAGGACCGATCCTGGAGATCCTTATGGTGCGGTTAAGGAAGGGCTAAGCGGGGGCACAGGCAGGGGTGCCGAAAAGGGACATCGGGGGCTGCTGCGTCTTTGTGGGTACGTCCGTCACCGGCCACCGGTGTTCGTCGGCGAGGGCAGCTCGTTCGCCGATCGGCTCGTCGTGGACCGGTGTGGTGGACGCCGCGGGTCAGCCGCCGCCGAGTCCATCACCCTGCGAAAAATGGGTCTCCGGCATTTGATTGTCGTGTTTCAACGGTTCCTTCGTCCCCAGACGCGCCCAGACCAAGAACACCCCCAGGCCCACAGCCAGCAGACCGACCGGAACGAGTATCGCGAGAGCCCACTCGGGCATGCCGCCTCCCCCTCAGCGTTTTCTGACCTGCCAAGCGCCGTACCACCACGGTAGGGCCCACCACTGACAACGAAGCCCGGAAGAGGCGAACGGCCCCTCACCTGAGGGGCCGTTCGGGGCCAACCGGTCTCAGCTCTGCCGCGGTGCGCCGAGCGGGTGCTCCTCGGCCCGGCCGGCCCGGCCGGCCCGGCCGGTACGGCCGGGCTCCGGATCGGTGCGCTGGTTCCGCCACCACGGCACGAGCTGGGCGACGCCGAACCCCACCTCGACGGCAAAGAACAGCCACAGCAACCGCATCGCACCGTGGGTCAGCGCGTACGCCTGCCAACTCGCGAACAGCGTGCGCGCGAAGCCGTCGAGCAGTCCGTGCACCGCCATCGGCCGGACGATCCGCAGGACGGCCCAGACGACCACGACCGAACCCATCAGATTCGCGTACAAGGTCTGTATCGGGTCGAGTTCGGGCAGGACGCCGAGCCCGAGGGCGTCGCCCAACGACGACAGCGCGTGGTGCACCAGTGCGTACGTCCACGGCGTCGCGAAACCCGCCGTCACGACGAGGTCGTACCAGGCGCTCGCGCGCACGACGCGGAGGTAGACGGGGCGTGCGGGGGCGATGAGGCGGATCAATGAGGCTCCTGCTGGTCTCGTGACAGCGACGCCTCACCGTAAGGAGTGGAGTACGGTCCAAGGTCAAGCCCATTGTTCGACGGAGAGCCATGCGTATCGGAGAGTTGGCCGCGCAGGCGGGCATGACCAGAGACACCATCCGGTTCTACGAGAAGGTCGGCCTCGTCGCGGGTCGGCGACTGCCCAACGGATATCGCGACTTCCCGCCCGAGACCGTGGCCTGGCTGCACTACGTCCGCACCGCGCAGACGCTCGGGTTCTCACTGGCCGAGATCGCACGGCACGGCGAGGAGTTGCGCGAGGCGCCGGACACCGCGGAGGCGCTGTCCGCGCTGTTCGTGGAGAAGATCCAGGTCATCGAGGTACGCATGGCCGAACTCGCCGCCCTGCGGGCCGAACTCACCGCGCGCGTCGGCACCGGATGCCCGTTGCGCGCAGCCGACCGATCCGGCTGAGCGCGAAGTGGGGAACGCCGAGGGGCGTTTGCGTCAGCGTGCGGGCCAGGGGCGGATGTCTGCGATGCGGAGTCCGGCGAGGCGGGGGTCGTGGCGGGCGCTCGGCATCCGGCTGGAAGGGGCGGGAAGGCCGCAGCCGCTCCGGCCTGGGGATCGTTCGAGGGGAGAGTCCTCAGCGTCGGAATCGACGCGCCGCACCGATCGCCACCCCCAGCGCGACACCCACGCCGATGCCGATGCCGATGTTGTCGAAGACCAGCACGCCGAGTGCGACTCCGCCCAGCAGGCCGAAGGAGATGCCGAGAGCGAGAACCGTGTCAGGAGACGGGGTGCTCTGTTCCTCGTTGTTCGTCATCCGACCATTGTGCTGCACGCGGGCAGACGATGATCACCCGACGGTCGGCCCCAACCGGTGAGGCGGCCGCCCTGCCGTGGAGTGGGTTGATCGAACCTCCGCCGGGGGCGATGGTTCGATGTCCGGTGCGGCACGTCCGGTGGGCGCCGCCCCGCCCGGGCACCGTGCTGCGGCGACGGACGGGGCCTGCCCTCAGCCTTGCCCCACCTCCCGTACGCACCGCCACTCCCCGCCGAACGGCCGGTAGCCGAAGGCCCGGTTGATGGCGAGCATCGGGGCGTTGGTGGCGTCGTTGCCGGTGAACGCCTCGGTGCAGCCGGCGTCGCGGGCGCGGTGCAGGGAGTGGTTCTTGGCGAGGCGGGCCAGGCCGCGGCCGCGGAAGGCGCGGCGGGTGCCGGTCATGGCCGAGGAGTAGCGGCCCAGGCCGTCGGTGAGGGCCAGGCTGAAGGCGGCGACCCGGCCGTCGACGGTGACGACGGAGGTGAGGTCCAGATCGATGCAGGGATGTTCCCAGGTGGTGCGCAACCAGTCGTCGTAGTCGAGGGCGTCGGCGGCGACATCGCCCGGTTCGTCCGCGGCGGCCTCGGCGTCGGCCGCGAAGAGCGGGCGTGGGTCGGCGCCGAAGTCCGCCCCGGTGCACACCCTGACGCCGGGCGGCAGCTCCCCGGGGAGCGGGGGCAGTGCGGCGGCCGTGAGATCGAGCCGTAGGCAGTGGGCCGGGCGGGAGGGGCGGTAGCCGCGGAGCCGGGCGAAGGCCAGCGGGCCGGGTTCGTCGACGGCCCAGGCGAACAGGCGGGTGGCGCCGGCCGCGGACAGATGCTGCTCGGCCGCGGTCAGCAGGGCGCCGCCGACGCCCCGGCGCCGGTGGTCCGGATGCACCTGCGGGGAGGCCGCGCCCTGACCCGGCACGCTGCTCTCGTGCAGCAGTCCGCTGTGGACCGAGCCGACGACCCGGCCGTCCGACTCGGCGACGAACAGCCGCAGTCGCTGCGCCGGGGGAGCACCGGCCACCTGCCAGGCGACACCCTGCGGCGTGGAGACGAGGCAGGGAAGCGAGGCCCTTCGCAGGTCTGCCACGGCCTTGGCGTCGGAGCGGCGGAAGTCGCGCACGGTGAGTGTCATGGCCGCGGACGGTACGCCGCCACGGAGGGCTTTGCCTCTCCTTTTCCGGCGGATGGCTGCCGATTTGCCATCCCTTTTCCGGAAAGCGGTGAACGGGTGGCTCATTCCGGATTGCCGCACCGACTATCGGTGGCCCTTGCAACTACCTGGGCGTACGGTGACCGCCGCGAGCTGCCGACGGGACCGGGCGGGCCGGCGCCCCCAAGGGAGAAGGAGCCGCGAGCATGTGCGGAATCACCGGATGGATCTCCTACGACCACGACCTGACCACCCGGCGCCCCACGCTCGAGGCGATGACCGGGACGATGGCCTGCCGCGGCCCGGACGCCGCCGGCATCCTGCTCGACACCCACGCCGCGTTGGGCCACCGCCGCCTGGCCGTCATCGACGTCGACGGCGGCAGACAGCCCATGACCGTCGAGCGCGACGGCCGCACCGTGCTCGCCACCACCTACAGCGGCGAGGTCTACAACCACCGCGAGCTGCGCGCCGAGCTGACCCGACTGGGCCATGCCTTCCGCACCCGCAGCGACACCGAGGTCGTCCTGCACGCCTACCTTCAGTGGGGCGAGTCCTTCGCCGAACGCCTCAACGGCATGTACGCCTTCGCGCTCTGGGACCCGCGCACCGAACAACTCCTCCTGGTCCGCGACCGGATGGGCATCAAACCGCTCTACTACCACCCCACTCCCGACGGCGTCCTCTTCGGCTCCGAACCCAAGGCGATCCTCGCCCACCCCTCCGTACGGCCCACCGTCGACGCCGAGGGCCTCGCCGAGCTCATCACCTTCACCAAGACCCCCGGCCACGCCGTCTACAAGGGCATGCACGAGGTCCGCCCCGGCCATCTCGTCCGGGTGGGCCGCGGCGGCATCACCGTGAAGCGCTACTGGGCCCTCGAAGCCCGCGAGCACACCGACGACCTCGCCGCCACCGTCACGCACATCCGCGAGCTGCTCGACGACATCGTCGCCCGCCAGCTGATCGCCGACGTACCGCTGTGCACGCTGCTCTCCGGCGGCCTGGACTCGTCCGCGATCACCGCGCTCGCCGCCAAGGAGCTGGCGGCCCAGGGCGGCGGTCCGGTCCGCTCCTTCGCCGTCGACTTCACCGGCCACACGGAGAACTTCACACCGGACGACCTGCGCGGCACCCCCGACGGGCCGTACGCCCACGCCCTGGCCGAGCACGTCAGCGCCGACCACCACGACATCGTCCTGGACACCACCGACCTGATGGACCCCGGCCACCGCGCCGCAGTCCTGGCCGCCCGCGACCTGCCCAGCGGATTCGGCGACGGCGACACCTCCCTCTACCTCCTCTTCAAGGCCGTCCGCGAACAGTCCACGGTCGCCCTCTCCGGCGAGTCGGCGGACGAGGTCTTCGGCGGCTACCGCTGGTTCCACGACCCCGAGTCCGTGCACGCCGACACCTTCCCCTGGATCGCGGCCGGCCTCCCGGGGCGGTTCGCCGGCGGCAACGCCACCCGCGAGGGGCTGCTCGACCGCGCGCTGCTCGCCAAACTCGACCTGCGCGGATACCAGGACCACCGCTACCGCGAGGCGCTCACCGAAGTGCCCCATCTGGACGGCGACACCGGACTCCAGCGCCGGATGCGCGAGATCAGCCATCTCCACCTGACCCGCTTGGTACAGGTGCTCCTCGACCGCAAGGACCGGGCCGGCATGGCCGTCGGCCTGGAGGTCCGCGTCCCCTTCTGCGACCACCGCCTCGTCGACTACGTCTTCAACACCCCCTGGTCCATGAAGACCTTCGACGGCCGCGAGAAGTCGTTGCTGCGCGCCGCCACCCGCGACGTGCTGCCCGACCTGGTCGCCGACCGGATCAAGAGCCCCTACCCCAGCACCCAGGACCCGCGGTACAACGAGGCGCTGCGCGTCGGACTCAAGGACCTGGTCGCCGACCGCAACGCCCCCGTGCGGCCGTTGCTGGCCGCCGGCGTCATCGCGGAGGTCACCGCCGACGGCGCCGCCCACGACATCCGCCCGGGCGCCGAACTGGTCCTCGGCATGGACGCCTGGCTGCGGACGACGGGCACCACCCTGGAGCTGTAACCACTCCAAAGGGCTACCGTCCCGATTCCGGTCCCGTGGCCGCTCCTGGCGCACAATGGTGGCCCCGCCCGCCCTACCACCCGCACCAGGAGCGCCACCGTGTCCCCGCAGAACCTCACGATCACCATCGATCCGGACGCGGCCGACGCGCCATTCGAGCAGGTACGCACCCAGATCGCCGACCGCGCCCGGGACGGCGGTCTGCCCGTCGGCTACAAACTCCCCACCGTCCGCGGCCTCGCCGAAGATCTCGGCCTCGCCGCCAACACCGTCGCCAAGGCCTACCGCGCCCTGGAGTCCGACGGTGTGATCGAGACCCGGGGCCGCAACGGCAGCTTCATCGCCGCGGCCGGCGAAGCGGCCGACAAGGAGGCCGCCGCGGCCGCCGAGACCTACGCGCGGCGCGCCAAGCGCCTCGGCCTGGACCGCACCGCGGCCCTCGCCGCGGTCGACACCGCACTGCGCGCTGCCTACGGAGTGGACGCCTGAGCCGGACCGCCCCCTCACCCCGCACCCCGAAGGAACGACGCATGCCCAGCAAGCAGGCCCTCGTCCGCCGCCCCGGCCCCCGTGTGTCCGAGGGACTGGTCACCCATATCGACCGGCGCCCGGTGGACGCCGCGCTCGCCCTGCGGCAGTGGGAGCGGTACGTCCGAAGGCTGCACGACCACGGCTGGTCCACCACCGAGGTGGCGCCCGCCGACGACTGCCCGGACGCGGTGTTCATCGAGGACACCATGGTCGTCTTCCGCAACGTCGCGCTGATCGCCCGCCCCGGCGCCGACTCCCGTCGGCCCGAGATCCGCGCCGCCCGCGCCGCGGCCGAGGCGCTCGGCTGCTCGGTCAACGAGGTCCGGGCGCCCGGCACCCTCGACGGCGGCGACATCCTCAAGACCGGCGACACCGTCCACGTCGGCCGCGGCGGCCGGACCAACGCCGAAGGGGTACGCCAACTCCGTGCCGCCTTCGAGCCCTTGGGCGCCCGCGTCGTCGCCGTACCGATCAGCCGCGTACTGCATCTGAAGTCCGCGGTCACCGCCCTCCCGGACGGCACCGTCATCGGCTACCCGCCACTGGTCGACGACCCCGCCGTGTTCCCCGCCTTCCGCACCGTCCCCGAGGAGTCCGGCGCACATGTCGTCCTCCTGGGCGGCGACAGCCTCCTGATGGCCGCCTCCGCACCCCGGACCGCCGAACTCCTCGCCGGCCTCGGATACCGGCCGGTCCTGGTGGACATCGGCGAATTCGAGAAGCTGGAAGGCTGTGTGACCTGCCTGTCGGTACGCCTGCGCGAGCTCGCCGGCTGACGCGACCGAGGCCCGCCCACCCGCCCGCACACCGCGCCGGGCCGTGTTGTGCGCCTGCCCGGGCCGCCCACCCGCCCCCGCATATCGTGACGCCATGAGCAATCTCGACCTCAAGCCCGCGCCCAGCCTGTGCGGGGCCACCGGCCGTACGGGTCCGGTCCGCGACGTCCAGCCGGGCAAGCAGGTACCCCTCGGCGAGAGCACCCTCGTGCGGCGGCTGCTCCCCAACCTCGGTCGGCGGATGGTCGGCGCCTGGTGCTTCGTCGACCACTACGGCCCCGACGACATCGCCGACCAGTCGGGCATGCAGGTGCCGCCGCACCCGCACATGGGCCTGCAGACCGTCAGTTGGCTGCACGAGGGCGAGGTACTGCACCGCGACAGCCTGGGCAGCCTGCAGACCGTACGGCCGCGGGAGCTGGGCCTGATGACATCCGGACGCGCCGTCGCGCACTCCGAGGAGTCACCGCGCGGCCATGCGCCGATACTCCACGGCGCCCAACTGTGGGTGGCGCTCCCCGACGAACACCGCGACACGGCCGCGGCGTTCGAGCACCACACCGACCTCCCGGTCCTCACCGGCGGCGGTGGCGGCCTCTCCGTCACCGTCCTCCTCGGCGAGCTGGCCGGCGCCGCCTCCCCGGGCACCGTCTACTCCCCGCTGGTCGGCGCCGACCTCACCCTCGCCGCCGGCACGGACGCCCGCCTCCCGGTCGACCCGGACTTCGAGTACGCGGCCCTGACCATCTCCGGCGAGAGCGTGATCGACGGCGTCCCGCTGACCCCCGGCTCGCTGCTCTACCTCGGCTGCGGACGCGCCGAACTCCCGCTGCGCACCGACTCCGACAGCAGCCTGATGCTGCTGGGCGGCGTGCCGTTCGAGGAACAGATCGTGATGTGGTGGAACTTCGTCGGCCGCTCCCAGGCGGACATCGAAGAGGCCCGCGCGGACTGGATGTCGGGCTCCCGCTTCGGCACCGTCCACGGCTACGACGGCGCCCGGCTGCGGGCACCCGAGCTTCCGCCGGTGGCGCTGAAGCCGCGGGGGCGGGCGCGGTGAGGTGGCTCAGCCATTCCCCCCGAACCGCGCTCCGGCGGCTCGCGCCAGGGCCCGCGCCTCGGGGCTGACGCCCCGCTTGCCGAGGCTCACGGACTTCTCCGGCCGCCGGCACCTGATCGTCGAAGTCACCGCTTGGGCACGGCCGGTGGGAGCGGCCGTCCGGTGAGCGGAACGAGCGCCGGGGGAACCGTCCCTCGCCCGGCGGCCGGAAGGGGGCGGCCGTCACCGGCCGGGGCCCGGCCCGTCACAGATACAGCCCGGCATCCGTCCCCGTGTCCTGGGCCGGGACCGACGCGGGGCGGGTGCCCCGGCGGAGCGCGTACAGCTCGGCGAGGGAGGCGCCGTCGCGGCCCACGCCTTCGTCGGTGCCGAGCCAGTTGACCGCTTCCGGGCGGGTCAGCGGGCCGATCTCGATACGCGCCAGACAGCGGCCCGGGCGGACCACCGCGGGGTGCATCCGCTCCAGGTCCTCGTTGGTGGTGACGCCGACCAGGACGTTGCGCCCCTGGCCGAGGAGGCCGTCGGTGAGGTTGAGCAGCCGGGACAGCGCCTGGCCGGCGGTGTGCTTGGCCTCGCCGCGGATCAGTTCGTCGCAGTCCTCCAGGAGCAGCAGGCGCCAGCGGCTCTTGCCGGCGCCGTCGTCCTCGCCGATGGCGATGTCCATGAGGTAGCCGACGTCGTTGAAGAGCCGCTCGGGATCGAGAACGCAGTCCACCTGGCACCAGTCGCGCCAGGAGCGGGCCAGCGTGCGCAGCGCGGAGGTCTTGCCGGTGCCGGGCGGGCCGTGCAGCAGCAGCAGTCGGCCGGCGATCTCCTCGGGCGCCACCTTCATCAGGGAATCCATCGCGCCGGCCACCGGCGCGGTGTAGTTCGGGCGGATCTCCTCCCACGTGCCGGCCGAGATCTGCCGGGTCGTGCGGTAGGGCCCGCGGCGTGGTGAGAAGTACCAGAAGCCCATCGCGACGTTGTCCGGCTGCGGCTCCGGCGCGTCCTGTGCCTCGTCCGTCGACTGCCCCAGCACCTTCTCGGCCAGTTCGTCGCTGACGGCGGTGACCGTCACGTCGGCGCCGCGACTCCAGCGGGAGACCAGCAGGGTGTAGCCGTCGCCCTCGGCGAGGGTCGCACTGCGGTCGTCCTCCCGTGCGGAACGCAGCACCCGCGACCCGGGCGGCAGCAGCGTCTGCCCGCTCTTGACCCGTTCCATCGAGCGGCTGCGGGCGAACGGCTGCTCGCCCTTGGCGAAGCGCCCCAGGAAGAGCGCGTCGACGACATCGGACGGGGAGTCGGAGTCGTCCATGTGCAGACGGATCGGAAGGCACTCCTCGGCGGCGGACGGCTGGACGTGATCGGCACACATGCCGCCATGATCCGCCAGACCGGGCCGCGGCGTACACCGAATACCGCGGTCGGCCCCGTCCGTGGTGCGCGGCCCCGGCCCGGGCGCCGGCGTGCACCCGTCGGGCCGCCCACAGACGGCGCAATGACGGCCCGGCGGGCGGCCCGTCCGCAGACTTGTGACGGCCTGATGCCCGAGGTGGAAGGGGGCCGCTCCGTGGAGCCGCCGAGCGGAACCGCCCTGACGGCGGTGATGGTGTGCCTGACCGTGGCCACCGGCGTTCTCGATGCCGTCAGCTTCCTGGCCCTCGGCCATGTCTTCACCGCCACCCAGACCGGCAACCTGCTCTTCCTGGGCTTCGGCATCGCGCGGCAGGGCGGGCTTCCCATCGTCGCCACCGTGGTCTCCCTCGGCTCCTTCGCGCTCGGGGCGGCGCTCGGCGGGCGGGTGGAGTCGGCGCTGTCCGTCCGGCGGCAGCAGTGGTTCCCGATCGCGCTCATGACCGAGGCGGCGCTGTTGGCCGCCGCGGCGTTCACCGCCTGGCAGTCCGGTCCGGCGCGGGAGTCGACGGACGTCCAGCGGTATGCCGTCATCGGCCTGATGGCGGTCGCGATGGGCATGCGCAACGTCACCGCCATGCGGGTGGGCGCCCCGGACCTCACCACCACCGTGACGACCCGGGCGATGACGGCCCTGATCAGCGGGTCCCCGATCGGCCACGACACAAGACTGGGATACGGGAAGCACGCCGGCCCCCGGCGGCTGTCGTCCGTCGGGGCGATGTTCCTGGGCGGCCTGCTCGGGGCCTGGCTGCTGGGCCTGGGGACCCGTCCGCACCTGGTGCTGCTGCTCGTGGCGGTGTCGGTGGCGGCCACCGCACTGATGGTGCCGGGGCTCACGCACCGTCAGAACGGCGAGGAGTGACCGGTCCCGGGGCGCCCCCGGACCGGTCGGACCAGCCGGATCACGGCACGAGCCTGAGCAGCTTGTTGGGCGAGCCGGTACCGGGGTCGGTCACGACCCCCGCGGTGGCGCCGTTCGTCAGGGCCGCGGCGACCTGCGCCGGGGTGGCCGTCGGGTGCCCGGCCAGGTGGACGGCGGCCGCACCGGTCACGTGCGGGGTGGCCATGGACGTGCCC
Source organism: Streptomyces sp. NPDC048650 (assembly GCF_043199095.1). Lineage (NCBI taxonomy): Bacteria > Bacillati > Actinomycetota > Actinomycetes > Kitasatosporales > Streptomycetaceae > Streptomyces > Streptomyces sp. NPDC048650. The sequence goes on along the minus strand of NZ_JBICVM010000002.1, from coordinate 673,834 downwards.
GAGAGGGTGTTGGTGGCGCTGTCACCGGTGTTCCAGGCGCTGGTGATGCTGCTGCCGGGCGCGAAGATGTCCACCCGGGAGCCGTAGTTGGAGTAGGAGGCACGGGCGTCGGTGGAGGTGGTCGCACCGACCGCGATGGCCTCCGGAACCCGCGCGGGGGAGTAGTTCTGGGCGTCGGCCCCGGAATTGCCCGCGGCGATGGCGTACGTGACGCCGCTCGCGACGGAGTTCTGTACGGCCTTGTCCAGGGCCGCGTCCGCGCCGCCGCCCAGCGACACGTTCGCCACCGACGGCCCCTTGTGGTTCTTGGTGACCCAGTCGATGCCCGCGACGACCTGGGCCGTGGTACCGGAGCCGGAGTTGTTCAGCACCCGCACCGCGACGACCTTCGCCTTCTTGGCGACGCCGTACGACGTGCCGGCCGCATTCGCCGCGACATGGGTGCCGTGGCCGTTGCCGTCCTGCGCGACGTTGTCGTTGTCGACGGCGTCGTAGCCGTTCGCCGCGCGCCCGCCGAAGTCCTGGTGGGAGATGCGGACGCCGGTGTCGATGACGTAGACGGTGGCGCCGGAGCCCGCTCTGTCGGGATAGCCGTACTTCTTGTCGAGCGGCAGCTCGGCCTGGTCGATCCGGTCCAGGCCCCAGGACGGCGGGTCGGTCTGCGTGCCCAGGGCGTGCAGGGTGCGGTCCTGGAAGACCTGGTCGACGGCCGGGTCGGCGGCCAGCCGTCTCGCCTGGTCCGCGGTGAGGTGTGCCGCATAGCCGTTGAGCGCGGCGGTGTAGGTCCGGCGCACGGTGCCGCCGTACCCGGATATCAGGCTTCTGCCGTCCGCCGAGGCCGCCTTGAGCCCCGAGGCGTGCTTGAGGGTGACGAGGTAGCTGCCCGCTACCGCGTCCGTGGCGCCGGCTCCCACGACGGGGCCCTGGACGGGCGCCGCGTGGGCGGGGAAGGAGAGGGCGCCGAGGGCCGCGGCCGCCGCCGTCGCGGTGAGCGCCGCGGCGAGCCGCGACGCGGCCGAACGCCTCGGGCCGGTAGGGGGTGTGGTGGCACGCATCACTGCCATCGCGAGGGAGCCTCCTCATCGGTGGCGCGCCGTGGTGCGCGCGCGGGGGTGTGGCGCACGGGGAGTACGCCTTGGGTGGTCCGAGGGAATTCCTTGACCCGTTATTGACCACCCGTCAAAGAGGTTCGCGTGTACGGCAGGTGCACCTCAAGGCTTCCGTCGGGATGTCATGGGCGCGACATGACGATGCAACGACATCGCAGTGAAGATGGGGACACTTCATCCGATTAGCCATGAACTCTGTAACGAATATTGACATGGACACTTCCTGTTACCGGCGAGTCCTGCTACCACGAACAAGGCAGAGATCCTGCTAAGGGAGGTTCTATGAGACTGTCCCGACTGGCGGCCCTCGGGTCCGCCTTTCTTGTCAGCACGGCGCTCGCGCTCACCGGCGCGAGCGCCGCAGCATCCGCCCAACTCCCCCTCGCCACCGGCTATGTGGCCCTCGGCGACTCCTACTCCGCAGGCGTCGGAGCCGGCAGCTACGACAGTGGCAGCGGCTCCTGCAAGCGCAGCACCAAGGCCTACCCGGCCCTCTGGGCCGCCGCACACGCCCCCTCGTCCTTCTCGTTTGCCGCCTGTTCCGGCGCCCGAACGGGTGATGTTCTCAACGGTCAGCTGGGCACCCTCAGCAGCTCCACCGGCCTGGTGAGCATCACCATCGGCGGCAACGACGCCGGCTTCGCCGACACCATGACGACCTGTGCGCTCCAGGGTGAGAGTGCCTGCCTGGCCCGGGTCGCCACGGCCAGGTCGTACATCGACAACACCCTGCCCGGCCAGCTCGACTCGGTGTACAACGCCATCGACCAGAGGGCCCCCGCCGCGCGGGTGGTGGTCCTGGGCTACCCGCACTTCTACAAGCTGAACGGCGGCTGCTTCGCCGGGCTCTCGGAGAAGTCCCGGGCCGCCATAAACGGCGCCGCCGACGACATCAACGGCGTCACCGCCAAGCGCGCCGCCGACCACGGCTTCGCCTTCTCCGACGTCAACTCCACCTTCACCGGCCATGAACTGTGCTCCGGCAGCCCCTGGCTGCACAGCGTGACCTACCCCGTCGACGAGTCCTACCACCCCACAGCCGCCGGCCAGTCCAGCGGCTACCTCCCGGTGTTCGCCTCCGCTGTGTAACCGTCCGTACACGGCGACGTCGAGGGGGAACCGCTCGTCCGGGTCCCTCTCGATCGTCCCGTCGGCCCGTCAGATGGCCTCAGTCGGGCCGACGGGCAGTCAACTTGCCCTGATGGGCGCGGTGTAGGCGCCATTACGTATGGTGTTCGTCAACGTCAAGGCGAGGCAGGTGAATCCGTTGACCGGTCTGCACGCGTGTCCTCCAAGGGAGATAGGGTTACCCTGCCCGTGCCGGGTGCCCTCGTCAGGGTGGGGAGAGTTATGGAACAGATAACAGTGCGGAGCAGGGCGCGTGTCCCTGCCATCAGTTGCGGTAGCGGCGCGTCCAGTGCGCGTCTGGACCGCCATCTCGCGGTGCTCGGTGGTCCTGCCATACCGCAGCGCGAGACGGAGGGTGCTACGTCACTGATGCGGGAGCTCACCGCCCGTGATCGCTCCCACACGAGGAAGAGCCGCGGTGCCAGGGTGTCGTTGTTCGCGCCGCTGCGAAGGCTGCGGCGTTCGCTGTTCGGCGGCCACGGCTGATGCGTTCCTGAAGCGGGACCTCGGGCGACCACACCGTCCCGGCACTGCGCTGCGACTCACCGCCCCGCGGTAACCGGTCCGCCGGTTTCCGGGCGCCGCAGCGTGTCGGTGTGCTCGCCGAGGCACGCACCACCCGGCTCTTCCTTCACCACCCGTTCTTGTGACGGGTGGTTTTTTCGTGTTCCCCGGCCCGGGGGCGCCCCGGGCCGGGCGGGCACCCCCGGGCCCGGCCTGTCTCACAACAGCGCGAACTGACCCTCCGGGCCCTCCTCGTGATGGTCGAGGACGGAGGCCGGGCGGCGGGCGGAGACGGGCGCCGGGAGGATGCCCGCGTCCCGCAGTGCGTCGGCCGTGATCCGTGGCCCGGCGGCGGTGCGGTCGACCAACTCCGCCTGCTGCGGCTGCAGTTCGTCCAGTAGCGCCAGTACGGTGATCAGCTCCAGGAGCTCCGAGGTCCACTCCTGCGGCCAGGCCGTGGCGCCCAGCGCCGCCAGCGAGCCCGCCTCGGCCGGATCCGCGGGGTCCGTCCGCTGGGCGAACCACGCCTCCAGCACCCGTACCCCGCCGGCACGGAAGTCCCAGGCGCCCTGCGGTACCGGCGAGATCCGGCCGTCGCCGAGCAGCAGGGCCTCCTGCCCGGCGTCGTAGCCGATGCTCTCCGGCAGCCCGCGGGCCGGCAGCGCGGAGCGCACATACGGGCGGCGCCCGCCCGGCAGCCGGGGCCGTTCACCGATGTGCGCGCCGTGGCGGCCGCGGGTGTGCAGCCACAGCAGCCGCGCGCCGAGCTCGACGCCGATGTCCCAGACGGCCGGGTCGGCGGTCAGCGGCACGACGGTGCCGTCGGGGGAGTGCCGGGCGCTCGCGGTGAGCCAGGCGAGCAGATCGGTGGGGCCGGCAGGCCGGTCCAGGCGGCGGGTGAGCAGCTCGGGCAGGCCCGGTGCGAGATTGGGTTCGGTGCCGCCGGGACGCCGGTAGAGGGGATGGATCCGGCCCGGCCGGCCCGCCGAGGCGCGTCCGTCCGGCAGCACCGCCGAGCACACCACCGCGGGCCCCGGCACCTGCGGAACCTCCTCCAGGCCGACCGCGAACAGCTGTCGCGCGTCCGCCACCCGCCACAGCTCCGGACGTGCCACGTCGATCAGCCGGTGGTCGGGCAGCAGCCACTGCAGGTCGAAGGGGCCGTGCAGGATCCGCACCGGCTCGGGGCACGGGCCGTCCGCCCGGGCCAGCCGCCCGGTGGGTGTGGTCTGGCCCGGCAGCTGGCCGACGGCGGAGTGCAGGGTGCGCGAGCGCGACGGCCGGAACAGTCGCTCCCGGACGGCCGCGTCCTCGGCGGCCACCAGGGCGTGCCACCGGGCGCGCAGCACCGCCGGGTCCGGCCCCCGCACCCAGGACCGGCCCAGCCGCAGCGGCGGTACGGACCACGGCATCAGGTCGGACAGCCGTGGCGCGTCCTGCTTCGCCGTCACGCGGAGCCCCTCCCGGACCGTTCGGTTGACCCCGGCATGGTATCCACGGCCGCGGCCGCCCCGGGGCGCCCGCCCGGGTCCGCGCGCGGTCTTCCGCTTACTGATCTTGGAGGGGTACGGTCCCGCCGTACGCCCGACGGCACGGTGCGGACCTGGCTCCGTCCTGCGCGCCGGGACCTGCTCAGGGGAGGACCGTATGACGGACATCGCGTCCCCCACGCCTGAACGGCGTGGGGGGACCCCGATCGGTCACCGGGCCGCGGCACGGCTGGACCGGCTGCCGCCGTCCCGGTGGCACCGCCGGATCACCCTCGTCGTCGGCATCGGCGCCTTCTTCGACCTCTACGAAATCTTCCTCGGCGGGGTGCTGGCCGCGGTCCTCGCCGAGCAGTGGCACCTCGGTACGACCGCCAGATCCTGGGTGATCGCCGCGGGCTTCCTCGGCATGTTCGTCGGCGCGAACGTGCTGTCCGTGCTGGCCGACCGGCTCGGCCGGCGCCGGATGTTCATGGTCAACCTGGCCGCGTACTCCGCCTTCTCCCTGCTGTCCGCCTTCGCCCCGAACATCCAGTGGCTGCTCGTGCTGCGCTTTCTGTCGGGGCTGGGGCTGGGGGCCGAACTCGTCCTCGTGGACACCTATCTCGCGGAGTTCCTGCCCCGGGCGGTGCGCGGCCGCTATATCGCCCACGCGTACACCTTCGGGTTCGTCGGGGTGCCGGTCGCGGCCCTGCTGGGGGCCCGGCTGGTGGCCGGGCACCAGGTGCTGGGCGTCGAGGGCTGGCGCTGGCTGTTGGTCGCGGGGGCGCTCGGCGCCGGGTTCCTCCAGCTCATGCGGCGCCAACTGCCGGAATCGCCGCGGTGGCTGACCGTGCACGGACGGGAGGAGGAGGCCGACAGGATCGTGCGGGGTATCGAGGAACGGGTGGCGCGCGAGAGCGGTACGACGCTGCCGTCCGTCCCCGAGGCGGAGACCGTCCCGGAGCGGAAGGTGCCGCTGGGGGAGATGTTCCGGGGGGACTTCCGGCGGCGCACGTTGATGTGGTGGACGTTCCAGGTGCTGCAGACCGTCGGCTACTACGGCTTCGGCTCGCTGGCTCCCGTGGTGCTGACGGCGAAGGGCCACACGGTCACCGCCTCGCTGCTGTACGCGGCGCTGAGCTTCTGCGGCTATCCGATCGGCTCGGCGCTGTCCGTCCCGCTCATCGACCGCATCGAGCGCCGGACGCTGATCGTCGCCTCCGCACTCGGCATGGCCGCCTGCGGTCTCGCCTTCGGCTTCGCCGTCGCCACCTGGGCGATCGTCACCTTCGGCTTTCTGCTGACGGTGTGCAGCAACGTCTTCTCCAACGCCTTCCACGTCTACCAGACCGAGATCTTCCCCACCGGACTGCGCAGCAGCGCCATCGGGATCGCCTACTCACTGTCCCGGCTGACCTCCGTGGTGCTGCCGTTCGTCGCGCTGAGCGTGCTGGCGGATCTCGGGGCGGCCGCGGTCTTCAGCGGTTCGGCGGTGCTGATGGTGCTGCTGTGCCTGGATGTGGCGTTGCTGGGGCCGCGGAGCACGGGGCGGAGCCTGGAGCGGATCTGAGGCCGGGCGGGGGAGGCCGTACGGTCAGTGCGCGTCCAGCGTGACGGTGAAGGAGAACCGGTCCCCGCGGTAGTGGATCCGGGCGACGTCGACCACCCGTCCGGCCTCGTCGTAGGTGATCCCGGTGTAGTGCAGGATCGGGCTGAGCAGTGGTACGTGCAGCAGGCGGGCGGTCTCCGGGTCCGCCAGGCGGGCCTCGACGGTGTCGGTGATGCGGCTGATGCGCACGCCCACGGTGTCCCGCAGCACCTTGGTCATCGGGCGGCGTTCCAGGTCCGCCGGGTCGATCAGGGCGGCGACGTCGGGGCGGACGTAGTTGCGCGCGTGGTTGGTCGGCTCGTCCGCCTCCTCGTCGCTGCGCAGCCGCCGGAATCCGGCCACCTCCGTCAGACCGGGGAAGTACTCGGAGAGTTCGGCGGGGACGGGCACCGGTCCGTGCTCCAGCAGTTCGGTGCGCATCCCGGACTGCTGGGCCACGATCGCGTCCACGGAGCCGAGCAGCCGCACCGGCGCACCCCGCTGCGCGCTCGGCTCGATGAAGGTGCCGCGGCGGCGGTGCCGGCTGATCAGGCCCTCCGCCTCCAGTTCCTTGAGGGCCTGGCGCATGGTCAGCACGCTGACGCCGTAGTGCTCGGCGAGCGCGTCCTCGGTGGGCAGCCGCAGCGGGGCCTCGGGGGAGCGGCCGAGTATGGAGGCGCGCAGCGACTGCGAGACCTGGTACCACAACGGCAGCTTGCGGTTCAGGGCGAGCGAGTCGGGAGCGAAGGTGGTCACAGAGCGTTCCCCGGTCTCACGAGCGGAAGTGGCGCTGGAGACCCTGCCACACGTCGTCATAGCCACGCTGGAGATGTCCGGCGTCCCGCGCCTGCGCGGTGAGGGTCAGCGGCCAGCGGGTCTCGAACATGAAGGCCAGACCGTCGTCGATCTTCTGCGGCCGCAGCTCGGCGGCGCTGGCGCGGTCGAAGGTCTCCCGGTCCGGGCCGTGCGCGGACATCATGTTGTGCAGCGAGCCGCCGCCCGGCACGAACCCCTCCGCTTTGGCGTCGTAGGCGCCCTCGATCAGCCCCATGTACTCGGTCATCACGTTGCGGTGGAAGTACGGCGGCCGGAAGGTGTCCTCGCCCACCAGCCAGCGCGGCGCGAAGACCACGAAGTCCACGCCCGCCAGGCCCGCGGTGTCGGAGGGGGAGGTGAGGACGGTGAAGATCGACGGGTCGGGGTGGTCGTAGCTGACGGACCCGATGACATTGAAGCGGTGCAGGTCGTAGACGTAGGGGACGTGGGTGCCGTGCCAGGCGACGACGTCCAGCGGGGAGTGGTCGTAGGTCGCCGTCCAGAGGTTGCCGCAGAACTTGTTGACGACCTCGCAGGGGCCCTCGACGTCCTCGTACGCGGCGACCGGGGCGAGGAAGTCCCGTGGGTTGGCCAGGCCGTTGGCGCCGATCGGGCCCAGGTCGGGGAGCTCGAAGGGCTGCCCGTAGTTCTCGCAGACATAGCCGCGGGCGGTCGCGTCCAGGAGCTCGACGCGGAAGCGCACACCGCGGGGGACCAGGGCCACCTGGCCCGGTTCGGCGCGCAGCAGGCCGAGTTCGGTGCGCAGCAGCAGTCCGCCGCGCTCCGGCACGATCAGCAGCTCGCCGTCCGCGTCGCTGAACACCCTGTTCGTCATGGAGGAGTTGGCGTAGTACAGATGCACGGCCATGCCGCTGCGCCGGCCGGCGTCGCCGTTGCCGCCCAGCGTCCACAGCCCGGAGAGGAAGTCGACGGGGCCGGCGGGCTCGGGGAGCGGGTTCCAGCGCAGCCGGTTGGGGTCGGGCGCGCAGTCGGTGAACGGCGCGGAGCGGATCGTGCCCTGCTCGGCGCGGACGAACGGCGGATGGGCGGCCGAGGGGCGGATGCGGTAGAGCCAGGAGCGGCGGTTGTGATGGCGCGGCTCGGTGAACGCCGAGCCGCTGAGCTGTTCGGCATACAGGCCGAGCGGGGCGAGCTGCGGGGAATTGCGGCCCACCGGCAGCGCGCCGGTGACGGCCTCCGAGCTGTGCTCGTTGCCGAAGCCGGAGAGGTACGCCAGCCCCTCGGCCGTCTTCCTCGCCCGCTCGTTGCCCGTACCCGTCATCGCACGCTCCCGCCGGTCGAGGAATCCACTGCAGGACCGGATCCGGTGCCGGATCGAATCCTATGCAAGACATTAGGATTGCTGGTGGGGAGGCATCCGTCAACGGAAACTCCCGGCCGAGTTGGCCGGATCCCGGTCCTCCCGCTCCCGCTGCGCGCGGGGCGGGCAGGATGTTCGGGTGCAGCAGCCGACCCCGCTCCGACGCGTCCCCGTCCAGCGGCGCAGCGCCCAGCGCCTCGCCCGCATCCTCGACGCCTGCGCCGAACTCCTGGAGGAGACCGGCTACGAGGACCTCAGCACCCGCGCCGTGGCCGGCCGCGCCGATGTCCCGATCGGCTCGGTCTACCGCTTCTTCCCCAACAAGCGCGCCATGGCCGAGGCACTGGCCCGGCGCAATCTCGATGCCTACGCGGACCGCATCACCGCCCGGCTGGCGGCCCCCGCCGACGGGCGGCTGGAGTGGCGCCACGCGATGGACGTGGTCGTCGACGAGTACCTCGCCATGAAGTGCACGGTGCCGGGCTTCGCCCTGGTGGAGTTCACCGTCCCCGCCCCGCAGGCGGCCCGCCGCGCCAACTACGACGTCGCCGACCGGCTGCTCGCCCTGCTCGCCGGCCCGCTCGGCCTGGACCCCGCCGAGGGACGCCTGCGCACCGCCTTCCTCGTCGGGGTCGAGGCGGCCGACGCACTGCTCCAGCTCGCCTTCCGAACCGACCCGGCCGGCGATCCGGAGATCGTGGCGGAGACCAAGCGGCTGCTGCGGGCGTACCTGGCCCACCATCTGGACACGGACGCGACGTGAACTCGGCCCCGGTGCGACCGGAGCGTCGGTTTTGCTCCGGCCCGTCGGCGGTGTCCCGGGTTGACCTGGAGTTTTGCTCGTATTGCTCGCGCGTCAAGACCTTGTTAACAAAAGTTTGCGGGACCTAACGTCGCCTGAACCGCCACCCGGCAGATGTTCAAGGGCGAACGTGAGGTACCCCGAATGATGACAATCCTCGGATTTGTCATGATCGCCACCTTCTTGGTGCTGATCATGATGAAGAAGATGTCGCCGATGGCGGCGCTCGTGCTCATCCCCGCGCTGTTCTGTGTCCTGGTGGGCCAGGGCGCGAACCTGGGCGACTACGTCCTCAAGGGCATCGGCGACCTGGCCCCCACGGCCGCGATGCTGATGTTCGCCATCATCTACTTCGGGGTGATGATCGACGTCGGGCTCTTCGACCCGATCGTCCGCGGCATCCTCCGGTTCTGCAAAGCGGACCCGCTGCGGGTGGTCGTCGGAACGGCGCTGCTCGCCGCGATCGTCTCGCTCGACGGCGACGGCTCCACCACCTTCATGATCACGGTCTCGGCGCTCTACCCGCTCTACAAGCGGCTGAAGATGAGCCTCGTGGTCATGACCGGCGTCGCCGCCACCGCCAACGGCGTGATGAACACCCTGCCCTGGGGCGGCCCGACCGCCCGCGCCGCCACCGCGCTCAAGCTGGACGCCGGCGACATCTTCGTCCCGATGATCCCCGCGCTGGCCGTCGGCCTGGTCGCGGTCTTCGTCCTCGCCTACGTCCTCGGTCGGCGCGAGCGCAAGCGGCTGGGCGTGCTGACTCTCGGCGACACCCACGTGGTGACCGAGCAGGCCGAGGCGCACGAGACCGAGCAGGTGCTGGTCGGCGCGGGCGGCGGCGGTGCGGCCGGAACCCGGCGCCCCCTCCCGACCGGCGGTACGGGCACCGGCGCGGACGCCCCCGCGGCCGGCGACTCCGCGGCGGACGACGGCCTCCAGGGCCTCGACCCCCGGCGCGCCACCCTCCGCCCCAAGCTCTACTGGTTCAACGCCGCGCTCACCATCGCGCTGCTCACCCTGCTGATCCTCCAGACGCTGCCGATCCCGGTGCTCTTCCTGCTCGGCGCCGCCATCGCCCTCACCGTCAACTTCCCGCACATGAAGGACCAGAAGGCCCGCATCGCCGCGCACGCCGAGAACGTCCTGAACGTCTCCGGCATGGTCTTCGCCGCTGCCGTCTTCACCGGCGTGCTCACCGGCACCGGCATGGTCGAGCACATGGCCCGCTGGCTGGTCTCCGCCATCCCCGACGCGCTCGGCCCGCACATGGGCATCGTCACGGGCGTCCTCAGCATCCCGCTGACCTACTTCATGTCCAACGACGGCTTCTACTTCGGCATCGTCCCGATCCTCGCCGAGGCCGGCGCCGCCCACGGCGTGACCCCGGTCGAGATCGCCCGCGCCTCGCTCGTCGGCCAGGCCCTGCACATGTCCAGCCCGCTGGTCCCGGCCGTCTACGTCCTCGTCGGCATGGCCAAGGTCGAATTCGGTGACCACACCAAGTTCACCGTGAAATGGGCGGTGTTGACCTCGCTGGTGGTCCTGTGCGCCGGGCTGCTCTTCGGCATCATCTAGATGTCACGGACCTTCGGGGCGGGGCCCGGCAGGAGCTGGCTGCTGCGGCTGGTCATCACCTTCTCCTTCGCCCAGGGAGCGGTGAGCATGGCCAGGCCGGCCGTCTCCTACCGGGCCCTCGCCCTGGGCGCCGACGAACGCGCCGTCGGCGTCATCACCGCCGTCTACGCACTGCTCCCGCTGCTGGTCGCCGTCCCGCTGGGCCGCCGCACCGACCACGGCCGCTGCGCACCGCTGCTGGTCGTCGGCGTCGCCCTGATCGGCGGCGGCTGCGCGCTCAGCGGCCTGACCGGCACGTTGCCCGCGATGGCCGCCTGGAGCGGGGTGATGGGGCTGGGCCACCTCTGCTTCGTCATCGGCGCCCAGTCGATCGTTGCCCGCCGCAGTTCCCCGCAGGACCGCGACCGCAACTTCGGCCACTTCACCATCGGCGCCTCCCTCGGGCAGCTCGTCGGCCCGGTCGCCGCCGGATTCGTCGTCTCCGGGCAGGGCGGCGCGATGGCCCGCACCAGCGCCACCGCCCTGATCGTCTCGGGCGGCGTGGCCGCCGTCTCCTACTGCTCCCTGTGGCGCCTGGAACAGCGCGCCCCGGCCGCCCCGGACGCACCCGTCCATGCGGCCACGCCGCGCGTTCCGGTGCGCGGCATCCTGCGCACCCGCGGCGTCCCGGCCGGGATCTTCATGAGCCTGGCCGTGCTCTCCGCGACCGACATCCTCACCGCCTACCTGCCGGTCGTCGGCGAGGACCGCGGCATCGCCGCCACCACCATCGGCCTGCTGCTGAGCCTGCGGGCCGCGGCCACCATCGCCTGCCGGGTGGTGATGACCCCGATGCTCGTCCTCCTGGGCCGCAGGGTCCTGCTGGCCACCACCTGCGGCGTGGCCGCCGTGCTCTGCGCCGCGATCGCGGCCCCGCTGCCGGTCTGGGCGCTCGCCCTGGTGCTCGGCGCGCTGGGCTTCTGCCTCGGCGTCGGCCAGCCGCTCTCCATGACCACCGTCGTCCAGGCCGCCCCGGGCAACGCCCGCAGCACCGCCCTCGCCCTCCGCCTCACCGGCAACCGTCTCGGCCAGGTCGCCGCCCCGGCCGGTGCGGGGCTGGCCGCCGGCCTGGCCGGTGCCGCCGCGCCGTTCGTCCTGCTCGGCGCCCTGTTGCTGGTCTCCGCGGCGATCGCCGTACGGTCGCCGCGCGCCGCGGTCCGCCCGCCCCGGGACCCGCTCCCCGCACCGGATCCGCCGTCCACGGACGGACCGGACCGGGCCGGCCGGGCGAGCGGTCCGGGCCCGTCGGCCCGCTGAGCCCCGCGCCGGGGCCCCGCGGACCGGCCCCGCCCGGGTCAGCCGGGGGCCGCCAACGCCGCCCGTGCGGCGCGTACTTCGTCGATGGCCTGGAGATGCCCGCCCGCCTCCGCGCAGCGGCCCGCCCGGTCCAGGAGGCGGGCGCTGCCGGCCGGGTCGGGGGCGTGCCGGACGCGTGCCAGGGCGACCAGGGCGAAGGCGAGCGCCGTGCCGCCGAAGGGTTCCGCCAGTTCGACGGCGGCGCTCGCCAGGCGCTCGGCGTCGTCCCGCTCGCCGAGCAGGAGGTGCAGTTCGGCGAGGTTGGCGCGCTCGAAGGCGGTGGCCGTGGGGCGGCCGGCCTGTTCGGCCAGCGCCAGGGCGCGGCGGCCGTACGCCAGCGCCTGCCGGTGCCGCCCCGCCCGCCGCGCGCTCTCGCGCAGCACGGACAGCACGGTGGCCAGCAGCGCCGGGTCCCCGGACTCCTCGGCCGGCGTCAGCGCGCGCTCGGCCGGGTCCGCCGCCTCGTCGGAGCGCCCGGACAGGCCGAGGCAGACGGTCTGCTGGGCGAGCGAGCGGGCCAGCAGCACCAGCCGGTCGGGCCCCCGCGCGGCCTGCGCCGCGCGCTCCGCCGCACGCGCGCAGGCGAGCGCCTCCTCGTACCGTCCGGTGTACGACAGCACCGCGGAGTGCGCCATGCGGTGTGCCGCCCGCACCTCCTCCGGGGTGTCCGGCCCCGGTGGGTGGGAGCCCAGCACGGCGAGCGCCTCCTCGCCCGTACCGCTGCGGCAGAGCACCTCCGCCAGCCGGGCGGCGGCCAGCGCACAGGCGTCGCCCCGGCCCTGGCGCCGGTACGAGGCCAGCGCCTCGCGCAGTACGCCGAGCGCCTCCTCGGAGCGCCCCGAACGGTCCAGGGCCAGCGCCCAGTCCAGCCGCACCCGCGCCGCGTCCGCCTCCGGCCGGGCCGCTCCCGCTGCCCCGCCCGGGGCCGCCTGCGTCGCGGACCACGCCCGCCGCACCCGGGTGTGCAGCAGCGCCAGCCGCTCGCGGGGCGCGGCGGCCCAGACCGCGTACCGGTCCTCGGGGAGCAGTTCGCCGTCCAGTGCCTCCAGGGCTGCCGTCAGGTGGTGCGTGCCGCCGTCGGCCAGCGCCCGCCGGGCCAGCGTCTCGGCGTGTTCGGTGTCGATCCACACCGCGTCGGGGGCCAGCCGCAGCAGTGCCCCGTCGCCGGTCAGGTACGAGGAGCGGGCGCGGGGCGGCAGTTCGGGTTCCAGGGCGTGCCGGGCGGCGTGCAGGGCGACCCGCAGACTGCTCAGTGCGGCCGGGAGTTCGGCGTGCGGCCAGCACACCGCCATCAGCTGCTCGCGGTGCAGCTGACGGCCCGGCGCGAGGGCGAGGAGCTTGACCAGGGTCCGGGCGCCGGGCCGGGACCAGCGCTCGGCGAGCGGCGCGTCGCCGTCGCGTTCCAGCCGGAACCCGCCGAGCAGGCGGATGCGCAGCAGTGGGGGATTCATCAGGCCGGACACTCTAACCGCCCGCGCTCCAGGGGCTGTTACGGGTGTATTACTGGCCGGATCCGCTCGCTCGTCGGGGCACGTCACGGGCGGTCCGCTCCGGCGATCGCGTCAATGTCGCCGGGGCGCGGCGGAAGGGCGGGGCGGGCGTTGACGGTGGCCGGAGCGCTGCCCAGGATGTGCCCGTGCGCACCGGTTCGCCCAGCGGAACCACCTGGCCCGGTCACCTTTCGGGCCGTCTGCCGACCACCCCCCAGGAGGAAGCGTGAAGCGCTCCCACGTCCTTGCCGTGTCCGTTCTCGTTCTCGTCTCCGGTTCGACCGTGGCGGCCCGTGCGGCCGACGGTGGCGCAACCGCCGGACGGCATCCGTCCGCGGCCGCGCAGTGGTGCCAGGAGAAGGGCGGGGTGGCCCAGACCCGTGTCCCGTACTTCACCGGCTCCGGCAACGTCATCACCCGGCTGGGCGGCGAGCGGGAGATGTGTGTCTTCACCGCCCGGGACGGCAGCCGGATCATGATCGCGGCGGACACCCTGGCCGCCGCCGAACCGACGCTGGCCGCGCTCGCCTACGTCCGCAAGCCCGGCGGTCCCAGCAGCCCCGGCAACCCCTCCATCGCCTACTGCCAGGGCATCAACGGCACCGCCATGTTCGGCAACCGGCCCACGGACGGCGGGGGCTGGGGGTCGAAGGGCGAGACGAAACCGGATCAGGTGACGTCGGCCTGCATGTTCGGCGACGGTTCGGTGATCGACGCCTGGGGGCTGAAGTACCACCAGGGCGGCGTGATCCGCGGTGCCGATCTGACACACAAGTTCCGGGCCACGATCCCCGGCGCCTGACCGCCCGGGGCCGGCCGGGCGCCGGTCACCGGACGGGCCGCCGGGCCGGATGGCGCCCGGGTGACGCGCTCCACTCCCGTGCGGAGTGGCGCCTCTCAAACTAGCGCCGTTAGTTTGAGGGGCGCGGCACACCGCCGCACGCTGGACCGCTCGGGAGGACGGCTAGATGAAGGCACATGACGGCATGTACATCGGCGGTGCGTGGCGGCCCGCGGCCGGGGGCGACACCATCGAGGTGCGCAACCCCGCCGACGAGCAGGTGATCGCGACCGTCCCGGCCGGCACCGCCGAGGACGTGGACGCCGCCGTGCGCGCGGCCCGCGCCGCACTGCCCGCCTGGCGGGCCACCGCCCCCGCCGAACGCGCCGCCCGCCTGACCGCGCTGCGCGACCGACTGGCCGCCCGCGCCGAGGAGATCGCGGAGACCATCACCGCCGAGCTCGGCTCGCCGCGCTCCTTCAGCGCCCGGGTGCAGGCCGCTCTGCCGATCGCGGTGGTGGGCTCGTACGCCGAACTGGCCGCGGCCCACCCGTTCGAGGAGAAGCTCGGCAACTCCACCGTGCTGCACGAGCCGGTCGGCGTGGTCGGCGCGATCACCCCCTGGAACTACCCGCTGCACCAGATCACCAACAAGGTCGCCCCGGCGCTCGCCGCGGGCTGCACCGTCGTGCTCAAGCCCGCCGAGGACACTCCGCTCACCGCCCAACTCTTCGCCGAGTGCGTCGATGCGGCGGGCATCCCGGCGGGCGTCTTCAACCTCGTCACCGGCCTCGGCACGGTCGCGGGCCGGGCGGTGGCCGAGCACGAGGACGTGGACCTGGTCTCCTTCACCGGATCGACGGCCGTCGGCAGGCAGATCGGTGCGATCGCGGGCGGCGCGGTCAAGCGGGTGGCGCTGGAGCTCGGCGGCAAGTCCGCCAACGTCATCCTGCCGGGCGCGGACCTGGCCAAGGCGGTCAAGGTGAACGTCGCCGACGTCATCCGCAACTCCGGCCAGTCCTGCAACGCGCTGACCCGGATGCTCGTACCCGCCGACCGGTACGACGAGGCGGTGGCGCTCACCGCCGAGGCCGTGGCGCGGTACGTACCCGGTGACCCGCAGGACGAGGCCAGCGGGCTCGGCCCGGTCGTCAACGCCAAGCAGCGCGACCGCGTCCGCGCCTTCATCGACAAGGGGGTGGCGGAGGGCGCGCGTCTGGTGACGGGCGGCGCGGAGGCCCCCGAAGGCCTGGCGAGCGGCTACTACGTCCGCCCGACGGTGTTCGCCGACGTGACGCCGGACATGACCATCGCGCAGGAGGAGATCTTCGGCCCCGTCCTCTCCCTCCTCCGCTACGAGGACGAGGAGGAGGCCCTGCGCATCGCCAACGGCACGGTCTACGGACTCGCCGGAGCCGTGTGGGCCGCCGACGAGGAGACCGCGGTCGCCTTCGCCCGCCGGCTGGACACCGGGCAGGTCGACATCAACGGCGGCCGCTTCAACCTGCTGGCCCCGTTCGGCGGTTACAAGCAGTCCGGTGTCGGCCGCGAGCTGGGCCCGCACGGCCTGAGCGAGTACCTCCAGACCAAGTCGCTGCAGCTGTGACGGCGTTGCCGCGCTGAGCCGTCCGCGTCGCGGCCCGGGCCCCGCGGCCCGGGCCCCGCCCGGAACCCCGTCACCCGTCACCCGTCCCGCAGTCCCGCCGCCCCCGCCCCCGCCCCGCCCCGAGGAGAACGCACCGTGGTCCGCGCCGCCGTACTGTCAGCCGTCAACGCCCCTCTGAAGGTCACCGGGATCGACCTGCCCGCCCCCGGTCCGGGCCAGGTCCGGGTCCGGCTCGCCGCCGCCGGGGTCTGCCACTCCGACCTGTCGCTGTCGAACGGGACGCTCAAGCAGCCCGTCCCCGCCGTCCTGGGGCACGAGGGCGCGGGCACCGTCACCGTCGTCGGGGAAGGCGTCACCGGTGTCGCGGCCGGCGACCGCGTCGTCCTGAACTGGGCGCCGTCCTGCGGCACCTGCCACTTCTGCGGCCTGGCGGAGCCCTGGCTGTGCGCCGACGCGGGTGCCGCCGCCGCGAAGCCGTACGCGCGGCGGGCGGACGGCACCGAGCTCTATCCGGGCCTGGGCACCGCCGCGTTCGCCGAGGAGACGGTGGTGCCCGCCCACGCCGCGCTGCCGCTGCCGGACGGCGTGCCGCTGGCCGACGCGGCGCTGCTCGGCTGTGCGGTACTCACCGGCTGGGGCGCCGTGCACCACAGCGCACAGGTGCGGGCGGGGGAGTCGGTGGCGGTCTTCGGCGTCGGCGGGGTGGGCCTGGCCACCCTCCAGGCGGCGCGGATCGCGGGCGCGGACGCGATCGTGGCCGTGGATGTCTCCCCGGAGAAGGAGGAGCTGGCGCGGGCGGCCGGGGCCACCGAGTTCGTGGTGGCCGGCGAGGACACCGCCAAGCGGATCCGCAAGCTCACCGGCGGTGTGGGCACCGACGTCGCCGTGGAGTGCGTGGGCCGCGCCGACACCATCCGCACGGCCTGGTCGGCCACCCGCCGCGGCGGCCGCACCACCGTCGTCGGCATCGGCGGCCAGGACCAGCAGGTCACCTTCTCCGCCCTGGAGATCTTCTACTTCGGCCGCACCCTCTCCGGCTGTGTCTACGGCAACAGCGACCCGGCCCGCGACCTCCCGGTCATCGCCGGGCACGTCCGCTCCGGCGCGCTCGACCTCTCCGCGATGGTCAGCGACCGGATCGGCCTGGACGACATCCCGGCCGCGTTCGACGCGATGCTGGCGGGCAAGGGCGGCCGGGCGCTGGTGGTCTTCTAGGGCGGTCCGCGAAGTCCCGTCGTCCGCCCGCGGGGGCGGGCGGAAGGCGGTGGGCGGCGGAGCGGGGCCGGGAGCGCGGGAGGCGTCTCCGGCCCGGCGGCGGAGGCGTCGAAAAGTCGTGGTGTGCGGTCCGTTGACGCCGTACCGGCCGGTCGGTACGGTCGCCCGACATCTACGGCGCCGCCCCCCATCCCGCCCCGCACCCCCGGAGTGTGCACGCATGGACACGGCCCCCTCCGCGCCCCACGACAGCACCGGGAGAACTCCCTCCGCCGGCAGCCGCCGCAAGGTGGCCACCGCCGCGGCTCTCGCCTCCGCCGTCGAGTGGTACGACTACTTCGTCTTCGGCATCGCCGCCGCTCTCGTCCTCGGCGACGCCTTCTTTCCCTCCGGCAGCAGGGCGGCGGGCGTCCTCGCCGCCTTCGCCACCTTCGCCGTCGGCTTTCTGGCCCGCCCCATCGGCGGCGTGATCGCCGGACACCTCGGCGACCGGCGCGGCCGCAAGCCGATGCTGGTGCTCGCGCTGACCGTGATGGGGCTGGCCACCACCGGAATCGGCCTGCTGCCCTCCTACGACACGATCGGGATCGCCGCCCCGGTCCTGCTGGTCGTGCTGCGCGTCCTGCAGGGCGCCGCGGTCGGCGCCCAGTGGGGCGGCGCCATGCTGATGGCCACCGAATACGCCCCCGAGGGCAAGCGCGGGCTCTACGGCTCGCTCGTCCAACTGGGCGTCCCCCTCGGGGTGATGACCGCCAACGCCGTCTTTCTGGTGGCCGGTGCGGTCGGCGGCGAGCGGTCCTTCGCCGCCTGGGGCTGGCGGGTCCCGTTCCTGGTCGGGGTGCTGGTCCTCGTCCTGGCCCGCTACATCCACACCCGCGTCGAGGAGACGCCCGAGTTCCGGCGGGCGGAGGCGGAGCTGGCGGCGCAGGAGAAGGCGACCGCCGCCCGCAGATCGCCGCTGCGGACCATCCTCCGGCACCACCTGGGCACGGTCCTGCTGGCCGGCGGGTCCTTCGCCGTCAACACCGCCACGTTCTATGTGCTGATCACCGGCGTCCTGGACTACTCCACCCGCTCGCTGCACATGGAGCGCACCGCGGTCCTCACCCTCACCCTCCTGGTCAGCCTCACCCAACTCGCCCTGATACCCGCCGCCGCGGCGCTCTCCGACCGCGTCGGACGGCTGCGCGTCTACGCCGCGGGCGCCGTCGGGCTGCTCCTGTGGGCGGTGCCGATGTTCCTCCTGATCGACACCGCCTCGCTGGCGTGGATGGCGGTCGGCACGTTCGTCGGCAGCTGCTTCCTGAGCATCATGTACGGGCCGCAGGCCGCGCTGTTCGCCGAGCTGTTCACGCCCGAGATGCGCTATACGGGGGCCTCGCTCGGATATCAGATCAGCGCGATCCTGGGCGGCGGGCTGGCCCCGTTCCTCATGGTCCTGCTGCTGGAGGCGACGGGCACCTCGATGTCGGTGTCCGCGTACCTCATGGTGCTGTCCGCCGTCGCCCTGGTCTCCATCCGGCTGCTGGCCCGCCGCACCGCCCGCCGCGGGCCGGTCAGCCGGTGACCCGGCGCAGCCGGGGGAAGGCCGGCGCCGCGGCCAGGAAGACCAGGGAGACCAGGACGAACGGCCAGGTGAAGGTGTGGCCGCCGGACGGCGCGAAGACGGCGGCCAGGGCCGGGCTCAGCGCCGTCGCGGCCGCCGCGCCGACGATCGCGTACCCCAGGCTCCAGGCGTCCGCGACGAGGAAGACCCCGCACAGCGCCATGGCGACCAGCGCCGCGTTGTAGCTCATCGTGCCCTCGGCCACCTGCTCGGCGGGTGCGCCGAGGGCCCACGCGGTGAGGATCCCGACGGCGCTGCCGACGCAGGCCAGGGCGCCCGCCCGGCGGCTGGCGAGGGAGATGCCGGCCAGGAAGATCAGCCCGACGTACCACTGCGGCATGAAGAAGATCTGGCCGATGCCGGCGAAGAAGGCGTGCCAGAGGTCGGTGACGGTGAGCGCCGTGGCGCCGGTGGCCGGCTGGGCGAGCGCGGCCGGCCCGGCGTCCTGGTGCCAGACCCGCTGGAAGCCGGGCGCGGCGATGGTCATGGCGCTGGCCGTGACACAGAACGGCAGGGTGGAGGTGGGCAGTTCCCAGGTGGCCAGGATCCGGGCGGCGGCACCGGTGAGGACGGTGACCACCGTGCTGCCGGCCAGCGCGAGCAGCGCCGTGGACAGCTGGGCGGCGCCCAGGAAGACGGCGCAGCCGACCGCCACCAGACAGGCGTTGAACCCTTCGAGGCCGGCGGTGATCCGGCTCCGGTCCGCGCCGAGGAGGCGGGCGGTGGCGGTGCCGACGGCCGTGCCTATCAGCCCGTAGAGCCCGAACTGCCAGCCCGCCGCGAAGAGCGCGACCGAGAACACCGCTCCGGTCAGCGCGTTCGGCAGGAAGTCGACCTGCGCCTGGCCGCGCAGCACCTCGATGACGAACCGTCCGTAACGCGTCTGGAAAGGGCCGTTGATGGCCGTGCCCGACTCGTGCACGCCGCCTCCCGGGTCAACACAATCGGCCTCTGCCCGCCAGAGGCCGACGCACTGTACAGCGATTGTCCGGGGTGCGGCGGAAGTGTCCGTGACGGGAGATCCGGGCGGGTTCGTCAGGCGTCGCCGGGCGGTGAGAGTTCCGGGTGGTGCAGCGCCAGGCCGTCCACCAGGGCCCGCAGGCCGGTCTCGAAGGCGCCCTCGTCCACCTGGCGTTGGTGCTCGGCCAGCAGGTGGGCCTGGCCCAGGTGCGGGTAGTCGGCGGGGTCGTAGGCGCTCGGGTCGTCCACGAAGCCGCGGGCGAACGAGCCCAGGGCGGAGCCGGCCACGAAGTAGCGGACCATGGCGCAGATCCGGGTGGCCTGGGCCGGCGGCCAGCCCGCCTCGACCATGCCGCCGAACGCCGCGTCGGCCATCTTCAGCCCGGCCGGGCGCCGACCGGGGCCCTGGGCGAGGAACGGAACGATGTGCGGATGCGCGGCGAGGGCGGCACGGTAGGAGCGGGCCCAGGCCAGCAGCCCGGCCCGCCAGTCGCCGGTCGCCCGGAACCCCGACACGTCGACCTCGGCGACGACCGTGTCGGCGACCGCGTCGAGGATCTCGGCCTTGGTCGTGAAGTGGTTGTAGAGGGACGGCCCGCTCACGCCCAGCTCCGTCGCGAGACGCCGGGTGGAGAGCGCCGGCAGCCCTTCCGCGTCGATGAGCGCGAGCGCCGTGGTGACGATGCGCTCGCGGCTCAGGAGGGGCTTGCGGGGTCGGGCCATGACGCACATAGTAGGGGCAGCCCCAAGAAAACTAGCACTGCTAATTAACTGTTCTCGTCGACAGGAGCCCCCGATGAACCTGGAGCTCAGCGCGGAGCAGACCGCGGTACGGCAGCTCGCCAAGGACTTCGCCGACCGCGAGATCGCCCCGCACGCCACCGCCTGGGACCGCGCCGAGCAGGTCGACCGCGGCATCGTGAAGAAGCTCGGCGAGGTGGGATTCCTCGGACTCACCGTTCCAGAGGAGTACGGCGGCTCCGGCGGCGACCACCTCTCCTACGCCCTGGTCACCGAGGAGCTGGGACGCGGCGACTCCTCCGTGCGCGGCATCGTCTCGGTCTCCCTCGGCCTGGTGGGCAAGACCGTCGCCGCCTGGGGCGACGAGCGGCAGAAGCGCGAGTGGCTGCCGCGGCTGACGTCCGGCGAGGCGATCGGCTGCTTCGGGCTGACCGAGCCGGGCACCGGCTCGGACGCCGGCAACCTCACCACCCGGGCGGTCCGCGACGGCGCCGACTACGTCATCGACGGCACCAAGATGTTCATCACCAACGGCACCTGGGCCGACGTCGTGCTGCTCTTCGCCCGCACCGGCGGCGCCCCCGGCCACAAGGGCATCAGCGCCTTCCTCGTACCGACGGACACCCCCGGGCTGGAGCGCCGCGAGATCCACGGCAAGCTGGGACTGCGCGGTCAGGCGACCGCCGAGCTGGTCCTGGACGGCGTGCGGGTCCCCGGCACGGCCATGCTCGGACCGGAGGGCAAGGGCTTCTCGGTGGCGATGTCCGCGCTGGCCAAGGGCCGGATGTCGGTGGCCGCCGGCTGTGTGGGCATCGCCCGGGCCGCCCTGGAGGCCGCCCTGGGCCACGCGGGCGAGCGCGAGCAGTTCGGCAAGCCCATCGCCCGGCACCAGCTGGTGCAGGAGCTGATCAGCGACATCGCCGTGGACGTGGACGCGGCGCGCCTGCTGACCTGGCGGGTGGCCGACCTGATCGACCGCGGCGAACCGTTCGTCACCGAGGCGTCCAAGGCCAAGCTCTTCGCCTCCGAGGCCGCGGTGCGCGCCGCCAACAACGCCCTTCAGGTCTTCGGGGGGTACGGCTACATCGACGAGTACCCGGTCGGCAAGCTGCTGCGCGACGCCCGGGTGATGACCCTCTACGAGGGCACCAGCCAGATACAGAAGCTGGTCATCGGACGGGCGCTGACGGGGGTCTCCGCCTTCTGACGTGCCCGGCCGCACGATCCGGCCCGCGCCGCACCGGGTTGCTAAGCGCTTGCTCAGTATCGCGGTATGGTGTTCGATCCGTCAGGGGAACGTCCCTGGCGGATCGAGGAGCGGGGTACGCGATGGGTGCGGCGGCGGAGCGCGCGAAAGAGGAGAACGAGGAGTGGGCCGGGGTGACCCCGGACGCCGCGCGACGGCTGGTCAGCGCCGCCGTCGAGGCGTTCGCCGAGCGCGGCTACCACGCCACCACCACTCGGGACATCGCCGGCCGGGCCGGGATGAGCCCCGCCGCGCTCTACATCCACTACAAGACCAAGGAAGAGCTGCTCTACCGCATCAGCGGCATCGGCCACGAAAAGGCGCTGCGCATCATGAACGCCGCCGCCGAGGCCGGGGGCGGCGCCGCCGAGCGGCTCTCCGACGCGGTGCGCACCTTCGCCCGCTGGCATGCCGAGCACCACACCACCGCCCGCGTCATCCAGTACGAGCTCCAGGCGCTGAGCGCGGAGCACTACGCCGAGATCACCGATCTGCGCCGCCGCACCGACCGGCTGCTGCGGGGGATCATCCAGGACGGCGCGGACAGCGGGGAGTTCCGGGCCGACGACGTGCCGGGCACCACGCTCGCCGTGCTGTCGCTGTGCGTGGACGTGGCCCGCTGGTTCTCCGTGGACGGCCCGCGCACGCCCGACGAGGTCGGCGCCCTCTACGCCGACCTCGTGCTGCGCATGGTGGGGGCCCGGACGGGCGGACCCGCTACAGATAGAAGCGGCTGACCGACTCCGCGACGCAGACCGGCTTGTCGCCGCCCTCGCGCTCGACGGTCACCACCGTGGCCAGCTGGACCCCGCCCGGCACCTCGGTCACCTCGGCGATCCGCGCCGTCGCGCGCAGCCGTGAGCCGACCGGGACGGTGGCGGGGAAGCGCACCTTGTTGGTGCCGTAGTTGATGCCCATCTTCACGTTGTTGACCCGCATCAGCCGCGGTACGAGGGTGGGCAGCAGGGAGAGTGTCAGATAGCCGTGCGCGATGGTCGTGCCGAACGGACCGTCCGCGGCCTTCTCCGGGTCGACATGGATCCACTGGTGATCGCCGGTGGCGTCCGCGAAGAGGTCGATCCGCTTCTGGTCGACCTCCAGCCACTCGCTGGGGCCCAGTTCCTCGCCGACCGCCCCCCGCAGCTCGTCGACCGATGCAAACACTCGGGGCTCTGCCATCTCCGTCTGCCTCCTCAGGCTCCGTACCGCACGCCGCACCGCAGGGCGGCGGGCCGCTTACTAAGCGCTTGCTCAGCATGCGGAGTGCGGGCACCCACTGTCAACGCCCGGGAAGATCCTTCCAGCCACGGGACAGCCTTTAGGGTTGAACGGTGCCCCAGCTTCCGTACAAGGTCCATGAGCTCTCCGTCGGTCAGCTCTCCGCGCGCAGTGGCGCCGCGGTCTCGGCGCTGCACTTCTACGAGTCCAAGGGCCTGATCAGCAGCACCAGGACGGCCGGCAACCAGCGCCGTTACACCCGGGACGCGCTGCGCCGGGTCGCCTTCGTCCGGGCGGCGCAGCGGGTGGGGATCCCGCTGGCGGTGATCCGGGACGCGCTGGCCGAGCTGCCGGACGAGCGCACCCCCAACCGCGACGACTGGGCCCGGCTCTCCGAGGTCTGGCGCACCGAGCTGGACGAGCGGATCAGTCAACTCGTCGAACTGCGCGACCGGCTCACCGACTGCATCGGCTGCGGCTGTCTCTCGCTGGAGAAGTGCGCGCTGTCCAACCCCTACGACAACCTCGGCGAGCAGGGGCCGGGTGCGCGGCGGCTGCGGGTCGACCGGAGGGCCAAGGACCCCGCGGGCCGGCGCACCGACACCGCCGCCCCCGACGACGGCTGCGCGCCCGGCGGGCCGGACGGCGGCTGCGCCCCGCCGGAGGGCTGAGCGCCGGGCCCGCCCCGCGACGGGCGCGGCGCCGCCGTCACCAGACGGACGGTTTGCGCGCGGCCCACGGGCGGGCCTGCTCCAGCTGCGCGGAGAGCGAGATCAGCGTGGCCTCCGCGCCGTAGCGGCCGCCGAGCATCACCCCGATCGGCAGGCCCGCGGCGTTCCAGTGCAGCGGGAGGCTGACCGCGGGCTGGCCGGTCGCGTTGTAGAGCGCGGCGAACGGCGTGTACGCCCCGATGGCGGCGAACTCCGCCTGCGGATCGGCGTCGTCGCGCAGCGCCCCGATCGGCAGCGGCGGCCCGGCCAGCGTCGGGGAGAGGATCACGTCGTAGCCGCCGGGCGGCATCAGGCCGTCGGCAATGGTCTGGGCCAGCGCCCGGAACGCGTACAGCGCCCCCGCGAAGTCCGTACCGGAGACCTCGGCGCCGCGGCGACGCAGATAGCGGGTGAGCGGCATCAGCAGCTCCTCGCCCGCCGGCGGCACCGGGCGGTTCGCGGCCATCACCGACCAGACCCGGGTGAAGGCGAGGAGGATGCCGTCGTCGACGGGAAGCGTCAACTCCTCGACCTCGTGGCCCAGTTCGGTCAGCAGGGCGGCGGTCTCGGTGGTGGCGGTGCGGCAGTCGGGGGCGATCGCCGTGCCCGGTATCGGGGCTTCGGTGAGGCAGGCGATCCGCAGCCGTCCGGGGGCCCGGCCGGCGTGCGCGGCGAAAGTCTCGCCGGGCGCCGGAGGCGGCGCCGTGTACGGATCGCCGGGCATCGGGCCCGCCAGCACGTCCAGCAGCGTCGCCGCGTCGGCGACCGTACGCGCCAGTGGCCCCGAGGTGCTCAGGCCCGACACGTCGTGCAGCAGCGGGCCGCTGCTGACCCGGCCGCGACTGGGCTTGATGCCGTACAGCCCGCAGACCGAGGCCGGTATCCGGATCGATCCGCCGCCGTCGCTGGCGTGTGCGACGGGCGCCAGGCCGCCGGCCACCGCGGCGCCCGCGCCGCCGCTGGATCCACCCGCCGAGCGTTCCAGGTCCCAGGGGGTGCGGGCAGGCGGGGCGAGACCGTTCTCGGTGTAGCAGGGCAGCCCGAACTCGGGGGTGTTGGTCTTGCCGAGCAGGATCGTGCCGCCCGCCCGCAGCTTGTCGGTCACATGGTCGTCGGCGGTGGGGACGTACTCCGCCAGCGCCCGCGAACCCATCGTGCAGCGCACGCCCGCGACCTGGTTGAGGTCCTTCACCGGCACCGGAACGCCGTGCAGCGCCGGTAGTTCGCGGCCCTCCCGGCGGGCCGCGACGGCCTCGCTCTCGGCGTCCGCGGCCTGCTTGCGGGCGATCTCGGGCGTCCGGGTGAGGAAGGCGCCGAGGGTGTCGTCCAGCCGGTCGATCCGTGCCAGGTAGTGCTCGGTGAGCTCGACCGGGGAGATCTCGCCGGCGCGGATTCCTCCGGCCTGCTCGAGCGCGGTCAGATCGTGGAGTTCGGCCATGGACGTCCACCCTCTCCTGCGGTGTCCGCGCCGCCCTGTTGCCGCACGGACCGTACGGGCCACGGCTGTTACCGACCAGTCGGCCCGGACCCAGTTGTGTCAGCCCCCGGGCCGGTTCGTAAAGGCCGTCGCCGGCGCTCCCGTGCCGGGCCGTCGTGGGGGAGCGCCCGGGGTAGCGGTCGGAGCGCGGGCCGGTGGCGGCTTCCGCGCCCTGGTCATCCGCCGTCCGACCCGTCCAGCAAAACCCGGGCGGCGGCGACGAGTTGGCCGTTGGACGCGGCCGGGGAGCCGTCCGGGAGCAGCAGGGTGTCCGCCACGCCGATGCGGGTGGCCAGGCGCAGCGCACCCGCGAGGCGCAGTACCGGCCAGGCGCCGCCGTCCTCGCCGTGCAGCAGGACGGGGCGGCCGTGTGCGGTCAGGGAGACCAGCAGCGCACGGGCGACGGCCGGCGCGGAGCCGGGGTCGGTGTCGGTCACCTCCGCCAGGATCCGCAGCACCCGCGGACCGAGCGGCGAGCGGGCGAAGAGCTCCGGTCCGTCGGTGCCCGACCGGAGGCCGGCCTCGACGCCGATGCCGCGCGCCAGCAGGGCTTCGGCGACCGTCTCGGCGCCCGGCTCGTGCCAGTTGACCGAGGCGTGGTCGGGCAGCACCGTCCATGTGGCGATCCGCTCCGCCCGGCGCACCGGGTCCGGTTCGGCCCGGGCGCCGGTCGTCACGCCCACCGGGACGCCGACCGCCGCCCGAATGGCCTCCAGGGCCGGGCCCACCACGCGCGGCGAGAGGGAATCTTGTCCGCACGGGGTCTTGGGATGGACGTGGACGTCGTCGGCACCGGCCGCCACCGCCTGCCGGGCGGCATCGGCCAGCGCGGCCGGCGACAGGGGCACCGCGGACGAATCGGCGGCGGTCCGTGTGCCGTTGAGGCAGACCTGGAGCATCTCCCGATGATGGCAGGGGGACCGGCGGCGCGCCCGAACATCGGCCACCGCCCCCGTCCGCGCGGTCGGCGGCGGCCGCCTCCCAGCCCCCCGTCCGGGCCGCCGCCGGCTTCCGTGCTTCAGGCCGCCGCGAAGGCCCCCGCCCCGCCGAGCCGGCGGCCCGCGGCCGTCAGCGCCTCGGAGGTCAGGACGGACACCGGGGGCACCACGCCGCACTCGCGGCAGGCGGGCCCGGAGACCGGGCAGTCCGCGGTCTCCGGGAGCCAGGCGAAGCGCGTCCCGCCGCACACCGGGCAGTCCCGGCGCGGTCGTCCCGACTCCATCGCCGCGATCATGCTGTGCAGCACCACGGCGAGCCGGGCCGCGGGGTGCCGCTGCGGTGACTCGCACGGCACGATGTCACAGCCGCCCCAGGTGCGCCGGTGCCAGTCGTCGATCGCGCTCGGCTGCCGGATGCCGTCGTGCTTCTCCCTCCGGCGCCGGGCGGCGAACTCCTTCTCGTACGCCAGCCAGAGGGCGCGGGCCTCCTCCAGTTCGGCCAGCGCGGCCACCAGCCGCTCGGGGTCGGGGTCGCGGTCCTGGGCCGCGATGCCGACGCGGGTGCACAGATGGTGCCAGGTCGCCCGATGCCCGTACGGGGCGAAGCGTTCCAGGCATTTGCGCAGCGCCGTTCGGCGCTGAGCGGCCACGAGCCGTGGATTGCGGACCTGTTCTGCGAGAGCTCTGAAACCGGCCAATTTCATCCCACCTCCGTGGGGAGGACCCGACTGGACAGAGGAGGGACGTAACCGATCTCCACCTGGATCCATCGAATCTTCGTGCGAGTCGATCCGCTCTCGATACCCGTCGACGGCCGATCTTCTGTGGGGAATTCGAAAAGGTGACTGTTGTTCATCTTCCGGTGGCGAGTAACCGCCGGTAACGTCCCGCCCACCCTCCCCCGAGCTCTTGGAGAGCAGCGGGCCCCCCTTCGAGGAGCAGGAATGCTACGACGTACCGGAAGGCTCAGGGCCGCCGCAGCGGCGGCCCTGTTCGCCTTGGGCGCCACGCTCTTGGCCCCACCCCCCGGCGCGGCCGCGGCCGCGCCGAACGACGCCAACGACTACTGCCAGGGGCAGTGCGCCGACATCCTGCCGCCCGGCGCCACCGGCAACGCGACCCTGATGGAGATCCTCGGCAACAAGCTGTTCGGCACCCATCCCGCCCACTCCACGGACCAGTTGGGCCCGTACGGCGCACTGGCGAGCGGCTACCAGTCGCTCACCGACGACACGCTCACCGACTTCTTCAACGACGCCTCCTTCGGCGTCGGCAAGGACCAGGTCGGCAAGGTCTCCACCCCGCGCGACGACGTGACCATCACCCGCGACAAGGCGACCGGCGTCCCGCACATCAAGGGAACCACCCGCTACGGCACCGAATACGGCGCCGGATACGCCGCGGGGCAGGACAGGCTCTGGCTGATGGACCTCTTCCGCCACATCGGGCGCGGCGAGCTCACCTCCTTCGCGGGCGGCGCACCCGCCAACCAGGGCCTGGAGCAGCAGTTCTTCCCGACCGCGCCGTACACCGAGAAGGACCTCCAGGAACAGGTCGACGCCATCCGGGAGAACAACGGGGCGCGCGGCAAGCAGGCGATGGAGGACGCACAGGCGTACGTCGACGGCATCAACGCCTACCGCGAACAGTCCAAGAGCGGCCGTTACTTCCCCGGTGAGTATGTCCTGACCGGGCACGTCGACGCGATCACCAACGCCGGTGAGATCAAGCCGTTCAAGCTCACCGACCTGATAGCGCTGGCCTCCGTGGTCGGCGGACTCTTCGGCAACGGCGGCGGCGGCGAGGTCAACTCGGCCCTCGCGCTGCTCTCCGCCCAGCAGAAGTACGGTGTCGAGAAGGGCACCAAGGTCTGGGAGTCCTTCCGCGAGCGCAACGATCCCGAGGCCGCCAAGACCCTGCACGACGGCCAGAGCTTCCCGTACGCCGTCAAGCCGGACAAGGCCGAGGGCACCGCGCTGCCAGACCGCGGCTCGGTCACCCCCGAGCCGCTGGTCGTCGAGCGCGACGGCGCGGCCACCGCCAAGGGCGGCAAGGCCCCGCAGGACCCGGTCAAGGCCCCGAAGAAGTACCGGAAGCTGGAGGGCCTCTTCAAGGACGGGGTGCTGCCCAAGGGGAGCTTCGACCCGACCCAGCACCGGGGCATGTCGAATGCCCTGCTGGTCTCCGGAAAGCACACCGCCGGCGGCAACCCGGTCGCCGTCTTCGGCCCGCAGACCGGCTACTTCGCGCCTCAGCTGCTGATGCTCCAGGAGATCCAGGGGCCGGGCATCAGTGCCCGCGGCGCCTCCTTCGCGGGCGTCGGCATGTACGTCCAGCTCGGCCGCGGCCAGGACTACGCCTGGAGCGCCACCTCGGCGGGCCAGGACATCACCGACACCTACGCCGTCGACCTGTGCAACGCGGACGGCTCCGAGCCCACCAAGGACTCCACCTCCTACCGCTACAAGGGCGCCTGCGTCCCCATGGAGAAGCTGGAGCGGACCAACTCCTGGAAGCCCACCATCGCCGACCCGACGGCGGCCGGCTCGTACCGGATGCAGGTCTTCCGCACCAAGTGGGGGATCGTCACCCATCGCGCCACCGTCAAGGGCAGGCCCGTCGCCTATACGGCCCTGCGCACCACCTACCGGCACGAGGCCGACTCCATCATCGGCTTCCAGATGCTCAACGACCCGTCGTACGTACGCGACGCCGCGACCTTCAAGAAGGCCGCCGCGCACATCGGCTACGCCTTCAACTGGTTCTACGCCGACTCCCGTGACATCGCGTACTACAACAGCGGCCTCAACCCGGTGCGCAACCCGGACGTCGATCCGGCGCTGCCCATCAAGGCGGACCCGGCCTACGCCTGGAAGGGCTACGACCCCGCCACCAACGCCACCGACTACACCCCGCCCGCCCAGCACCCGCAGTCCGTCAACCAGGACTACTACGTCTCCTGGAACAACAAGCAGGCCGAGGACTACGACTCGGCCGGCTTCGGCAACGGCTCGGTGCACCGCGCGAATCTGCTGGACGACCGGGTCCGCGCGCTCGCCGAGGAAGGCGGCGTGACCCGGGCCTCGCTCACCCGGGCGATGTCCGAGGCCGCCGTCACCGATCTGCGCGGCGAGGACGTACTGCCCGAGCTGCTGCGGGTCCTGAACAGCAAGCCCGTCACCGACCCCGCGCTGAAGAAGGCCGTGCAGCAGCTGGAGGCGTGGCGCAAGGACGGCGCACAGCGCCGCGAGACCTCCGCCGGCTCCCACACCTACGCCCACTCCGACGCCGTACGGCTGATGGACGCCTGGTGGCCGCAGATGATCGACGCGACCTTCAAGCCGGGCCTGGGCGGCGATCTCTACAACGCCCTGACCGCCAACCTGGCCACCGACGAGTCCCCGTCGGCCGGCCACGGCCCCACCGGGGCGCACGCCGGATCGGCCTTCCAGTACGGCTGGTGGAGCTACGCCGACAAGGACCTGCGCACGGTGCTCGGCGACAAGGTCGAGGGCCCGCTCGCCCAGCAGTACTGCGGCAACGGCGATCTGTCGGCCTGCCGTGACACCCTGCTGGACACCCTGCGGCAGGCCGACGCGAAGACGGCCGAGCAGGTCTACCCGGGCGACGACAGCTGCAAGGCCGGCGACCAGTGGTGCGCGGACGCCATCATCCACCGCGCGGTGGGCGGCCTGACCCACGACACCATCAGCTGGCAGAACCGTCCGACCTACCAGCAGGTCGTGGAGTTCCCCGCCCACCGGTAACGCCGGCGGCGGGCTCTCCACCAGGAGACGACGCGGCGCAGCAGGCCCCGGGCAACCGCCCGGGGCCTGCTGCGCCGTACCGGCTAGAGGGCGGGCGCGCCCGCCTTGCCCTGCCGCAGCTGCTTGGCATAGCGGCCGTTGGGCGGCAACCAGCCGACCACGATCGCCGCGAGCGCGGTGGCCATCGCCAGCAGGCTCGTCAGCATGACGGAAGTCGGTTCGTAGTCACCGGCGATGAGGACATGGGGCAACAACGCCACCACGGCGGAAATGGTGAGGAGAACGCGGGCCCAGGTGGCCCCGCTCCGGGCGCACAGGCCGAAGACGAGCACACAGACGCCGAGGACGAGGGCGAATACCGCACGGGCCACCAGGGAGTCGTACCGCGCGTCGA
Source organism: Streptomyces sp. NPDC048650 (assembly GCF_043199095.1). Lineage (NCBI taxonomy): Bacteria > Bacillati > Actinomycetota > Actinomycetes > Kitasatosporales > Streptomycetaceae > Streptomyces > Streptomyces sp. NPDC048650. Next base: position 644,035 of record NZ_JBICVM010000002.1, on the reverse strand, counting down.
CGAGCGACTCCCACAGCGGTCCCGGCAGTCCCTTGATATCCGCCGAACCACCCGCGGGCAGTCCCGCCAGGTCCGGATGCTCCGCGAGAGCGTCCTTGAGATTCTGGACGGCGAGGTCCTTTCCTCCGGCGAATACGAGGATCGCGCCGACAAAGGCCGACACCGCGGAAAGCACCGAAATGGCCGGCATGGCGGTGAGGGTGCCGGGCCGTTCGACCGCCTGGCCCGTCGGTACGGAACCGCTCTGCGGCGGCGCGACCTGGTGATGGCTCACGAGCTCAACTCTCCTTGCAGAGATGAAGGGTTGACCTGGATTGGCTTGACCTTTGCATGGGTACCGGGAACGCATCCAGCATTTTCCGGAAATAATCCCCAGATAATCCCGGCCGACCTCGGGATCAGCTTTGAACAAGGGCTATGCTGCACAGCCGTGAATTAAAGGGGAGCGGGAAAGCGAGAAGGGGCGCATGGCCTTAGAAGGTCCGCAGCGGTATCCGCCGGAGCTGCTCGATATGACCATGGACCAGCTGCGCACGTTGATCACGGTCCGGGAGGAAGGCACCGCGCTGGGCGCCGCCCGCCGACTGGGCCGCGAACAGTCCAGCGTGCAAAAGCAGCTGGACACGATGAACCGCACCTTCGCCGCCCTGTGCGGCGAGGAACTGGTGCTCAAACAGGGGCGGGGCCGCAACGCCCTGTTCACCGCCACCGGCGAGACGCTCGTCTCGCTGGCGCGACGCACCCTCGGCGACTGGTCGGACGGTGTGCACGACGCCCGCCGCCGCCTGGGCCGGACGCTGTCCGTCGGCACCACCCGCTACACCCTCGGCTTCCTGCTGGACGCCGTGGAACACGTCAGCGAGGAGTACGAGCGCGACAACGTCGAACTCAAGGTCACCCACGTACGCACCGGAGACGTGCTCACCAAACTGCGTGCCAAGGAACTGGACGTGGTCTGCGGCAGCGTCGTGGTGACGGAGGGCCAGGAGGCGGAACAGCTCGCGCCGTACGAGGTCATGGAGTGGCGGCGCAGCGGCCTGTCCCTGCTGACCAATCTGCCGCCCGAACGCCTCCCCGGGCCCTCCTTCGGTGCCCGGGACCTGCCCGCGCTGCCGCTGGTGATCTCCGCACGCGGCCTGATAGGCCGCTTCCTGACGTCCTGGTACGGCCCCGACTTCCGTCAGAAGCTGACCGTCGCCGCGGAGATAGAGGCCGCGCACTACGGCTTCGAGCTGCTGCGCTCGGGGGTGGTCAGCGGCGCGATGCTGGTCACCCGCGGCATCGGCGAGGCCGCCGCCGACGGCCGGCTCCCCGAGGCCGGCGGGCTGCGCACGCTGGACATCGTCGGGGAGGTGGGGCCCAGGACCGAGGTGCTGGTCGGCGTCTTCACCCGGCGGGGCGAGCGGGGCTCCTACGGTCCCACCCACCCGCTCAACCGCCTTTGGGAGGCGCTGTCCTGGGAGAGCGAACGCTGGTGGCTCAGGCCCTGAGCACGCGGGCCGGCGCCCACCCGCCCCCACCGCGTGCGGTGACGGCACCGGCGGGATCCCCACCGGCGTCCCAGCAGTGACGGCCAGCGCGGAAGGGCAACAACGCGCTGGCCGTCGACGTTCTCTCGCCAGAAAGAACCCCACCATGCTAAGCCAACGTGGCGCCGTCGGCCGGGAGGCCCGGCCCGGCCGACGACGGGCAACGGCGTCGCCACCGACCGGGCGACGCCTTCGTCGTCGCGACGATGTCCGGCCCGGCGAAGGGCGCCGCGTCATCACCCCCGTCAACGGCCAACCCTCAAAAGGCTGACCGGATCGCCACCCCGGCCCCCATGGCATCCCGGTGCGCGCGGCAGAGCGGCGAGCGCCGCCGAAGCCCTGCGAAAGACCCCTTTGCAGCCCTTGCGCGAGGCCGCTCCACGGCCCAACACGGGGGCACAGTGGTGCAGAACCCCCTTGGCGACTACTGCTAGTGTTTTCTCCATCACAGTAGGCAATCAGGCCTCTATGTACAGGTAATGAAGGACCGAGGGTTCCATGCGCAAGCTTCAGCAGGTTGTGATCGTCGCCGCCGCAGCGGCCGGCGGCCTGTCCGCCATCGGTGCCGGCGCAGGCACCGCCTACGCCCACGACGGTTCCGGCCCGCGACACAACGGCCTCTTCCGTCCGTATCAGGAGTGCAGTCCCCAGACGGTGGCCGACACCAACCTCCCTATCGGCGTGCTCGCCGTCCCCGAGACCTGGGGCACCACCTGCGGCCAGTTCAACCACGCCTTCACCAGGTAGGGCCGCCCGGGATCGCTGTTCGGGAAGCTCGTCGCGGGCCTTCGAGGGCCACCCCCTCGAAGGCCCGCGAGCATGCGGTAGGACGAATGGGCCGTGTGCGGCGCGACCGAACGGGCGGTTCGTCGTGGGCCGCGCTCTCCTTCGGCCTGTCACCGGCCTGAATTGGCCGGGGGTGCGGCAGCTTTCGGGTGGCGCCCGCGCGCCGGTCATGAATTCCGGCGCGTCGCTGAGCGGTTGCAGGAATTTCGCATTACTTTTCTGTAACTGTACGAATCACGTCAATCGTACGCAAACCCGCTCAAACTACCGGAGATGAAATGCGCAAGCTTTGTAAGGCTGCCGTCGTGGCAGTCGCCCTTGGCAGCGTCGGCTTCCTCGGCGCCGGTACCGCCATCGCCGACGGCGGTCACGGAGGTGGCCACTTCGGCATCGCTCAGGGCTCCGAGTGCCGGTCGCACGACCTGAACGTCGACGTCCTCGGCGAGGTCGGTGTCCTCAACGGTCTGCTGGGCAACGCGATCAACGGCGAGGGCAACCCCGGTGCGCAGGCCACCCCGATCGGCTCGGGCATGGGCTGCAGTAACAGCGCCTTCAGCAGGTAAGGGAGATGGGCCCCGGTGTCCCGGCCGCTGTGGCCGGGCGCCGGGGCCCGTTTTCGACTCTCTTCAGAGCCCGGGCGCGGACCGCTTCGCGGTGTGCGGCGCCCGGGCGTCGATCACAAAGGAATGCGGCACATGTTCAGTCGGAAGAAGATCGCAGCCGTCTCGGGGCTCCTGGGCGGACTCGCCATGATGACCTGCGCCGGCGCCACCCAGGCGTTCGCCGTAGGCTCCACGGGCACCTGCGCCCCCGACAGCCAGGGCAACATCTCCTGCATGCAGGGGAACACCGGCTACAGCAGCGATGACGGCAGGTACGTCGTCAACCAGACGCAGAACTGCCTGGGCACGAAGCCTGTCTCGTTGCCCGCAGGCGGCCTGTTGAACCCGGGAACCACCCAGATCGGCCCCGCCCTGAACTGCTCCAACACGGCACCGACGCCCCAGGGCTTCCGGTCGCCCGGCATGGGATAACGAGCCCCAGCAGTTGTTCCACGAGTCTGCGACGGATCTTGCCCGGGCCGGGTGGCCTGCGCGGCGTGCCGAGCAATCTCGGACACACCTCGTCGGCCGCGGCCGGCCGAGGTTCGGCCCCACCCCGGCCGGCGTGATGCGGCCGGCGCCGAGCGGGCTCAACCGCCAGCCGATTCCCCTCCCCTTCCACTTGCGGACGAAGGCCCTCAGAGCCGCTCCCAAGTGGCGAACGGCCGACGCGCGTTGAGCCCAGCTCGGCATTTCCGGAGCCCCGCAGGCGCCGCTCCAGCCATCCCGCACAACGGGAACTTCTCCAGGCTGCCGTGCTGCCGTGCTCCGTCCCGGCCGTCAACTGCGCGCCATGTCCCTGGACATGAGAGCCCCGAAGCACTCCCCGAGGGTTGCCGGCCGGGTGCCGCCTGCGCGGCGCCGCGGGAAGCCGGCCCGACCCCGTCGACGGAGCCGTCCCTTCGTGCTCTCCATGCAGCCTCCGAGGCCGCAGCGTCACTTCCGAGGACGAGGACGAAACCTCACCAACGCCCCCAACGATGCGCGCTGGTTGGCAAATGGGTGACCGCGCCTCGGCTCCCGTGACCCGCCTGGGGGGAGGGTTCGTTGCTCTCATGGAGAGGGCGGTGCAGGAGCGCCGGGCAGGCATCGGAGTCAACGGCCATCCCTGGCGCCGGGTCGGCCCGCGGCCCAGCCGCGCTCTCCACGACTCCGGGGAGAGTGATGCATGAGTCATCTGCGGGTGCCGGCCGGGGAATTCGGCCCGCGTGGCGCGCCCGGCAGTCGCATGAGCCCTCCTCGCCCACGCCCGGTCAAGCGCCGGTCCTGCTCCGCACCACGTGATGCGGCTCGCGCCGCGCAGGTTGTCCGGCCGGCCGCCGCGTCCGTCCGCCCAACACGGGATGGCGGCCCGGAAGTCGCCTTCTGGGGTGCGGTTATAGGAAAAGCGAAAAGGGTCGCCGTCGGTTCCGATGAGTGTCGGAGAGCGACGGAATGAGTGCCGCCGCGAGCCCGTAGGGGTTTTCGCCGTGGGCCGACACGGGGCTTAGCAGAGCGAAATCCCAAGGTGGCTACTTTTGGTGTGTATAAGCTCACAATGAGTAGTCACTTCAGGCTCCACGCACAGGTAATGAAGGGTCGAAAGTTCCATGCGCAAACTGCAACAGGTCACGATCGTCGTCGCAGCAGTCGCCGGTTTGGCCAGCTTTGGTGCCGGCACCAGCTTCGCCGACGCCCCCGGGCTCCAGGGCGGCTCGTACGGTCCGCAGGCCACCGCCTGGGCCACCTCGCAGTCGGCCGCTGGTGCCACTGCACAGGGCGGCCAGTACGGCGGCGCCCACGAGCACGCGGCTCCGCAGGCCGTGGCTCCGCAGCCCGCCCCGCAGGCTGCCGCCCCGCAGCCCGCTCCGCAGGCCATGGCTCCGCAGCCGGCTCCGCAGGCCATGGCTCCGCAGCCCGCCCCGCAGGCTGTCGCCCCCCAGCCCGCTCCCCAGCCCGCTCCGCAGGCTGTCGCTCCGCAGCCGGCGCCGCAGGCTGTCGCCGCCCCCCAGCCCGCTCCGCAGGCCGTGGCTCCGCAGCCGGCTCCGCAGGCGGTCGCTGCGCAGCCCGCTCCGCAGTCCTACTCGGGTCACCACAAGCACAAGAAGATCGACATCCGCCAGCACACCCAGTGCAAGTCGCACGACATGAACGTCAACATCCTCGGCCAGGTCGGGCTCGTGAACGGCCTGCTGGGCAACGCGCTCAACGGTGAAGGCAAGCCGGGCGCGCAGGGCACCAGCCAGGGCTCGCGCATGGGCTGCAACAACGTCGCGGCCAAGCACTAACTGAAACGAGCCCCTGCGCCCTTGGCCGCTGTGGCCGGGCGCCGGGGCCCGTTTTCGACTCTCTTCAGAGCCCGGGCGCGGACCGCTTCGCGGTGTGCGGCGCCCGGGCATCGATCACAAAGGAATGCGGCACATGTTCAGTCGGAAGAAGATCGCAGCCGTCTCGGGGCTCCTGGGCGGACTCGCCATGATGACCTGCGTCGGCGCCACCGAGGCGAACGCCGGAGGACACGCGGGTGGCTGCCGCCAATCCCACCTGGGCAACACCGTCTGCATTCATAAGAGCGATACCGTCTACAAGAGCAAGAACGGCATGTATGTGATCAAGCAGAAGAGGGACTGCTCGGCGGCCACCCGGCAGCGCGTGGTGTGGCCCGAAGCAGGTCTGCTGAACAACGGGTCCACGAGGATCGGGCCCGTCGTGAACTGCTCCAACAGGGCGCACCTGCCCAAGGGCTTCAAGCCGCCCCGTATCAAGTTCTGATACGCGAACGGCGGATGACCGGGCCGGCCCGACCCCGAGCCGTACTTCGGCTCCACGGGGATGCGGACCGGCCCGCGCATCGGTGAGCGAGCACCGCGCCGATCATTCGTGACGGTTCCGCCCGTGACGACGCGTCCGCGCACTCCGGAAGTGCTATGGGGGACAGATCTCCCGCGATCGACCGTTCCCAGTCGACGCGCACACCTCCGTCGAGGAGCTCGCACAGCAGGACACGGGGGCAGGGCACATCGACGCCGCGCTGCCCCTGCGGCAGAGGCAGGGGCACCTCCTGGCGGACGGCCGCCTGTTCCACGAAAGCCGGGACGAGAGGGAGTCGGGCGTGCCCGCTCCGCCCAAAACTCCGCCGAGCAGGTCCCGACGTGCGTGAACGCCGGCCCCAGGCCGTCACCGTCCCTGCGGCCGGCGTTCACGACAGCCGAAGGGCGGACCCGCCTGGGACCCTGGGGACCGCAGGCCCGGCCCGCACCACGAGCGCCGACTCCGCGACCAACTGGCCTTCTCGACCTCGTGGCAACCTCTGCTGCGATGGACGGACCCTCGGCGCAGGGCCTGTTCATCGCCCGGTGGACGACCCTCTCAGGAGATCCGGTGCGGCCACGGCCGCGAGCACCACGTGGACACGTGGGCCAGCTCCGCGACGGGTCGCCCACCTGCGGCATCGCGGTGGTTCATGCCGAGCCTGCTCATGGCCATGGACAGGACCGAGCACGCCGCTGCGCCGGCCCGGGCGGCGTGGGCCGTGATCGGCACTACGCATGCTCGGGGTGCGGTGGAAACCGCGGAGCCGTTCCCCCGGACCCGTGTCCGGGAGAAGATCACCGGACGTCTTGCGGACCTGTGAGCGAAGCCCCCAGCATCCAGTGGGACGCAGGTCCCGTTCTGAGAAGACGCGTTGGGCCGTCCTGATGTTGCCGGTACCTAATCGGCTCCGCTGCTCCCCGTCAGCGGTCGACCGCGGCAGCATCGACCGGCTGTGTCCAGGAGCAACCAGCGGCCCCCGTACGGCTGCCTCCTCGGCCCTGGTGAGGGGCCACGACACCCCCACCGGCGACGCGGCAGGTGCTCGGAGGGCTCCGGGAGGGGAAGGCCCACCGTCGGGCCGGAGATGGCGGATTCTTCCGCCTGAGGATCGGGAGGAGGTCGGCGCCCGATCCCGAAGAAGGCAAAAAGCGAGCCCCGGTGCCTGGCTCCCCGTAGCCAGGACACCGGGGCTCAGTTTCTTTTACTTGCCCAGGGCGCTGTTGTTGCAGCCCATGGTCGAGCCCAGGTGGGTGGACTGCGCACCCGGGGAGCCCTCACCGTTGAGCAGGTTGCCGCCGAGGCCGTTGGCGATGCCGACCTCGCCGAGGACGTCGAGGTTCGTGTCGTGCGAGGTGCAGGAGGTGCTCTGCTTGATGGTGAACTCGGCGCCGCCTGACTCGCCGCCAAAGGGGCCACCGGCGTAGGCCGTGCCGACACCGAGGAGGCCGACGCTGCCGAGGGCGGCAGCCACGACGGCAGCCTTGCAAAGCTTGCGCATTTCATCTCCGGTCGATTGAACGGTCGCGATCTGTGATGGATCGACTTCGTACAGTTACGGGACAGTAATACGAAGTTCCCCCAACCACCTTGCGACGCGCCGAAATCCGTGACCATCGTGAACCGATGCGCCCGAAAATCCCTCGCGCGCCGAGCGGGGTACGGCGTTGAGCGGCCGCAACGGGCGCAAGCGCTCGGCCTCAACGGCCCTACCTGGAACCGGATGAAGAGTCGCCCCGGGTACAACTCGCGCTCCGAGCCTGCGAAGGCAGCGAGGCGGCCGCCCAGAAGGTTGACGTCGCGCGGCATCTGCGGGAACGGAGATTCCCCGAGAGGTCGATCGACGGCCTTTTGTCCGACAACCGGGCTTTTCCTGAAGGGATCCCGCGTCCACACCGCAGACATTGCGTACGGCCTCGCCGTACGGACCGGTGACGACGCTTGGGCCGCGGTGCTCGTCGCAACACCGCTGACCTCGTGTGGTCTTGCCGGCGAAAGGCGGCCCAAGCCAAGCACCGGGCCGGAAATCGGTTACCGGCACCCGTTGTTGGCGGATGCGGGCATGCCTTGAGGCTTGAGGCTTGAGGCTTGAGGCAACGGCATACGCAGGCTGATCACGCCCGCTGGTCGAAGGCGAAGAATGAACTCGTGGAAGTCCGTTCCCTGGCGCACCTTCCCTGGTCCACCTTCTCCGGGCCGCCGAACTGGGCCTGCTCGAACCGGAAACACTCGGACGAGAGGCCACTCCGCGCAATGCAGCATGGCGCCGGCAGCGTTGCGGCGACCCTGCGAATGCAGGGGTGCCGCGGCCTCTGCTCGGAACTCGCGTCCTGGCAATGTATGGGTCGACGCCAGGCGCCATCTCCACGACCTACGCGGCCTCGGCGCCTACTCTGGTCGTGCGGACTCGTCCCTCAACGCCCCGCGCCGGAGCGTCCTGCCCGGCAAGAGCGCGGCATCGTCATCGAGGTGGTGAGGAGGCTCGCGCTGCGTGGATGCGCTGTTGGCCTCTCGTTCGGTGACCTTGGGCCGTGCCGAGCCGGTGGTCGTGACCGATGACGGCGGCAGCTGCGCGGTGGGCGGGGAGGGGGCCGGCCGGGGGCGACGGTTGACTGTCGCCGACGAGGGCGCTTGACCGCGACGCGAGAGCGCCGATGGTGTGCGGCCGCCAGGCGGGATGGCTCAACGGGGCTGCGTTCACTTTGAAGTCGGCGAATGTTCGGGCCGCCACGTCCTTGACGCTGTCGGCTCACATCGTCCTCGGCCCGTGCCTCGTACGCCTTTCGGCTGCTGCGAGGCCCCCACCCCATCCGCGGACGCTCAGCAGACCGTTCTCGCCGTACGCTCCGCCGGCCGGAGGCGTTTCACCGGCTGCTCGACAAGCCGGCGGCGGGCATATGCCAACCCGCGGAACAACCGCGCGTCACATCGGCTGGACGCCGCATTCGGCAGAGACAACGTGGCTGGAGAGCAAGGCACTTGAGACGGAGGGTGGTCCCTGCCCCATGTATCCGTCAGTCGATTCGCCATCGGAATCGGAGCCCTGAAGAAGACAGAGAAATGGGCCCCGGCGCCGAGCGTGTAGCTCGGTGCCGGGACCCATTTCAGCTGTTCGTTTGACTGCTCAGCGCATCAGAAGGCGCTGTTGTTGCAGCCCATCGTCGAGCCCAGGTGGGTGGACTGGGCGCCCGGGCTGCCTTCGCCGTTGAGGGCGTTGCCCAGCAGGCCGTTGAGGATCCCGACCTCGCCGAGGACGTCGAGGTTCAGGTCGTGCGACTTGCACTGGCTGCTCTGGACGATTTTGAAGTCGCCGCCGCCGTGCCCGCCGTCGGCGTAGGCGGTGCCGGCGCCGAGGAACCCGATGCTGCCGAGGGCGACTGCCGCGACGGCAGCCTTGTGAAGCTTGCGCATTTCGTCTCCGGTGGATTGAACCGTTGCGATCTGTAAGTGATCGACTCCTTACAGTTATGGCAGGCTAATGCGAAATTTCCGAAAACCACTCCGCGACGCGCCGAGCCTCCACGTGTCGCGGACGGGGGCGGTCCGGGAATTGCCGTGCGCGCTGGGCGGATCGGTGCATCGAGAGGCCGGATCGGCGCGGCCGTTGCGCAGGGTCCACTTGTTGTGTCGGCCCGGGCATGGCCGGGCCCTTCGAGGGATGCCCCTCGAAGGGCCCATGGCGCACCCGAGGGCGGCTACCTCGGTGGCCTCACCTGGCGGTGGCGAAAGCGTTGGCCTGGGTGTTGGCCTGGGTGCAGCTGAAGCCCCTGGTCTCGGAGTTGGCGAGCAGCGCGACCGGGAGCTTGGCGTCGAGCAGCGTCTGCGGGCTGCACTCCTGGTACGGGCGGAAGAGGTTGTTCTGGCCCTGCGGAGCGCCCTGCGGAGCGGTCGACGGGGAGATCTGCGGAGAGAGCTGCGGGTTCAGCTGAGGGTTGAGCTGGGGGTTGATCTGCGGGGCGGTCTGCTGCGGGGCGGCGGCCTGCGGGGCAGGAGCCTGCTGCGGGGCGGCATGTGAGCCGGAAGCGTGCGCCGTGGCCTGCGAAGCGGTCCAAGCGGTGGTCTGGGGAGAGCCCTGCTGCGGGCTCGCCTGGTCCGGAGCAGAAACCGGAGTGGCGCCGTTGTACCCGACGGGAGCGTCGGCGAAGCTGGCGCCGGCACCGGCGGTGGACAGCCCGCCGGCAGCTGCGATGACGAGCATGGCTTGGTGAAGCTTGCGCATGAAACCCTCGGCCCTTCATTACCTTTACTGGAAATTTGATTGCTTATTACGGTCGTGCGTGCGCTAAAAGTGGTAATTCCGGGGTTTCACTTCCTGCGTACCCCCGTGCCGAACCACAGTGGAAGCCACCCGCAGGCATGCGACGGCATCCGCTGCGCTGCCCCGTCCCATCGCCTCTCCTTCGATCCGCGCCGGCAGCATTGCTGACGCGTGTTCACCGCAGACCGCCCCCCGGCGTCAGGGAGAAGCACTTCCGGCGGTGGTCCACGGGCGCCTTTACTGTTCTCTCCCAGCGGGCAACGAGATTTCTCCTGGTCCGGTCACGGGAGTCGGGGCGGGGTCACCCATTTGCCACGGCGTGGGGCATGGCCGGGCGTACGGATATGCGACGTCGCCGGGCCGGTGCAACCAGTCAGCGGACGTCCCCCGCACGCCTCTCGGCTGACCGGGAGTCAGGTGCTCGGGCGCCGGCGCCCGGTGAGGGCAACCCTGCCCGTGTGGTGCCTTCCGGCTGTCGGCATGCCCCGTGGCGTGCGCGTTTCTCGCAGTCACGCGATCAGGTGACCGCTTGGCGTGGGCGCCGGAGCGGGTCCGGCGCCGGTGGGAGTGTGGCCCGCGCAAGCAGCATGCCAACGACACGAAGTGAAGCAGGAGCCGCTATGCGCCGTGCACTCGCCACCCTTCTGGGAGCCCTTGCTCTCGCGGGGGCCCTCTCCGCCCCGGCCTACGCCGACGACCCCAGCGCGGGCCTCGCCGGCGTCCTGGGCGTACCCGTGAAGGCGGCCTCCGACGTTGGCCCGGTGCACATCGGCCGGCTGCCGCTGATCGGTCCTTGACGCTCACCCGGTCGTGACCGGAACGCCAACTGCGGCGTGCCCGCGAGGTCGGGGAGTTTCGTAGCGCGAGCCAGGGGCGCCGGGCGTGTGGCGCGAGGGGTGTCGCGAAGCGGCCTGCGCCAGAGCCCGGGGCACTGGGCCCTGGAAAGCCGAAATGGGCTCCGGCGCCGAGCCTGTGGCTCGGGCACCGAGGCCCATTTCGGTCAACCGTGACTGACCGGCTGTCAGAACCCTCCGCCGCCGCCACAGCCCACGATCGAGCCCACGTGGGTGGCCTGCCCGCCCGGACTGCCCTCGCCGTTGATCGCGTTGCCCAGCAGGCCGTTGAGGATTCCGACCTCACCAAGGATGTCGACGTTGAGGTCGTGCGACCTGCACGTACCGAAGCCCCCGTGGGCGTTGGCGGTGCCGGCGCCGAGGAAGCCGACGCTACCGAGAACGGCGGCCACGACAGCAGCGTTGCGAAGCTTGCGCATCTCTACTCCATCTGTTGAGCCAGTGCGATCCGTAACAGATCAACTTCTTACTGTGACGCGAAGCTAATACGAAAAATCTCGGAGCGCTCATCGGCGACAGCCATCTGGGGGTCGACGGCTCATGGTCCGCGACGCACCGGATCCTGTGTGCGGCTCGATCGCGGCGACCGGGCGTTCGCGGTCGCACCCTGTCGCCCCTGGTCGGAATCGGCCTGCCGGCCTCCGGCGCAGGGGGTGGGTGGAAAGGGAGGACGCGCGACCGCGGCAGACGGGTCGGAAGGGCTTGCCTGGAAGCAGTCATGACGGTGCGTCGGGTGCGGCGGGTGAGTCGATGGGTCGTCGGGTGTCCTGAGGCCACTCGACGGAAGGACGGGGCGTCAGGTGATGCACCGTCAAGATGACCTCCGTCCTGGCCCCGTCCGGAAGTGATAATCGCCGAGAAGATCTCTCCGTAAAATCGGAATTACCTTCTTTCGTCAGCCGGATACGAATACGCGCCCGGCTGAAAGAGTGATCGAAATGCAGAATTCGTGGCCTGTGCGCTTCGGTCTCGTTGAGTCATGTGCGGTCCGCGGCTGTGACCGCACTGCCAAGAAGGAGTAACGTGATCAAGAAGGTCATTGCCGCTTCGGCTGCCGCCAGCGGCCTGCTGCTCGTGAGTACGGGCGCCGCCCTCGCCGATGCCGGTGCCGAAGGGGCCGCCGTTGGCTCGCCCGGCGTCCTTTCCGGGAATCAGGTGCAGGTTCCGGTGCATGTGCCGGTCAATGTGTGTGGCAACACGGTGGATGTGGCCGGGGCGCTCAACCCCGCCTTCGGCAACCGCTGCGCCAACGTCGACAAGCCGAAGCACGTGCGGCACCACCGCCACCACGCGCAGCAGGCACACAAGCCGCAGCAGCGCCACCACGTGACGCCGCAGCAGCACCGTCCGGCGGCGCCTCCGGTGGTCACGCACCGTGCCGCGCCTCCCGTTCAGCACCAGCCCCAGCTGGCGCGAACAGGTTCGGAATGGCTGGGTGTCGCGATTCCGGCCAGTGCCGGGCTCATGTTCGGTGGGTTCATGCTCTACCGCCGGGGCCGTCGCGCCGCTGTCGCCAACTGAGACGTAGGTGACGACAGCCGTCCGCGGCTGCCGCTCCGTCCTGCATGAGTGTGGAGCCCGATGTCCATCGGGCTCCACACTCATGTGTTCTCCAGGGAGCTGTGCCGCCGTCGGAAACGGACTCACCGCGAGGTGTGGGAGTCCGTGGGAGGCGGTGAGGCCCCGAACTTTCCTTCCGGAAAGGTCAGTTCGTTCCGTGCCCTCGGCACGCTCGGCCGGGGTCGAGGCGGGTGATTCGGCGTGCCCTTGTGGCCACCTAGCGGCCGACGGGTTGCGTCCCGTGCCGTGGCAAACGGGTGACCCCGCCGCGTCTCCCGTGACCGGACCAGCGGAAATCTCGTTGCGCGCTGGGAGGGAACAGTGAATGTGCCCGTGGACCGCCGCCGGGGCCGACGCGGATCAGAGGAGAGGCGATGGGGCCGGGCAGCGCAGTGAATTCCGCAGGGGGCCTGTGGGCGGCTTCCACTGTGGTTCGACACGGGGGTGCGCAGGGTGTGAGACCCAGGAATTGCCAATTTCAGCGCACGCAAGACCGTAATAAGCAATCAGATTTCCAGTACAGGTAATGAAGGGCCGAGGGTTTCATGCGCAAGCTTCACCAGGCCATGCTCGTCGTCGCAGCGGCCGGCGGGCTGTCCGCTATCGGTGCCGGTGTCAGCCATGCTGACGCTCCCGTCGGGTACAACGGTGCCGCTCCGGCTTCTGTTCCGGATCAGGCGGCTCCACAGGCCGCTCCGCAGCAGATGACCCAGCCGGCCCCGGCCCCGGCTCCGCAGCAGATGGCTCCCGCTCCGGCGCCGCAGCAGGTGGCCCAGCCGGCGCCGGCGCCGCAGCAGATGGCTCCCGCCCCGGCTCCTGCTCCGCAGCAGGTGGCTCCGGCTCCGGCGCCGCAGCAGGTGGCCCAGCCGGCTCCGGCCCCGGCTCCGCAGCAGATGGCTCCGCAGGCTCCCGCCCCCGCCCCGGCTCCGCAGCAGGCCGCTCCGCAGCAGTCGGCTCCGCAGGTCACGGCGTGGGCCTCTTCGCAGGGTGCGGCGCAGGCCTCCAGCTCGCCGGCCGGTTCCCAGCAGGCCGCCCCGCAGCAGGCCGCCCCGCCGCAGCCGGCTCCGCAGCCGGCTCCGCAGCAGGCGGCCCCGCCGCAGCCGGCTCCGCAGGTCGTTCCGCAGGTGGCTCCGCAGGCCGCCCCGCAGGTCGTTCCGCAGGTGGCCCCGCAGGTGGCTCCGCAGGTCGACGTCCCGCGGGTCTTCGCTCCGCAGCCCGCCCCGCAGATGGCCCCGCAGGTCAACCCGCAGGTGAACCCGCAGGTGAACCCGTTGGTCAACCCGCAGGTCGCCCCGGGCGTCCCGCAGGTCTCGCCGGTGGGGCTCGGCCGGCTCGCGGCGACTCCGGTGGGGCAGCTGGACCTGCCCCGACTTTCCTGACCGTTCGAGGAGGGTCTGGGACGGCCCCGCCTCCGCACCGGAACAACGGTGCAGGTGGGGCCGGTTCCGGCCGCCGACGAACGCTCGGTGGAGAGGGCGGGCCGTCCCGACGGGCCCGTTGTCGCCGTGCGGTGACAGCGGGGATTCCGCGGGGGCAGGACAACCGGGCGCCCGTCCTCCGGGCGGCCGGCGGGACTTTGCGACATTCCCAGGGCGCCACTCCGCCCACACGGGCCCGTCGATGCCGTGCCGAGTGGTGTGGGGCACCGAACAATCCGCCTCCCCACACATGTAAGAAGTCGATCTGCTGCAGATCGCATCCGCTCAATTCAACGGAGAAGTAATGCGTAAACTCCAGAAGGTTGCCGTCGTGGGCGCCGTCCTCGGCAGCTTCGCCTCCCTCGGTGCCGGTACCGCCTTCGCCCACGGTGAGGCGGGTGCCCATGACGTCGACGTCACGCAGGGCACGTCGTGCAGGTCGCACGACATGAACATCGACGTTCTCGGTGCGGTCGGGGCGCTCAACGGCACGCTGGGCAATGCGCTCAACGGTGAGGGCGCCCCCGGTGCGCAGCCCACCCAGCTGGGCTCGAAGATGGGCTGCAACAACAGCGCCCTCTGATACATCGTCAGCGAGACGGCCCCGGTGCCCGAGCCGCGCGCTCGGGCACCGGGGCCGTTCGACGTTCCGCAGGGCCCGCCTGACGCGGCACGGTGACTGCGTGGCGGCCGGCTCTCGCGGTCGCGGTGGGGGTCAGGGTGGGGAAAACCCGACCGCCAAGCCTCGACCCACCCGTCATGACCTGCGGCCGCCGCGCGACTGCAATGGCAGGGTGAGTACTTCTCGTTCCGTCCAGTGCCTGGGGTGGTCCGCCGCCGCAGTGTGGGCCGCGGTATTTCCGCTCGCCTCCTCCCTCGAAACCCACCGGCTGTGGGGGCTGAGCGCCGCAGCCGGCTTTCTGTGCGCGGCGGTTGCCGCCCGCTGCCTGCCGCGCACCGGTCCCGCTGCGGCGCCCGCGCTGCTCGCGCTCGTCGGTTCCGTCGTCGTACCCCTCCTGTGGCTGGTGCTGACCGGGCAGGCGCAGAGTGAGGTCGGGGTGATCGAGCGGTCCGGGGTGCTGTTGCTGGAGCACGGCACCCCGTATCTGACGCACCCGCAGGACGTCGAGGACTACACGCCGTATCTGCCCGGCATGGCACTGTTCGGGATACCCCGGGCGGTCCTGGGATCGAACCCCCTGGGTGACGCCCGCATCTGGTGTGCGGCGGCGTTCTTCGGCTGCCTGTGGGCGGGCCGGCGGATACTGCGCGGCGGCGGCGACGACGGACGGCGGTACGCCGGGGCCGCGCTGGTGCTGGCTGCCTCGCCCGTCGTGGCGCTGCCGCTGTGTGTGAGCGGTGTGGACCTGCCGCTCACCGGACTGTGCTGCCTGGCCCTGGCCGCCGCGGCGCGCGGCCGCACGGCGGTGGCGGGCATGGCGCTCGCGGTGGCGTGCGCTCTCAAATGGACGGCGTGGCCCGCGATTCCGGTGGCGGTGGCGCTGCTGGCCCATGGCCACGGCAGGCGCGCGGCCCTCAGGTGCGCGGGCGCCGCGGTGGCCGGTGCGGTGGTGCTGATCCTGCCGGCTGCGCTGCGCTCGCCCGGCGCCATGGTCCAGCAGGTCCTGGCCTTTCCCACCGGGCGGGGCGAGGTGGCGACGCCGGCCCGCAGCCCGTTTCCGGGCCATGTGCTGGCCGAACTGGTGCCGGGCGGCTGGTATCTGGCGGTGGGACTGATGGTGTGCGCGGCGCTGGGCGTCGGGTGGTCGCTCCTGCGGTGTCCGCCGGCGGACGTGGTGGCGGCCGCCGACCGGCTCGCCCTCGGCCTGTGCCTCGCCTTCCTGCTGGCCCCCGCCGGACGGTTCGGCTATCTCGCACTGCCCGTCGTGCTGGTCGTGTGGACGCGGTCGGCGGTCGGCTCCCGGCGACCACGGGTGGCCCTGCCGGGCGGTGGACGCGGTGGCAAGACCCTCGTCGTCACCAACGACTTCCCGCCCCGCCAGGGCGGCATCGAGACCTTCGTGCACGCCATGGCCACCCGCCTGCCGGGCAACGACGTGGTGGTCTACACGGCGTGCGAGGAGGGCGCGGCGGAGTACGACGCCACCTTGCCGTTCCCGGTGGTCCGTGACCCCCGTCGGACACTGCTGCCGACCCGCCGGGTCACCGAGCAGGTGATCGCGACGGCCCGTGCGCACGGTTGCGACCGGGTCTGGTTCGGGGCAGCGGCGCCGCTCGCCGCCATGGCGCCCGCGCTGCGGCGCAGCGGGATACGGCGGATCGTCGCCACCACGCACGGCCACGAGATCTGGTGGGCGCGTGTCCCCGGGACCCGACAGGTCCTGCGGCGGATCGGTGACAGCGTGGATGTCGTCACCTATCTGGGCCGGTACACCCGCGACCGCATCGCCCCGGCGCTGGGCCCGAGCGCGACGCTGCGGCGGCTGGTGCCGGGAGTCGACCCCCGGGAGTTCCGCCCCGCGGGAACGGACGCGGGAGGGACAGCCCCCGGCGGCGAGCGGGTCGTTCTCTGCGTCTCGCGGCTGGTCGCCCGCAAGGGGCAGGACACTCTCGTCCGGGCCCTTCCGCTGATCCGGCAGGCGGTACCCGAGGCGGTGCTGGTGGTGGTCGGTCAGGGGCCCCACGAGCGGCGGCTGCGCCGGCTCGCCCGGAGGCACGCGGCCGGCCCGGTGGTCTTCGCCGGCGGGCAGAGCCATGCACGCACCGCGGACTTCTACGCCGCCGCCGACGTCTTCGCCATGCCGTGCCGGACGCGCAGGTGGGGGCTGGAGGCGGAGGGGCTGGGCATCGTCTTCCTGGAAGCGGCGGCGAGCGGGCTGCCGGTGGTCGCGGGGGACTCCGGCGGGGCCCCCGATGCGGTGCGCGACGGCGAGACGGGGCATGTGGTCGACGGCCGGGACGTGCGGCAGGTGGCCGATGCCGTGGTGCGGCTGCTGCGTTCGCCGGAGCGGGCCGCGGAGATGGGGGCGGCCGGCCGGCGGTGGGTGGAGGAGCAGTGGACCTGGGACGCCTCCGCCCGCCGCCTGGCGTCGCTGCTCGTCCCGCGGGACGACGGCGCGCTCACGGGGACGCGGACTCTGCGCGCAAGTGGGCCAGGACCGCAAGAACCCGCCGGTTGCCCTCCGTCGGATCGATGTCCAGCTTCATGAAGATGTTGCCGGCGTGCTTGACGACGGAGGACTCCGTGACGGTCAGCCGCTGCGCGATGGTCTGGTTGTTGAGGCCCTCCGCCATCAGCGTCAGCACCTCCCGCTCGCGCGGCGTGAGGCGGTCCAGGGAGCGGTTCGCGGTCTGCTGGGAGAGCAGGACCCGGACCACCTCCGGGTCGATCACGGTCCGGCCCGCCGCCACCCGTCGCAGTGCGTCCAGGAATTCGGATATCTCGCCGACCCGGTCCTTGAGCAGGTACCCGAGCCCGCCGGTGCCCGCCTTGCCGCCGCTGAGCAGCTGGGTGGCGTACGCGGTGGCCACGTACTGGGAGAGGACGAGCACCGGCAGCCGGCCGTGCCGGGCGCGCAGGGCGAGTGCCGCCCGGAGTCCCTCGTCGCGGTGGTCCGGCGGCATCCGTACGTCGGTGATCACGATGTCGGGGAGGTCGGCGTCCACCGCGCGGGCCAGCTCCTCGGCGTCGCCGACCGCGGCGGTGACGGTGTGGCCGCTGCGGGTCAGCAGTTCGGTGAGGCCGGCCCGCAGGAGGACGGAGTCCTCGGCCAGGACTATGCGGAGCACGGGACCTCCGCGCGGAGCTGGGTGGGACCGCCCACCGGACTGGACACCACGAGTCTGCCTCCCAAGATCGCCAACCGGTCGCCGAGGCCCTGCAGGCCGGTGCCCGCGGCGGGGACCGCGCCGCCCCGGCCATTGTCGGTGATCAGCAGGCGCAGTGCGCCGCGTTCGTGACGCGCGGCGACGGTGATGGCGGTGGCGCCGCTGTGCTTGACGGCGTTCGCCAGCGCCTCGGTCACGGTGAAGTACGCGACGGTCTCCACCGCTTCGGGTGGCCGGCGCGGCAGATCGATGTCGACGGTGACCGGTATGGGGTTGCGCAGTGTGACCTCGGCGACGGCGTCGGGCAGGCCGTGGTCGGTCAGCACCTGGGGGTGGATGCCGCGGACGAGGTCGCGCAGCTGGGTCAGGGCGGCCCTGACCTCGCCTCGGGCGCGGGTCACCAGCTCCGCGGCGGGGGAGTCGCGCTCGCGCAGCTCCATCTCGGCCATGCCCAGCGTCATGTTGAGGGCGACCAGTTGCTGCTGGGCCCCGTCGTGCAGATCGCGTTCGATACGGCGGCGTTCCGCCTCGAAGGCGTGCGCGAGCCGGGCGCGGGAGCGGGTGAGTTCGATGACCCGGGCGCTGGAGCCGTCCTCCCGCGGTGCCAGGAGGAACTCTGCGGCCCTGACCTGCAGTCCGGCCAGCAGACCGGCCGCGTAGGCGGACAGCGCGAAGGCGATGAGCCCCAGGGCGGGGCCCAGCAGCGCGTCCAGCGGCCCGCGGATCGGCTCACCAGGAATGATCATGACGGTCTCGGGGGCGAGGGCCCAGGCGAGGACCGGCACCGCCATCAGGAGGGCGGCCAGACACAGCACCAGCACGACGGCGAACCCCGCGGCGGCGAAGACGGTCCCGAACAGCACGGTGTAGCCCAGCTCGCGCCAGGTGGCCCGCTCCCGCAGCCGGCCAGCCGCCCAGGACAGCGGGCCGCCGGCCGGCAGCGCACCGTGCGGGCGGTCGAGCGGCACCGGCTCGACCAGGCGCAGCCGACGTCGCTCCAGGGCGCCGACCGGGATGCCGTACAGGGCGGCGGCCGTCAGGACCACGAGCCCCACGCCGACGACGGACAGCGCCATCCCGCCGAGGACCAGCAGCACCAGGGCGATCAGCACCACGTAGCCGAGCAGTGCCCCGCTGGCGAGATAGACCCAGCAGCGCCACGGCCACGCCGAGACGAGGAAGCGCAGCGGGCGCTGCCGAAGCGCCCGCCACACCGTGACCGCACGCTGGTCCGTCATGCCCGTTCCTCCCCCTGGCCCGGGCCGCTTTCCCGTCCCCGGCCCACCCTCACCCGTAGCGCAGATACCGCCGTCGCATCGTACGGAAGCGGCGCAGCTCCTCCTGCCAGGAGGCCACCACCTCGTCGGTCCCCGCGCCCGCGTCGATCATCCGGCGCACCACCGGTGAGCCGGTGAGCCGGTCGATGCCGTTGTCCGGGCGCCAGGCGAAGCCGCGCCAGACCTGTTTGGCCGTCACCAGCAGGCCGATGCCGGTCCGTACGGGGTCGAAGGCGGCGCGGTCGTGGACGTGCAGCTGGACGCCGCCGATCGTCCTGCCCTGGAACTTGGAGAAGGTGGGGGCGAAGTAGGACTCCCGGAAGTGCACGCCGGGCAGGCCGAGCGCGGTGGCGGCCGCTGCCCAGCGGGCGTCGACGCCGTCGGCGCCGAGCAGTTCGAAGGGCCGGGTGGTGCCCCGGCCCTCGGAGAGGTTGGTGCCCTCGAAGAGGCAGGTGCCCGAGTAGACCAACGCGGTGTCGGGGGTGGGCATGTTGGGGCTCGGCGGCACCCAGGGCAGTCCGGAGGCGTCGAAGAAGTCGGCGCGCCGCCACCCCGACATCCGTACCGTCTCCAGCTCCACCGGCCGCCCGGCGGCCTGCGGGACGAACTCGCCGTTGAAGAGCAGCGCCAGCTCCGTGACGGTCATCCCGTGGGCCTGGGAGATGGGCTCGCGGCCCACGAACGAGGCGTACTTCTTGTCCAGCACGGGGCCCGTCGCGGCCCGGCCGGTGACCGGGTTGGGCCGGTCCAGCACCACGAACCGCTTGCCCGCCAGTACCGCTGCCACCATGCAGTCGTAGAGGGTCCAGATGTAGGTGTAGAAGCGGGCGCCGACGTCCTGGATGTCGAAGACGATGGTGTCGGCGCCGGACTCGGTGAAGATGCCGGCGAGTTCCCGGCCGCTCTTGTTGTACGTGTCGTAGACCGGCAGTCCGGTGGCCGGGTCGTCGTAGCGGCCCTCCGAGCCGCCCGCCTGGGCGGTGCCCCGGAAGCCGTGCTCGGGGCCGAAGACGGCGGTCAGGCGGACCCCTCGGTCGCTGTGCATGACGTCCACGATGTGCCGCAGCGAGGTGCCGTCGAGCGCGACCCCGGTGGGGTTGGTGACGATGCCGACCTTCTGGCCGTCCAGGAGGCGGTAGCCGTCGGCGGCGAGCCGGTCGAAGCCGGTGCGGACCGGGTGGCCGCCGGGGGGCCGGGCCGCGTGGGCGGGGGCCCCGGTCGCGGGGACGGCCGCCGCGGGGACGGCCGCGGCGGCCGCTCCGGTAGCCGCCAGCCGACCGAGCAGAACGCGTCTCGACAGAGCCATGCGCACACCTCCGTGATCGGGAGAGGACCCGAGGTACGTGTCGTGGGCACGCTAACGCAGGGTGGGCGGTGATGGGGGTACCCCCGCTCGAGCACGGTCGGGAGCGGGGGCTCGCCCGGCCGTGCCGGGATGCGCCTCCCCGGTCATGGCAGGAGCCGGGAGTGGGGGGAGGGCTCTTCTGGCGGAGGGCTCTTCCGCTGGGACATACCGACTGGTTAGTCTGCCAGCGGAATCCGATACGACCGAGGGAGACACCGCGTGGCAGCCGTACGGGACAAGTCCGTTGTCGTGACCGGAGCGGGCGGGGGAATCGGCGCCGCGCTGGCCCGCCGGTTCGTCGCCGAGGGCGCCCGTGTCGTGGTGAACGACCTGGACGGGGCCAAGGCGAAGGCCACCGCCGAGGAGATCGGAGCGATCGCGGTCCCCGGTGACGCCTCCGGCATCGTCCCGGCCGCCCGCGAGGCGCTCGGCGGTGCCGTCGACATCTTCTGCGCCAACGCCGGGGTCGGCACCGGTGGCGGCCCCGAGGCGCTCGACGACGCCTGGGAACTGGCGTGGGACGTCAATGTCATGGCCCATGTCCGCGCCGCGCGCGAGCTGGTGCCCGAGTGGCTGGAGCGGGGCGGCGGGCGCTTCGTCTCCACGGTGTCCGCGGCGGGCCTGCTGACCATGGTCGGGGCGGCGCCCTACAGCGTCACCAAGCACGGCGCGTACGCCTTCGCGGAGTGGCTGTCGTTGACCTACCGCCATCGCGGCATCGAGGTGCACGCGATCTGCCCGCAGGGCGTGCGCACCGACATGCTGGCGGGCACCGGGGCCGCCGGCGAGCTCGTCCTGACGCCCACCGCCGTCGAACCCGAAGCCGTCGCCGACGCGCTGTTCGCGGCCATGGCCGAGGACCGGTTCCTGGTGCTGCCGCACCCGGAGGTCGCCGACTACTACCTCGCACGCGCCAGCGACCCCGACCGCTGGCTGGGCGGCATGAACCACCTCCAGCGCAAGCTCGACGAGCGGGCCGAGGGCTGACCACCGCACACCGGGACGCACGGACATCCGGACGATCAGGAAGGCAGGGCCGCACCCCGATGATCTCCTACCAGGACAAGCCGTGGCTGACGCAGCTCGACGCAGCGCAGCGCGCCCCCATCCAGCCGCCGCCCTCGACGCTGCACGCCTTCCGGGCGGCGGTGCACGCCGAGCCCGGCCGCACGGCGCTCGCGTATTTCGACGGCCGGCTGTCCTACGCCGAGACCGACGCCCTCTCCGACGGCATCGCCGCCCACCTGGCCGACCGCGGCTTCCGGCGCGGCGAACGGGCCGTGGTGATGCTGCAGAACACCCCGCACTTCGTGCTGGCGCTGCTCGGCGTCTGGAAGGCGGGCGGCGTGGTGGTGCCCGTCAACCCCATGTACAAGTCGGCCGAGATGCGGCACATTCTGGACGACGCCGAGGTCACCGCCGTGATCTGCGCCGACCGGGCCTGGGACGGCTTCCTGCGTGCCACCGCCGCCGAGGTGCCCTCCGTCCGCCTCGCGCTCACCGCCGACGAGGCCGGTCTGCAGACCCGCGACGACGCCCGGGTGCTGCAGGGTGAGCTCCACCGGCCGTGTGAGGGCGCCGACGATCTGCTGTCCGTCGCGCGCACGCCCCATCACCTCCGCGTGGCACCCGCCGACCCCGAGCTCACCGCCGACGACACCGCGCTGATCAGCTACACCTCCGGCACCAGTGGCACACCCAAGGGCGCCACCAACACCCACGGCAACATCAGTTACAACGCCGAGCGCCAGCGCACCGGCCTGGGCCTGCCCGAGGACGCCACCTACTTCGCGCTCGCCCCGCTGTTCCACATCACCGGCATGGTCTGCGAACTGGCCGCCTGCATAGCCAACACCGGCACCCTCGCCCTCGCCTACCGCTTCGAGGCGGGCGTCGTGCTGGACGCCTTCCTGGAGCACCGCCCCGCCTACACGGTCGGCCCCGCCACGGCGTACATGGCGCTGATGGCCCACCCGGAAGTCGACCGCGGCCACTTCGCGTCCTTCCACACGATGTCCTCGGGCGGCGCGCCGCTGCCGCCCGCCCTGGTGGAGAAGTTCCGTAGCGACTTCGGCCCGTACATCCACAACGGCTACGGACTGACCGAGTGCACCGCGCCCTGCGCCAGCGTCCCGCCCGGCAGGCAAGCGCCGGTCGACAAGGTCTCCGGCACGCTCGCGGTCGGTGTCCCCGGGCCCGACACCGTCGTCCGGATCATCGACGAGAACGGCGCCGACCTGCCCTTCGGCGAGCAGGGCGAGATCGCGGTGCGCGGCCCGCAGGTCGTCCCGGGCTACTGGCGGTGCCCGGACGCCACCGCGGCCGGCATGCCGGACGGTGAACTGCGCACCGGCGACATCGGCTTCATGGACACCGACGGCTGGCTCTATGTCGTCGACCGCAAGAAGGACATGATCAACGCCTCGGGCTTCAAGGTGTGGCCGCGCGAGGTCGAGGACGTCCTCTACACGCACCCGGCGGTGCGCGAGGCGGCCGTCGTCGGCGTGCCGGACGCCTACCGCGGCGAGTCGGTGAAGGCCTATGTCAGCCTGCGCCCGGGGAGCGCCCCCGAGCCCGCCGAACTGGCCGCCTACTGCAAGGAGCGGCTGGCGGCGTACAAATATCCCCGTGTGGTGGAGATCCTGCCCGAGCTTCCGAAGACCGCGAGTGGCAAGATCCTCCGACGGGAGCTGCGCCACCGCCCATGACGGCGGGGGAGCACGATGTACGAGCACGAAGGACGGGTGAGGGCGATGGCGGGCACGAAGGACGGCAACGGCAACGGCGGCGCGAAGCCGGTGGCGCAACGCCTGCTGGCCACCGCCACCAGACTCTTCGCGGAGCGGGGCTACGACCGCACGTCGGTCCAGGAGATCGTCGATGCGGCGGGCGTCACCAAGGGCGCCCTCTACCACTACTTCGGCTCCAAGGACGATCTGCTGCACGAGGTCTACGGGCGGGTGCTGCGTCTCCAGCAGGAGCGGCTGGACCACTTCGCCGGCGCCGACGCGCCGGTGGAGCAGCGGCTGCGGGACGCCGCCGCCGACGTCGTCGTCACCACCATCGAGAACCTCGACGACACGAAGATCTTCTTCCGGTCGATGCACCATCTCGGGCCGGAGAAGGACAAGCAGGTACGGGCCGAACGGCGCCGCTACCACGAGCGCTTCCGGGCCCTGGTCGAGGAGGGCCAGCGCACCGGCGTGTTCGCCGCCGACATCCCCGCCGACCTGGTCGTGGACTATCACTTCGGGTCGGTGCACCACCTGGGCACGTGGTACCGCGAGGACGGTCCGCTCACCCCGCAGCAGGTCGCCGATCACCTCGCCGACCTGCTGCTGCGCGCCCTGCGCCCGTAGCGGCGAGGGTGGCGGCGCAGAGCCCCGCGGCCGGCCGGCCACGGGGCTCTGCGCCGCCACCTCCCGCGCGCGAGCCGGCTAGAGGTACTTCTTCAGCTCGCGGCGCGCCAGCGAGCGCTGGTGGACCTCGTCCGGTCCGTCGGCCAGGCGCAGCGTCCGGGCCCCGGCCCACAGTTCGGCCAGCGGGAAGTCCTGGCTGACGCCGCCCGCGCCGTGCAGCTGGACCGCCTGGTCGAGGATGTTCACGACGGTGCGCGGTGTGGCGATCTTGATGGACTGGATCTCGGTGTGCGCGCCCTTGTTGCCGACGGTGTCCATCAGCCAGGCGGTCTTCAGCACCAGCAGCCGCAGCTGCTCCACCGCGACCCGGGCGTCGGCGATCCACTCCTGCACCACGCCCTGCTGGGCCAGCGGCTTGCCGAAGGCCGTACGGGAGACGGCACGGCGACACATCAGCTCGATGGCCCGCTCGGCCATCCCGATCAGCCGCATGCAGTGGTGGATCCGGCCGGGGCCGAGCCGCGCCTGGGCGATTCCGAAGCCGCCGCCCTCTTCGCCGATCAGATTGCTCGCCGGTACCCGGACGTCGTGGAAGACGACCTCGGCATGCCCGCCGTGCCAGTGGTCCTGGAAGCCGTAGACCTGCATGGCGCGCCTGACCTCCAGGCCCGGGGTGTCGCGCGGCACCAGGATCATCGACTGCTGACGGCGGATGTCCGCGCCGTCCGGGTCCGTCTTGCCCATCACGATGAAGATCTGGCAGAGCGGGTTCATCGCCCCGGAGATGTACCACTTGCGGCCGTTGATGACGTAGTCGTCGCCGTCGCGGACGATCTGCGTCTCGATGTTGGTGGCGTCCGACGAGGCCACCTCCGGCTCGGTCATCGCGAACGCCGACCGGATCTCGCCCGCCAGCAGCGGCTGCAGCCACTGCTTCTGCTGTGCCTCGTCGCCGAACTGGGCCAGCACCTCCATGTTGCCGGTGTCCGGTGCCGCGCAGTTCAGCGCGGTGGGCGCCAACTGGGGGCTGCGGCCGGTGATTTCGGCCAGGGGGGCGTACTGGAGGTTGGTCAGGCCGGCGCCGTGCTCCGCGTCCGGCAGGAAGAGGTTCCACAGGCCCTGCCGGCGGGCCTCGGCCTTCAGCTCCTCCACGACGGCCGGGGTGTCCCACGGCGAGGCGAGCGCGGCCCGCTGTTCGTGAGCGGTCTGCTCGGCCGGGTGGACGTGTTCGTCCATGAACGTCAGGAGCTTGTCGCGGAGCTCTTCCGTGCGGGCGTCGAATGCGAAGTCCATGGTGCCTCAGCCTTCCTTGAGGGTGGTGAGTCCGTGGTCGATGAAGACGGGCACGAGTTCGCCGATGCGGTCGAAGCCCGCGCCGACCGTCTGGCCGAGCGTGAAGCGGTAGTGGATGCCCTCCAGGATCACGGCGAGCTTGAACCAGGCGAAGGCCGTGTACCAGGCGATGGCGGAGGTGTCCCGGCCGGAGCGGGCGGCGTAGCGCTCGATGAGTTCGCCGGGGGAGGGGTGGCCCGCGGCGCCGCTGGTCGTGCTGACCGGCGACTCGGGCAGATCCAGGTTCTGGCTGTACATCGCGAGCAGGCCGAGGTCGGTCAGCGGATCGCCGAGCGTGGACATCTCCCAGTCCAGTACGGCGTTGATGGTGTCGTCGGCGCCGACCAGGACGTTGTCGAGGCGGTAGTCGCCGTGCACCACGGTCGGCGCGGGCGAGGCGGGCAGCGCCCGGCCGAGCGTGTCGTGCAGCGCGTCGATCCCGGCCAGTTCGCGGTTCTTCGAGGCGGCCAACTGCTTTCCCCAGCGCCGCAGTTGGCGCTCCAAAAAGCCCTCCGGGCGACCGAAGTCGCCGAGCCCGGCCGCGTCCGGGTCCACGGCGTGCAGGTCCACCAGGGTGTCCACGAGCGAGAACACCACGTCGCGGGTGCGCTCGGCGCCGAGCGGGGCGAGCTGCGCCGCCGTCCGGTACGGCGTGCCCTCGACCAGCTCCATCACGTAGAACGGCGCGCCGATGACCGACTCGTCCGCGCACAGCAGCAGCGTCTCGGGCACCGGCACCGGGGTCTCGTGCAGCGCGCTGATGACCCGGTGCTCGCGCCGCATGTCGTGCGCGGTGGCCAGCACATGGCCCAGCGGGGGCCGGCGGACGACCCACGAGGCGGCGCCGTCGGTGACGCGGTAGGTGAGATTGGACCGCCCGCCCTCGATCAGCCGCGCGCTCAGCGGCCCGCCGGCCAGGCCAGGTCGCTCCCGGTCCAGATGCTCACGCAATCGGGCGAGGTCGAGGCCGGGGGGTTCCTCCCGGTCCGCGGCCTGCGGGGGAGGGGTGCCCTTGCTCATCGTTCTCCTCCGTACGGAATGGACGTCGACACGGCCGATCGGTCGCTGCCCCGATCATGCCGACTAGTCGGTATGGAGTCCAGTGCCGGTGTGTAGGACGTCCGTCACGCGAGGTATGTGCGCCGTTCTCCCCGCCCGTTACGCGTGGCAGGCCATCGGGATCCCGCCGTTCATCGCCGTCATGTCACCGAACCCGGCCGCCACGTCCAGCGGCGCCCCCGGCTCGCCACCGGCCAGCTCCGCGTACGCCCGGTGCAGATTCGCCACCAGTCGCTCGCTCTCGGCCAGCTCCGCGAACGGGCCGAGGTCCGCCTCCCGTGCCACCTCCAGCGGCGTACGCCCGGCAGCCCGGCCCTCGCGCGCCAGCCGGTCGACGTAGCGCAGATACCGCTCCACGTCGTCGTACACCTCCGGCCCGGTCACCGGGCCGTGCCCGGGGACGACGGTCTCCGCGTCCAGCGAGCGCAGCAGGTCCAGCGAGCGCAGCGAGCCGGCCAGCGAGCCCATGAAGAGGAACGGCGTGCCGCCGTTGAAGATCAGGTCCCCGGTGAAGACGATGCGCTGCTCGGGCAGCCAGACGACGGTGTCGCCGGGGGTGTGCGCGACCCCCGGGTGCAGCAGCCGTACCTCGATGTCGCCCACGTGCAGGGTCAGTTCGTCGGTGAAGGTGACCGTGGGCGCGGTCAGGAGGATGTCGCCGTACTCCACGCCGGGCCACACCGCGTGCAGCTGGTGCCCGGCGGCGAGCAGTTCGCGGCGGCAGGCGGCGTGGCCGACGACGGTCGCCTCGGGGGTGAAGACGCTGTTGCCGTAGGTGTGGTCGCCGTGGTGATGGGTGTTGACCACCAGGCGCGGGGTGGGAGCGCCGCTCTCGGCGATCCGCCGGCGCAGCAGGCGCGCCCGGCGTTCGGTGGCCGCGGTGTCCACGACGAGGGTGGTGTCCCCGTCGGTGACGAAGCCGGCGTTGTTCAGACACCAGCCGCCGTCCGGCTGGACGAACGCGTGGACGCCGGTGGCCAGTTCGGTGAGATAGGGCTCCGTGCGGGCCGCGTCGGGCATGAGGTCCCCTTCGGGTCGAAGTGTCGATGTCCTGCTACGGCACCACTATCGCCGCACCGCACACCGCGAGTGCCACCGTGCACCCGGTCACCAGCAGTGCGGTCCGCGACAGCAGGCCCGGCGGGCGGCCGGTGGTCATCTCGCGCACCCGGTGGTGGGCCACCGCCACGAAGGCGAGCCACACCAGCGCGACCAGCACCGCCAGAGCGGCCGTCACCGCATCCGGGGCCCGGCTCTGCACCAGCCGGCGGGCGGCCAGAACGACGACGACCGTGCAGGACAGTGTCGTCCGGCGCCAGGCCATCCGGGTGCGCTCCGGCTGGAGGCCGGGGTCCCGGTCGGGCGCCGGCGGCCGTGCCCCTGCGCCGCGCTGTGCGTCCCCCACCGCTACCCGGTCCGGCCCAGCACGACGAACACGACCAGGGCGACCGCCAGCACACCGACCCCCAGGGCCAGCAGGGACGGGAATCGGGAGAGCGGCAGATCCTCGCCGCGGCGCATCGCGCGTTCGCAGCGCACCCAGTGGTTGACCGCCCGCAGGGCACACACCGCACCGGCCACCAGTAGCACGACGGTGCAGGTCACCCGCAGCCCTTCGTGCAGCCGGGGCAGGAACTGGTCCACCGCGAAGCCGCCGCCGACCAGTGCCAGCCCGGTACGCAGCCAGGCCAGGAACGTGCGCTCGTTGGCCAGCGAGAAGCGGTAGTCGGGGGTGGTGCCCTCCGCGCGGACCCGTGCGGGCGCGCACCACAGCCGCACGGCCGCGCCGATCGACCGGAGCCCGTCGCTGAGGATCATGAGGGAAACCATAGAGGAGGGGCCCCGCGGCGCAGGCGCGACCTCGGGCTCACCCCCTCAGCGGCCGGCGGTGCGGCCACGGCCGGGGGCTCCGGGCTCCCGGCGGGCCAGCAGCTCCTGATACGCGGCGAGGCCGTCCGGTGTCCACGGCCACTCGGTCAGCCGTCGCGCCAGCTCTTCCTCCGGCAGGAAGGTGTGCCAGTCGATCTCCGACTCCTGCGGGTCCACCGGTCCCGCCCAGCGCACCTGGTAGACGGCCGACCACCAGGTGTGCTCGGCCGTCTCGTACAGGAACTTGAACAGCGGCTCGGGCTGCGGCAGCCCCCGCACGCCCAGCTCCTCCTCCGCCTCGCGCAGCGCCGCCCGGTCGTAGCTCTCGCCGGCGCCGACCACACCGCCCACGAACATGTCGTAGTGGGAGGGGAAGACGAGCTTCCGCGGGGTGCGGCGGTGTACGAAGATCCGGTCCTCGGCGTCCCGGACCAGGATGAACGTGCAGCGGGTGCGCATCCGGCGGGCGTAGCTCTCCCCGCGGGGCGCCTGCCCCACCACCTGATCGTTCTCGTCGACGACGTCGAGGATCTCGTCGGCGTTGAGCGGCTGCTGATCGTGATCGGTCATGGGACCCATGCAATCACCAGGGGCCGGGCCCGCTCCTGCCGGGGAGCCCGGCCGGCCCGCTACTGCCCCATGACGTAGCGGACCGTCGGGCCGGTGGTCCAGCCGCCGTCCACCGCCAGTTCGGCGCCGGTGACGTAGGACGCGGCGTCGGAGAGCAGGAAAACGACGGCGCCGGCGATCTCGTGCGGCTCGCCGACCCGGCCCATCGGGGTGTTGGGGTAGTTCCCCTCGCCCTGCCGGATGCCGACCTGGGCCGTCATCGGGGTGTACGTCATGCCGGGGTGCACGGAGTTCACCCGGATCCGCTCGGTCCCCAGCTCCACCGCGCCGACCTTGGTCAGGCCGCGGACACCCCACTTGGAGGCGCCGTAGCCGCCGGTCATCGCCAGGCCCATCAGCCCGGCGGCCGAGGAGATGTTCACGATGGAGCCCGCGCCGCGCTCCTTCATGGCGGGGATGACGGTCTTCATGCCGATGAAGACGCCGGTCAGGTTCACGTCGACGACCTTGCGGAAGAAGTCGACGGAGACCGTCTCCAGCGGCTGTCCGGTGGATATTCCGGCGTTGTTGACCAGGCCGTCGATACCGCCGAACTCGGCCACGGCGTAGTCGGCGACCCGCTGCCAGTCCTCCTCGGAGGTGACGTCGTGGGTCAGGAAGCGGGCCCGCTCGCCGAGCCGGGCCGCGGTCGCCGCACCCTCCTCGGCCAGGACGTCGGTGAGGACGACACGGGCACCGGCCTCGACGGCCTGTTCGGCGGCCGCCGCGCCGAGCCCGCGGGCGCCGCCGGTGATGACGACGGTCTTGCCGGTCAGGTGGGCCGCGGGGGCGGTGGTGGCATCGGTCATGCGGGACTCCTAGGAATCGGAGGTGGGTCCGGGGGCGGCCGCGAGCAGGAATGCCGCGGTGGTCCCGGTGAGATCGGCGAGAAACAGCTCCTCGCCGATGAGGGGGGTGACGTCGTCCAGGTGGTGCCGTGCGCGGTCGGCCATCGCCGCGCCGATGAGCGTCAGCGCGAGATCCAGTCGTTCCAGGCGGAGCGCCTCGGGCAGTCCGGCCGCCGCGAGCGCGTCCTCCATCCGGCCGATCAGCCGCCAGTAGGTGGTGCCGTCCAGCGTCGGGTGCGGGGTCCGGGTGCGTACCCCGCTCTCGTGCGTGAGCTGGGCGGAGATCCGCAGGCAGCGGCGCCCGCGGTCGTCGCGCAGCTCGCTGGCCTCCGCGGTGATCAGTGCGCCGACCAACTGGGCGAGCGTTGCGTCGGGGGCGTCCACCGTCGCCGGCAGCGACGTCAGGGCCGCCTCCGTACGGGCCAGCCGGCCGGCCATCACGGCGTCCAGCAGCCCGGCGCGCGAACCGAAGTGGTACTGCACGGCCGAGGGGTTGCCCTGGCCGGCCAGCCGGACGATGTCCCGCATCTGGGCGCCGTCCACACCGTGCGCCGCGAAGATCTCTTCGGCGGCGCGCATCAGTCTGTCCCGGGTTCCGGGTCCTGAGGTTCTGGCCATGATCCGTACTATAATGCTGGCCATTATTAAAAGGCGAGGTGCGCGGCACCGCTGTGACCGAGGAGACGTGGTCGGGAGCCGGCCGGGGTGCGGCAGGCGTCCGGACGGCGGCTCCTCGGGGCGGCGCCCCGGCCGTTGAGTGGGCCGGGGCGCCTCAGTGCGGCTGCAACTCCCGCAGGGTGTGCGTCTTGCCTGCCCCTGGCGGCATCGCCGGATGGCTGCCGATCAGTACGATCCCCGCGATGACGGCGGCTATCCCGGCCGCCTCCCAGGCCAGCGCCCCCGGGGTCACCCGCAGCTGGTCCCCGAGGAAGCCCACCCCGCAGGCGATCCCGGCCAGCGGCTGGGCGGCGGTCAGCGCCGGCAGCGACATCCGCAGCGGAGCCGTCTCGAAGGCGCTCTGCACCATCACCAGCGCCAGCACTCCCAGCACGACGATGGCGTACGGATGCCAGCTCGTCAGGAGGGCACTCCAGCCGCCCTGTCCGAAGCGATCCCCGCTGATCCGGGTCAGCGCGTCCTGCAGCCCGTACAGCAGCCCCGCCGCGACGCCCAGCAGCGCGGCCTCCAGGCTCACATGGACCCGCTCGCGTTTGGCGACGGTCGCCAGTACCAGGGCGACGGCGAGCACGATGCCCATGATCAGCCACTGGGCGGGCCGGCCGGCCTCGCTGGTGCCGCCGTGTGGCTGTCCGGCCACGATGAACGCCGTCACCCCGCCCGCCAGCAGCCACAGGCCGCCCCACCCGCGGCGGCCGAGCCGCTGTCCGCTCAGCCGCCGGGCCAGGGCCATCGCGAACAGCAGATTCGTCGCCAGCAGTGGCTCCACCAGAGTGATGTCACCCATCCCCAGCGCCAGTGCGCCCAGCGCCATCCCGATGACCATCAACGCGATGCCGGCCACCCAGCGCGGCATCCGCACCAGGTCGAGCAGCAGTCGCAGGGAGAGGAAGTCCTTGGGCGGCGCGTGCTGCGCCGCCTCCTGCTGGAAGACGAAGCCGAGTCCCAGACAGCAGGCCGCCCCAAGGGCGAGCAGAATCACCGTCACGTCGCACACCTCGTATCGCGCGGGGCGGGGTATTGCGCCTGAGGACAGGCATCCGGCGGTGGCCCGGGGGTGGCCCTCAACACCCCCCATTCTTGCGCGCACCCGCCCGTACCGCCGGGTAACAATGAGGTGACGGCATGGTCCGGCGCACTGAGGGTCGGGACACCACGGTGCCCGGGGCGTGCGGCGGCCCGGTGAGGAGAGCCGACGATGGCGTACGACGCCGATGTGATCGTGATCGGGGCGGGGCTGGCGGGGCCGGCGGCCACGGCTGAGCTGGTGGACGCCGGGCGCCGGGTGATCCTGCTGGACCAGGAGCCCGAACAGTCCCTCGGCGGCCAGGCGCACTGGTCCTTCGGCGGGCTCTTCCTCGTCGACTCGCCGGAACAACGCAGGCTGCGCATCCGCGACAGCCGGGAGCCGGCCTGGCAGGACTGGCTGGGCGCGGCGGGCTTCGACCGGCCCGAGGACCACTGGCCGCGCAGCTGGGCCGCGGCGTACGTCGACTTCGCGGCGGGCGAGCAGCGCTCGTGGCTGCACCGGCAGGGCGTGCACTTCTTCCCGGTGGTCGGCTGGGCCGAACGGGGCGGCTACGACGCGACCGGCCACGGCAACTCGGTACCCCGCTTCCACGTCACCTGGGGCACCGGGCCCGGCCTCGTCGCGCCGTTCGAGCGCCGGGTGCGGGCCGGCGTCGCACGCGGCCTGGTGCAGCTGCGCTTCCGCCACCGGGTCACCGCGCTCTCGCGCACCGCGGGAAGCGTGGACACGGTCAGCGGGGAGATCCTGGCGCCCTCGGACGCCGAGCGGGGCAGGCCCAGCAGCCGCGACGTCGCCGGTGCCTTCGAGCTCTCGGCGCAGGCCGTGATCGTCACGTCGGGCGGTATCGGCGGCAACCACGACCTCGTCCGGGCCAACTGGCCCGAACGGCTCGGCACGCCGCCCGCGCGGATGCTGTCCGGCGTGCCGGCGCACGTGGACGGCAGGATGCTGGGGATCGCCGAGGCGGCCGGCGGCCGGATCATCAACCGCGACCGGATGTGGCACTACACCGAGGGCATCGAGAACTGGAACCCCATCTGGCCGATGCACGGCATCCGGATCCTGTCCGGACCGTCCCCGCTGTGGCTGGACGCCCGCGGCAAACGGCTGCCGGTGCCGCTGTTCCCCGGCTTCGACACCCTCGGCACCCTCGAACACATCATGCGCACCGGGCACGACCACACCTGGTTCGTGCTCACCCGGAAGATCATCGAGAGGGAGTTCACGCTCTCCGGCTCGGAACAGAACCCGGATCTGACCGGCAAGAGCGTGCGCGAGGTGCTGGGGCGCGCCCGCGCGGGTGTGCCGGGGCCGGTACGGGCGTTCATGGATCACGGCGCGGACTTCGTCGTCGAGCGGTCGCTGGCCCCTCTCGTGCGGCGGATGAACGAGCTCACCGGGGACGGGCTGATCGACGAGGCCGAGTTGCGCCACGAGATCGTCGCGCGCGACCGCGAGATCGCCCACCCCTTCACCAAGGACCTCCAGGTGACGGCGGTGCGCGGGGCCCGCCAATACCTCGGCGACCGGCTGATCCGCACCGCCGCCCCGCACCGGCTGCTGGATCCCGAGGCGGGACCGCTGATCGCCGTACGGCTGAACATCCTCACCCGCAAGACGCTCGGCGGCCTGGAGACCGACCTGTCCTCGCGGGTGCTGACCGAGGGCGGCGAGCCCCTGCCGGGCGTGTACGCGGCGGGTGAGGTGGCCGGGTTCGGCGGCGGCGGCGTGCACGGCTACCGCTCGCTGGAGGGCACCTTCCTCGGCGGCTGTCTCTTCTCGGGGCGTACGGCGGGTCGGGCGGCGGCCCGCGCCGTTTCCTGAGGGCCGTTCCGGCGCCGCGGATTCCGTTTGGCGGTCGATCAATACCGGTGAGCGGAAGGTGAGTTGGGTGGATTCGGCCATTCCCCGGCCGGCCTTGACGCGGCGCCGCGCCGACCGCTTTGCTGTGCGGGAAGTTTTCGCAGTGGACCAGACCATTTCGCCCGGCCGTCACCAACGCGCGCAGCTCGGTCCACTCCCCAGTCGGACGACACAGCGAGGTGGAAGATCGGTGCAGTGCGTCATGGAGCCTCCTGGTCCATGAGTCCGCCCCCGCCCCCACCGCTGGGACGCCCCCGCCGCAAGGACGCTCCGGTGCTCTCCCCGAGCCTGGACGACGCCCCGCTGGCGTCGGCGACCGCCGCGTTGACCCACGGCAGATGGGCCGAGGCGCGGACCCTGCTCGCCGAAACCGGCGCGGACTGGGACCTGCGCGGCCACCGATTAACCGTGCTGGGAGCCGCCCCCGGCTGCGCCGCCTGGGCCCGCGACTGGCAGCTCGCCGATCCGGACAGCGGCGACGCCGCCACCCTGCTGGCCTGCGCCCTGGTCCACCTCGCCCTGTCCGGCAAAGGCGGCTTCCACGCCGCGGACGAGGCGTGCCGGACCGCCGCCGGGATGCTGCCCCACGATCCGACGCCGTGGCTGGGCACCCTTCTCCTCGCCCGCCGCACCGGCACCGCCGACGAACGCGAGCAGGCCTTCGACCGGATCCGGGCCCGCCACCCCGACCACCACCACGCCCACCACCTCATGGCGGCCTGCCTCGCCGAACACCAACAGGGCGAGCAGGACGACCCGCTGCACCAGGTCTACGACTTCGCCGCCTGGGCCGCCGAACAGGCCCCCGCGGACTCCCCGTTGGCCGTCCTCCCCGTCATCGCGCACGCCGAGCGCTACCGCGTCCTCGCCGCGCACGGCCTGGAGCCCGCCGACCCCGCCGCCTCCGGCCACTGGTGCACCCGGCGCGCCCGCCAGGCCATGAAGGCCGCCTTCGACTGGTGGCTGGAATGGGAGGGCGAGGGGCATCCACGCTCCAAGGTCGACCTCAACTTCCTCGCACACGCAAAGTTCCACGAGGGGCGGATGGCCGAGGCGGCGGCGCTCTTCCACCGCATCGACACCCACGTCACCCCCGCGCCGTGGGCCTACGCCGGCCGCGACGCCGTCAAGGCGTTCCGGGCCGCTCGCAGCACCGCGCTCCGCGCCACCTGACCGGCACCCCGCATCCCTGGAAAGGACCACCCCGCCATGCCGATGGGCAGTTCGGGAAAGACGAGCGGCGTCGCCGCCCCCGCGCGAACGGGCCGGGCGACCGCCGCCGGCGGCGGGATCAGCACCTTCAAGGGCCAGGAGCGGGCCCTGCGGGCCGGCCGGATCGGCACCCCCGGGCTGCTGCTGTCCGTACTCGCCGCCAGCGCGCCCCTGATGGTCGTCGCCGGCGTCATGGTCACCACGTACCAGGTCATGGGCATCGTGGGGCAGCCGCTGCTGTTCGTCGTGCTGGGCGTGGTGATGGCGCTGTTCAGCGTGGGCTACGCCGAGATGAGCCGGCACGTCCACAACGCCGGTGCGTTCTACGCCTATATCGCCCGCGGCCTGGGCGGCACCGTCGGCGCAGGCGCCTCCTTCGTCGCGCTCGCCGCCTACAGCACCCTGCAGGTCGGCATCTACGGCATCCTCGGCTTCGAGATCTCCGGCCTGCTGGCCGCCCACTTCTCGCTCACCGTCCCCTGGTGGGCTCTCGGACTGCTCGGCGTCGCGGTCACCGGGACCCTCGGCGCCCTCAAGATCGACCTCAACGCCAAGGTGCTCGGCGTCCTCCTGGTCATCGAGGTCGCCATGATCGTCGTCTTCGACCTCGCCTTCGCCGCCCAGCCCGGGCCGCAGGGGCTGTCCCTGCACGCCTTCGACCCCGCCACCCTCGGTGGCGCGGGGCTGGGCACCACGCTGTGCTTCGCCGTCACCGGCTTCGTCGGCTTCGAACAGGCCCCCGTCTACGCGGAGGAGACCAGCCGCCCGGGAACCGTCGTGGCCCGCGTGATGTTCCTCGCCGTCGGCTTCGTCGCGGTCTTCTTCGCCCTCAGCTCCTGGCTCATCGGCGTCGCCACCGGCCCGGACCACGTCGTGGCGACGGCCGGCGAACACGGCCCGGGACTGATCTTCGCGCTGACCGAACCGCGGCTGGGCGGCGTCTTCACCGACGTCCTGCACCTGTTCTTCGTGACCGGGATCTTCGCGTCGATGCTCAGCTTCCACAACGTCGTCGCGCGCTACGCCTTCGCGATGGGCCGCGAGGGCCTGCTGCCCGCCCCGCTCGGCCGCACCACCAGGACCAGTGGCGCGCCCGCGCTCGGCTCCCTGCTGCAGACCGTCATCGCCCTGATCGTGGTGACCGCCTTCGCCGTCACCGACCACCACCCCGCGGGCGATCCCACCGCCCCGGTCCTCCAACTGTTCACCTGGGCCGGCAACGTCGGCGCCATCGGCGTGATCCTGCTGATGGCCACCTCCTCCGTCGCCGTCATCGTCTTCTTCGTCCGCCGCGGCGCGGGCCGTGCCCAGGCCGGCCGGCTGATCGCCGCGGGGCTGGCCACCCTCGCCCTGCTCACCGTGCTCGTCTACGGCGTCAAGGACTTCGATGTCCTGGTCTCCGCCGAGCAGGGCTCCGTCCTCGGATGGCTGCTGCCCGCCCTGATCGGGGTCGCCGCCCTCGTCGGCCTCGTCCACGGCCGGGTGCTGCGCGCCCGGCGGCCCGAGGTGCACGCCCGGATCGGGCTGGGCAACGAGGCCTTCCAGCTGGAGAAGGCGGCCGCCGCGGCGGCCCCGGCAGCGGGCGGCGGGCCCGTCCCCACCTCGCACAAGGAGAGCTGACGATGACCACCCACCCGCGGACCGCGCACCCCCTCGACCCGCTGACCGCCGACGAGATCGCCACCGCCCGCGCCGTCCTGGAGGAGGCCGGCAAGGCGGGGGAGACCACCCGCTTCCCGCTCGTCCTCCTCGACGAACCGGACCGGCACACCGTCCTCGCCCACCACTCCGGGGCCCCCGTCGCCCGCAGGCTCCGCGTGACCCTCCTCGAACCGGCCACCGGCGCCGGCCACGAAGCCCTCGTCGACGTCACCGCCCGCACCCTGCTCGCCCACCGCGACCTGGATCCGGAGACGGACGGTCAGCCGCCGATCCTCGTCGAGGAGTACGAGCGCTGCGACGCGGTCGTCAAGGCCGACCCGGGCTGGCGCAAGGCGATGGCCGAACGCGGTATCACCGACACCGCCCTGGTCCTCTGCGCCCCGCTCGCGGCCGGCAACTTCGCCGTCGAGGAGGAACGCGGCCGCCGGATGCTGCGCTCCCTGACGTTTCTGCGCTGCGACAGCACCGACAACCCCTTCGCGCACCCGGTCGGCGGCCTGGTCGCCGACGTCGACATCACCGAGGGCCGGGTCCTGCGACTGATCGACACCGGCCCGGTCCCGGTGCCCGCCGAATGCGGCCGCTACGAGGCCGCGTTCAACGGCCCGGCCCGCACCGACCTCAAGCCGCTGGAGATCAGCCAGCCGGACGGCCCCTCCTTCCATCTCGACGGCTCCCTGCTGACCTGGCAGAACTGGCAGCTGCGGGTGGACTTCAACGCCCGCGAGGGCCTGGTCCTGCACCAGCTCGCGCACCGTGACGGTGACCGGTTGCGCCCCGTGCTGCACCGCGCCTCGCTCGCCGAGATGGCCGTCCCGTACGCCGATCCCGACCCCGCCCGCAACTGGGTCTGCTATCTCGACGTCGGCGAGTACACCCTCGGCCGGAACGCCAACGCGCTCCGCCTGGGCTGCGACTGCCTCGGTGAGATCCGCTATCTCGACGCTGTCGTCGCCGACGACCACTGCGCCCCGCAGACGCTGCGCAATGCCGTCTGCATCCACGAGGAGGACCACGGTCTCCTGTGGAAGCACACCAACATGTTCGACGGCTTCGCCGCCGAGAGCCGTCGCTCCCGCCGTCTGGTGATCTCCTTCATCGCCACCCTCGGCAACTACGACTACGGCTTCTACTGGTACCTCTACCAGGACGGCACGATCGAGTTCGAAGCCAAGTCCACCGGCCTCGTCCAGACCACCGCCACCGTGCCCGGCGCGCGCACCGGCTACGCCACCGAGATCGCCCCCGGCCTCCAGGCCCCCTTCCACCAGCACCTCTTCTGCGCCCGGCTGGACCCGGCGGTGGACGGCCCCGCCAACACCGTCGAGGAGATCGACGTCGTACCGCTGCCGATGGGCCCCGACAACCCCAACGGCAACGCCTTCACCACCCGTGCCACCCCGGTCACCGACTCGGCCGACGCGGGGCGCCTCGCCGACGCCGCCACCGGCCGCCGCTGGCAGATCACCAACCCCGCCTCCTACAACCGCATGGGGCGCCCCGTCGCCTACACCCTCACCCCGCAGCCCGGCCCCACCCTCCTGGCCCGCCCCGGCTCCGCCGTCGCCCGCCGCGTCGGCTACGCGACCCGCCACCTCTGGGTCACCCGCTCCCGCCCCGAACGCCGCTTCCCCGACGGCGACTACCCCAACCAGCACCCGGGGGGCGCCGGCGTCCTGGAGTGGTCGCAGCCCGGCGAATCCCTCCTCAAGAGCGAACTCACCCTCTGGCACACCTTCGGCCCCACCCACCTCCCCCGCCTGGAGGACTCGCCGGTCATGCCCGTGGACCGCTGCGGCTTCACCCTCCGCCCCACCGGTTTCTTCGACCGCAACCCCGCCCTGGACCTGCCGTCCGAGAGCGGCGGCCACTGCCACACCGCACCCTGAGGAACGCCGGGGGATGACGAAAGTCTGACGCCGGGGCCCGGACACTGGCCTCGGCCGCCGCGCGGTGCTCGAATCGAAGGGTGACCAAGGACCCGACCCCGCCGCGAGCGCGGGACGACGACGACGGCGGCGGTGCGGACGGGCGCGGCACGCCCGTCGGCCGCCGTGTGGTGCTCGGCATGCTGGCCGCGGGCGCCGCCGGCATCGCCGCGGCCCCCGTCCTCCAGCGCGCCTACGACAGCACGCTCGGCGCCGCAGCCCAGGGCGACCCCACCGGCATCTCCGGCCTGCTGCCGGCCGGCGGCGGTTTCCGCTACTACTCCGTCACCGGCTCCGTACCGCACAAGGGCGAGCGCACCTACCGCCTCACCGTCGACGGCCTGGTCCGCCACCGGGCCGACTACCGCCTGGCCGACCTGCGTGCCCTCCCGCAGACCAGGATCGTCCACGACGTCCAGTGCGTCACCGGCTGGCGGGTGCCCGGCACCCCCTTCGAGGGCGTCCGCCTGGCCACCCTCCTCGACGCCGCCGGCGTGAGCCCGCGGGCCAAGGCCGTCCGGTTCACCTCCTTCGACGGCGCCTACAGCGAATCGCTCACCCTCGCCCAGGCCCGCCGCCGCGACGTGCTGGTGGCCCTGCGCATGCAGGACAAGCCCCTCGGCCACGAACACGGCGGCCCGGTGCGGCTCTATGTCGCGCCCATGTACTTCTACAAGTCGGCGAAGTGGCTCTCCGGGATCACCGTCACCGACCGGGTCGAGCCCGGGTACTGGGAGGAGCTCGGCTATGACGTCGACGCCTGGGTCGGCCGGTCGAACGGACGCGACGATGCCCCCACCGGCTGAGCCCGGCGCGGCCCGTACCCGCGTCCCCCGCTTCACCCCCGCCGAACACTGGGTGCACCGTGCCACCGCCACCCTGCTGACCGTCTGCGTCCTCACCGCGGGCTGTCTCTACCTCCCCTTCCTCGCCGAACTCGTCGGCCGCCGCGCCCTGATGGTCACCGTCCACGAGTGGTCCGGCATCCTGCTGCCCGTCCCCCTCCTCGTCGGGCTCGCCTCCCGCGCCCTGCGCGCCGACCTCACCCGGCTCAACCGCTACGGCCCCCACGACCGCCGCTGGCTGCACGCCACCCTGCGCCGTCGGCGCTCCGGCCGCCCCGCCGGGAAGTTCAACGCGGGCCAGAAGCTCTACGCCGCGTGGATCGCCGGCGCCGTCCTGGTGATGCTGTGCACCGGCCTGCTGATGTGGTCCACCCTTCCCCAGGCTCTCGGCCTCGTCCGGCCAGGGGCGGCCCCCGTGCCGCTGACCTGGCGCACCGGCGCCACCTTCGTCCACGACTGGCTCGCCCTTGCCGTGATCATCGTGGTCGCTGGCCACGTCTGGATGGCGTTCGGCGATCCCGAGTCGCGGCGGGGGATGCGTACCGGGTCGGTGGACGCGCGGTGGGCGCGGCGCGAGCATCCGCTGTGGAAGCACGACGAGCGGGGGAGGGAGCGGTAGCGGTAGCGGGCGAGGCCGCGGCCCCGGACAGCGCACAGCGCACAGTGCCCAGTGCCCAGCGCAGAGGACTCTCTGCAGAGAAAGCTGTGCAGAGAGTCCTCTGCATCTTTATGCTGCTGCGCATGGCCACTGACGACCCCGACGACGGCGCCCCCGCCTCCGCGCCGCCCACCCGCCGTATGGATGCCCGCAGCCTGCGCGGCATCGCCCACCCGCTGCGGATGCGCATCCTCGAACTGCTCCGGCTCGACGGCCCGGACACCGCCACCGGCCTCGGCCGCCGGCTCGGCGAGAACACCGGCACGGTCAGCTGGCATCTGCGCCACCTCGCCGACCACGGCTTCATCGAGGAAGAGGCCGGCCGGGGCACCAGGCGCGAGCGCTGGTGGCGGGCGGCCCGGGTGTCCCACCGCCTCGACACCACCGACTTCCGCGACGATCCCGACTCCCGCGGCGCCCTGTCCGTCTACGTCCACGAGATCGTCCAGCAGCACTTCCACCGGGTCGCCGGCTACCTCGCCGAGGACTGGGACGCCCGCTGGCGCGACGCCGGGACCATCACCCAGGTACACGACCTCCGGCTGACGCCGGACCAACTCGCCGACCTGAACGCCGAGTTGCTGTCCGTCGTCGACCGGCACCGGGAAGCGGCACAGGACCGGGGACCGGCCCCGCAGTCGGCCCCCGCCGCGCAGCCCGTCATCGTCCAGCTCCAGTCCTTCCCCCGCAAGGAGCGGCCGGAACGGCCCGAGGAATGAGCGGCCTGCTGCGCCGCCACCGTGACTTCCGGCTCCTGTGGTCCGGCGAGACCTCCGGCAAGTTCGGTGCGGCGGTCACCCGGGTGGTCATGCCGCTCATCGCCGTCACCACCCTGCAGGCCGACACCTTCGAGGTCGGCCTGCTCAACGCCAGCGGCTGGCTGCCCTGGCTGCTGATCGGCCTGCCGGTCGGGGTCTGGGTGGACCGGGTGCGCCGCCGCCCCCTGATGCTGACCGCCGCCGCCGCGTCCCTCGGGCTGTTCGCCGTCGTTCCGGTCCTCGCCCACTCCGGCGGGCTCACCCTCGGCCTGCTGATCGCCGTCGCCCTGCTGACCGGCGCCGCCGCCGTCGTCTTCCAGACCGCGTACACCGCCTACCTCCCCAGCCTCCTCGCCCCGCAGGACCAGCCCGAGGGCAACGCCAAGCTGCACGGCAGCGCCTCCGCGGCGCAGATCGCCGGACAGGGCGCCGGGGGTTTCCTCGTCCAACTGGTCGGTGCTGCCCCCGCGTTGCTCGCCAATGCCGCCACGTTCGCGCTCTCCCTCCTGTGCCTCAGGGGCATCCGGCACCGCGAGCCGCGCCCGGCGGCCGGCGAGAGTCCCCGCCCCCTGACCGCCGAGGTCGCCGAGGGGCTGCGCTGGGTCGCCCGCGATCCCTGGTTCCGCAGCCTGACGCTCTTCGGCGCCGCCTCGAACCTCGCGCTCATGGGCTACCAGTCCCTCCTGACCGTGTTCCTGGTCCGCGAGGTGGGCCTGGCGCCGGGCGCCGTCGGCGCACTGATGGCGCTGGCCGGCCTGGGCGGGGTGGCCGGCGCGCTCGCCGTGCGGCGCACCGCCGACCGCCTCGGCACCGCCCGGGCCACCCTCGTCTTCGAACTCGGCCTGTCCACCGCGGCGCTGCTCATCCCGCTCGCCACCCGCGGCGCCGGCACCCTGCTCTACGTGGCGGGCGCCGGCGCCGTCTCGGCGGGGGTGGTCGGCGGCAACATCCTCAAGGCCGGCTTCCAGCAGCGTTACTGCCCGCCCCAGCTGCTCGGCCGGCTGACCGCGAGCACCTCGTTCCTCAACTACGGCACGCTGCCGCTGGGCGCGTTGCTCGGCGGTGCGCTGGGGGCCGCGCTCGGCGTCCGCACCGCGATGTGGATCACGACGGCGGGGGTGCCGCTGGCCGCACTGATCCTGGTCTTCTCGCCCGTCCGGACGGTGCGGGACCTGCCGCTCGGGGCCACCGGCCCGCACGCCCTCGACACGGACGGACGGCGGGACGCCGCTCCGGACGGGCGTGACGGCGCGGGGGCGAGCCCGGCGCGCTGACGGGCGGCCCGCCCGGCCCCCTCAGGCCGCCGTGCCCGGCCGCCCCGTCTCCTGCTCCGCGGACGGCAGTTCCACCTCGAAACGGCAGCCCGCCCCTGTGTTGCGCACCGTTGCCCGGCCCTCGTGCGCCTCCACGATGCCGCGCACGATCGCCAACCCCAGCCCCGCCCCGCTCTCGCCGTCGGCACGCGGTGTGCGGGCCGGGGCGCCGCGCCAGCCGGTGTCGAAGACCCGGGCCAGATCTTCGGGCGGAATGCCGCCGCAGCCGTCCTCGACGGCGAGGACCACCCGGCCCGCCTCGGGCCGCGCGCTGACCGCGACCGTGCCGTCCGCCGGTGTCGCCCGGATCGCGTTGACCAGCAGATTGCCCAGGACCCGGGTGATCTGCTGGGCGTCCACCCGGACCGGCAGGGACACCACACCCCCGTCCACCAGGCGCACGCCGCTCGCCCGCGCCAGCGGCCGGGCCCCGGCCAGCGCCTCGTCCACCAGGTCGTAGACCGACACCCGCGAGAGGGTCAGTGCCAGCGCCCCGGCCTGGATGCGGGAGAGCTCGAAGAGGTCGTCGACCATCGCTGCCAGCCGGTCCACCTCGATGCGGATCCGCGCGTGGTAGCGCCCGGTGTCCTCGGCGACGCCGTCCTCCAGCGCCTCGGCCATCGCCCGCAGCCCGGCGAGCGGGGTGCGCAGATCGTGTGAGATCCCGGCGATCAGCTCCCGCCGCGAGGCGTCCAGCACCCGCTCCCGCTCCCGGGCCGCCGCCAGCCGCCCGCTGGTCTCCTCCAACGCCTGTGACAACGCGGCGAGTTCGGCTGTCGGCGGCCCGGCCGGTGCCACGAAGCCGCCCGCGCTGCCGACGGTACGGGCCGACCGCGCCAGCTCCCGGCTGCCCGCCGCGATCCGCCGCCCGAAGAGCAGCGCGGCGGCCAGCGAGACCACCCCGGAGACGCCGACCACGGCCATCACCACCCCCAGGTCGTGCCCGGACAGGAACATCGCCTGCGCGACGGCCACCGTTCCGGCCGCCATCGCGGCCACCGCCAGCGCCGCCACCGCGAACAGCGACAGCGCCACCGAACGCCGCCGCAGCACCCGCACGGCGGGCGCGGCGAGCAGTCCCACGAGGGTCGCGCCGAGCGCCGCCAGCGCCACGATGACCAGGAAGTCCGTCATGACTGCGGCTCGCCTCCGGCCGGGTCGAAGCGGTATCCGGCGCCCCAGACCGTGGTCACCAGCTGCGGTGCCGCCGGGTCGTCCTCGATCTTCTCGCGCAGCCGCCGTACGTGCACGG
The DNA here is from genome assembly GCF_043199095.1 of Streptomyces sp. NPDC048650. Classification (NCBI taxonomy): domain Bacteria; kingdom Bacillati; phylum Actinomycetota; class Actinomycetes; order Kitasatosporales; family Streptomycetaceae; genus Streptomyces; species Streptomyces sp. NPDC048650. Next base: position 601,552 of record NZ_JBICVM010000002.1, on the reverse strand, counting down.
TCACCGTCGACAGATCGCCGAACTGCCACCCCCACACCCGGTGCAGCAGCTCCTCGCGGGAGAAGACCTGGCCGGGGTTCCGCAGCAGGAAGAGCAGCAGGTCGAACTCGCGCGCTGTCAGGGCGAGTTCGCGTCCGGCACGGTCGGCGCGGCGGCCGCCCGGGTCGGCGCTCAGATCCCCGGCCCGCAGCACGGGGGAGTGGGCGGCGGCCGGCGGCGCGGACTCGGCGCGGCGCAGCACCGAGCCGATCCGCAGCACCAGTTCGCGCGGGCTGAACGGCTTGGTGACGTAGTCGTCCGCGCCGAGTTCCAGTCCGAGGATCCGGTCCGCCTCCTCGCCCCGGGCCGTCAGCATCACTACCGGGACCGCGCCGCCGTCGCCGGCCCGGCGCAGCCGCCGGCACACCTCCAGGCCGTCGATGCCCGGCAGCATCAGATCGAGGACGACCAGGTGCGGGCGGAAGGCCGCGGCCCGGTCGAGCGCGGCGAAACCGTCGGCGGCGTGCTCGGTGGCGTACCCCGCGCGGGCGAGATAGCCGGTGACGACCTCGGCCACGGTCGGATCGTCCTCGACGACCAGGACACGCCGCGGCGGCCCGTGCGAGGGGGCCCGGGCGGGCGGCGGGGGCGCGGAAGGCGTCATGCTCCCAGCCAACACCACCCGCGGCCGTGCGGGACGGACGCCGCCGCCCCCGTAAGACTCCGGTAACCGGCCGGCCCCGCCGCCGGCCCCGTCACCCGCTCTCCAGCCCCTCCCGCACCCGCCGCGACACCGTGATCGCGTACAGGTCGAGCACCCCCGGCGGCTCGGCGATCCCGGGGCCGCCGGCCCGTATCCAGGCGGCGATGTCGGCCAGCGCGTCGTCGTCGTTGACCAGCCCCAGCCACACCGGCCGCCCGCCCGCGGCCCGCCCCGCCGACGACGGCTGGACCACGACCACATTGGCCTGATCGCAGACGTCCAGACACTCCGAGGCGCGCACCGGCGCCGCCCCCGCGAGCGCCTCGCGCAGCCGCGGTATCTGGCCGCCGTGGTCGACGCCGGGGACCTTGGCGGGGTCGCCGCAGCAACAGCCGCGGCAGACGGTGACACGGCAGGGGGACCCGGCCGCTGCCCGGCCGGAACGCTTGGTGATCATCCGCCCCATGCTACGTGCCATGACGACGGTCCTTCCTGGACAGGAATACGCCATGACTCTCCTCACCGGCCCACCGACGGGAATCCCCGGCCCGGCCGGCCTCCCGGTTCTCGGCTCGATGCTCGACCTGCGCCGCGACTCCCTCGGCACCTTCCTGGCAGCCCAGCGCGCACACGGCGACGTGGTCCGCCTGGCGGCCGGGCCGCCCGGTCTGCGCAGCGTGTTCTACGCGGCGTTCGCGCCCGAGGGCGTCCAGCAGGTCCTCGCCTCCGAGGCCGCCAACTTCCGCAAGGACCACCCGCTGTACGAAGAGGTCCGGCAGTCCTTCGGCAACGGCCTGCTGACCAGCCAGGACGCCGACTACCTCCGGCAGCGGCGGCTGGTGCAGCCGCTGTTCACCAAGCGCCGGGTCGACGGCTACGCCGCGGCCGTGACGACCGAGGCCACCGCCACCGCCGAGCGCTGGCGGACCGCGCACGACGGCCGTGTCGACCTGGTGCGCGAGATGAACCGGCTGGCCCTGTGCACGGTCTCCCGGATCCTCTTCGGCACGGACGCGGACGCGGCGGTGGAGGCCGTCGACCGCTGCTCGCCGGTCATCAACGACTACGTCGTACGGCGTGCCTACGTACCCGTGAAGATCCCGCGGCGCTGGCCCACCCGCGACAACGCGCGGGCACGGGCGGCCACCGACGAGCTGAACGCGTTGTGCGACCGCATCATCGCCCGGCGGCGCACGGAGGCCGGGGCGGCCGCGGACGGTGCCGTGCCGGGCGACGACCTGCTCTCCCTCCTCGCCGGGGCCGGCAACGACGAGGACGGCTCGCTCGACCCGACCGAGATCCGCGAGCAGGTCCTGATCTTCCTGCTGGCCGGCCACGAGACCACGGCGACCTCGCTGGCCTTCACCCTCCACCTGCTCGCCCGGCATCCGAAGGAGCAGGAGCGGGTCCGGGAGGAGATCGACCGCGTCCTGGCGGACCGCACTCCCACCGCCGCCGACCTGGACCGGCTGCCGTATCTGACGCAGGCGCTCAAGGAGGCGATGCGGCTCTACCCGGCGGCGCCGGTGATCAGCCGCCGGGCCGTCGAGGGCACCGAGATCGGCGGCTTCCGCATCCCCGCCGGCGCCGATGTGGTCGTCGCCCCCTGGGTCACGCACCGCAACCCGGAGCTGTGGGCGGACCCGGAACGCTTCGACCCCGGCCGCTTCGCCCCCGAGCAGGAGGCGGCCCGCCACCGCTACGCCTGGTTCCCGTTCGGCGGCGGCCCCCGGGCCTGCATCGGGCAGCACTTCTCGATGCTGGAATCGGTGCTGGCGCTGGCGACGCTGCTGCGGGCGTACGAACTGGAGGCGGTGGACCGGGAGGTGCCGGTCGCCGCCGGGATCACCCTGCAGGCGACGGGACCGGCGCGGGTGCGCCTGCGTCCGCGGGCCGCGTGAGCGCGGCGAACAAATACGGGTGCACTTCCGTGGCGGTGCGCGTACGGTCGATACCGGTCCAGCGCGCCGCCACGGCGCCACCCACGACAGGAGAAGGCCGTTGCTCGTCTGAGGTCCTGAGGCACCGCGCCCGCGACATGCCCCGCGCTCGACGCTCCGCACTGTGATCCACACTGCGGCCCGCACAGCGCTCCGGCAGCACGCGGCCGCACCGTCCGCGACCTCGGCGTACGCACGACGTACTCCGGCGCACCCGGCGTTCTGACGCGGTGTCTCCCAGCGCATTCCCCCCCCCATCGCCCCGCGCGCCCAGGAGACCCTGTGTCGAAGTCGTCCACCCCCGCGGCCGCCGCCGCCTCCATCGCCTGCACCGGCCTCGGCTTCGCCTGGCCCGACGGCACCCCCGTCCTCGAGGACTTCCAGCTCACCGTGGGGCCGGGCCGTACCGGCCTGATCGGCCTCAACGGTTCGGGCAAATCGACCCTGCTGAAGCTGATCGCGGGCGAACTGACCCCGACTGCGGGCCGCGTCAAGGTTGCCGGAGACGTCGGCCATCTCCCGCAGCACGCCCCGCTCGACACCCATCTGCGGGTCGACCAGGCGCTCGGCATCGCCGAGGCCCGCGCCGCCCTGCACGCCATCGAGCGGGGCGAGACGGACGAGGAGCACTTCACCGCCGTCGGCGACGACTGGGACGTGGAGGAACGCGCCCGCGCCACCCTCGACCAGCTCGGCCTGCCCGGCGTCGACCTCGACCGCACCATCGGCGAGGTCTCCGGCGGGGAGTCCGTCCTGCTCCGGCTGGCCGCGCTCCTCCTGCGCCGCCCGGCCGTCCTCCTGCTGGACGAGCCCACCAACAACCTCGACCGCGCCGCCCGGGAGCGGCTGTACGACGCGGTCGCCGGCTGGACCGGCGTCCTCCTGGTCGTCAGCCACGACCGCGAACTCCTGGAAGCCGTCGACCGGATCGCCGACCTCCGGGGCGGCGAGGTCCATTGGTACGGCGGCAACTTCACCGCGTACGAACAGGCCCTGGCCGTCGAACAGGAAGCGGCCGAGCGGATGGTGCGGGCCGCCGGGGCCGACGTCCAACGCCAGCGGCGCGAACTGGCCGATGCCCACGTCAAGCTGGCCCGCCGGGTCCGCTACGGCAACAAAATGAGCGCCAACAAGCGCGAGCCGAAGATCGTCATGAACGAGCGCAAGAGGGAGGCCCAGGTCTCCGCGGGCAAGCACCGCCTCCTGCACACCGAACGCCTCAAGGAGGCCAGGGACCGCCTCGACGAGGCCACCGAGGCCGTCCGGGACGACGACGAGATCCGTATCGACCTGCCGCACACGGCCGTACCCCCGGGCCGGACCGTCCTCACCGTGGAGGACCTCACGGCCCGCCACGGCGCGCACGCCCACCTGGAGGTCCGCGGCCCCGAACGCATCGCCCTCACCGGACCCAACGGCTCCGGCAAGACCACCCTGCTGCGCACCCTCGCGGGCGAGATCCCGCCCGTGTCCGGCGTGGCAGCGACCCACGTCCCGTTCCGCTTTCTGCCCCAGCGCCTGGAGGTACTCGACAACGCCCTGACCGTCGTCGAGAACGTCGCCCGCTTCGCCCCGGACGCCACCAACAACCGCATCCGGGCCCGGCTCGCCCGCTTCCTGTTCAAGGGCGCCCGCGCCGACCAGCAGGCCGGCACCCTGTCCGGCGGCGAACGCTTCCGGGCCTCCCTCGCCGCCCTGATGCTGGCCGAACCGGCCCCGCAGCTCCTGATGCTGGACGAGCCGACGAACAACCTCGACATGGCCTCGGTCCGCCGCCTCGTGACGGCTCTGGAGTCCTACGAGGGGGCGCTCCTGGTCGTCAGCCACGACCTGACGTTCCTGCGCGAGCTCGGCATCACCCGCTGGCTCGCCCTGACGGACGGCGAACTGGCCTCCACCGAGCCGCTGTAGCGGCTACGCCACCGGGCGGGACACCTCGACATACCACTCCCGCCCGAGCAGCAGCCCGAAGACGGGGGTCGGCAGGCGGATCAGCGTCCGCAGGACGGGGGCGAGCCGGCCGGTCCCCGCGACCACGGACCGGTGCGCGGCGAGCGCCGCCTGCTTCCGCCCGGCGAACCGCCGGACGTCGATGGCGTGGGTGATGTCCGCCCGCGGGCTGTAGGCGGCGCCGAGCGCGTCGGCGTCGTACCGGAGCGGAATCCTCAACAGCCGTGCCAGCCGCACCAGTCCAGTGATCATCTCCCGCGGCATCGTGGCCTCCAGCAGGCGCGGCACCCCGGCCAGCTCCGCGGCCCGCCGGCCCACCTGGTGCACCTTGACGTGATCACGATGGCCGTACCCGCCGCGGGCGTCGTAGCTCAGCAGGATGTCCGCGTCCTCCGCGCGCAGGACGGCGGCCAGCCGCTCGGCCGCCTCCTGGGCCCGCGCCCGCGCAAAGCGGGCACGGTCCGGCGGGTCCGGGTACAGCACGGGGCCGTGGCCGCTGTCCGCATAGCCCAGATGCACCACCCGGGCCACGCCCAGTGCGTCCGCGCTCGCCCGCAGTTCCGTCATGCGCGGAGGTTCGCCCGCCGGGCGCGCCTCCATGAGGCCGTCGGTGGCGACGACGATCACCACGCGATGGCCTTCGGCGGCGGCGCGGGCGAGCGTGCCGCCGGTCATCAGCACTTCGTCGTCGGGATGTGCGTGAAACGCCAGAAGGGTCGCCATGGGCCCATCCTTCAGCACCCGGCAGCCGGACGTGCGCCCGCACCCCTCAGAAGTGCCGCAGCAGCTCCCCGAACGCCGACAGGTGCAGCACTCCGTCGTCGGCCGGGTCCAGCTCGCCGTGCTCCAGCACCCAGGTGTGGTCGTTCGGGATGAAGACGGCGTTCAGCCCCGCCGAACGCGCCGGCAGGATGTCCGACTTGGGGGAGTTCCCGATCATCCATGTCGTGTCCGGCACCAGCGCATGGGCCCGTATCAGCTCCTCGTACGTGGCCACGTTCTTCTCCGCCACGACACGAACGTCCGTGAAGTGCCGCGCCAGCCCGGACGCCGCCACCTTGCGCTCCTGCTCCTCGGTGTCGCCCTTGGTCAGCAGCAGCAGTTCGTGCCGCCGGGCCAGCTCCGCCAGCGTCTCGGCCACCTGCGGGATCAGCTCCACCCGGTCCCCCTCGAACGCCGCCGCCCAGCCCGCGATCCGCGCCGACTCCGCAGCCGTCGCCGCCCGCCCCCGCACCTGTGCGACACACTCCCCGAGGCTGCGCAGGAACACCTTGCTCCCGTACCCGTGGGTCAGCGCGTTCGCCGCCTCGATCCCGTCGAGCACGCCTCGTACCCCGTCCCGCCCGAGCTCCGGATGCGCCATCCACTCCAAGAACTCGTCGATGACCCGCTCGAAGATCACGTTGTTCTCCCACAACGTGTCATCGGCATCGAAGATCAGCACCGGCAGTTCTCCTCGTTCCGTCCCACGACCGCTTCCACGACCCGCGCACCCTATGCGCGACCCGCCCCGGCCCGCACCGGGGATTCGGCGGCGGGCGGGCCCTCGTGGCCACCGCCCCGCCGTCAGCCCGCTGCGGTGGCCTCCCACGCGGCCAGCCGCAGCCCGCTCTCGAACCGGCGCACCCGCCCGTCCACCGGATCCGTGAACTCCAGCCGCCTGGCCAGCAGTTGCAGTGGCGCGGCGAAGTCCTCCGGGTCCGGCTCCAGTACGGCGGGATAGAGCGGATCGTTGAGGATCGGCACCCCGAGACCGTTCATGTGCACCCGCAGCTGGTGCGTGCGCCCGGTGGCGGGCAGCAGCCGGTAGCGCCCGAGCCCGCCCCGCCGCTCGACCAACTCGATCCGGCTCTCCGCGTTCGCCTCGCCCGCCTCCTCGCGAGCGGCCATCACCCCGCGCTCCTTCACGATCCGGCTGCGCACGGTGATCGGCAGCGCCAGCCCGGCGTCGTACGGCGCCACCGCCTCGTACTCCTTGTGCATCCGGCGCTCGGCGAACAGCCCCTGGTACGCGCCCCGGTCCTCGGGCCGCACGACGAACAGGGCCAGCCCGGCCGTCAGCCGGTCGAGCCGGTGCGCGGGCTGCAGCGCGGGCAGCCCCAGATCGCGCCGCAGCCGGGCCAGCGCGCTCTCGGTGACATGCCGCCCCCGCGGCGTCGTGGCGAGAAAGTGCGGTTTGTCGGCGATCACGATCCGCTCGTCCCGATGGACGATCCGCACCGGGAACGGCACCGCCACCTCCGGCGCGAAGTCACGGTGGAACCACACGTACCTCCCGGCCGCGTACGGCTCGCTTCCGCTGAGCGCCCCGTCCACCCCGACGAACCGTCCCGCCCGCAGCATCGTCGCCACCTGCCCGGCCCCGATCCCGCCCTGGAACCGCTCGACCAGATGGTCGCCGACGGTGCCCCAGGCCCCGTCGGGGTCCGCGGGCAGCCGCACCCGCACGGGGTCGATGCCGTGGCGCTGGGGGAGCGGGGCGGGGGGTATGGGGGATCTGCGGCGCACGGGGCCAGAGAACCCCAGCTCGGCCGATGTCTCAAGTCCCGCACCGGAGCGGTCCCGGCCGGTACCCGCCTCCGGTACCTGCCGCGCGCGTGCCCGGAGCCGCCGCACAGGAGCCGCGACACAGGAACCGCCGCACAGGAACCGCGGACAGGCGGACAGTGGACATACGCGAAATGCCGGCCGGGATCGCTCCCGACCGGCATTTCGCTGGTGGTGTCCGAGGGGGGACTTGAACCCCCACGCCCGATAAAGGGCACTAGCACCTCAAGCTAGCGCGTCTGCCATTCCGCCACCCGGACAAGGTGTCTGCCGTTGCGGCCTGTGCCGTTCCGACGTGGAAAACAATAGCAAACGATCCGGGGTGGTCGATCACCTGCACGTCCGGCCGGCGGCGGGGCCGTGACCAGTGGATGTCGGGAGTATTGCGGCCTTGGGCGCGGGGGTCGGGAGAGGGAGGATGGCGGTGGACCCCGCCGCGGACCGTGCCCCTCGGGTGCGACGCGGCCGTGAACCAACAGGAGGCAGTGTGAGCGAGTCGCAGTCGGGCCGGACGGTCACCGGCGAGGACGAGGTCGTCGATCTGTGCCGGGACCTGATCCGGATCGACACCAGCAACTACGGAGACCACTCGGGGCCGTGTGAACGGGCCGCCGCCGAGTACGTCGCGGAGAAGCTCGCCGAGGTCGGGCTGGAGCCGCGGATCTTCGAGTCCCACCGGGGCCGCGCCTCCACCGTCGCCCGGATCGAGGGCGAGGACCGCTCCCGGCCCGCGCTCCTCATCCACGGCCACACGGACGTGGTGCCCGCCAACGCCGACGACTGGACCCACCACCCGTTCTCCGGGGAGATCGCGGACGGCTGTGTGTGGGGCCGCGGCGCGGTCGACATGAAGGACATGGACGCGATGACGCTGGCCGTCGTCCGCGACCGGCTGCGCACCGGGCGCAAGCCGCCGCGCGACATCGTGCTGGCCTTCCTCGCGGACGAGGAGGCGGGCGGCACCTATGGCGCGCGGTTCCTGGTGGACAAGCACCCCGAGCTGTTCGAAGGGGTGACGGAGGCGATCAGCGAGGTCGGCGGCTTCTCCTTCACCGTCAACGACCAGATCCGGCTCTATCTCATCGAGACCGCCCAGAAGGGCATGCACTGGATGAAGCTGACCGTGGACGGCAGCGCCGGACACGGTTCGATGATCCACAAGGACAACGCGATCACCGAACTGTCCGAGGCCGTCGGACGGTTGGGGCGGCACGAGTTCCCGGTCCGGGTGACCAAGACGCTGCGGTCCTTCCTGGACCAGCTCGGGGACGCGCTGGGCACCGAGCTCGACCCGGAGGACATGGACGCCACGCTCGCCAAGCTCGGCGGCATCGCCAAGCTGATCGGCGCCTCGCTCAAGAACACCGCCAACCCGACACAACTGGGCGCCGGCTACAAGGTCAACGTCATCCCGGGGCAGGCCACGGCGCACGTCGACGGCCGCTTCCTGCCGGGGTACGAAGAGGAGTTCCTGGCCGACCTCGACCGGATCCTCGGCCCCCGCGTCAAGCGGGAGGACGTGCACGCGGACAAGGCGCTGGAGACCACCTTCGACGGGGCACTGGTCGACGCGATGCAGTCGGCGCTGCAGGCCGAGGACCCGATCGCGCGCGCCGTGCCGTACATGCTCTCCGCCGGAACGGACGCCAAGTCCTTCGACGTCCTCGGGATCCGCGGGTTCGGCTTCGCCCCGCTGAAGCTGCCGCCGGAGCTGGACTTCGCGGGGATGTTCCACGGTGTGGACGAGCGAGTTCCGGTGGACGGACTGAAGTTCGGGGTGCGGGTGCTCGACCGGTTCATCGACCAGAGCTGAAACCGTCGAAGTCGAGCGGAATCCGGCACGAAATCCCTGCCGTTCGTGCCGGATTCGCTGAAATGGGTGAATGCTGCGATGTGTTCGTAGCTTCAACGGCTCGGCCCTCGTTGCAGTAAGTGCGGTCCGCGGCTGGGACCGCATTTGTCTACAAGGAGGAACCATGATCAAGAAGGTCGTCGCGGCTGCGGCAGTCACCAGTGGTCTCGTGCTCGCCGGCGCGGGTCTGGCCGTTGCGGACTCGGGCGCTCAGGGCGCGTCCGTGCACTCCCCGGGTGTGGTGTCCGGTAACACCGTTCAGGTTCCGGTGCATGTCCCGGTGAACGCCTGCGGGAACACGATCTCCGTGATCGGTCTGCTGAACCCGGCCTTCGGCAACACCTGCGTCAACAAGTGACGTTCCGACGCAGCTAGGCGTTGTACGCGAGCCCGTGAGGGCCCGATCCAGTTGGGCTCCGGAATGCACGCCATGCATTCCGGAGCTTCTGGGTATCTCTGCGCCCGGGGATCTCCCAGGAGATCCGGCGGCGCGCATTCCCGTAAAGCACTAGGCAGGGGAACAACCTATGAGACAGGTCGCAGCAAAGGGCCTGATCACGTTGGCGGCCGCGGGCGGCGTACTCGCCGCCGTCAGCGGTTACGCATACGCGGACTCGACCGCCGCCGGAAGCGCGGCGAAGTCGCCCGGCGTGGGATCGGGCAACCTGATCCAGGTGCCGGTCGACGTCCCGGTCAACGTGTGCGGCAACACCGTCAACGTCGTCGGCCTGCTCAATCCCGCATTCGGGAACCACTGCGCCAACGGCGGCAAGCACCACAGCAGCCACCACGGGGGCGGCTCGGGCAACCGCGGCGGAGCCACCGCCGTGGGCGGTGCCGCCCACTCGCCCGGTGTCGCTTCCGGCAACACCGTGCAGGTGCCGGTCGACGTCCCGGTCAACGTCTGCGGCAACAGCGTCTCGGTCGGCGGGCTGCTGAACCCCGCGTTCGGGAACGACTGCGGCAACGACGCTCATCCGCAGCCGCCGCGTGGCCCGCACCACCCGCACCACCCGGGCAAGCCGCACCACCCGGGCAAGCCCCACCACCCGGGCAAGCCGCAGCAGCCGGGACCGGAGAAGCCGCATCATCCGAGGCCGCAGCAGCCGGCCCCGGAGACGCCGCACCACCCGTCCGAGCCGCACACTCCCGAGACCCCTCCGGTGCACCACAATCCGGAGACCCCGGGAGCGCGGCCGCAGACCGAGGTGCCCGGGAAGTCGGGGATCGTCGCGACGCCGAAGCCGGGTGCCCAGCTCGCCCACACCGGTGCGGGAGCGATCGGCTACGCCGTGCCCGCGAGCGCCGGACTGCTGATCGGCGGAGCGGTGCTGTACCGCCGGACGCGCACCGCGCGCAGGTGATCTGCGCCACATAACACGGAGCGCACACAACGGAGCGGGCCCTGTGGATACGGGGCCCGCTCTGTGCTGGACTCATACCGAGCCGGTGCTCACCACGTGGCGCGGAGCTGGCGGATGATCCGACGACGCAGCCGCACCCGGCGGCTGCCGTCGGGGTAGAGGCGAAGGCGGTCCAACTCCCAGTGTCCGTACTCGGCGTGGTCGGTCAGCAGGCGTGTGGCGGCGGACCGGGAGACCCCCCGGGGCACATACACATCGCAGAATTCGTATTCCGGCATCGCATCTATTGTGCGGGACCGCCCCCGGTACGGATAGCGTCTGCACTATGTCTGATGCTGCGCAGCCTTCCGCTGCCGAGGTACGTGCCGCCGCCGAGGCGGTAAAAGCCGCGCTGGACCGTCACCTCGACGCGGTCGAACGCCGCTCGGGGCCGGACGATCCGGCTGTCTACGCCGCGTTCGACGAGCTCGCCGCGGCGGCCGAGGTGTACGACGAGCTGCTGTACGACACCCACGACGAGGTCACCCCCTTCGAGATCCCCGGGAACGAGTCGTTGCCCGCCTATGCGGGCCCCGAGGATCCGAGCGCGCTCAGCGTGCTGATCCGGCGCGACTACACCGTCGCCGAACCTCAGCGGCTGCTGCATCAGGCGCAGCGCATCGCCGATCTCGACCCGGACGCCGTCGACGAGGCCGCGGCGACCGGTTCGGCCGAGACGGCCGGCATCGTCGGCACCAGCGTGCATGCGGCGCTCGGGGTGCTCTTCGGCGAATTCGAGCCGGACGAAATCGCCTCCCGGCACAAGGAGTTCGGCCTGGAGGAGGGCGACTCCACGCTCTGGGTGGCGGCCGCCGACGAGCCGGCCGAGCCGGGGGAGTGGCTGTCCGCGCCGTTCGACCAGGCCGACCCGCAGCGGGTGGTCTGCCGCTTCGACGTCAGCTCGGTCTTCGACGAAGAGCTGGACGACGACGAGGACGACGGCCTCCCGGTGACGCCCGGCCGGGGCCGGTAGGTCCGGCACGGCCGGGGCGGGCTCCGCCCCGGCCGTGCTCCCGCCGGGCGGGGGTCAGCCGGCCGCTTCCGCCTCCGCCGCGGCCTCCATGGCCTGCGTCTGCAGCAGGGTGCGCAGCCGGGTGGTGCGTTCCTTGACGGGGACCTCGGCGACCGCACGGGGCAGGGCCTGGTCGGCGCCCTGGACGACCGAAAGGTGCCGCTCGCCGCGTCCGAAGGCGGTGTAGACCCAGGCGCGGGTCAGACCAGCGGCCGCGTCGCCGGGCAGTACGACCACCGCAGCGGGCCAGCGCCGGCCGGCCGCTTGGTGGGCGGTGAGCGCCCAGCCGTGGCGCACCGCACCGGCCTCGACCTGCTCGCGCGGCACCACGACGGCGGCGCCGTCGCAGTCCAGGCCGAGCCCCGCGGCGTCCGCGCCGGTGACCGTGCCGGTGACCGTACGGCCGGGTGCCAGGGCGTAGGCGACGTGGTCTCCGGCGTCGAAACCGCCGAACCGGCCGGGGCCGGGGTTGAGGCGCTCCTTCAGCGCGGCGTTCAGGGCGCGGGTGCCGGCCGCGCCGCCGTGGCCGACGGTGATGACCTGGGTCTGGTCCGTGGGGACGCCGAGCGCCCGGGGCACGGAGTCGGCGACCAGCTGGACGGTGCGGTGCATCGCCTCCCCGGCGTCGCGTGCCGGGACGATCACCACCTCCTTGCCCGGTGCCTCGACCTCGTTCAGCTCGCCGATGCCGATGCCCGACACGAGCTCGCCGATCGGGCCGAAGTCCGGGGTGCGGGAGACGACCTGGGGGCAGAAGCGAGCCGCGAGGAGGTCGGCGAACAGGCGGCCGGGACCGGCGGACCACAGGACGTGGGGGTCCCCGCTGAGGACCAGCCGGGTGCCGTCGGTGAGTGACTCGACGAGCACGGCGGCGGTTTCCAGCTCCAGTTGCGGCGCGTCCAGCACGACGAGCAGGTCGAGGGCGAGCGCACCGTCGGCGTCCCGGCCGGGGCCCGCCGGCCCGGAGAGCAGGTCGGCCACGGTCACCGCCGCTGCGCCGAGCTCATCGGTGTCGCCGGGCGCGGCCTCGGCCAGGTGCGCCGCCAGGCGTCGGCGGCCGTCTTCGGTGTGGGCGGCGCCGTAGGCACGCAGCCCCAGGGCGCGGGCGGCGGCGATCAGTGCGGCGGGTTCGCTACGGGCCGCCTCGGCGCCGGTGTGTGCCACCAGGCCGCTGCCCGCCGCGGCGCGGATCAGCTCGGCGGCGGACGGCGAGGGGGCTGCGGTCGCCGCGGCCTCCCACCGGGCGGCGGAGGGACGGACGGGCCGCGACGCGGGCTCCTCGCCGACCTCGCCGACCTCGTCGGGCTCCGCGGCCTCGTGGGTGTCGTCGGTCGCGTCCGCCTCGCCGTCGTCCCCGATCCTCTCCGGGCCCTCCGTGCCGGCCGCGGCCTCGAAGGTGTTGAGCAGGCGCGCCAGACCGTCGGCCACGCTCTCCTCGGCCATGGCGTACCGGTCCAGGCCGAACAGGAGCCGTACCGGACGCTCCTCCTCGTCCTCCTCGCCCGCGGCGGGGCGGGCCTGGCCGGGGGTGTCCAGCGCGTCCTGGAAGACCAGCACCGCGCCCTCGGCGATCGCCGTTTGAAGGGCGTCATCGGGGTCCGGGACGGCCCGCTGGGCGAGCGCGGCGCGCAGCGCGGGCGCCTCCAGCGCGGAGTGGCCGGCCACGGCGGCCTGCTCCAGCAGCCACCCGACCAGGGCCTGGGCGCGTCGCTCGTCGTCCGGGCGGCAGTCGGGACCGAGCAGCGCCCGCGCGAACCCGTCGGCCTGCTCGGGGCGCACGCCGGGCACACCGAGCAGCTGCCAGGGGTCGGCGGCCAGCGCCTGGGCGGCCCGCTCACCCAGCGCCTCGGCGGTCTTCTCGGCCAGCGACACGGGGGCAGCGCCCGCCGTCAGGACCTGCCGTACGCCCTCGACGCCGGGGGCGGTCGGTGCGGCGGCCGGGGAAGCGGGGGCAGCGGCCGACCGGGGCACGGCCGCGGTGTCGGCAGCCTGGGGCACGGGCGGTGCGGCGGCGGGCTGAGGTGCGGACGGGGTGGCCGCGCGCTGCGGTGCCACCTCCGGGGCCGGGCGGGGCGCGGCCGCCGGTTGGGCGGCGCGCGACTTCTCGGCGAAGAACGAGGCGGCCGACCGCTCGCCGCTCTCCACCGCCCGGACCGCCGCCGCGAGCTGCGCCGCCGTCGCGGCGGCCGGGTCGCACGGCGCCGCACTCGCCCCACCCGCCCCGGCGGGAGTACCGGCGGGCCCCTGCGCGGTGTCGTCGCCCGCCGCCGGCGCCGCGTCCCCGGCCGGTGCCTGCGCCGCGTCCTCGACGGGTGCCGGCGTGGCCTCCTCGACGGGGGCCGACGCGGTGTCCTCGGCGGGCTGGGCATCCGCAGCGCCGGGCGCGGCCTCCTGCTCGGGCGGGGTCTCGCCGGCGAGGCGGTCGGTACTCACAGCGTGCTCCAGTCGTGATCGGGATAGTGGTGCACCGGAGCCGATACATCGTCCAGCGCCCGGCGGATCTCGTCAGGAAGACTAAGGGTCTCCACTGACAATGCGGCTCTGAGCTGCTGCGCCGTGCGGGCACCGACGATCGGGGCGGTCACCGCGGGCCGGTCGCGGACCCAGGAGAGCGCGACCTGGAGCGGGGTGACGGCCAGTCCGTCGGCGGCGGTGCTGACCGCTTCGACGACCCGGCCCGCCGTCTCGTCCAGATAGGGCGCGACGAACGGTGCCAGATGCTCCGAGGCGCCACGCGAGTCGGCCGGTGTGGCGTTGCGGTACTTGCCGGTGAGCACGCCGCGGCCCAGCGGCGAGGAGGGCAGCAGGCCGATGCCCAGGTCGGCGGCGGCGGGCAGCACCTCGCGCTCGACGCCGCGCTGGAGCAGGGAGTACTCCATCTGCGTGCTGGCCAGCCGGTTGCGCACGCCGGGCGCCGCCAGCTGCCAGGTGGCGGCCTTGGCGAGCTGCCAGCCGGAGAAGTTCGCCACTCCCGCATAGCGCGCCCGGCCGCTCGTGACGGCCAGGTCGAGGGCCTGGAGGGTCTCCTCCAGCGGGGTGTGCGGGTCGAAGCCGTGCAGCTGCCACAGGTCGACGTAGTCGGTGCCCAGCCGTGCCAGTGAGGCGTCGAGTGCGGCCAGGAGGTGGCGTCTGGAGCCGTCGACGCGACGGTCCGGCTCCAGGACGCTGCCGGCCTTGGTGGCGATCACCAGGTCCTCACGGGCGACGAGCCCTTCCGTGAGGCGGCCCAGGAGGTATTCGGCGCCGCCGTCGGCATAGATGTCGGCGGTGTCGACGAGGGTGCCGCCGGCCTCCCAGAATGTCTTGAGCTGGTCGGCGGCTTCCTGCTCGTCGGTGTCGCGCGCCCAGTTGAGCGTGCCGAGTCCGAGGCGGGACACGCGCAGACCCGTGCGGCCGAGGTGCCTTTGCTCCATGGGCCCTGAGATTACGCGCCGCGCGCCGCGTTCAGGGGACCTGTGGACAACCGGCCGATGACGGCCGGCGGGGTCCCGCGCTACAGTCCCTGGAACAGCGACGTTACTGATCAGTAAGGGGAGCGGCATGAGGCTTGGCATCAACCTCGGCTACTGGGGAGCCGGGATGGACTCGGACAATCTCGCGGTGGCACAGGAGGCCGACCGCCTCGGATATTCGGTCTGCTGGGCCGCCGAGGCCTACGGTTCCGATGCCCCCTCCGTCCTGTCCTGGGTGGCCGCCCAGACCGAGCGGATCGACATCGGCTCGGCCATCTTCCAGATCCCGGCCCGTACGCCCGCGATGACCGCGATGACGGCCGCCACCCTGGACTCGCTCTCCGGCGGCCGCTTCCGGCTGGGCCTGGGCGTCTCCGGTCCGCAGGTCTCCGAGGGCTGGTACGGCGTCAAGTTCGACAAGCCGCTGGCCCGCACCCGCGAGTACGTCGACATCGTCCGCAAGGCGATGTCGCGCGAGCGGCTGTCCTACGAGGGCGAGCACTGGACGCTGCCGCTGCCCGGCGGTCCCGGCAAGCCGCTGAAGCTCACCGTGCACCCGCAGCGCGAGCACATCCCGCTCTACATCGCGGCGATCGGCCCCAAGAACCTCCAGCAGACCGGCGAGATCGCCGACGGCGCCCTGCTGATCTTCCCCTCCGCCGACCACCTGGAGGAGACCGCGATCACGCACATCCGGGCCGGCCGTGAGAAGGCGGGCAGGACGCTGGAGGGCTTCGACGTCTGTCCGACGCTGCCGCTGGCGGTCGGCGAGGACGTCGGCGCGCTGGCCGACATGTTCCGCCCGTACACCGCCCTGTACGTCGGCGGCATGGGCAGCCGCAAGCAGAACTTCTACAACCAGCTGGCGCAGCGCATGGGGTACGAGAAGGAGGCCGCCGAGATCCAGGACAAGTACCTGTCCGGCGACAAGGACGGCGCCGCCGCGGCCATCCCGGAGCGGCTGATCGACCAGACCACGCTGCTCGGCCCCGTCGAGCGGATCGCGGAGCGGATGCAGGCCTACGCGGCGGCCGGGGTCACCACCCTGACGCTGGCCCCGGCCGGCTTCACGCTGGAGGACCGCGTCGCGTCGCTGCGCGCGGGCACCGAGGCGCTGGAGCGGGCGGGACTGGCCTGAGACAACCGAAGGCCCGGCGCCGGGGGCGCCGGGCCGGTGCGGCACCGCGGCCGTGGTGGGGGCTCGGGGGTCTTCCCCGCCACGGCCGTCACGCAGCACAACGCCCCCACCGCGGGCTGGTTACGCCCCCGCACCACCGGCGGGTAGTTCGAACGGACGCATCGACCGGGCAGTGCGGTTGCCCCTCCAGGCAGGGCACTCTTCACTTGGCTGAGGTGTGCTCCTCCGGAAGGTGGTGCCGATGCTCTCGGCCAGAAGTCTGTTCCAGGAGATCGTCGACAGCGACGATGCCTACCGCCTGTTCTGCTCCATCGCCGCCAGCGGGGAGACCCAGGGCGGATGGGAGAACGGGCGGATCGCCGCGCTGGTACCCGCCTCCCAGCGGGGGCTGGCACCCAAGATCACCCGGCACGGCGCGGACGAGGACAAACACGGCCGGATCTTCAACGCCCTGCTGCGCAGGCGCGGTCTGGCCCCCGCCGACGTCCCCGAGGAGACCGACTACACCATGCTGCTGGAGCGGCACGGCATCGGTCTGGCCCACGACAAACTGCGCCGCGACGAGCCGCTCACCGAGCGGGACATCATCACCTACCTCGCGCACAGCCGGGTCACCGAGCAGCGTGCCTCCGACCAGATGGACATGCTCAGGACCTACTTCGGCGACCACCCCGAGATCGGCAGGGCGGTCCGCATGATCTCCGACGACGAGGACAATCACCTCTCCTACTGCCACGAGGAGCTGCTGCGGCTTGCCCGCGCCGGGCACGGCCGGACCATCCAGCGGATCCTGCGCGAGTGCGCGCTCGTCGAGGTCGGGATCTACCGCGACGTCAGCCTGGCGGTGATGGGCCACATGGGCCGGCTCCTGGGCTGGCCCATGGCGAAGATCGCACTGCTCAAGGCCGCGATCTGGGGCATGTACGGCTACGAGCGGGCGCTCGGCTGGCGGCGCATGGTCGGGCTGCGGATGCCCGAGCGGCGCGATGCGCTGGGCGGCCCGGCCACCTCGGCGCCGGAATTCGCCTGAGGCCGGGCCGGCGGGCGCAGCGGCAGCGGGTCCCGCTCAGAGCCAGCCGCGCCGCTTGAACAGCCGGAAGAGGGACAGCTCGATGACGGCCGCCACCAGCACGACCGCCGGATAGCCGTACCGCCACCGCAGTTCCGGCATGTACGAGAAGTTCATGCCGTAGATCCCGGCGATCAGGGTCGGTACGGCCGCCAGCGCCGCCCAGGCCGAGATCTTGCGCATGTCGTCGTTCTGCCGCACGCCCATCTGCGCCAGATGCGCCGAGAGGATGTCCGACAGCAGCCGGTCCAGGCCCTCCACCGACTCGTTCGCACGGGTGAGGTGGTCGTCCACATCGCGGAAGAACGGCCGTGCGTGGTCGTGCACGAACGGCACCCCGGGGTTCTGCAGCCGGGCCATCGGCTCCGTCAGGGGGACGGTGGCGCGCCGGAACTCCATCACCTCGCGTTTGAACGCGTAGATCTCGGCGGCGGTGTTCTTGGTGTCGGTGCGCATCGGGGCGAACACCTCGGCCTCCAACTCCTCCAGATCCACCTGGAGTTCGGCGGCGACCTCGATGTAGTGGTCGACCACCGCGTCGCTGACCGCGTAGAGCACCGCGGTCGGGCCGTGCCGCAGGATCTCCGGCTGGAGCTCCAGCCGCTTGCGCACCGCGGCCAGCGGGCTGGCCTCGCCGTGCCGCACCGTCACCACGAACGCGTCGCCGACGAAGAGCATCAGCTCCGACGCCGTCACGGTGTCCGCCTGCTCGTGGTACGTGATCGGCTTCAGCACCATGAACAGCGAGTCGTCGTACACCTCCAGCTTCGGCCGCTGGTGGGCGTTGAGGGCGTCCTCGACGGCCAG
This sequence comes from Streptomyces sp. NPDC048650, assembly GCF_043199095.1. Classification (NCBI taxonomy): domain Bacteria; kingdom Bacillati; phylum Actinomycetota; class Actinomycetes; order Kitasatosporales; family Streptomycetaceae; genus Streptomyces; species Streptomyces sp. NPDC048650. Next base: position 583,700 of record NZ_JBICVM010000002.1, on the reverse strand, counting down.
CGGGTGCAGCGCGAATTCGGAGGCGACCATGTCGAACTCCTCCTTCGTCGGCTCGTGGATGCCCAGCCAGAGGAAGGAGTGGCCCTCCGCCCGGGCCTTCGCGAGGGCACGCGAGTAGTCGGTCGCGCAGTCGATACGGCGGCCCTCGCGGTAGATGGCACAGTCCACGATCACACCTGGCATTCTCGCCCCTCATCCGGAGCCCTGCCAGGAATGGCCGTCGGGAACGTAGGCTGGCGGCCATGCCCACGCTGATCCTGGTGCGGCACGGCCGCTCCACCGCCAACACCTCCGGAGTGCTCGCCGGGCGGCTGCCCGGCGTCGCCCTCGACGACCGGGGCGTCGCCCAGGCCGCGGCGCTGCCCGCCCGGCTGGAGCGGGTTCCGCTGACCGCCGTCGTCTCCAGCCCGCTCCAGCGCTGCCGGGAAACCCTGCGGCCGCTGCTGGCCGCCCGCCCCGGCCTGCCGCTGCACACCGAGGACCGCATCAGCGAATGCGACTACGGGGACTGGGCCGGCCGCAAACTCACCGAGCTGACCGACGAGCCCCTGATGGAGGTCGTCCAGCGGCACCCGTCGGCGGCCGCCTTCCCCGGCGGCGAGTCGATGCGGGCCATGCAGGCCCGCGCGGTGGACGCGGTGCGGGACTGGAACACCCGCATCGAGGAGCTGCACGGCCCTGAGGCGGCCTACGTGATGTGCTCGCACGGCGACATCATCAAATCGCTCGTCGCGGACGCCCTCGGCATGCATCTCGACCTTTTCCAGCGGGTCTCCGTCGAGCCCTGCTCGGTGACCGTGATCCGCTACACCCGACTGCGGCCCTCGCTCGTACGGCTCGGCGACACCGGTGACTTCGGCTCGCTGGTGCCCGCCGAGGACGGCTCCGCCCCCGAGGGCGCACGGGACGCGGCCCTCGGAGGTGGTGCGGGAGCACCGTGATCAGTCGGCGCAGTAGGGTGGTGCGACGGCGCTGCTCTGCCGTATCCCTGCGAACCGCGCAGTGACCGCAGGACCGCGCAGCGACCGCAGTGCCCCCGAAGTCGAGCAATCGGAGCAGGACGTTGTCCCGTCAGGTGTTCTTCTACGACGCGCCGGACCGCTTCGTGGCCGGTACGGTCGGGCTGCCGGGGCGCCGTAGCTTCTTCCTCCAGGCCACCGCGGCCGGCCGCACGACCAGCGTCGCCCTGGAGAAGACCCAGGTCGCCGCCCTCGCGGAGCGGATCGACGAGCTGCTGGACGAAGTGGTGCGGCGCAGCGGCGGCAACGCCCCGGTGCCCGCCGTCTCACCCGCCGAACTCTCCGACGCCGCGCCCCTGGAATCGCCGGTCGAGGAGGAGTTCCGGGTCGGCACCATGGCGCTGGCCTGGGACGGCGATGACCAGCGCATGATCGTCGAGGCGCAGGCGCTGGTCGAGCTGGAGGCCGAAAGCGACGAGGACCTCGCCGACGCCGAGGAGCGGCTCCTCCAGGACGACGAGAACGGCCCGCCGATGCTGCGGGTGCGCCTGACCGGCACGATGGCCCGGGCGTTCGCCAAGCGAGCCCTGGAAGTCGTCAACGCGGGCCGCCCGCCGTGCCCGCTGTGCAGCCTGCCGCTCGACCCGGAGGGACACGTATGCCCGCGCCAGAACGGATACCGACGGGACGCCTGAGCGCCGTGGAGTCCGCTGCCGAACCCACCACGGCGGCGCCCGCGGATCCGCCGGCGGCCGTGCGGGAGCCCTCGCCGGGCCCTGCGGACGCGTTTCTCGCCGACGGCGAGCTGACCGTGCGCGGCCGGATCCGCGAGGCGTCCAACGCCGTGCTCTACTGCACGGTCGAGCGCGACGGCCGCAGCGCCCCCGCCGTGTACAAGCCGGTCACCGGCGAGCGCCCGCTGTGGGACTTCCCCGACGGCACGCTCGCCCAGCGCGAGGTCGCCGCCTATGAGGTCTCCCGGGCCACCGGATGGGATCTGATTCCCGCGACGGTGCTGCGGGAGGGTCCGTACGGCACCGGCATGGTCCAGGAGTGGATCGAGCCGCCGGAGGGGGACGGCACCGAGGTGCCCGAGCTGCTGGCCCTGGTGGAGGACGACGAGCCGGGCCCGGGCTGGAAGGCGGTCGGCTTCGCGGACGTCGGGGAGGGCCGTACCGCGCTGCTGGTGCACGCCGATCACCCGTGGCTGCGGCGGCTCGCCGTACTGGACGCAGTGATCAACAACGGTGACCGCAAGGGCGGCCATCTGCTCCCCGGCGCCGGTGGGCAGCTCTTCGCCATCGACCACGGGGTCACCTTCAACGCCGAGGACAAGCTGCGCACCCTGCTGTGGGGCTGGGCGGGGGAGCCGCTGACCGAGGAGGCGCTGGAGGTCCTGCGGGGTCTGCGCGCGGCGCTGGAGGACGGTGCGTCGCTCGCCGCCCGACTGGCCGAACTGCTCACGGACGCCGAGATCGAGGCGCTGCGGGAGCGGGTGACGGCGCTGCTGCGCACCGGCACGCACCCCGAGCCGGGCGGCGAGTGGCCCGCCATCCCCTGGCCGCCGGTCTGATCCGGCCCACTCTCGTCGGCCGCCCGGAAGCACGCTTCGCCGCGGAACACAAGACCGCGAATTCGGCCAAGACTCCTGGTCCGGTTCGTATGTGGAACATGCGTCCGGTTACGCTCAAGGCATGCATGCATGGCCCGCTTCTGAGGTCCCCGCCCTGCCTGGCCAGGGCCGCGACCTGAGGATCCACGACACGGCGACCGGCGGACGGCTGACCCTCGCCCCCGGTCCCGTCGCCCGTATCTACGTCTGCGGCATCACGCCGTACGACGCCACCCACATGGGGCACGCGGCGACCTACAACGCGTTCGACCTGGTTCAGCGCGTGTGGCTCGACACGAAGCGCCAGGTTCACTACGTGCAGAACGTCACCGATGTCGACGATCCGCTGCTGGAGCGGGCCGTGGCCACCGGTGTCGACTGGACGGCGCTCGCCGAGCGCGAGACCGCCCTCTTCCGCGAGGACATGACGGCCCTGCGGATGCTGCCGCCCCGCCAGTACATCGGCGCCGTCGAGGCGATACCGGGCATCGTGCCGCTGGTGGAGCGGCTGCGCGACGCCGGTGCCGCCTACGACCTGGACGGCGACGTCTACTTCTCCGTCGAGTCGGACCCGCACTTCGGCGAGGTGTCCGGTCTGGACGCCGAGGCGATGCGGCTGCTGTCCGCCGAGCGCGGCGGCGACCCCGAGCGGGTAGGCAAGAAGAACCCCCTCGACCCGATGCTGTGGATGGCCGCCCGCGACGGCGAGCCGAGCTGGGACGGCGCCTCGCTGGGCCACGGCCGGCCCGGCTGGCACATCGAGTGCGTCGCCATCGCGCTGGACCACCTCGGCATGGGCTTCGACGTCCAGGGCGGCGGCTCCGACCTCGCCTTCCCGCACCACGAGATGGGCGCCTCGCACGCCCAGGCCCTCACCGGCGAGCACCCGTTCGCCAAGGCCTATGTGCACGCCGGGATGGTGGCCCTGAACGGCGAGAAGATGTCCAAGTCCAAGGGCAATCTCGTCTTCGTCTCCGCGGTGCGGCGCAACGGCACGGACCCGGCCGCGATCCGGCTGGCGCTGCTCGCGCACCACTACCGCGCCGACTGGGAGTGGACGGACGAGGTGCTGGCCGAGGCGGTGGAGCGACTGGCGCGCTGGCGCGCCGCGGTCTCCCGCCCCGACGGCCCGTCCGCCGACGCGCTCCTGGAGGAGATGCGGACGGCGCTCGCCGACGACCTCGACTCCCCGGCGGCGCTGGCGGCCGTGGACCGCTGGGCCGCCTCCCAGTCGACCGACGGTGGCACCGAGGACGGCGCGCCCGGCCTGGTCTCGCGGTCCGTCGACGCGCTGCTCGGCGTGGCCCTGTGACCCCCGCACACTGACCCTGTCCTCAAAAGGGGCGCTTCCGCCGACCGGCGGAAGCGCCCCTTTTTCACTACAGTGGTCCGGGCCCGCCCGGCGGTCCGGCCCGCCGCCGTCAGCCGTCGCTGTCCTCCGCGCCGCCGTCCGTGCCGTCGGACGGGTCCGGAGCGTCCGGAGCGTCCTTGTCCGTGCCGGACGGGGGCTCGTGGGCCTCCTTGGGGTCCCGCTGCTCGCGGGGATCCTTCGGGTCCTTCTGCGCCGGGCGCGGCGGCCGGGTACGGCCGCTGGACGTGTCGCGCAGATAGGAGCCGTCCCGCCCGTCGGACGACCCGCCGTCGGTCGCCAGGCCCGGCCCCGCCTGGGGATCGCGGCGCCGCAGATAGCGTTCGAACTCGCGGGCGATGGCCTCGCCGGACGCCTCCGGGAGCTCGGCCGTGTCCCGGGCCTCCTCCAGCGACTGGACGTACTCGGCGACCTCGCTGTCCTCGGCCGCCAGCTGGTCCACGCCCAGCTGCCAGGCGCGCGCGTCCTCGCTCAGCTCGCCCAGTGGGATGCTGATGCCGAGGAGGTCCTCCAGGCGGTTGAGCAGCGCCAGGCTGGCCTTCGGATTGGGCGGCTGGGAGACGTAGTGCGGTACCGCCGCCCACAGGCTCACCGCCGGGACGCCCGCGTGGGTGCATGCCTCCTGGAGGATGCCGACGATGCCCGTGGGGCCTTCGTAGCGTGACTCCTCCAGGTCGAGCTGGGTCGCCAGATCCGCGTCGGAGGTGACGCCGCTGACCGGTACGGGGCGGGTGTGCGGGGTGTCGCCGAGCAGCGCGCCCAGCACCACCAGCATCTCCACGCCCAACTCATGGGCGACGCCCAGGATTTCGTTGCAGAACGAGCGCCAGCGCATGCTGGGCTCGATGCCCCGGACCAGGACGAGGTCGCGCCGCCGTCCCTTGCCGTCCGCGTCGCCGACGCGCACGACGGACAGCCGGGTCGTCGGCCACGTGATCTTGCGTACGCCGCCGTCCAGGAAGACGGTCGGACGGTTCACCTGAAAGTCGTAGTAGTCCTCCGCGTCCAGCGCGGCGAAGACCTCGCCCTTCCATTCCCGGTCCAGGTGCGCGACCGCGGCGGAGGCGGCGTCGCCGGCGTCGTTCCAGCCTTCGAACGCGGCCACCATGACCGGGTCGATCAGCTCGGGCACCCCCTCGAGCTCGATCACCCAGCGCCTCCTTCCGACCGGTCCGGCCGCCCTGTGGCGGCCCCCGGCAGCAGTTCCATTGCGTGCGCCCCCAACACTACGGCGTCCGGCCCGCCCGGCCGCAGCCCCTATACGCGAATGGGTACTGATTCATCCGACCTGTTGCGGGGATGTTCGCCGTTGCCCGCTCCACTTCCGTACGGGGTCTGGACGCGGTCTCGCGCCCCGGGCTATACATCGGATGACCGGGAAAGGTCCGATGTTCTTTCGCGGACCCCGTGTTCCGCGATGTCCCAGGGGGCGTGCGCATGGCCGTAACCGACACCGTCACCGAGCTGGAGGTCCACGACGTCCGCTTCCCCACCTCGGAACAGCTCGACGGCTCGGACGCCATGAACCCCGACCCCGACTACTCCGCCGCCTACGTCGTCCTCCACACCGACGGCGGCCCCCCGGGGCACGGACTCTGCTTCACCATCGGCCGCGGCAACGATGTCATGGCCGCCGCGATCCGTGCGCTGGCACCGTATGTCGTCGGCCGCCCGGTGCCCGCCACCGCCGCCGCTCTCGCCGCACTGCACCGCGATCTCACCCACGACTCCCAGCTGCGCTGGCTCGGCCCGGAGAAGGGGGTGATGCACATGGCGGCGGGCGCGGTGGTCAACGCCGCATGGGACCTGGCGGCCACCCGCGCCGGCCAACCCGTGTGGGAGTTCCTCGCCGCGATGACCCCCGAGGACCTGGTCTCGCTCGTCGACTTCCGCTATCTGACGGACGCCCTGACGCCCGACGAGGCGCTGGCGATCCTGCGCGCCGCCGAGCCCGGCCGCGCCGAACGCGCCGCCCGCCTCAGGGCCGAGGGCTACCCCGCCTACACCACCTCACCCGGCTGGCTCGGCTACGACGACGGCAAGCTCGTCCGGCTCGCCAAGGAGGCGGTGGCCGACGGCTTCGGGCAGATCAAGCTCAAAGTGGGCGCCGACCTCGCCGACGACACCCGGCGCATGCGGCTGGCCAGGGAGGCCGTCGGCCCCGGCATCCGGATCGCGGTGGATGCCAACCAGCGCTGGGACGTGGCCGAGGCGGTGCGCTGGATGACGGCGCTGGCGCCGTTCACCCCGCACTGGATCGAGGAGCCGACCAGCCCGGACGACGTCCTCGGGCACGCCGCCGTCCGCTCCGGGCAGCCGGTGAAGGTCGCCACCGGCGAACACGTCGCCAACCGGGTCGTCTTCAAGCAGCTGCTGCAGGCCGGCGCCGTGGACTTCGTGCAGATCGACGCGGCCCGGGTCGCCGGGGTCAACGAGAACCTCGCGATCCTGCTGCTGGCCGCGAAGTACGGCGTGCCGGTCTGTCCGCACGCGGGCGGGGTGGGGCTGTGCGAGCTGGTGCAGCACCTCGCGATGTTCGACTACGTGGCGGTGTCCGGGAGCCGGGACGACCGCGTCATCGAGTACGTCGACCATCTCCACGACCACTTCACCGATCCCGCCGTCGTCGAGCGGGGTCGCTACCGCGCCCCGGCCGCGCCCGGCTTCTCGGCCCGGATGAGGCCCGAGTCCGTCGCCGCGCACCGCTTCCCGGACGGGCCGGTGTGGCGTGTCCGTCAGCAACCGCACGAGCAGGAGGTCCCGATATGAGAGACGGACAGTGGCCCGCCGACTTCGCGGGGATGACCGCCCTCGTCACCGGCGGCGGCTCCGGCATCGGCGCGGCCACCGCCGCGCTGCTGCTGGCGCGCGGCGCCCGGGTCGCCGTGCTGGACCGCGACCCGTCCGGCGCGCCCGCCGGCTCGGTCCACGTCACGGTCGATGTCACCGACGGCGCCGCGGTCCGGGCCGCCGTCGACGACGCGGTACGGGAGCTGGGCGGCGCGCTCACCACCCTCGTCGGCAACGCCGGGATCGGCGCCGTGGGCACCGTCGAGGACAACGACGACGCGGAGTGGGGCCGGGTGCTGGACGTGAACGTCCTGGGGCTGGTGCGCACCGCCCGCGCCGCGCTCCCGGCGCTGCGCGCCGCCGCCGCCCGGGTCCCGGGCAGCGTCTCGATCACCCACACCTGCTCCATCGCCGCCACCGCCGGACTGCCGCAGCGCGCCCTCTACAGCGCCAGCAAGGGCGCCGTCCTCGCGCTGACCCGCGCGATGGCCGCCGACCACGTCCGGGAGGGCATCCGCGTCAACTGCGTCAACCCCGGCACCGCCGACACCCCGTGGGTCGGCCGGCTCCTGGAGCGGTCCGGGGACCCGGCCGCCGAACGCGCCGCCCTGAGCGCCCGCCAGCCCATGGGCCGATTGGTCACCCCCGACGAAGTGGCCGCCGCGATAGTCCACTTGGCGTCCCCGTCCGCCTCCGCCGTCACCGGCACCGCGCTCGCCGTCGACGGCGGCATGCACGGCCTGCGCCTGCGCCCCGCCACCTGACCGTAGCCCGCCGCACCCACCACCGAGGGACCACCATGAGACTGCGTACGACCGGCACGGCGGCCTGTGCCGTCCTGCTCGCCACCGCCGCGCTCACCGGCTGCAACCGCGGCAGCGACGCCGCGGGCGGCAAGGTCGGCATCGACATGCCCCGTACGGACACCGATTTCTGGAACTCCTACCAGCAGTACATCGAAAAGGGCCTGGACAAGGGCGAGGTCGCCGCGCTGCCGCTGTCCAACTCGCAGAACGACATCGCCAAGGTCGTCTCCGACGTGCAGGCGCTGACCGACCAGGGCGCCAAGGCGATCGTGATGGCCCCGCAGGACACCGGCGCCGTCTCCGCCGAACTGGACCGGCTGGCGGCGAAGAAGATCCCGGTGGTGAGCGTGGACACCCGCCCCGACGCGGGCAAGGTCTACATGGTCGTGCGGGCCGACAACCGCGCCTACGGCCGCAAGTCCTGCGAATACCTCGGCAAGCGGCTGGGCGGCAGGGGGCGGGTCGCCGAGCTCCAGGGCGACCTCAGCTCCATCAACGGACGCGACCGCTCGCAGGCGTTCGCGTCCTGTATGAAGCAGAGGTTCCCGAAGATCACGGTGCACGAGCTGGCCACCGACTGGAAGGGCGAGGTCGCCTCCGCCAAGCTGCAGAGCCTGCTCGCCCAGCACAAGGACATCGACGGGATCTACCTCCAGGCCGGCGGCGCCTTCCTGCAGCCCACGCTCGCCCTCCTGGAGCAGAAGAAGCGCCTCGTACCGGCCGGGACCGACGGCCACATCACCATCATCTCCAACGACGGCATACCCGACGAGCTGGCCGCGATCCGCGCCGGAAAGATCGACGCCACGCTCTCCCAGCCCGCCGACCTCTACGCCGAGTACGCGCTGTACTACGCCAGGGCGGCCCTGGACGGGAAGACCTTCCGGCCCGGCCCGACCGGCCACGGCTCCACCATCGTGCGGATCAAGAACGGGCTGGAGGACCAGCTGCCGGCGCCCCTGGTCACCAAGGCCACCGTCGACGACGCGAAGCTGTGGGCCAACCAGCTGGAGAGGAAGCGGTAGCCGTGGTGGCCGGGACGGACCGGGCCGCGGTCCACGCCGAAGGAATCGTCAAGCGCTACGGGCCGACGCTCGCCCTGGACGGTGCCGGGTTGACCGTACGGCCGGGGGAGTCGCACGCCCTCGTCGGCCGCAACGGCGCGGGGAAGTCCACGTTGGTGAACGTACTGACCGGGATGGAGCGGCCGGACGCCGGTACGGTCCGCTTCGGCGGCGAACCCGCGCCCCGCTGGGGCGACACCGCCGCCTGGCAGCGCAGGGTCGCCTGCGTCTACCAGAAGTCGATGACGGTGCCCGAACTGACCGTCGCGGAGAACCTCTACCTGGGCCGGTTCCCCGGCGCCCGCGTCATCCGCTGGCGGGCGCTGCGCGAGCGGGCCCGCGGGCTGCTCGCCGAATACGGCGTCGAGGTCGACCCGGCCGCCCGGATCAAGGAACTGGGCGTCGAACAGCGGCAGTTCGTGGAGATCGCCCGCGCGCTGTCCTTCGGCGCCCGGCTGATCGTCCTCGACGAGCCCACCGCCCGGTTGGACGCGGCCGGCATCGGCCGGCTCTTCACCAAGCTGCGCGCCCTGCGCGCACAGGGAGTGGCCTTCCTGTTCATCTCGCACCATCTCCAGGAGATCCACGAGCTGTGCGACACCGTCACCGTCTTCCGCGACGCCCGCCATGTGCTGACCGCCCCGGTCCCCGGGCTGGCCCGGGACGAGCTGGTCGCGGCGATGACCGGCGAGGAGTCGGGCGCGGTGCGACGCGGGCGGACGGCGCCGCGTCGGGCCGGCGAACCGGTGCTGCGCACCGAGAAGCTGACGCTGCAGGGCCGGTTCGCGCCCCTCGACCTGACCGTACGGGCCGGTGAGGTGGTGGGGCTGGCGGGCGCGACGGGGAGCGGGAACACCGCGGTCGCCGAGACGCTCGTCGGACTGCACGCACCCGGCGGCGGCCGGATCACGGTGCGCGGCCGGCCGGTCCGTACCGGCAGCGTGCCGCATGCCCTGGCCGCCGGCATCGGGTACGTCCCCGAGGACCGGCACCGTGAGGGGCTCGTCCCGGGCCGCAGCGTCGCCGAGAACGCCACCTTGAGCGTCGCCGACCAGTTGGGGCCGCTGGGGACCGTACTGCCCGCCAGGACCCGGGAGTTCGCCGCACGGATGATCGCTTCGCTGGACATCAGGACCACCGGGCCGGACCAGCCCGTGTCCGGGCTCTCCGGCGGCAACCAGCAGAAGGTCGTGATCGCCCGTGCGCTGGCCCGCGAGCCCAGTGTGCTGGTCGCCGTGCGGCCCACCAACGGTGTCGACGTCAGGTCCAAGGACGCGCTGCTGGGCGTCCTGCGCGGGGTCGCGGACGGCGGCAGCGGCGCGCTGATCGTCTCCGACGAGCTGGACGACCTGCGGATCTGCGACCGGGTGCTGGCCCTCTTCCACGGCCGGTTGACCGCCGAGTTCGCGGCCGGCTGGCGCGATCACGACCTGGTCGCGGCGATGGAGGGCATGCCGGGCAAGGGCGCCGCGGACGGCCGCCGGACGCCGGACACGGGCGGCACGCACGGGGTGCACGGCGTGCCGCGCCCCCCTGACACGCACCCCACCGAAGGCCCGCATCACACGGACCACACGGAGCACACGGAGCACACGGAAGGCACGGGAGGCGGCGCGCGATGACCGAGACCGCAGCGACCGAGAAGGGCCCGGCGCCCGGCAGCCGCCCGCCGGGGGAGGCCCCCGCCGCCCGCCGCAGCCGGGTGGACCTAGCCCGGTGGCGGGACTTCTCCCTGGTACCGGTGATCTTCGTCCTGGGCGTCATCGGCTTCATCGTCTCGCCCGCCTTCCTCACCCAGGACAACCTCGTCGGCGTCATCCAGCAGTCCACGGAACTGGGCCTGCTGGTGCTCGGCGAGGCGCTCATCCTGATCAGCGGCCGGATGGACCTGTCGCTGGAGTCGACCATCGGCCTGGCCCCGGTGGTCGCCCTGTGGCTGGTGATGCCCGCACACGGCAGCCGCTTCGCCGGTCTGGAGCTCCTCCCAGCCTGGACCGCGGTCCCGCTCTGCCTCGCCGTCGGCGCGGCGGTCGGCGCCGCCAACGGCTTCCTCATCCTCAAACTCCGGGTCAACGGCTTCATCGCCACCCTCGGCATGCTCACCATGCTGCGCGGCCTCCAGGTAGGCATCTCCGAGGGGCAGTCCATCGGCGACGTCCCCGGCTCCTTCGCCTACCTGGGCAAGGCCGACTGGCTCGGCGTCCCCGCTGCCGTCTGGATCTGCCTGGCACTGTTCGCACTCGGCGGCGCCGCCCTCGGCTACCTGCGGCACGGGCGGGCGCTGTACGCCATCGGCGGCAACCCGGAGGCGGCCCGCGCGGCCGGTGTGCGGGTGGACCGCATCACCTGGATCGTGCTGGCCGTCGGCGGGGTGCTCGCCGCCTTCGCCGGCATCCTCTACACCGGCCATTACGGCGCGGTCTCCGCGAGCCAGGGCAACGGTTGGATCTTCCAGGTCTTCGCCGCCGCGGTGATCGGCGGCATCAGCCTCAAGGGCGGCCGCGGCACCCTCTTCGGCGCGCTCACCGGTGTCCTCACGCTGCAACTCGTCATCAACGTCATGACACTGGGCGGAGTGCCGCCCCTGTGGACGCAGTTCCTCAACGGCACGATCATCATCGTCGCGCTGGTCATCTCCCGCTTCACCAGCGGCGAGAAGCAGGACTGAGAGGCTGCCATGTCGTATCCCCCGTACGGGCCCAGGGAGCTGGGGCGCACCGGCGTCACCGTCCCGCCGCTGGGGCTGGGCTGCGCACCGCTCGGCAACCTCTACCGCGCCGTGTCCGAGGAGCGTGCACGGGACGTCGTACGCACCGCCTTCGCCACCGGCGCCGCCTACTTCGACACCGCCCCGCACTACGGGCTCGGCCTGTCGGAGGAACGCCTCGGCCGGGCACTGCGCGGCCGGGACCGCGCCGCCTACACGCTCTCCACCAAGGTCGGCCGCCGGCTGCGCCCGCTCGCGCCCGGGGAAACCGTGGACGGCCAGGGCTTCGTGGACACCCCCGCCCGCGCCCGGGTACGCGACCTCACCCGCGACGGCATCCGCGCCACCCTCGACGCGTCCCTGGCACGGTTGGGCGTGGACGCCGTCGACATCGTCTACCTCCACGACGTCGAGCACCATCTCCCCGAGGTGTACGCCACCGGCTTCCCCGCCCTCGCCGAGCTGCGGGACCAGCAGCGGGTGCGCGCCATCGGCTTCGGCATGAACCGCAGCGACGTCCTGGCCCGCCTGGTCGCCGACCTCGACGTGGACGTGGTGCTCTGCGCGGGCCGCTGGACGCTGCTGGAGCGCACCGCCTTCGACGACCTCCTGCCGGTGTGCGCGCGCCGCGGCACCTCGGTGATCGTCGGCGGCGTCTACAACTCCGGCCTGCTGGCCGACCCGTCCCCGGGAGCGCCGTACGACTACGCGCCCGCGCCTCGTGCCCTGCTCCGCCGCGCCCGCCGACTGGCCGCCGTGTGCGCCGAGTTCGACGTCCCGCTCAAGGCCGCCGCGCTCCGCTTCCCCTTCGGACACCCGGCCGTCGCCGCCGTCGTCGTCGGCGCCGCCACGCCCGAGGAGGCCGGGCAGAACGCCGAGCTGTTCACCCGCGACATCCCGGATGCCCTCTGGCACACCCTGGTCGAACGCGGCCTGCTCGCACCGGACCTGCCGCTGCCCCTCACCGCCCCGGGAGCCTGATGCGTATCGACGCCCATCACCATCTGTGGGACCTGGCCCGCCGCGACCAGCCGTGGATGGACGGGCCGTGGGCCGACCCGATCCGCCGCAGCTACGCGCTCGGTGACCTCATCCCGCACCTGACCGCGCACCGCCTCGACGGCACGGTCCTCGTCCAGTCCTCCTCCTCGTACGACGAGACGACCGACCTGCTGGCGCTCGTCGCCGGTGACGGGCCGGTGCGCGGCGTCGTCGGCTGGGCCGACCTCACCGACCCCGGGCTCGCCGACGTCCTCGCGGCGCTGCCTCGCGGCCTGGTCGGCATCCGCCACCAGGTGCAGGACGAACCGGACCCCGACTGGCTCACCCGTCCCGAGGTCCTGCGCGGCCTCGGCGTACTCGCCGACGCGGGCCTCGTCTACGACCTCCTGGTCACCCCGCGCGAGCTCCCCGCCGCACAGGCCGCCGTGCACGCCGTACCCGGCCTGTCCTTCGTCCTCGACCACGCCGCCAAACCCGAGGTCGCCCGGGGCGCCTGGCAGCCCTGGGCCGACCGGGTCACCGCCCTCGCCTGCCATCCGAACGTCAGCTGCAAACTCTCCGGACTGGTCACCGAGGCCGACTGGTCCGCCTGGCGTCCCGGCCGGATCCTCCCCTACGCCCGCCATATCCTCGACGTCTTCGGCCCCGGCCGCGTCCTCTTCGGCTCCGACTGGCCGGTCTGCACCCTGGCCGCGGCGTACGACGACGTCCTCGCGCTGGCGGAGTCGGCCACCGGCGGGCTCACCGAGGCCGAGCGGGCGGCCGTGTTCGGGGGGACCGCGGGCCGGGTCTACGGGATCGGGGCACCGCACGGCCGGTGGGCGAGGCCCCGCCCACCGCGGTGACGTTCCGTCCGGATTCCGCCAGCTTCGGCCCTCGCGGCGCCGGACCATGGAGTCGTGCCGCCACCGCACACGGGAGCGGTGCAGGGGACGGCCCCGATGCGTACGAGGTGAGGACGATGGCGACAGCGACGGCGGCGACCGCAGCGACGGCGGCGGTCGGCGGTACGGGGCCGCTCGGCGGCAGAACGGCACTGGTCACCGGGGGCAGCCGGGGAATCGGGGAGGCGGTGGCGGTGCGGCTCGCGGCCGAGGGGGCCACGGTGGCGCTCACCTACCGGAGCCGGAAGGACCTGGCGGACGACGTCGTCGCGCGGATCACCCGGGACGGCGGGCGGGCCTGGGCGTTACGAGCCGACAGCGCGGACCCACAGGAGGTGCGGGCCGCGGTCGCGGGGGTCGCGGACCGGTCGGGCGGGCTCGACATCCTCGTGAACAACGCCGGCATCAACGTCGTCGGGCCTTTCGAGGGGATCTCCGTGGAGGACGTCGACCGGGTGCTGCGGACCAACGTCCGCGGCCCCTTCCTGGTGACGCAGGCCGCGGCCCCGCACCTGAGCGGGGGCGGGCGGATCATCTCGATCGGCAGCTGTCTGGCCGAGCGGGTCGTGCTCCCCGGCAGCACCCTCTACGCCACCAGCAAGGCCGCGCTCGTCGGTCTCACCCGGACCCTCGCCCGGGAGCTGGGGCCGCGCGGCATCACCGCCAATCTGGTGCAGCCCGGCCCGATCGACACGGACATGAACCCGGCCGACGGCGACGGCGCCGCCCTCCAGGCCCGACTGACCTCGCTCGGTTCCTACGGGAAGGCGTCCGACGTCGCGGCGACCGTGGCCCACCTGGCGGGGGAGGGCGGGCGGTACATCACCGGCGCCACCATCATGGTGGACGGCGGATTCGCGGCCTGAACGCTCCCGGGCCGCCGGAGCCCTCAGCTCCGCCGGGGCCGCCGGGGCCGGGCGGGCGTCACAGTGAGGCCCGCAGCCACTGCTCCACACTGGCGATGTGCACCGTCGCCCAGGCCCGCGCCGCCTCCGCGTCCCGGTCGCGCAGGGCGCCGATGATCGCGCGGTGCTCGGTCAGGGTGCGGGCCACCGCGTCCTTCTGGGTCAGACCCCGCCAGATCCGCGCCCGGGTGGTCGGGCCGGACAGCCCCTCCAGCAAGGAGCAGAGCACGGAGTTGCCGGACCCGGAGACGATGGTGCGATGGAACTCCAGGTCGCCGGCGACCAGGTCCTCGACGGACGGCTCCGGGCCCAGCGCGTCCAACTGGGCTTCCAGGGAATCGAGTTCGTGTCCGGCGATCCGGCCGGCCGCCATCGCCGTCGCGGCCGGCTCCAGGATCCGGCGTACCGCGAGGAACTCCAGCACCGTGTCGTCGCGGTGGAAGTCCACCACGAAACTCATCGCCTCCAGCAGGAGTTGGGGATCGAGGCTGGTGACGTACGTGCCGTCGCCCTGGCGGACGTCGAGGATCCGGATGAGGGAGAGCGCGCGCACCGCCTCGCGCAGCGAATTGCGGGACAGGCCGAGCTCGGCCGCCAGCTCGCTCTCCTTGGGCAGCCGGTCGCCCGGCCGCAGCGCACCGGAGACGATCATGCCCTTGATCTTCTCGATGGCCTCGTCGGTGACCGCCATGGCCGCCCTCCCCGCTGGCTGGGACCTGTCCGGATATCGTCGCCTGGCTCGGCTGTCCGCAGGCCGCGGCGCGGCGCAGACATCCGATGTCTGGGGTCATTATGACCCGTCGCGGTCTCCCCAGCCGTGCCCGTACGCCGACCAGTCCTCCTCCCTGGCCGCAAAGTCCACATACAGCGCCATTCCGAAGCGCCGTCGGACCCGGTCCTCGCGGGTCAGCCCGAGGCGTATGCCCCGCACCGCGGCCCGCACCGTCTCCGCCGAGGCGCGGTGGCCGATGTCGTCGGTGTGGAAGAACGGCAGCCCCATCAGCAGATCCGTGCGCTTCGGCGTCACCTCCAGCGCCAGCCGGGTCTGCTGCGCCACGTAGCCGCCGTACAGGCTCTCGGTCGGCAGCGCGGTGTCGTACGACATCAGCGCTATCTGGTCGACCCGGCGCGCCACCTCGCCGAAGAACCGCTGGGATATCCACTTGCGGTGACCGGTCAGGGCGTTGCTCATCGTGTGCAGGTGGGGGAGGGGATCGATCTGGTGGACGGCGACCGAGAGGACGCCGCCCCGCGCGCGGACCGCGGGACCCAGGCGGTCCAGCAGCCGCAGATAGTCGGGGTTGTCGGAGTGCAGGGGTTCCACGTCCAGATGGACCCCGGCGAACCCGTCCGCCAGCACCTGCCGGGCGCTCGCCACGATCGCGTCGCGGGCCGCGCCGTCCGACAGCCGCAGCCCGCCCCGCTCACCCGCTTCGTACACCAGCCGGTCGCCCAGCCAGGCGTGCACCCTGACCTTCGGCAGCTCGCGGTGGACCGCGGCGATCAGCCAGCGCGCCCGCGGATAGGCCCGGCGGGCCGGCGGCAGGGTGCCGTCGTGCTCCAACGGGCCGGCGTGGACGTACAGATCGCGGATGCCGGTGCCCGCCAGGCGCCGCCGCAGCGCCGCCACGTCGGCGGCGTCCCGCCGCCCGTCCACCCAGGCGTGACCGAGCCAGAACGCATCCCGGCCACGGGTCGTGGCATCGGGGGCGGCCGCCCCCGCGTACCCGGCGCGCAGCGCGGTCGCCGCCACCGTCACCGGCAGCACGATCAGCACGGCCAGCAGCCAGGCCGTCCACTGTCCCGCGCGCCGCCACCGCTTCCCCGCCATCGGATCCCCCCGTGTGCCCCGTGCCCCCGCGGATCGCAGCGATCCGATCCGTTGGACATCATCGCAGCCGCCACTGACAGTCACCGTCCGGCCCGACCGCCCCGCGCGAACCGCCCACGCACGCCGCGGGCGGGGACGGGGCGTGCGGGGACGGGGCGGTCGGACTCGCGGGCGGACACGACGAATGGGGCGGCCCCGTGGCCCGCCCCATCGTCGTTCACCCTACGGCCGCATGACGCCCCGTCAGCGGCGCATCGGCCGGATCTGCCGCATCCGTCGGATCAGTCGGATCAGTCGGCGAGCATGCCCTTGACCTTGGCGCGGACGTCCTCGGTGTCCAGCCCGCGGATCATCAGCGTCGTGCGGCGGCGCAGCACGTCGTCGACCGTCTCGGCCCACTCGTGGTCACGGGCGTAGGCGACCTGTGCCCAGATCTCCGGCGCGTCCGGGTGGATGCGCTCGGCCAGCGCCGGGTCCTCGTTGGCCAGCCGGGCGATGTCGAAGGACAGCGAGCCGTAGTGGGTGGCGAGGTGGCGGGCGGTCTCGGGGGCCATCCGCGGGCCGGGCGTGCCGCCGTCGACCAGCAGCCGGTGGGCGACCGCGTTCGGGTTGGCGATGCCGGGGAGCGGGAGCTTCTTCGGCAGGTGGGAGATGGGCTCCATGTCCTCGCCCAGCGGGTGGCCGGGCAGTGCGGCGAGCTTGTTCATGACGGTCCGGCCGATGTGCCGGAAGGTCGTCCACTTGCCGCCGGCCACCGACAGCATGCCGCCGCTGCCCTCGGTGACGACCGTCTCGCGCTTGGCCTTGGAGGTGTCGCCGGGGCCGCCGGGCAGCACCCGCAGACCCGCGAAGGAGTACGTGATCAGGTCGCGGGACAGCTGCTGGTCGCGGATGGAGAAGGCGGCCTCGTCCAGGATCTGGGCGGTGTCCTTCTCGTTGACCGCGACATCCGCCGGGTCGCCCTCGAACTCCTCGTCCGTGGTGCCCAGCAGCAGCATGTCCTCCCAGGGGAGGGCGAAGGTGATGCGGTACTTGTCGATCGGGGTCGCCAGCGCGGCCTTCCAGGGGGCGGTCCGCTTGAGGACCAGGTGCGCGCCCTTCGACAGCCGGATGGAGGGGGCCGCGGCCTTGTCCTCCATCTTGCGCAGGTGGTCGACCCAGGGGCCGGTGGCGTTGAGCACCAGGCGGGCGCTGACGCCGAACTCCTGGCCGTCCATCCGGTCCTTGAGCTCGGCGCCGGTGACCCGGCCCTGGGTGAAGCGCAGTCCGGTGACCTCGGCGTGATTGAGGACCGTGGCGCCGGCCGCGACCGCCGCACGGACGGTCATCAGGGCCATCCGGGAGTCGTTCATCTGGTCGTCGCCGTAGACGGCGACGGCCTTGAGGCCCTCGGTCCGCAGCTCCGGAACATCACGCTGGGCCTTGTTCGCGGATATGACATGGCCGACGCCGTCGCCGAAGGCGGACAGCGCGGAGTAGGCGAAGACGCCCGCGCCGAGCTTGGCCGCGCCGTGCGGGCCGCCCTTGTACACCGGCAGGTAGAAGGTCAGGGGGTTGGCGAGGTGCGGTGCCACCTGGCGGGACACCGCACGACGCTCGAAGTGGTTCTCCGCCACCAGCTTGACCGCGCCGGTCTGCAGGTAGCGCAGACCGCCGTGCAGCAGCTTGGAGGAGGCGGAGGAGGTGGCGCCGGCGAAGTCACCGGCGTCCACCAGGGCCACCCGCAGTCCGGCCTGCGCGGCGTGCCAGGCGGTGGAGATGCCCAGGATGCCGCCGCCGATCACCAGGAGGTCGTACGTCGCCTTGGAAAGCTGCTCCCGGGTCTCGGCGCGGCTCGCGGTGGAACCGCTGGCCGGGTGCGTCCCAAGTGCCGGGACGCTCTGCAGGGTGCTCATGATGTGCTCCTCGTCAGCTCTCGTCGTCGATCCAGCCCATGGTCCGCTCGACGGCCTTGAGCCAGCTCTTGTATTCGCGGTCACGGGTGGCCGCTTCCATGCGGGGGGTCCACTCGGCGGCCCGGCGCCAGTTGGCGCGCAGTTCGTCGGTGCTGGACCAGAAGCCGACGGCCAGTCCGGCCGCATAGGCAGCGCCGAGGCAGGTCGTCTCGGCGACCATCGGGCGCACCACGGGTGCGTCCAGGAAGTCCGAGATGGTCTGCATCAGCAGGTTGTTGGAGGTCATTCCGCCGTCGACCTTGAGCGCGGTCAGCTCGACGCCGGAGTCCTTGGTCATGGCGTCGGTGATCTCGCGGGTCTGCCAGGCGGTGGCCTCGAGCACGGCGCGCGCGATGTGCGCCTTGGTGACGTAGCGGGTCAGGCCCGCGATGACGCCGCGCGCGTCCGAGCGCCAGTAGGGGGCGAACAGGCCGGAGAAGGCCGGCACGAAGTAGGCGCCGCCGTTGTCCTCGACCGTGCTGGCCAGCGTCTCGATCTCGGCCGCGCTGTTGATCAGGCCCATCTGGTCGCGCATCCACTGGACGAGCGAGCCGGTGACGGCGATGGAGCCTTCCAGGGCGTAGACCGGCTTGTCCTTGCCGATGCGGTAGCCGACGGTGGTCAGCAGCCCGTTGTAGGAGTTGACCGGCTCCTGGCCCGTGTTCATCAGCATGAAGGTGCCGGTGCCGTACGTGGACTTGGCCTCGCCCTGCTCGAAACAGGTCTGGCCGAAGAGCGCGGCCTGCTGGTCACCGAGCGCGGAGGCGACCGGGACGCCGGCGAGGACACCCTCGGCGGTGTTGCCGTAGACCTCGGCGGACGACCTGATCTCCGGCAGCACCGACGCCGGGATCTCCATCGACGTGAGGATCTTCGGGTCCCACTCCAGCCGGTAGAGGTTCATCAGCATGGTGCGAGAGGCGTTGGTGACGTCGGTGACGTGCACACCGCCGTTGACGCCGCCGGTGAGGTTCCAGATGACCCAGGAGTCCATGGTGCCGAAGAGGATGTCGCCGCGCTCGGCGCGCTCGCGCAGGCCCTCGACGTTGTCGAGCAGCCAGCGGATCTTCGGGCCCGCGAAGTACGAGGCCAGCGGCAGGCCGGTCTCGCGGCGGAAGCGGTCCTGGCCGACGTTGCGGCCCAGCTCCTTGCAGAGCGCGTCGGTGCGGGTGTCCTGCCAGACGATGGCGTTGTGGACGGGCTCACCGGTGTGCTTGTCCCAGAGCAGCGTGGTCTCGCGCTGGTTGGTGATGCCGATGGCCTTGACGTCGGCGGAGGTGATCCCCGCCTTCTCGACGGCGCTGGTGACGACCTGCTGGACGTTTCTCCAGATCTCGGTCGCGTCGTGCTCCACCCAGCCCGGCTTCGGGAAGATCTGCTCGTGCTCCTTCTGGTCGACCGAGACGATCCGGCCGTCCTTGTCGAAGACGATGCAGCGGCTGGAGGTCGTGCCCTGGTCGATCGCGGCGATGAACGGACCGTGGCCGTGGGAGGAGGTGGTGGGGGTGTCGCTCATGGTGTGCTCCAAGAAGTCTGTGCGGGCGGAGTCGGGGCGGCCTTGGCGGCTCAGGCGAACGCCACCTGGTAGATGCCACCGGCGATGGCTCCGCCGATGAGCGGGCCGACGACCGGAATCCAGGCGTAGCCCCAGTCTGAACCGCCCTTGTTGGGCAGCGGCAGCAGCGCGTGCACGATGCGCGGGCCGAGGTCACGGACCGGGTTGATGGCGTATCCGGTCGGGCCGCCCAGCGAGAGGCCGATGCCGACGACGACCAGCGCCACCAGGAGCGTGCCGCCCCAGCTGACACCCTTGCCGTTGTCGCTCAGTCCCAGGTTGAGGATCGCCAGCACGAGCACGATGGTGGCGATGATCTCGGTGGCCAGGTTCTGTACGGCGTGACGGATCTCCGGGCCGGTGGAGAAGACACCGAGCACCGGACCGGCCGTGGGAGCGGCCTTCGGGTCGACCAGGCCCTCCTCGCCGGTGTGATCGGCCAGCACCTCCGGGTCGGTCAGATGCGCCCGGAACTGTCCGTAGTACACGATCCAGACCAGCACCGCGCCGATCATGGCGCCGAGCAGCTCACCGGCGAAGTACACCGGCACCTGACTCCACTCGATGCCGCCCTTGATGGCGATGCCGATGGTGACTGCAGGATTGAGATGTGCGCCGGACTTCGCGGCGATGTATGCGCCCGTGAGGACGGCGAAGCCCCACCCGAAGGCGATGGCGACCCATCCGGCGTTGTACGCCTTGGAGCGCTTGAACGTGACGGCGGCGCACACGCCACCGCCCAGCAGAATCAGAACAGCGGTACCGATGGTCTCGCTGATGAAGATGTCGGAGCTGGACACCCGCGACTCCTTTGTCCTTCGTCCAGGGGAAGGCGAACCCCGGGTCCCTCCGGTGGTCCGCGCCCTCCGAGAGGGCGGTGGTCGGCCCGCGGCAGTCCCCACCATAGCGAATATTGTCGTTAGGTGTTCGACAATGCCGACCGACGAACGGCAGTTTTGTTCACCGTAAGGACCCCGTCAAGGGTTCCGTGGCGAAAAACTTAGGTGAACATAGAGGTGGAATACGGTCAGAACCGCCCAGCTCCAAGATCCCTCGACACGGCGCGTGCGCAATCCCTTACAGCAGCGACGATTTCCGGCCGCAGTTCACCCTCCTGGCAGACCCGTTCCACCGCCCCCGTGACCCCCACCGCGCCCACCGGCATCCGCCGCCGGTCGTGGATCGGTGCGGCCACCGAGGCGACGCCCTCCCAGGTCTCCTCCACGTCCGCGGCCCAGCCGCGCGCCCGGATCAGGTCCAGCAGCTTCTCGAAGTCGTCCAGGTCGGTGACGGTGCGCGGGGTGATCGCCTCCCGATCCGACTCGGTCACCTCGCTGTGCGCCACCGGGTCGTAGGCCGAGAGCACCTTGCCCAGCGCCGTGCTGTGCAGCGGCTGCATCGCGCCGACCTCCAGCACCTGGCGGCTGTCGTCCGGCCGGAAGACGTGGTGCACGATCAGTACGCCCTGCTGGTGGAGCACGCCCAGATAGACGCTCTCCCCGCTGGAGCGGGCCAGGTCGTCCGTCCACACCAGGGCGCGGGCGCGCAGCTCGTGCACGTCCAGATAGCTGTTGCCCAGGCGCAGCAGCTCCGCGCCGAGCTGATAGCGGCCGGATGCCAGGTCCTGTTCGACGAAGCCCTCCTGCTGCAGCGTGCGCAGGATCCCGTGGGCGGTGCCCTTGGCCAGTCCCAGTGAGGAGGAGATGTCGGAAAGTCCCAGCCGCCGTTCCCCACCTGCGAGCAGCCGCAGCATCGCGGCTGCTCGCTCCAGCGACTGGATGGTGCGTGCCATCGGGCAACCTCCGAAGTATGCGGTTCGACAATGCTGAACGATATCGGTCCATGCCGACTGGTGAACAGCGAATGGAGTCTGCCAATGATCATGGATGGCCTCCGTACCCCCCACCCGGCCCCGCTGTCCACGCCGTGGAACGGGGAACCCCTGTACGGGACCGGCAGCTAGGCTGGCCGGGTGCGCCCTCTACCGGAGGACGCAAAGCCGACAGCCGTCGCAACCAGGGAGCATCTCCATGGCCTCGAACACGCCATCGTTCACCAGCACGTCCCGAGTCGAATCCTTCCGTGAGGCACTCGCCTCCCGGGTGGTGGTGGCCGACGGGGCGATGGGCACGATGCTGCAGGCGCAGGATCCGTCGTTGGAGGACTTCCAGCAGCTGGAGGGCTGCAACGAGATCCTGAACCTCACCCGCCCGGACATCGTCCGCTCGGTGCACGAGGAGTACTTCGCGGTCGGTGTCGACTGCGTCGAGACCAACACCTTCGGCGCGAACTTCGCGGCGCTGGCCGAGTACGACATCCCCGAGCAGGTCTTCGAGCTGTCCGAGTCCGGCGCGCGCATCGCCCGCGAGGTGGCGGACGAGTTCACCGCCTCCACCGGCCAGCAGCGCTACGTCCTCGGCTCGATGGGCCCCGGCACCAAGCTGCCGACCCTGGGCCACGCCCCGTACGTCACGCTGCGCGACGCCTACCAGCAGAACGCCGAGGGCATGATCGCCGGCGGCGCCGACGCGCTGCTGGTGGAGACCACCCAGGACCTGCTGCAGACCAAGGCCGCCGTCCTCGGTGCCCGGCGTGCGCTGGAGGTCACCGGCACCCACCTGCCGATCATCTGTTCCGTGACGGTCGAGACGACCGGCACCATGCTGCTGGGTTCCGAGATCGGTGCCGCGCTCACGGCCCTGGAGCCGCTCGGCATCGACATGATCGGTCTGAACTGCGCCACCGGCCCCGCCGAGATGAGCGAGCACCTGCGTTACCTCGCCCGGCACTCCCGCGTGCCGCTCTCCTGCATGCCGAACGCCGGCCTGCCGGTCCTGGGCAAGAACGGCGCGCACTACCCGCTCACCGCCGCGGAGCTGGCCGACGCCCAGGAGACCTTCGTCGCCGAGTACGGCCTCTCGCTGGTGGGCGGCTGCTGCGGCACGACCCCCGAGCATCTGCGGCAGGTCGTCGAGCGGGTCCGCGGCGTGGCCCCCACCGCACGTGAGCCGCGGCCCGAGCCCGGTGCGGCCTCCCTCTACCAGACCGTGCCCTTCCGCCAGGACACCGCCTACCTGGCCATCGGGGAGCGCACCAACGCCAACGGTTCGAAGAAGTTCCGCGAGGCGATGCTGGAGGCCCGCTGGGACGACTGCGTGGAGATGGCCCGCGACCAGATCCGCGAGGGCGCGCACCTGCTCGACCTGTGTGTCGACTACGTGGGCCGCGACGGCGTCGCCGACATGAAGGAGCTGGCGGGCCGGTTCGCCACCGCCTCGACCCTGCCCATCGTGCTGGACTCCACCGAGCTGAACGTCATCGAGGCCGGGCTGGAGAAGCTGGGTGGGCGCGCGGTCATCAACTCCGTGAACTACGAGGACGGGGACGGCCCCGAGTCCCGTTTCACGAAGGTCACCGCCCTGGCCAAGGAGCACGGCGCGGCGCTGATCGCGCTGACCATCGACGAGGAGGGCCAGGCCCGCACCGTCGAGCACAAGGTCGCCATCGCCGAGCGCCTCATCGAGGATCTGACGGGCAACTGGGGCATCCACGAGTCCGACATCCTCATCGACACCCTGACCTTCACGATCTGCACCGGTCAGGAGGAGTCGCGGGGCGACGGCATCGCCACCATCGGGGCGATCCGCGAGCTGAAGCGGCGCCACCCGGACGTGCAGACCACCCTGGGCCTGTCCAACATCTC
Organism: Streptomyces sp. NPDC048650; assembly: GCF_043199095.1. Taxonomy (NCBI): domain Bacteria; kingdom Bacillati; phylum Actinomycetota; class Actinomycetes; order Kitasatosporales; family Streptomycetaceae; genus Streptomyces; species Streptomyces sp. NPDC048650. Next base: position 560,579 of record NZ_JBICVM010000002.1, on the reverse strand, counting down.
CTTCGGCCTCAACCCGGCCGCCCGCGTCGTGCTGAACTCCGTGTTCCTGGACGAGTGCGTGAAGGCCGGCCTGGACTCGGCGATCGTGCACGCCTCGAAGATCCTGCCGATCGCGCGCCTCGACGAGGAGCAGGTCACCGCCGCACTCGACCTGATCTACGACCGGCGCAGCGAGGGCTACGACCCCCTTCAGAAGCTCATGGAGCTCTTCGAGGGCGTCAACATGAAGTCGATGAAGGCCGGCAAGGCCGAGGAACTGCTCGCGCTGCCGCTGGAGGAGCGTCTGCAGCGCCGCATCATCGACGGTGAGAAGAACGGCCTGGAGGCGGATCTGGACGCGGCGCTGGCCGAGCGTCCGGCCCTGGAGATCGTCAACGAGACCCTTCTGGAAGGCATGAAGGTGGTCGGCGAGCTCTTCGGCTCCGGTCAGATGCAGCTGCCGTTCGTCCTCCAGTCCGCCGAGGTCATGAAGTCCGCGGTGGCCCACCTGGAGCCGCACATGGAGAAGTCGGACTCGGAGGGCAAGGGCACCATCGTGCTCGCCACCGTCCGTGGCGACGTCCACGACATCGGCAAGAACCTCGTCGACATCATCCTGTCCAACAACGGCTACAACGTCGTCAACCTCGGCATCAAGCAGCCGGTCGCTGCGATCCTGGAAGCCGCCGAGGAACACCGCGCCGACGTCATCGGCATGTCCGGCCTTCTGGTCAAGTCGACCGTGATCATGAAGGAGAACCTCGAGGAGCTCAACCAGCGCAAGATGGCCGCCGACTTCCCCGTCATCCTCGGCGGCGCGGCCCTCACCCGCGCCTACGTCGAGCAGGACCTGCACGAGATCTACGAGGGCGAAGTCCGCTACGCCCGCGACGCGTTCGAGGGACTGCGCCTGATGGACGCCCTCATCGCCGTCAAGCGGGGCGTGCCCGGCGCCACCCTCCCCGAGCTCAAGCAGCGCCGGGTGCCGAAGAAGGACACGGCCGTCCTCGAGGTCGAGGAGCCCGAGGGCTCGGTGCGCTCCGACGTCGCCTTCGACAACCCCGTCCCCGCCCCGCCGTTCTGGGGCACCCGCGTCGTCAAGGGCATCCAGCTCGCCGACTACGCGTCCTGGCTCGACGAGGGCGCGCTCTTCAAGGGCCAGTGGGGCCTCAAGCAGGCCCGTACCGGCGACGGCCCCTCCTACGAGGAGCTGGTGGAGAGCGAGGGCCGTCCGCGGCTGCGTGGCTGGCTGGACAAGCTCCAGACCGAGAACCTCCTCGAAGCCGCCGTCGTCCACGGCTACTTCCCCTGCCACTCCAAGGGCGACGACCTCATCCTCCTCAACGAGGACGGCACCGAGCGCACCCGCTTCACCTTCCCGCGCCAGCGCCGCGGCCGCCGGCTGTGCCTGGCGGACTTCTTCCGCCCGGAGGAGTCCGGCGAGCGCGACGTCGTCGGGCTGCAGGTCGTCACCGTCGGCTCCAAGATCGGCACGGAGACGGCCAAGCTCTTCGAGGCCAACTCCTACCGCGACTACCTCGAGCTGCACGGACTGTCCGTCCAGCTGGCCGAGGCCCTGGCCGAGTACTGGCACGCCCGAGTACGCGCCGAGCTCGGCTTCGCCGGCGAGGACCCGGCCGACGTCGAGGACATGTTCGCGCTGAAGTACCGCGGCGCGCGCTTCTCGCTCGGCTACGGCGCCTGCCCCGACCTGGAGGACCGCGCCAAGATCGCGGACCTGCTCCAGCCGGAGCGCATCGGCGTCGAGCTCTCCGAGGAGTTCCAGCTCCACCCCGAGCAGTCCACGGACGCCATCGTCATCCACCACCCGGAGGCGAAGTACTTCAACGCCAGGTAGGAGCGCCGGGCCGCGGACGGTTTCCGTCCGCACCGGAGCGCGCATCGGACCGTAGCGTCGTACAATGGTCGGTCCGGTAGTGGCCGGTCGCATCCCCCGCCGGGGGCGGCGACCGGCCCTTTCGTCCCTTGGGGGACGTCTCAACGGAGGTGGATGGATGACCAGCAGCATCCCCGCAGTCGGCACCCGCACGGCCGAGCCCGCCACCCTCCAGGCCGTCTTCCTCGATCTCGACGGGACGCTCGTCGACACCGAGGGCTTCTGGTGGGAGGCCGAGGCCGAGGTCTTCGCGGAACTGGGGCACATCCTGGACGACGGCCACCGCGAGGTCGTCGTCGGCGGACCGATGACCCGCAGCGCCGGCTACCTCATCCAGGCCACCGGCGCCCAGATCGGCCTCGCCGAGCTCAGCGGTCTGCTCAACGCCCGGTTCGCCGCCCGGATCGGCCGTGGGGTGCCGTTGATGCCCGGTGCGCGGCGGCTGCTGGCCGAGCTGCGTGCCCACCGGGTGCCGACCGCCCTGGTCTCCGCCTCGCACCGCGCCATCATCGACCGGATGCTGCACTGGCTGGGCGCCGAGAACTTCGACCTGACGCTGGCCGGCGACGAGCTGCCGCGCACCAAGCCCCACCCGGACCCGTATCTGACGGCCGCCGCCCGGCTGGGTGTGGACCCGGAGCGCTGTGCCGTCGTCGAGGACACCCTGACCGGTGTGACGGCGGGGGAGGCCGCCGGCTGCCGGGTCGTCGCCGTGCCGTCGGTGACACCGATCCCGCCGACCGCCGGCCGGACGGTCGTCGGCTCCCTGGAAGAAGTCGACCTGGCATTTCTCCGCACGCTCATCACGGAAAGCCGTGGAAACGTGCACTGAGCGTGTCCCGGCGGAAAGCGCCGGGAACTCAGGGGAGCGGCCCGCTCATTTTCTGTGACGAATGAGCCGTCTGAATTCCGATGGTGCCCGAGAGCGCGGAGTGCGTGACGTTTCTCACGTGCCGGGCCGTCGACAGCGGGCCCGGCGAATGCTCCAGGGGGTGCGGTTGGGGGTTTCTACGGGGGTAAGTGTCCGGGTTGGTGGGGCAACGCGCGAATCGTTCCACCGTCCGGATATCGGTCATGGCCCCGCCGTTATCCCATAGCGATATTGATTCAACTTCGTTGTGTCCCGGACCGGCTGGCCGTTCCTACTAATGTCGACGCGAGCAACACCTCTGCGCTGATAAGGAACCTGCCGACGATGAACCGCAAGACCTTGGTGCTGCCGGTCCTGGCCGGTCTGCTCGCCCCCGCACTGACCGCCTGTGGCGGCACGGACGGCGCGGGCGAAGGCGGCGACCCGATCGTCGTCGGGGTCGCCACACAGATCGAGGCCACCAAGGCAGCGCCCGCCCCGCTCGACCCCGCACAGGCCTACGACGTCGACGCCTGGAACGTCCTGCGGGGCACCCTCCAGACGCTGATGCGGCTGCCCCGCACGGGCAACGCCCCGGTGCCGGAGGCGGCCGAGTCGTGCGGGTTCCGCGACACGCAGAACGAGCAGTACCGGTGCACCCTGCGCAAGGGCCTGAAGTTCTCCAACGGCCATGCCCTGACGGCGCAGGACGTCAAGTTCTCCATCGACCGGATGCTGCAGCTCAACAACACCAACGGCCCGGTGTCGCTGCTCGACGGCATCGACAAGGTCGAGACGCCCAGCGACAGCGAGGTGGTCTTCCACCTCAAGAAGCCGGACGCCACCTTCCCGCAGAAGCTCGCGACGCCGGCCGCCGCCATCGTCGACCCCGAGGTGTACCCGAAGAACCGCCTGTACAAGGGCTTCGCCCTGATGGGCTCCGGCCCGTACACGCTCAAGGCGGAGCACACCGCGGACCACATCACCAAGGCCGTCTTCGCCAAGAACCCCGAGTACAAGGGCGGGATCGCCGCGAAGAACGACGCGGTCGAGATGCGCTTCTTCACGGACTCCGCGCAGATGGAGAAGGCGCTGCGCAAGGGCGATATCGATGTGATGAACCGCGGTCTGTCACCGGATCAGATCAAGGGCCTGGAGAACGCCCGCGACCAGCACATCGCGCTCCAGGAGATGCCGGGCCAGGAGATCCGCTACATCGCCTTCGACACCAAGGACCCCAAGGTCGCCGACAAGGCCGTACGGCAGGCGATGGCGCAGATCGTCAACCGCTCGGAGCTGGTGCGCGACGTCTACTCCTACACCGGTGACCCGCTCTACTCGCTGGTCCCCACCGGTCTGACCGGGCACACCAACTCGTTCTTCAACAAGTACGGCAACCCCAGCGTCACCGCCGCCCGCAAGACCCTGCAGCAGGCGAACATCTCCACCCCGGTGAAGTTCACCCTCGCGTACACCAAGCACCACTACGGCTCCAGCACCGCCAAGGAGTTCCGTACGCTCCAGCAGCAGCTCAACGACAGCAAGCTGTTCGACGTGGACATCAAGGGCGTCGACAGCTGGCAGCAGTTCCGCACCGACTCCCAGGCGGGCAAGTACACCGCCTACGGCATGGGCTGGTTCGCCGACCTCCCGGACGCGGACAACTACATCGCGCCGTTCATCGGCAAGGGAAACTTCCTCAACTCCCAGTACCACAACGCCAGGATCGAATCGCAGCTGATCCCGGCCACCCGCCAGCAGACCGACCGCAACGCCGCCGCGACCGGCTTCAAGCAGGCACAGGACATCCTCGCCAACGACGTCCCGATGCTCCCGCTGTGGCAGGGCAAGCAGTACGTCGCCGCCCGGGACGACATCACCGGCCTGGGATGGGCCCTCAACTCCTCCTCTGCCCTGCAGATCTGGGAGCTGGGCCGCGGCGTCGCCGACTGACCCGCGGCAGCCGTCCGTACGACACCCACCGGCCGCGGCGGCAGGACCGCCGCGGCCGTTCCCTGCACCGCAGCGACACCGCGACACCGAGCGTGAGGACCCCGTAGTGAGGAAGCGTGACCAGTGGCTGGCGGCCCCCGTCGGGGCGGGGCTGGCGACAGCTCTGCTCGCGATGGCGGGGTGCAGCAGCGACGACACCGGCGCGGGCGGCCACGGCGAACCGATTGTCATGGGAATGACAGACAAGGTCGTCTCCACCGACCCCGCCGCCGGCTACGAGCCCGGCTCCTGGCTGCTGTTCAACAACGTCTTCCAGTCGCTGCTGAGCTTCCCCAAGGGCGGCACCCAGCCCGAGCCGGAGGCGGCCAAGCGCTGCGTCTTCACCGACACCCGCAGCCAGGTCTACCGCTGCACTCTCAAGGACGGCCTCACCTTCAGCAACGGCAACGCGCTGACCTCGAAGGACGTCAAGTTCTCCTTCGACCGCACCCGCCGCATCAAGGACAAGAACGGCCCCGCCGTGATGTTCTCCGCCCTCGACCGGGTCGAGACACCTGACGCCAGGACCGTCGTCTTCCGCCTGAAGACACCCGACGCCACCTTCCCCATGAAGATCGCCTCGGGCGCCGGCTCCATCGTCGACCACACCGCCTACCCGGCCGACCGGCTGCGCAACGACGGCAAGGCGGTCGGCTCCGGCGTCTACACCCTCGACAAGTACAGCTCCCGGCAGGCCGTCTTCGGCGTCAACTCCTCCTACAAGGGTCCCGCCAAGGTCAAGAACTCCGGGATGACCGTGAAGTTCTTCGACCGCAGCGACGCACTCAAGAAGGCCGTCCGCGGCGGATCCGTCGACGTCGCCTACCGCGGACTGGCCATGCAGGACATCGCCGCCCTCGCCAACGCCTCGCTCCACGAACAGGACGGCACCCAGGTCGTCGAGGGCAGCAGCGCCGAGGTCATGCACCTGGTCTTCAACCTCAAGGACCCGGTCGCCGGCAAGATAGGCGTCCGCAAGGCGATCGCCTACCTCCTGGACCGCTCCACGCTCGTACGGGACGTCTACCGGCACACCGCGGAACCGCTCTACTCGGTCGTCCCCGCGGGCATCACCGGCCACAACACCGCCTTCTTCAACACCTACGGCGACCGGCCGCACCCCGACAAGGCCACCAGCGCCCTGCGCGGCGCCGGCCTGACCCGCAAGGTGCCGCTCACCCTGTGGGCCACCCCGTCCCGCTTCGGCCCGGGAACCGTCCCCGCCGTCGAGGAAATCGCCCAACAGCTCAACGGCAGTGGCCTGTTCGCCGCCAAGGTGCGCAGCGTGCCCACCGAGGAGTACGAGAAGGGCGTGGCGTCCGGCCGCTTCGGCGTCTACGTCAAGGGCTGGATCCCCGACTACCCGGACCCGGACAACTTCACCCAGCCGTTCTTCGGCAAGGACAGCGTGCTGGCCAACCACTACGACTCGCCGCAGATCACCGGCCGGCTGCTGCCCCGGACGGCCGACCAGCCCGACCGCGGCGCCACCAAGGACACCTTCCGCGAGGTGCAGGACATCGTCGCCCGGGACCTGCCGGTCATCCCGCTGTGGCAGGGCAAGCAGTACGCCGTCGCCGGCGACGGGGTCTCCGGCCTGGAGTGGACCCTGGACTCCTCGACCGTCTTCCGCTTCTGGGAGATCAGCAAGTCGGCCGACGCCTGATCCGCCCGGAGCACAAGGGCAGCGGGGCCGGTCCGGGGAGATCCCGGGCCGGCCCCGCCGCCTTCGTCGTCACGCGCCGCCGGCTACTGGGCCCCGGGGCGCACCAGCCCGCTCTCGTACGCGTACACCGCCGCCTGCACCCGGTCCCGCAGACCCAGCTTCGTCAGCACATGGCCCACATGCGTCTTCACGGTCGTCTCGCTGACGAAGAGATCCGCGGCGATCTCGGCGTTCGACAGCCCGCGCGCCACCAACTTGAGCACCTCCACCTCGCGCTCGGTGAGCGTGTGCAGGGTGTCCGGCACCGGTTCCTCGCCCGACGGCAGATGGCCCGCGTACTTGTCCAGCAGCCGGCGCGTGATGCTGGGAGCGAGCATCGCCTCGCCACCGGCCACCACCCGGATCGCCTGTACCAGCTCGTTGGCCGGCGCGTCCTTGAGAAGGAATCCGCTGGCCCCGGCCCGCAGCGCCTCGACGACGTACTCGTCCAGATCGAAGGTGGTCAGCACCAGCACCTTGGCCGGACCGTCCTTGGCCGGGCCGGTGATCTGCCGGGTCGCCTCCACGCCGTCCATCCGGGGCATCCGGATGTCCATCAGCACCACATCGGGCTGCAGGACCCGTACCTGTTCCAGCGCCTGCAGACCGTCACCGGCCTCACCGACGACCGCCAGATCCTGCTCGGCCTCCAGGATCATCCGAAATCCCGTGCGCAGCAGGGGCTGGTCGTCGACCAGCAGGACGCGGATAGCCACGTGCTCTCCTTCGTTAGACCGCGTCCATTCTGCCCTGCTCCCCGCCGCCGCCCGCCGCCGGGCGGACCGCCAGGGGATAGACCGGGGGAGTGCCGCCGAATTCCGGACAGCGCGCCTGATGGTCGCACCAGCCGCACAGCTTGGTCGGCCGCGGCCGCCAGTCGCCGGTGTCCGTCGCCAGCTGGATCGCGTCCCACAGGGCCAGCAACTTGCGCTCCACTCCCCGCAGATCGGCCTCGCTCGGGTCGTAGGTGATCACATCGCCGCTGCCCAGATACACCAGCTGCAACCGCCGCGGCACCGCACCGCTGCGCCGCCACATCACCAGCGCGTAGAACTTCATCTGGAACAGCGCGCCCTCGGCGAACTGCGGACGCGGCGCCTTGCCGGTCTTGTAGTCGACGATCCGGACCTCGCCCGTCGGCGCGATGTCGACCCGGTCGATGAAGCCGCGCAGCCGCAGCCCGGACTCCAGCACCGTCTCCACGTACAGCTCGCGCTCCGCCGGCTCCAGCCGCGTCGGGTCCTCCAGCGAGAACCACCGCTCCACCAGCGCCTCGGCCTCCGCCAGCCACGCCGCCAGCCGCTCGCCCTCCGCGTCGTCCGCGAACAGCTCCGCCAGCTCCGGCCGCTTGGCCAGCAACTTCTCCCACTCGCCCGGCACCATCGCCCGCGCGCCCGGGGCGGTGCGCTGCGCCGCCGGCGCGTCGAAGAGTCGCTCCAGCACGGAGTGCACCACCGTGCCGCGGGTCGCCGCCGCGCTCGGCTTCTCCGGCAGTTTGTCGATCACCCGGAAGCGGTACAGCAGCGGGCACTGCAGGAAATCGCTCGCCCGCGACGGTGACAGCGCCACCGGCCGGACCGCCCCCGCGGCCTCCGACCCCACCCGCTGAGCCCCCACCCCGCCCGCGGTCTGCTGCGCGTCCTGCCCGCCCTGCGTGGCCGCCTCGGCCCCTTCGGTGCTCGTTCCCATGCCACAAGACCCTACGGCCCGCCACTGACAACCGCGTACGGCCGACGGCGGGCCCCCGCAGCGGAGCCGGCCGGGCCACTCCGCATACCATCGACGCCAGAACCCTTCGCCCTGCATGATCGGAAGATCACGCCACGCAGGCGCGAAGGCCGCATTCGACGAGGGGACGCCGTGGACGACAGCGGGAAGCCGCAGGACGACCCCGGGGAGTCCGTGCAGCACCGGCCGCCCGAGCCGCCCAGGGACAGCAAGGACCCCAAGGACCCCAAAGCACCGGGCAAGAGGACCGGCGGCGGCATCCTGATGGGGCGCCCCTTCGGCGTGCCGGTCTACGTCGCCCCCAGCTGGTTCGTGGTCGCCGCCCTGATCACCTGGGTCTTCGGCGGTCAGCTCGATCGGGTCCTGCCCGAACTCGGCGGCACCCGCTATCTCGTGTCGCTGTTCTTCGCCGTCGCCTTCTACGCCTCGGTGCTCGTCCACGAGCTCGCACACACCGTTGCCGCGCTCCGCTTCAAGCTGCCCGTCCGCCGCATCCAGCTGCAGTTCTTCGGCGGCGTCTCGGAGATCGAGAAGGAGAGCGAAACGCCCGGCCGGGAGTTCGTCCTCGCCTTCGTCGGCCCGCTGCTCTCCCTCGTCCTGGCCGGCGTCTTCTACGCCGGCATGCAGCTGGTCGAACCCGCCACCGTGCCCGGCGTCCTGCTCGCCGGCCTGATGATCTCCAACCTGATCGTCGCCGTCTTCAACCTGCTGCCCGGCCTCCCCCTGGACGGCGGCCGGATGCTGCGCGCCGTCGTCTGGAAGATCACCGGCAGGCCCATGACCGGCACCGTCGCCGCCGCCTGGGTCGGCCGCGCGCTCGCCGTCACCGTGCTCATCGGCCTCCCGCTGCTCACCCACACCGGCGCGCTGGGCCCCGCCCCCGCCGAGATCGGCGGCGCCGACTCGCTCACCGACGCCCTGCTCGCCGCGATCCTGGCCGCCATCATCTGGACCGGCGCCGGCAACAGCCTGCGCATGGCCCGGCTGCGCGAACGCCTACCGGACCTCACCGCCCGCACGCTGACCCGCCGCGCCGTCCCGGTGGAGACCGACACCCCGCTCTCCGAGGCCCTGCGCCGCGCCAACGACGCCGGCGCCCGCGCCCTGGTCGTCGTCGACCGCCAGGGCAGCCCCACCGCCCTGGTGCGCGAGGCCGCCATCGTCGGCGTGCCCGACCACCGCCGCCCCTGGGTTCCGGTGGGCACCCTCGCCCAGGACCTCAAGGAGGGCATGCGGGTTCCCGCCGAGCTCGCCGGCGAGGACCTCCTGGAATTCCTGCGGGCCACTCCGGCGACCGAGTACCTCGTCGTCGAGGAGAGGGGCGAGATCTACGGCGTGCTGTCGACGGCCGACGTGGAACGGGCCTTTGTGTCCGCCATGGGCCGACGCGCCTGACGAGCACGGACCCCGACCCAGGTCCTGCGGTGGACCCGGGGCACTGCTCCCGACGCCGGGCCTTCCCCCGCCGGGCCCGGCAGACGCCGGGCCCTTCCTACGCCCGCCCGCTTCCGCCCCCGTCGTGCGTGGGCCCGCTTCCGCCCCCCGCCGCGCGTGGCCCGCTCGTCCCGCCGCGTGCGCGACGGCCGCGGCCCGGCGGGGCTTCGCGCCCGGCACCCCTGGGTAGCCCCCTGGCCGGGGGGCCGACCGCGTTCGAACCGCCAGTTGGCGGACGCCCCCGCCCGCCGTCCTCGCCCACCCCGCCCGTCCCCCGCACCCGCCCCGCCGGCCGTCCCCGCCGCCCACTGGTCCGGCCCGCCCCGATCGGCCGGTAGGCTGGTCACATGTCCGAACCGACCGGTGCCGCCCGCCGTCGCGGGCCCTTCAAGGTCGGGGACCAGGTCCAGCTCACCGATCCCAAGGGACGCCACTACACCTTCACGCTCGAAGAGGGAAAAAGCTTCCACACCCACAAGGGAGCTTTCCCCCACGACGAGCTGATCGGTGCTCCCGAGGGCAGTGTTGTCCGTACCACCGGGAACGTCGCCTACCTCGCGCTGCGCCCGCTGCTCCCCGACTACGTCCTGTCCATGCCCCGCGGTGCCGCCGTGGTCTACCCCAAGGACGCGGGGCAGATCCTGGCGATGGCCGACATCTTCCCCGGCGCCCGGGTCGTCGAGGCCGGTGTGGGCTCCGGCTCGCTCAGCAGCTTCCTGCTGCGCGCCATCGGCGACGACGGCATGCTGCACTCCTACGAGCGCCGCGCCGACTTCGCCGAGATCGCCACGCAGAACGTCGAGCGCTACTTCGGCGGTCCGCACCCCGCGTGGACGCTCACCGTCGGCGACCTCCAGGACAACCTCTCCGACACCGACGTCGACCGCGTCATCCTCGACATGCTCGCCCCCTGGGAGTGCCTGGAGGCTGTCTCCAAGGCCCTGGTCCCCGGTGGCATCCTCTGCGCGTACGTCGCCACGACCACGCAGATGGCCCGCACCGTCGAGGCGATCCGCGAGCACGGCACCTTCAACGAGCCGTCGGCCTGGGAGACCATGGTCCGCACCTGGCACGTCGAGGGCCTCGCCGTCCGCCCGGACCACCGGATGATCGGCCACACCGGCTTCCTGCTCACCGCCCGTCGCCTCGCCGACGGGGTCGAGCCGCCGCTGCGCCGCCGCCGGCCCGCCAAGGGCGCCTACGGCGAGGACTACACCGGCCCGGGCAAGAACGCCCAGGGCTCGGCATCCGGCGGCACCGACGCCGCCACGGAGCGCGGCTGACGGTCCCGACCCGGCCACCGAATCACCAGGCGCCGCCGACGAGTTCCCGCAACGGGGGCCGTCGGCGGCGCCGCTTCGTTCACCTGGTCGTTCACCACGTGATGGGAGCGTAAAACTCCGGTCCCGCTGGTTCCGTGCCGCCGACTCCTGTGGAACGATGCTGGCCACTCCCACCGCCACAGCTCTTCACAGGAGTTACCCCGCGTGCAGCCCTTGGCAGGCCAGGACCTTTTGCATACCCAGCCCCGCCCCATGCACTGGCTCGCCACGGCCACCGCAGTCTCGGCGGTCGTCGCGGCCGCGTCGTTCGTCCAGCCGCCCGACGCCACGGCCACCACCGCGCACGCCGCCACCAAACCCGGCCGGCACAGCACGGCCGCCCCCGATCCGGGCAAGGTCACCTTTCCCGTGAACTGCGGACCGAACCGTGTCGACGTCGTGCAGAAGACCTCCGGCGACCTCGACGGCGACGGCACCACCGAGACCGTCGCGGTGGTCCGCTGCCACAGCGATACCGGCACGCCGCCCAGCAGCGTCTTCGTACTGGCCCAGCCGACCGACCCCAAGGCCGCGCCGCGCATCGTGGCGACCCTTGTGGCGCCTTCCCAGAGGCTCAACGTCCAGGACTTTGCCCTGCAGGACGGCAAGATCTCGGCGACGCTCCTGGGCTACTCCACGCTCGATGTCCCGCGCTGCTGTCCCGACATTCACAAGAGCGCCAAATGGCAATGGCGGGACGGGAAGTTCATCCAGAGTGAAATTCCCGCCACCGCCGATACCGAAGGTGCCTGACCGGTCACATGAAGTGCGCGTATGCGGGGCCTCCCCTACGCTCCGCCTACGCCGTGTCCGCCCGATGTCTACCCCGCGTCGCGACTACTCCGCGTCCGGCCCGTAGACCTCCACCCGGTCCTCGACCCGGCGTACGTGAATGCAGTCACCGGGGCACTCCTTGGCCGAGTCCCGGATGTCGTTGAGCAGCGGCAGCGGGACGGGCGTTGTGGCCCCCTTGTCCTGCAGCAGCTCGTCGTCCGCGCTCTTGACATAGGCCAGGCCGTCGATGTCGAGCTCGAAAACCTCGGGCGCGTACTGGACGCAGATCCCGTCGCCTGTGCACAGGTCCTGGTCGATCCAGACTTCAAGCTCTGGACGGGCTTCATCCTGCGCGGTCATCTCGCCTGCCGTTCCTGCGTACGTGAACCGTTTTTGTCTAAGTGGCGCCAGCCCTGACGGGTGTTGACCGTCTCGACGATACAACCGCTCGCTTTCCGATGTTGTTGGGTGGGTATTCCCTTGGCGTGAGGACGTGCGCAAGGGTGAAGATCGGACACACCCCGACAGTCTTTTCGATCTAGGGGTTTCAACCTGCACCGGCCCAGGTAGGGTCAGGAAGCGTCCAGCTCCTTGGAGGAGGTGAGGACCGTGGCAGCCCACGACGACGACATCAACCGCGGCATCCGGCCGGGGCGAGGGTCTGAAGATCCAGCCGGCCAGGTTGCCTATCTTGAGCAGGAGATCGCCGTCCTGCGACGCAAGCTCGCCGACTCTCCGCGACACACGAGGATTCTCGAAGAGCGGATCGTCGAGCTGCAGACCAACCTGGCCGGCGTTTCCGCACAGAACGAGCGACTCGCCAATACTCTCCGCGAGGCACGCGACCAGATCGTCGCGCTCAAGGAGGAGGTCGACCGGCTCGCACAGCCGCCGGCCGGCTTCGGTGTCTTCCTGCAGGCGAATGAGGACGGCACGGCCGACATTTTCACCGGAGGCAGAAAACTCCGGGTCAATGTCAGCCCCAGCGTCGAGACCGAGGACCTCCGGCGCGGCCAGGAGGTCATGCTCAACGAAGCGCTCAATGTGGTCGAGGCCATGGAGTTCGAGAGCGCCGGGGACATCGTCACCCTCAAGGAGATCCTTGAGGACGGCGAGCGTGCCCTGGTCATCGGGCACACCGACGAGGAACGGGTGGTGCGGCTCGCCGAGCCGCTGCTGGACATCACCATCCGCGCCGGCGACGCCCTGCTGCTCGAACCCCGCTCCGGCTACGTCTACGAAGTCATTCCGAAGAGCGAGGTCGAGGAACTCGTCCTCGAAGAGGTTCCGGACATCGACTACACCAAGATCGGCGGTCTGGGCGGCCAGATCGAACTGATCCGGGACGCGGTCGAGCTCCCCTACCTCTACCCCGACCTCTTCAAGGAGCACGAACTCCGTCCGCCCAAGGGCGTCTTGCTCTACGGCCCCCCGGGCTGCGGCAAGACGCTCATCGCCAAGGCGGTCGCCAACTCGCTTGCCAAGAAGGTCGCCGAGGTGACCGGGCAGCCCGCGGGGAAGAGCTTCTTCCTCAACATCAAGGGCCCCGAGCTGCTCAACAAGTACGTCGGTGAGACGGAGCGGCACATCCGGCTGGTCTTCCAGCGGGCCAGGGAGAAGGCCAGCGAGGGTACCCCCGTCATCGTCTTCTTCGACGAGATGGACTCCCTCTTCCGCACCCGCGGTTCCGGTGTCAGCTCGGACGTGGAGAACACCATCGTCCCGCAGCTGCTCTCCGAGATCGACGGTGTGGAGGGCCTCGAGAACGTCATCGTGATCGGTGCCTCGAACCGCGAGGACATGATCGACCCGGCCATTCTGCGCCCCGGCCGCCTCGACGTGAAGATCAAGATCGAGCGCCCGGACGCGGAGGCCGCCAAGGACATCTTCTCGAAGTACCTCACGCCGAATCTTCCGCTGCACGCCGACGATCTCTCCGAACACGGGGATTCCCGCAAGGCGGCGGTCAGCGCGATGATCCAGTCGGTCGTCGAGCAGATGTATGCGGAATCCGAGGAAAATCGCTTCCTCGAGGTCACCTATGCAAATGGTGACAAGGAAGTCCTCTACTTCAAGGACTTCAACTCCGGAGCGATGATCGAGAACATCGTCGGACGTGCGAAGAAGATGGCCATCAAGGCATTCCTCGAGCACAATCAAAAGGGTCTGCGGGTCTCCCATCTCCTCCAGGCGTGCGTGGATGAGTTCAAGGAGAACGAAGACCTGCCCAACACCACCAACCCGGACGACTGGGCCCGGATCTCCGGCAAGAAGGGCGAGCGGATCGTATACATCCGTACGCTGGTCACCGGAAAGCAGGGCGCGGACACCGGCCGCTCCATCGACACGGTGGCGAATACCGGCCAATACCTGTAACACCGCACTCCGGCTGCGGATGTCCTGCACGGGGCGTCCGCAGCCGGACGCTTTTCCGGGGCCGCACGGGCCGGCCCCCGCCAAGAGCGCGATGGATCAGGGAAAACCGGACTGGAGCAATGACTGTAATGATCTCCCCAGCGCCGCAAAGGCGTTCTAGGCTCTTCGGTACCGCCGCGTCACGCTGTGCAGGAGCGGGGAACGCACACGTACCGGAGGCGCCGCGGTACTTGAGCGCCGACCCCATCCGGGGGCGCCGCCGGGCAAGGAGGGCCGCATGACCGTACGGCGAGTAATGGGGATCGAGACGGAGTACGGGATCTCCGTCCCCGGCCACCCGAATGCCAATGCCATGCTCACCTCGTCCCAGGTCGTCAACGCCTATGCGGCCGCGATGCACCAGGAGCGACGGGCTCGCTGGGACTTCGAGGAGGAGAATCCGCTGCGGGACGCCCGCGGCTTCGACCTCGCCCGCGAGGCCGCCGACTCCAGCCAGCTCACCGACGAGGACATCGGCCTGGCCAATGTGATCCTCACGAACGGGGCCCGGCTCTACGTCGACCACGCCCACCCCGAATACAGCGCCCCCGAGGTCACCAATCCGCGCGACGCCGTCCTCTGGGACAAGGCGGGCGAGCGGATCATGGCCGAGGCCGCCGAGCGGGCGGCCCAGGTCCCTGGGGCCCAGCCCATCCACCTCTACAAGAACAACACCGACAACAAGGGCGCGTCCTACGGCACGCACGAGAACTATCTGATGAAGCGGGAGACCCCGTTCTCGGACATCGTGCGCCACCTGACGCCGTTCTTCGTCTCCCGCCAGGTGGTGACCGGCGCCGGCCGGGTCGGCATCGGCCAGGACGGCCGCGAGCACGGCTTCCAGCTCAGCCAGCGCGCCGACTACTTCGAGGTGGAGGTCGGGCTGGAGACGACCCTCAAGCGCCCGATCATCAACACCCGCGACGAGCCGCACGCGGATGCCGAGAAGTACCGCCGGCTGCACGTGATCATCGGTGACGCCAACCTCTCCGAGATCTCGACCTACCTCAAGCTCGGCACCACCTCACTGGTCCTGTCCATGATCGAGGACGGCTTCATCGCCGTGGATCTGGCCGTCGACCAGCCGGTACGCACCCTTCACCACGTCTCGCACGACCCCTCCCTGCAACACCTGATCACCCTCCGCAGCGGCCGCACGCTCACCGCCGTCCAGCTCCAGATGGAGTACTTCGAGCTGGCCCGCAAGTACGTCGAGGACCGCTACGGAGCGGATGCGGACGAGCAGACCAAGGACGTCCTGACCAGGTGGGAGGACGTGCTCGGGCGGCTGGAGAACGACCCGATGAGCCTGTCGGGCGAGCTGGACTGGGTGGCCAAGCGCGAGCTGATGGAGGGCTACCGCCGGCGCGACGGGCTGGAGTGGGACGCGGCGCGGCTGCACCTCATCGATCTCCAGTACGCCGATGTACGCGCCGAAAAGGGCCTGTACAACCGTCTGGCGGCCCGCGGCAAGATGAAGCGCCTGTTGGACGAGGCCGACGTCGACCGGGCCCAGCGCAAGCCCCCGGAGGACACCAGGGCCTACTTCCGCGGCCGCTGCCTGGAGCAGTACGCCGATGACGTGGCGGCGGCCTCCTGGGACTCGGTCATCTTCGATCTCCCGGGCCGTGACTCCCTGCAGCGGGTTCCCACGCTGGAACCCCTGCGCGGAACCCGCAAGCACGTCAAGGAGCTGCTGGACCGCTGCCGCACCGCCGAGGAGCTGGTGCGGACGCTTTCCGGTCGCTGACGTGCGGCGGATTCGGGACGGTTTCACGACGATCGACAGCTGATCCGCGGCTGAAATGGCCGCGGCGCGGGAATCATCCAGGTGACTCCCGGACGTTGCACCAAGTGCAGGGCCGATGTCGGATCCTGCTTGTAGGGTCGGATCTTGAAGGTCACATCGAGCGGGGCGAACCGAGCGGGGTGAGGGATATGGCGACCAAGGACAGCGGCGGCGGGCAGCAGAAGGCCACGCGTTCCACCGAAGAGGTCGAGGAGCAGACGCAGGACGCGCAGGCTTCGGAAGACCTCAAGGAACGCCAGGAGAAATTGTCGGACGACGTGGATTCGGTGCTCGACGAAATCGACGATGTCCTCGAAGAGAATGCCGAGGATTTCGTGCGGAGCTTCGTCCAGAAAGGCGGCGAGTGAGGCAGTTGTCCGAATTGCCCGAGGGGAATTCCTCTCGGCGCGAGCGGGCGCTGCCGTCGGATTCCTTCGCGCCGATCGAGTCCGTCGTCCACGGACTCCCCGGCCGGCCTCGGTCGCTCTTGCGACCGGGGCCGAGCACACCCCGCGTGATCCCTGTCCCGACATGTGGATCACGGCCGTCGGACGGGTAAGGTCCGAGACGTACTGTGCTTCAGCTGCAACGCAGCCTTGGGCCAATTCAAGGATCGGCCGGACGTTTTGAGGCGGGCGGCCGAGTATCTGGAAGGAAACGTGTGGAAGCCAACACTCGTAGCACCGGGCGTCTGCCAGCTGCCTTCCTGACGCCTGGCTCCTCGTCGTTCATGGATTTCATCGGTACGCACTCGCCCGATCTGCTGCCGGGCAACCGCCCGTTGCCGCCCGTGCAGGGCGCCATCGAGGCGCCGCACGGGACGACCATCGTGGCGGCGTCGTTCCCCGGCGGTGTGGTGCTCGCCGGTGACCGCAGGGCGACGATGGGCAATGTCATCGCGCAGCGCGACATCGAGAAGGTCTTCCCGGCCGACGAGTACTCCGCGGTCGGCATCGCCGGCACGGCCGGTCTCGCGGTCGAGATGGTCAAGCTGTTCCAGCTGGAGCTGGAGCACTTCGAGAAGGTGGAAGGCGTTCAACTCTCCCTGGAGGGCAAGGCGAACCGCCTCTCCACGATGATCCGGGGCAATCTCGGGATGGCCATGCAGGGCCTGGCCATCGTGCCGCTGTTCGCCGGCTGGGACGTGGACCGCCAGAAGGGCCGGATCTTCTCGTACGACGTCACCGGCGGGCGCTCCGAGGAACACGGCTTCGCGTCGACGGGCTCGGGTTCCGTCTTCGCGCGCGGTGCCCTCAAGAAGCTCTACCGCGAGAACTTCACCGAGGAGCAGGCCGCCACGGCCGTCGTCCAGGCGCTGTACGACGCGGCGGACGACGACTCGGCCACGGGCGGGCCCGATCTGGTCCGGCGGATCTATCCGATCGTGACGGTGATCACCGACGCGGGCTTCAAGAAGCTGACCGAGGCAGAGGTGTCGGAGATCGCCCGCGCCATTCATGAGCACCGCCTCGAACAGCCCGACGGCCCGCGCGCCGCGCTGCTCTGACGGGACGGATGTTCCGGAATGCATTCGCCAGTGAGAGAGCCATTGACAGAAAGGGACGGATAGCCGGTGTCGACGCCGTTCTATGTCTCACCCCAGCAGGCCATGGCCGACCGTGCCGAGTACGCCCGCAAGGGCATTGCGCGCGGCCGCAGCGTGGTGGTGCTGCAATACACCGACGGCGTGGTCTTCGTCGCCGAGAATCCCTCCCGCGCCCTGCACAAGGTCAGCGAGATCTATGACCGCATCGCCTTCGCGGCGGTCGGCAAATACAACGAGTTCGAGAATCTGCGGATCGGTGGTGTGCGCTACGCCGATCTGCGGGGCTACACCTACGACCGCGCCGATGTGACCGCGCGCGGCCTGGCGAACGTCTACGCCCAGACGCTCGGCACGATCTTCTCCAGCGCCGCGGAGAAGCCGTACGAGGTCGAGCTGATCGTCGCCGAGGTCGGCAACGCCGCCGAGGACGACCAGATCTACCGGCTGCCGCACGACGGGTCGATCGTGGACGAGCACGGCTCGGTCGCGGTGGGCGGCAACGCCGACCAGATCAGCAGCTATCTCGACCAGCATCACCGCGAGGGCATGACGCTGGGCGAGGCCCTCAAGCTGGCCGTCGATTCGCTGTCTCGGGACACCAACGGCGGTGAGCGCACGCTGACCGCCGAACAGCTCGAAGTGGCGACGCTGGACCGTACGCGCCCGCAGCAGCGGAAGTTCAAGCGGATCCTGGGCAGTCAGCTGTCCCGGCTGATGGATGAGCCCGTCGGCGCCGACGGCGACGCGGCCGCGGACGGCGAGGCCGGCGGCAGCGATGCCGCGTCGGGTAAGTCGGAGGCCGGTTCGGATTCCGGTTCCGATTCCGCCGAGGGGTCGTCGGACGACTCGTAGCGGACCGGGCAAGCTCCTCGCGCGCCCCGGTGGGTCATCACCCGCCGGGGCGCGCGGCGTTGTGGACACCGGGCGGCGGCGGGGCGGTGGAGCCCCGGGGGACCAGTGCCACCGGAAGGGACGGGGCCGCGGTGCGGCCGCCGTCGAGTACGGCCATGAGGGCCCGCATGCCGGCCTCGCCGAATTCCTCGGCGGGCAGCCGGACGGTCGTCAGTTCCGGTTCGACCGCCACCGCGAGGGCCAGGTCGTCGAAGCCGGTGACGGAGATGTCCTCCGGGATCCGCAGGCCCAGGCGGCGCACGGCCTTGCAGGCGCCGGCGGCGATGATGTCGTCGTCGCACAGCAGGGCCGTGGGGCGGGGGCCGGGGGCGGTGAGCGCGGCATGGGCGGCGTGCAGACCGGCGTCGACGGTGAGGGCGGACGGCTGACGGCGCAGGAGCGTGCCGGGAACGCCGGCCAGCGCTTCGGTGACGGCGCGGGCCCGCAGGGCGAACGTCCAGGACTCCACGTCGGCCGTGAGGTGGGTGATGCGGCGGTGGCCGAGCGCCGTCAGATGGGCCGTCAACTGCCGCATGCCGTCGGCGATGTCGAGGTTCACGGTCGCGGAGGCGCGGCTGTCGCCGGGGTCGCTGTCGAGCATCACCAGCGGCAGTCCCGCATCGCGCAGCGCGGTGAGCGCGTCGGCGGCCATGGAGGAGGCGATCACGCCGTCCAGGGTGGCCGCGGCGGAGTCGAAGGGGTCGCGGGCCGGGCCGATGCCCTCGGGGGAGGGGTAGAGCACCACGCCGAAGCCGTGGTCGGCGGCGGCGCGGGCCGCTCCGGTGTAGACACGGGCGAAGAATTCGGTGGTCAGGGCGGGGACGACGAGCAGCGCGGTGCGGGTGCGGCCCATACGCAGGCTGCGGGCCGCGAGGTTGGGGCGGTAGCCGAGCTCGCGGGCGGTGGTGCGGACCGCTTCGGCCTTGGCGGGGGAGACCCGGCCGCGCCATTTGTCCCCGAGGACCAGGGAGACGGTGGCCTGTGAGACCCCGGCGGCCCGTGCGACGTCGCGGCTGGTGGCGCGCGTCGCGGTGGCCGGACCGCCAGAGCGCTCGGGGGAGGATCCGAGAGCGTGGGGAACGGCGCTTGCACCGGGGGGTGGCGTGGCCTCGTGGCTGGTCACCGGGGTGTCACTCCTTGCCTTCGGCCGCTGCGGGGTGGACCGCGGGTTGTCGCCATGGTACGTATAACGAGGGAAGTTATACGTAACACTTCTGGATCGGTCGCATGGAAAGGGGCAGGGATGGCCGCGGGATATGGGGAGCTGCTGAGAACCCGGCACGCGGCCCGGCTGCTGGCGGGGACGCTGGTCGGCAGGCTGCCGAACGCCACCGCGGCGCTGGCCGTGGTCCTGTTCGTCCGAGCCGAGGGCGGCAGCTACGCCCTCGCCGGAGCACTCTCCGCCGTCTACGGCGTCTGCAACGCGATCGGCCAGCCGCTGCTGGGCCGCGCCGTCGACCTCTACGGGCAGCCGCGGGTGATGCTGCCCGCCTCGGTCCTCTCCGCGCTCGGGATGGCGCTGCTCGCCGCCGTCGGCCTGGAGCCGCGCTGGCTCGCCTGGACCGCCATGGTGATCGCCGGGTTCTTCACCCCGCCCCTGGAGGGCGGGCTGCGGGCCCTGTGGCCGGGGGTCCTCAAGCGGGCGGACCGGGTGCATGCCGCGTACGCGCTGGACGCGGTGGCGCAGGAAGTCATGTTCGCGGTCGGGCCGTTGCTGGTGACGCTGTGCGTGGCGGCCTGGTCGGCCGGGGTGGCGCTGCTGGTGATCAATCTGATCGGGGTGCTCGGCGCGCTCTCCGTCGTGGTCTCCGAGCCCTCCCGGCAGTGGCGCAGCGGGCCGCGCGAGGCGCACTGGCTGGGCGCGCTGCGCTCGGGCGGCCTGCTCGTACTGATCGGCGCGTTCTTCTTCGTCGGGCTGGCGCTGGGGTCGATAGCCGTCGCGGCGGTGGCGTACGCCGATGAGCACGGCGGGGGCATGGTCTCCAGCTACCTGCTCTCCGCGCTCGGCTTCGGGGCGCTGGTCGGCGGCATCGCCTACGGCGCCCGGGAGTGGCCGGGGCGGCCGGAGAGCCGGCTGCGGCTCCTCATCGCCCTTCTGGCGCTGGGGTATCTGCCGCTGGCGCTCGCCCCCGGCGTCGCCGGGATGACGGCGCTCACCGGGGTCGCCGGGGTGTTCCTGGCCCCCGCGCTGGCCTGCGCGTTCGTGGTGGTGGACCGGCATGCGCCCAAGGGCACGGTGACGGAGGCCTTTTCGTGGCTGGTGACGACCTTCGGCGTCGGATCGGCGGTGGGTGCCTCGGTGGTGGGGCCCGCGGTCGAGGGCGGTGGTTCGGTGGCCGGATTCGCGGTGGCCGGGGCCGGTGGCGTCGCGGCGCTGCTCGTCCTTTTGTCGACGAAGCGATTTCTCGGAGATCCGGTGCAGGATACGGCGGGTGCCGCCCCGACGGAAAATGATCGAAACGGGGCTGTCGAACCCGGTTTCAGAGCAGGCCGTCAGGCGTAATGTTCAGTCATGGACCGCCGCATTTTCGGGCTGGAGAACGAGTACGGCGTCACGTGCACGTTCAGGGGACAGCGCCGACTGTCACCTGACGAAGTGGCGCGGTACCTCTTCCGCCGTGTTGTGTCATGGGGCCGCAGCAGCAATGTCTTCCTGCGGAACGGCGCCCGCCTGTACTTGGACGTGGGATCGCATCCGGAATACGCAACTCCCGAGTGCGACAACGTGACCGAGCTGGTCACCCACGACAAGGCCGGCGAGCGCATTCTCGAGGGCCTGCTCGTCGACGCCGAACGCCGCCTGCACGAGGAGGGAATCGCGGGCGACGTCTATCTCTTCAAGAACAACACCGATTCGGCGGGAAACTCCTACGGCTGTCACGAGAACTATCTCGTGGCACGCCACGGCGAGTTCTCCCGGCTCGCGGACATCCTCATCCCGTTCCTCGTCACCCGTCAGCTGCTGTGCGGCGCGGGCAAGGTGCTGCAGACCCCACGCGGCGCCGTCTACTGCGTCAGCCAGCGCGCGGAGCACATCTGGGAGGGCGTCTCTTCGGCGACGACCCGCTCCCGGCCAATCATCAACACCCGCGACGAGCCGCATGCGGACGCCGAGCGCTACCGCCGGCTGCATGTCATCGTCGGTGACTCCAACATGTCCGAGACGACCATGCTGCTCAAGGTCGGAGCCACCGACCTGGTCCTGCGCATGATCGAGGCGGGCACGGTCATGCGCGATCTGACGCTGGAGAACCCGATCCGGGCGATCCGGGAGGTCAGTCACGACATCACCGGCCAACGCAAGGTGCGGCTGGCCAGCGGGCGCGAGGCGTCGGCGCTCGAGGTGCAGCAGGAGTACTACGAAAAGGCCGTCGACTTCTGCGAGCGGCGTGGGATCCGTACGGGCACCGTCGAGCAGGTTCTGGAGCTGTGGGGCCGCACTCTCGAGGCGATCCGGGACCAGGAGCTCGACCGGATCTCGACCGAGATCGACTGGGTGATGAAACATCAGCTCATCGAGCGGTATCGCACAAAGAACAACATCACCATGTCCCACCCACGGGTGGCGCAGATAGACCTCGCGTATCACGACATCCACCGCCGCCGGGGGCTCTACTACCTCCTGGAACGGAAGGGCCAGGCGGCCCGGATCTGCAACGACCTGAAGATCTTCGAGGGCAAGTCGGTGCCACCGCAGACCACCCGCGCCAGGCTGCGCGGCGATTTCATCCGGCGGGCCCAGGAGCAGCGCCGGGACTTCACCGTCGACTGGGTGCACCTCAAACTCAATGACCAGGCGCAGCGCACGGTGCTGTGCAAGGACCCGTTCCGTTCGGTGGACGATCGGGTGGAGAAGCTGATCGCCGGAATGTGATCGGTGGCTCGTCGTGGCAGGGTGCCGGGAGCGAATTCGCTCCCGGCACCCTGCCGTGTCGTGCGCGGTCGGATCGCTGTGTTGCGAGGGAAAACGTCCACAGAGACAGGTCGTAGAGTGGCGGCCGTTCCCCATCCACCCCCCGAGCCCCGAGTTGGACTGATGAACCTCACGAAGAACACCCGTCGCGCCGCCGTCGCCGCGCTGACCGTGCCCATCATGCTGTTCGCCGCCGCCTGCGGATCGGAAAAGGACAGCGGCTCGTCCGACGGCGCCGTGGTCAAGGTGGACGGCAAGGCGGGCGCCCAGCCCAAGATCAGCGTGCCGAAGAACGCCAAAGCCTCCGACAAGGCCGTCACCAAGGAGCTGATCAAGGGCAAGGGCCCCGTCGTCAAGAAGGGTGATCTGGTCCGGCTGGACTTCACGGCGCAGTCGATGAAGGGTCAGAACCTCGGCAGCAGCTGGGCGCAGCAGCCGGGCGCCAAGCCGGGCGCCCCGCGGACCCAGGTCGTCACCGAGGTCTCCGACCAGATGACCCAGCAGACCCTGCCGCAGAAGGTCATGTCCGCGGTGGCCGGGAAGAAGGTCGGCAGCCGCTTCGAGGTCGAGGGCACCGCCAAGGCGCTGATCGGCGAGGGCCTGAACCCGCAGCTCGGCATCAAGCCCGAGGACGGCCTGGTGTGGGTCGTCGACGTGACCGCCGCGAAGAAGGTGGACAAGAAGGCGAAGGCCGAGGGCACCCAGGCCGCACCGGAGAGCGGACTGCCCGAGGTGAAGGCCGACGGCGACAAGGCCGCGACGATCACCGTGCCCAAGGGCGAGAAGGCCCCCAAGGACCTCGAGCAGCAGGTTCTGATCAAGGGCAAGGGCCCCGAGGTGAAGGCCGGTGACGGCCTGGTCGCGCAGTACACCGGCGTGAAGTGGGAGGACGGCAAGAAGTTCGACTCGTCCTGGGACCACGGTGGTGCGGCGGCGTTCCAGATCGGCACCGGTCAGGTCGTCAAGGGCTGGGACAAGGCGCTGGTCGGCAAGCACGTCGGTGACCGGGTGGAGATCGTGATTCCGCCGAAGCTGGGTTACGGCGCGAGCCCGCAGCACGAGCTGGCCAAGAACACACTCGTCTTCTCGGTCGACATCGTCGGCACGGTCTGAGCGGGCCGGTAGGGGTCCCGGCGGTCCGACCCGTCGCGGCGCGGCGGCAGTGACCGGCGGGGACGCCAAGATCTGCAAGACTGACGCGGTAATCGTAAAGATCCGTAAGTAGGAGCACATTCGTGAGCATCGACAAGCCCGAGATCGACTTCCCCGAGGGCCCGGCTCCCACCGAGCTCGAGATTGTGGACCTGACGGAGGGCGACGGCCCGGTCGCCAAGGCCGGGGACTTCGTCAAGGTCCACTACGTCGGCGTGGCGTTCAGCACGGGCGAGGAGTTCGACGCGAGCTGGAACCGCGGCAAGCCGCTGGAGTTCCAGCTGGGCGCCGGACAGGTCATCGCCGGCTGGGACACGGGCGTGCAGGGCATGAAGGTCGGCGGTCGTCGCCGGCTGACCATCCCGGCGCACCTCGCCTACGGCGACCGCGGCGCCGGCGGCGGCGTGATCGCCCCGGGCGAGACGCTGATCTTCGTCTGCGACCTGGTCTCCGTCTGAGACCCGGCTCGACGCACCCGAGGGCCCGTGCCATCCGTGGCACGGGCCCTCGGCTTTGCCCCGGGCATCCCGAGCGGTACGGTCAGCGCTCGGGAGTTCCACGAGAAAGGGCGTCGATGGCCATTGCGAAGGCCGAGCGGCTGATGAACCTGGCGCTGTGCCTGCTGGGGACGCGACGCCCGCTGACCAAGCGTGAGCTCAGGTCGTCCATCGAGGCCTATATCGAGGCGAGCAGCGACGACTCGTTCAACCGCATGTTCGAGCGGGACAAGGACGATCTGCGCGAGCTGGGCCTGGTCATCGCCACCGTGGACGCCATCGACGGCGAGGTCGGCTATCTCGCCCGCCGCGACAGCAACCGCCTCCCCCCGATCACCCTGGACGCCGAGGAGGCCGCCGCCCTCGGGCTGGCCGCCAAGATCTGGCAGCAGGCCCGGCTCGCCGGAGCAGCCAGCGGCGCGCTGCAGAAGCTGCGGGCGGCCGGCATGCCGCTGGCCGACGACGGCGAGGGCTACGACGACCGGCAGCCGCACAGCGCCCTCGAACCGCGCATCCCGGCGCACGAAGCCGCCTTCGAACCGCTGATGCTGGCCTGCCGCGACCGCCGCCCGGTGGTCTTCGACTACCGCAAGGCCAACGCCGCCCGTCCCGAGCAGCGGCAGGTCGAGCCCTGGATCCTCGAATGCTGGCGCGGTCACTGGTACGTCGCGGGCTGGGACCGGAGCCGTAAGGCGGAGCGGGTCTTCCGGCTCTCCCGGATCACCGGCAACGTCCGCTCCCGGCAAGGGGCGTTCACCGCGCCGGTGCCGGATCACGTCACCGTCCGCGAGACGGTCGAGAGCTGGGCCGGGGAGACCGCCACCGGAACCGCCCGGATCAAACTCCGCGCCGACCACGGCTATCCGCTGCGGGCCCGCGCGCTCACCGTGCGGGACCTGGGTGACGGCTGGGACGAGTTGGAGATCCCCAGCGGGCACGGACTCGACGCCTGGCTGGTGGAGTTCGGACCCGATGTGGTGGTGTTGGAGCCGGCCGAACTGCGGGCCGATGTCGTCGACCGGCTGCGCGCCGTGGCCAAGGGCTGAGAGGAAGAGGTACCCCCATGGCGACGAACGCGATCGACCAGACCCGCCGGATGCTGTCCCTGGTGACCTACCTGCGCGAGCGCCCCGGCGCCCGCGTCGGCGACGTGGCCCGCGCCTTCGGCATCTCCGAGGACGAGCTGATCGCCGATCTGGACGTCCTGCCGATGTGCGGGACGAGCTTCCGTGGCGGCGACCTCCTGGACATCGACACCGACGGCGACCGCATCTGGTGGCACAACCCGGACGATGTGGCCGAGCCGCTGCGCCTGGCCGCCGACGAGGCGACCGCGCTGCTGGTCGCGGCCCGTGCCGTGGCCACCCTGCCCGGTCTGCGCGAGGGCGACCGGCAGGCGCTGCTGCGCGCCACCGCCAAGCTGGAGGCGGCGGCGGGCGAAGCGGCCGGGGCCAGCTCCCGGCTGTCGGTGACCTTCGAGTCCGAGGGCGGGGTCTTCGCCGATGTGGACCGCGCCATCGCGGAACGGCGCCGGCTGTGGCTGCGCTACTACTCCCCGGCCCGGGACGAACTGACCGAGCGCGAGGTGGACCCCATCCGGCTGTTCGCCGTCGGCCACACCTACGTCGAGGCGTGGTGCCGGCTCTCCGAGGCGCGGCGGACCTTCCGGCTCGACCGGGTCGCCGAGATCCGGCTGCTGGACGCCCCCGCCGACCCGCCGCCCATCGAGCTGCGCGATCTGTCGGAGGGACTGGTCCAGCCCGCGGCGGAGGACCCCGAGGTCTCCATCGAGGTCGGCCCCGGCGGTCGCTGGGTCGCCGAGTACTACCCGCACGACAGTGCCGAGGAGCTCCCCGACGGCGGGCTGCGCATCACCCTGCGGACCCCCGACCCGGCGTCGCTGCGCCGCCTCGCGCTGCGGCTGGGTGCCGACGGGCGGATCGTGGCGCCGCAGGCGCTCGCCGACAGCGCGCGCCGGGCGGCGACCGAGGCGCTCGCGGCGTACGGCGAGTGAGCCCTGCGCACCGGCCCCGCAGGGGACCGGGGACATCCGACGGAGGAGGCAGCGAGGGATGACGACGACGATGGCGGGCGCCGCCATGACCACTCCGGTGCTCTTCAAGGCGGCCTGTCCGGACTGCCGGGGCCGCTTCGAACTGGCCTCGGACGCCTTCCGGCTGGCGATCGGCGCCAGCCGCCGCACCACCTTCTACTCCTTCACCTGCCCCGACTGCGGCCGCGCGGTGCGCCGCCCGGCCGGCGAGCGGATCGTCGAGCTGCTCACCGGCGGCGGGGTCCGCACCCTGCGGCTGCACATCGGCTGACCGATAGGCTCGCCCCATGCTCTGGCCCATGATCGCTGTCGTCCTCGGCTTCCTGGGGATCGCCGTGCTCGGCGTCCTCGCCGTCCGCGTCTTCGTCGAGGTACGGCGGCTCGCCCGGCAGGTCGGTGCGGCGTCGGCGCGGATCCAGCGGGCGGCCGAGGACCTGGAGCGGGCGGCGACGCCGCTGGCGGCCTCCCTGGATCCGGCGAAGGACCTGACGAGGAAGTGACGGTCGGCGTACGGGCCCGACCTGCCGTTCCCCACGGGCGGTAGGCTGTTTGCCAGGGCCGATTCCGAGGCGCGGCCCTGCAACCGGGAGTGCGCACAGGGGTTGCCCCGTATTCACCCGTGGGCGCTACGATCGCTGCAGTACGGCGGGCGGACGGAGGTCCGGCCAAGTTCAGCTAGTTCCATCCCCAGCCGCCTCGGTGAGAAGGTAAATACTTATGTTCGGTGGCAAGATCGGCACAATGGAGCTCGTCCTCATCGTTGTCGTCCTTCTTCTCCTGTTCGGTGCGAAGAAGCTTCCCGACATGGCCCGCTCGCTCGGCAAGTCCGCTCGCATCCTCAAGAGCGAGGCGAAGGCGATGAAGTCCGAGGCCTCGCAGAAGCAGGAAGCGCCCGCCGACCCGCCGCAGGACGAGCCGCAGGCCGAGCGCAAGACCATCAAGGCCGCGCCGGGGGATGAGAACAGCGCGCGACCGGTCGCTGATCCCGAGCACACCGCGCAGCGCTGACCGAGGGCTTGACCGTGGCGGCGGCCGGGCCGCTGCCTGTGGCATGAGATGAGGACGAGGGTTGCGGAAGTCTGCCCCTGAAAAGCGAGCGAAGGAGAAGGACCCCGAGGGGCGTATGCCGCTCGTGGAGCATCTGCGTGAGCTGCGCAACCGGCTGGCCAAGGCTGTCCTGGCCATTGTGATCGCGACGGTCCTGGCGGCGTTCTTCTACGAAGCGATCATCAACTTCTTGACCAAGCCGGTGCTGGAGTCGGTCGGCTGCCATTCGCTCTTCACCGATGTCGCCAAACAGGGCAAGAGTGCCCGGTGCGCCAGCATCGTGATGATGGACCTGCTCGGGCCGTTCACCCTGGCCCTGAAGGTGTCCCTGATGGCGGGTGTCGTGCTGTCCTCGCCGGTCTGGCTCTACCAGCTGTGGGCCTTCCTCGCGCCCGGTCTGCACCGGCACGAGAAGAAGTACACGATGAGCTTCGTCGCCGCCGGCTTCCCGCTGTTCGCGGCCGGCGCCTACTTCGCGTACTACACGCTGCCGACCACGGCGAAGGTGCTGATCAGCTTTACGCCGCAGGGCATCGGCAACATCGTCCCGCTGGACGTACTGCTCGATCTGATCACCCGTATGGTGCTGGTCTTCGGGCTGTCCTTCGAGCTGCCGCTGCTGCTGGTCATGCTCAACTTCGCAGGCGTGATCACCGGCAAGCGCATGCTGGGCTGGTGGCGCGGGATGGTCATGGGCATCACCGTCTTCGCCGCCATCGCCACGCCCAGCACGGATCCGCTCACCATGCTCATGCTGGCCGTGCCCATCGCCCTGCTCTACCTCGTGGCCGTCGGTATCGCCCTCACCAACGACGGCCGCCGCAGGCGCCGCCAGGACGCGGGGCCGGCCGACGACGAGGCGTCCGCACTGGATCTGGCGCCGGACGACATCGGCGAGCTGGAGCCGGTGGCGGGACCCGCCGCGCTGGGTGACGGCGGCGCCGCCGACGGCGGCCGCGGCGGCTACGACGACGTCACCTGAGGACGCCGCACGCAGGAACGCCGCACGCAGGAACGACGACGGAGGTGGGGAGCCCGAGAGCTCCCCGCCTCCTTGTCTGTTGCCCGGGCCGTCGTGGGCCGGTGTGCCGGTACTTCTCAGGCCCCGCAAGGGCGCCGGTGCCCGGGCGGGGCCGGGGGCCGCGCGGTACGGGTCGGTAAAGGGGCCCGTAAAGATCCGGTCGTTGTCAGAGGTGGCCGGTACGCTCGTAAGCACGATGACCGAGGACATGTCCCCTGCTGAGCGCTATGCCGCCGCCAAGCTCCGGGCGGCCGAGCAGGCCACCGCACTCGCCCCTTTCCGAGAGATGTACGACTTCGGTCTGGACGCCTTCCAGATCGAGGCGTGCCAGGCACTGGAGGCCGGCAAGGGAGTGCTGGTCGCGGCCCCCACCGGATCCGGCAAGACGATCGTCGGCGAATTCGCCGTTCACCTGGCCCTGGAGCAGGGCCGCAAATGCTTCTACACGACCCCGATCAAGGCGCTGTCCAACCAGAAGTACCAGGATCTGGTCAAGCGGTACGGGGCCGACAAGGTCGGCCTGCTGACCGGCGACAACAGTGTCAACTCCGAGGCGCCGGTGGTCGTGATGACCACCGAGGTGCTGCGGAACATGCTCTATTCCGGATCGCGGTCCCTGATAGGCCTCGGCTATGTGGTCATGGACGAGGTGCACTACCTCTCCGACCGCTTCCGGGGCGCCGTCTGGGAGGAGGTGATCATCCATCTGCCCGCGTCCGTGACGCTGGTGTCACTGTCTGCCACGGTCTCCAACGCCGAGGAGTTCGGGGACTGGCTGGACACGGTCCGCGGTGACACCGAGGTGATCGTCTCCGAGCACCGGCCGGTGCCGCTGTGGCAGCACGTCCTGGCGGGCCGGCGGATGTACGACCTGTTCGAGGAGCGGGACGGCCAGGGCGGCGGACGCCGCGAGGTCAACCCCGACCTGGAGCGGTTGGCGCGGATGGAGAACAGCCGGCCGACGTTCGGGCGGGACAAACGGCGCGGCCGCACGATGCGCGAGGCGGACCGCGAGCGTGAGCGGCGCCAGCGCAGCCGGATCTGGACGCCCAGTCGGCCCGAGGTGATCGACCGCCTCGACAACGAAGGTCTGCTGCCCGCGATCACGTTCATCTTCAGCCGCGCCGGCTGCGAGGCGGCTGTCCAGCAGTGCCTGTACTCGGGTCTGCGGCTCAACGACCAGGAGGGCCGCGAGCGGGTCCGGCGCATCGTGGAGGCGCGCACGTCCGGCATCCCGGACGACGACCTCCATGTGCTGGGCTACTTCGAGTGGCTCGAGGGCCTGGAGCGGGGCATCGCGGCGCACCACGCCGGCATGCTGCCGACGTTCAAGGAGGTCGTCGAGGAGCTGTTCGTCCAGGGGCTGGTCAAGGCCGTCTTCGCGACCGAGACGCTCGCCCTGGGCATCAACATGCCTGCCCGCTCGGTGGTCCTGGAGAAGCTCGTCAAGTGGAACGGCGAGCAGCACGCCGACATCACACCCGGCGAGTACACCCAGCTCACCGGCCGCGCCGGGCGCCGCGGGATCGACGTCGAGGGCCATGCCGTGGTGCTCTGGCAGCGCGGAATGAACCCGGGTGCGCTGGCGGGCCTCGCGGGGACGCGGACGTACCCTCTGCGGTCCTCCTTCAAGCCGTCGTACAACATGGCGGTCAACCTCGTCTCGCAGTTCGGCAGGCACCGTTCGCGGGAGCTGCTGGAGATGTCCTTCGCGCAGTTCCAGGCCGACAAGTCGGTGGTCGGGATCTCCCGGCAGGTGCAGAAGAACGAAGAGGGGCTGGAGGGTTATCAGGAGTCGATGACCTGCCATCTCGGGGACTTCGAGGAGTACTCCGGACTGCGGCGGGAGTTGAAGGACCGGGAGACCGAGCTCGCCAAGCAGGGCGCCGCGCAGCGGCGTTCGGCCGCCGCCGCCGCGCTGGAGAAGCTGAAGCCGGGCGATGTGATCCATGTGCCGACGGGCAAGTACGCGGGCCTCGCGCTGGTACTGGACCCCGGCATGCCCTCGGGCCGTACGGACCGCCACCGCGGCCTCGAGGCGCAGGACGGTCCGCGGCCGCTGGTGCTGACCGCCGAGCGGCAGGTCAAGCGGCTGGCGTCGATCGACTTCCCGGTGCCGGTCACGGCGCTGGACCGGATGCGGATCCCCAAGTCGTTCAACGCCCGCAGCCCGCAGTCGCGTCGCGACCTGGCGTCCGCGCTGCGCACCAAGGCCGGTCATCTCGTCCCGTCCCGGCACCGCAAGCCGCGCGCGGAGGCGGCCGACGACCGTGAGATCGCCCGGCTGCGCACGGAGATCCGGGCGCATCCCTGCCACGGCTGCGCCGAGCGCGAGGACCACGCCCGCTGGGCCGAGCGCTACCACCGGCTGAAGCGGGACACCCGCCAGCTGGAGCGCCGTATCGAGGGCCGGACGAACACCATCGCCCGCACCTTCGACCGGATCTGCGCGCTGCTGACCGAGTTGGACTACCTCGAGGGCGACACCGTCACCGAGGAGGGCCGCCGGCTCGCCCGGCTCTACGGCGAGCTGGATCTGCTGGCCAGCGAATGCCTGCGGGAGGGCGTCTGGGAGGGGCTCGGCCCGGCGGAGCTGGCCGCCTGCGCCTCGGCGCTGGTCTACGAGGCGCGGCAGGCGGACGACGCGGTGGCACCCAAGCTGCCGTCCGGGAAAGCCAAGGACGCGCTGGGCGAGATGGTGCGCATCTGGGGGCGGCTGGACGCCCTGGAGGAGGCACACAAGATCAACCAGGCGGAAGGCGTCGGCCAGCGCGAGCCGGACCTGGGCTTCGCCTGGGCCGCGTACCGCTGGGCCTCCGGCTTCGGCCTCGACGAGGTGCTCCGGGAGGCGGAGATGCCGGCCGGCGACTTCGTCCGCTGGTGCAAGCAGCTGGTCGACGTCCTCGGCCAGATCGCGGCGGCGGCCCCGGCCGGCGGCACGGTGGCCCGCACGGCCCGCAAGGCGGTCGACGGCGTGCTGCGCGGCGTCGTGGCCTACTCCTCGGTGGGCTGACCCCACGGGATGCGACGACGGCGCCCGTCCCCTGTTTTGAGGGGGCGGGCGCCGTCGTGTCCGGGTGTCGGAGCGATCGAACGGCCTAGCCCAACAGTTGCGCTGCCGCGCGCTGTTCCGAGCGCTCCGCGTCCCGCTTGGCGACCTCCTCGCGGACAAGCGGGATGACATACCTGCCGAAGTCGATCGCGTCGTCGAGCAGGTCGTAGCCGCGGGCGGAGATGATGTCCACGCCCAGGTCGTAGTAGTCCAGCAGGGCCTGTGCGACGGTCTCCGGCGTGCCGACCAGAGCGGTGGAGTTACCGGCGCCGCCGGTTTCCGCGGCGGTCGGCGTCCAGAGCGCCCGGTCGTGCCGTTCGCCCTCGGCGGCCGCCGCGAGCAGCCGCTGGGAGCCGGCGTTCTGCGGGTTCGTCAGACCCTGACGACGGTTGGGCGGCGCGGTCGCCTTGCGGGCGCGGATCCGTTCCAGGGTGCGGTGCGCCTTCTCCCAGGCGAGTTCCTCGGTGGGTGCCAGGATCGGCCGGAAAGCGACCTGGATGCGCGGCGCCCGACGGCGGCCCGCCGCCTGAGCCGCCGCCCTGACCGAGCCGATCTGCTCGGCGGTCTGCGCCAGCGGTTCGCCCCACAGGCAGTAGATGTCCGCCTCGGCGCCGCCGGCCGCGTACGCCGCGGGCGACGACCCGCCGAACGACACCTGCGGATGCGGCTGTTGCACCGGGAAGGTGTCGGAGACGAAGTCGTGGAAGCGGTAGTGGTCCCCTTCGTGGTCGAACGGCTCGTGGCTGGTCCAGATCTTCTTCACGATGCTGATGTACTCGCGGGTGCGGGCGTAGCGTTCGTCCTTGCCGAGTGTGTCGCCCTCCCGGCCCTGTTCATGGTCGTTGCCGCCGGTGATGAAATGGACGGCGAGCCGTCCGTCGCTGATCCGGTCCAGCGTGGCGAAGGTCTTCGCGGCGAACGTCGGATAGGAGACGTTGGGGCGGTGTGCCACCAGGAGCTGGAGGGACTCGGTGCGGGCGGCGATGTAGGCGGCGGCCGGGGACGGGTCGGGTGAGCCGGAGGAGTACGCGAACAGCACCCGGTCCCAGCCGTACTCCTCGTGGGCGCGGGCCAGCTTCAGCGTGTAGTCCTTGTCGAAGGACGCGCCGGAGCGGGGGGTGACTTCGGAACCGTCGTGGGTGGCGGCGATGCCGAGGAACTCGACAGGCATGGGGTGGCCTCGTCTTCTCGTAGGTGGTGCGAGGGCATGCGGCAGGGCATGCGGGCGTACGGGGCCCGGAGCGGGCTCGCGGTACGGAGGGACTGCGCTACGGAGAAGTCAGCGGCAACAGGACGCCGACCACACCCGACCGAAGTCGATGTGGTCGCGGGTGACCAGCGGCTGCAATGGACGCATGGGCCCAGTGGAACAAAGAGATGTCTGCGCCGTCAACCAATTCCGTTGCCCGGGGCGGCTGGTGGAGGATGCCGTCATGAGTGCGACACACGACGAGGGGAGCGCCCCGGTGCGCCGCTTCGGCAAGTGCATCAGGCTGCGTCCGGAGCACCGCGAGGAGTATCTGCGGCTGCATGCCGAGGCGTGGCCCGGAGTGCTGGCGACGCTCACCGCATGCCACCTCCGCAACTACTCGATCTTCCTCGAGGGCGATGTGCTGTTCGCGTACTTCGAGTACGTGGGGGACGACTTCGCCGCCGACATGGGGAAAATGGCCGCCGATCCGACCACCCGCGAGTGGTGGCGACACACCGACCGTTGCCAGGAGCAGACCGAGGGCGCGGTGCCGGGGGAGTGGTGGACGCCGATGCGGGAGGTCTTCCACCACGGCTGACGGCCGACGGCGGCGTGCCCGCCCGACGCGACGCGCCCGGTCGGCGGTCAGCCGACCGGCGGCCCAACTTTCCGGCGGGCGCGCGGAGTTACCGCGCGAAGGGCGTCGTGGCGCCCGACTCGGGCAGCGGTACGTGCAGCGGATCCGTCCACTCCGGTGGCGCGCTCGGTGCGGTTCGCGCGCAGGGGCCTCCCAGGCGTCGGCTGGATAGCCGGACTATCTATCATGGCTACGGTAAACCGGCCGGAAAGGGGCGGCGCATGCGCATCGGGGAATTGAGCCGGCAGACGGGGGTGCCGGTCCCGACGATCAAGTACTACGTCCGCGAGGGGCTGCTCCCCGCGGGCCGGCTGACCAGCCCCAACCAGGCCAGTTACGACGACGGCCATGTCCGCAGGCTGCGGCTGATCCGCGGACTGATGGATGTCGGCGGCCTGTCGGTCTCGGTCGTGCGGGAGGTCCTGGCCGCCGTCGACTCGCCCGAGGAGTCGGTGCACAAGGTGCTGGGTGCGGCCCAGGAGGCGATCACCGCACCGGCCGCCGGGGAGCCCCCGGAGCTGCCGGAGGCCCGGCAGGCGGTCGCCGGGCTCGTCCGCCGGCGGGGCTGGCGGGTCGAGCCGGATCATGTGTCCGCCGAGGCGCTGGCGGTCGCGCTGGCCACCTTCCGGGGCATCGGGCACGGCGCCTTCGAAGAGGTGCTGGAGGACTACGCCGAGGCGTGCGAACGGATCGCCGCCGCCGATCTGGCCTTCGTGGGGCGCAACGCGGAGGTCGACACCATGGTGGAAAGTGTGGTGGTGGGGACCGTACTGGGCGATGCCGTCCTCAGCGCCATGCGGCGGCTGGCGCATGTGGAGGCATCGGCCCGGCGGTACGACGAGGACGAGGGCGCGGTGGCCGGGGAGGCGTGATCGCCGGCGGGGTGCCGCCCGCCGCGTCACCCCGTCCCGGTGCGGCCCTGGTGGGTCCGGGCGGGAGGGCCGGCCCCCGAACGGCCGGGTCGGCCCGCCCGCCGCGTCGATTCAGGAAGCGGCGGCCGGGGCGGTTTCCTGTTCCGCCTCCACCTGCTGGTTCCAGTCCCGCTTGGACGCCTGCCAGCCGTCCTCGTCGTGGCCGGTGCGCCAGTAACCGGAGAGGGACAGGTCCTCGCGGGGGATGTCGCGCTCGGTGCGCAGCAGGCGGCGCAGCTCCTTCACGAAGCCTGCCTCGCCGTGCACGAACGCCTGGACCTGGCCGGACGGAAACTCCAACTGCCGTACGGCCGCGACCAGTTCGCGGCCGACCGGGGAGGCGCCGCGGTGCAGCCAGGTGACCTCGGCGCCCGGGGGGACGGTCAGTTCCTGCTGCTCCTCGGGGCCCGCCACCTCGATGAAGGCGCGCACGGGGATGCCAGCGGGCATCCGGGCGAGCGAGGCCGCGATGGCCGGCAGCGCGCTCTCGTCGCCGGCGAGCAGGTGCCAGTCCGCGTCGGCGGCCGGGGCGTAGGCGCCGCCGGGGCCGAGGAAGCGGATCTCGTCGCCCGGCTCCGCCGCGGCCGCCCACGGCCCGGCCAGACCCTCGTCGCCGTGCACCACGAAGTCGAGGGCCAGCTCGCGGGTCTCGGCGTCCCAGGAGCGCACGGTGTACGTACGGGTCCGGGGCCACTGGTCGCGGGGGAGGTCGGCGCGGATCTGGGCCATGTCGAACGGCTCGGGGTAGCTGACCTCGGGCAGCGGAAAGACCAACTTGACGTAGTGGTCGGTGTATTCGCCCGCCGCGAAGGCCGCCAGGCCGTCGCCGCCCAGCACCACGCGCACCATGTGCGGGGTCAGCTGCTCGGTGCGCACCACGCGGCCGCGGTGCAGTGTGGGCTGTTTACGGGCCGGACGCTCTGCTGCCACGACATTCCCCTGACGTGATCGCCGAATTGGTGAACCTGCTCGGACCTGCCAGGCATCACCTGTGGTCTATTAGGTATGCCTAACCTAATGGACCCAACGTAACAGCTCAGTGGTGCAGGGTGGTGACCAGTCGCTGCAAAGATCCCCCCAGGCCCCACCGGTCGGCGAGCGCCGTCAGGCGCTCGGGGTCGGCCGGTTCGGCGGGCAGGGTGTGATCGATGTCGGGGACCGGCGCGTCGGTGGCCACCCGGACGACCGTGGGGGCCACTTCGACGTACGGGCGCGCCTCGGTCAGGCGCTTGCGCTGGGTGGGGGTCAGCTTCGACGCCGGGTCGTCGGCGGCGGCCATGATGCCCGCGAGGTCGCCGTAGGCGGCCAGCAGCTTGGCGGCGGTCTTCTCGCCGACCCCCGGCACGCCGGGCAGGCCGTCGCTGGGGTCGCCGCGCAGCAGCGCCAGATCGGCGTAGCCGGGGCCGTCCACGCCGTACTTCTCGCGCAGCAGGGCCTCGTCGGTGACCTGCAGGGTGCCGACGCCCTTGAGCGGGTACAGGATGCGGATGCCGCGGTCGTCGTCGACCAGCTGGAAGAGGTCGCGGTCGCCGGTGACGATGTCGACCGGGCCCTCGGCGGTGGCGGTCAGGGTGCCGATGATGTCGTCCGCCTCGTAGCCCGCCGAGCCGATCCGGGCGATGCCGAGCGCGTCCAGGACGTCCTCGATCACCGGGACCTGCGGGGAGAGGGTGTCGGGGATCTCTTCCTCGTCCGGCTCCGCGGACCCGGCCGGGGCCTCCTCGGCGACCCGGTGTGCCTTGTAGGAGGGGATCAGGTCGACCCGCCACTGGGGGCGCCAGTCGAAGTCCATGCAGGCGACCAGGTCGTCGGGGTGGTGGTCCTGGACGAGCCGGGCGATGAAGTCCAGCAGTCCGCGTACCGCGTTGACCGGCATGCCGTCCGGGGATTTGACCGATTCCGGTACCCCGAAATAGGCGCGGAAGTAGAGCGAGGCGGTGTCGAGGAGCATCAGGCGTCGAGTCACACCCCGCATGATGCCGTATGCCCCTTACGTCACGCGGATGTGATCTGGAACACCGTCTTGTTTGAGCCCCATAAAGAAGGGCAGGCGCGCAGGCGGAGCGGACCCGGTCGCGGATTCAACTATTCCGGCCGGTCCGGCGGGCCGAATCCGCGCCGCTTCGCGACCTGTCTACGGGGGTGGCAGGTCGTTTCTCGTGCGACAAGAGAGGTATATGTGTCCAGGCTGCAAGCCGAACACCTGTACAAAGTGTTCGGCAGACGACCCGAGGACGCGGTCCAACGGCTCGAGGGCGGCGCCAGCCGCGAGGACCTGCGGTCCGAAGGCACCACCGCCGCAGTGATCGACGCGTCGATCGAGGTGGACGAGGGCCAGATATTCGTCGTCATGGGTCTGTCCGGATCCGGTAAGTCGACACTCCTGCGCACGCTCAACGGGCTGCTGGAGCCGACCGCCGGGACCGTCCGGTTCGACGGCCAGGACCTGACTTCGCTCAGCGACAAGGAGCTGCGCAAGGTCCGCTCCGAGAAGATCTCCATGGTCTTCCAGCACTTCGCGCTCTTCCCGCACCGCAGTGTGCTGGAGAACGCCGCCTACGGGCTGGAGGTGCAGGGCGTGCCGCGCGCCGAGCGTGACAAGCGGGCCACCGAAGCCCTTGAACTCACCGGGCTCAAGGGCTGGGAGAAGTCCTGGCCGGACGAGCTCTCCGGCGGTATGCAGCAGCGCGTGGGCCTGGCCCGTGCGCTGGCCACCAACGCCGACCTGCTGCTGATGGACGAGTCCTTCAGCGCGCTCGACCCGCTGATCCGCCGCGATATGCAGGACCAGCTGCTGGAGCTGCAGAAGACGCTGAAGAAGACGATCGTCTTCATCACCCACGACCTCAACGAGGCGATGCGGCTCGGCGACAAGATCGCGGTGATGCGCGACGGCCGGATCGTGCAGGTCGGCAGCGCCGAGGACATCCTCGTCCGCCCGGCCAACGACTACGTCGCGTCCTTCATCCAGGACGTCGACCGCACCCGGGTCCTGACCGCCGGTGCGGTCATGGACGAGGTCGGTACGGTCCTGGGCGCCACGACGTCGGAGGGCGGGAAGCTGGCCACGGCCGCGGACTTCCAGGCCGCCGCGCCCGCCACCGTCGGCGTCGACACCCCGCTCGCCGAGCTGTTCACCCCCTGCTCGACCAGCACCGTCCCGGTCGCCGTCACCGACGAGCACGGGAAGCTGGTCGGCGCCGTCCCGGTCGCCAAGCTGCTCGCCGTGCTCGGTGAGCCCGTACGGCAGGACACCGCCGTGCCCGCGCCGGCCACCGGCGCCACGACTCCCCTGGAGAAGACGGCCGAGGGCAAGGTGATCGCCGGTGCCTAGGATCCCGATAGGCAGCTGGGTCAGCGACTGCGTCGACTGGCTGCGCGACAACCTCAACTGGCTGTTCGACCTCATCACCCATGTGCTGAACGCGCTCTACGACGCGATCCACACCGTGCTCGCCGCACCCGAGCCGCTCATCCTGGCCGGCATCCTCGCGGTGATCGCCTGGTGGCTGCGCGGTCTGCCGGCCGCCCTGCTCACCTTCCTCGGCTTCGCGCTGATCAACTCCATCGAGCAGTGGGACGAGACCGTATCGTCGCTGTCGTTGGTGCTGGTGGCGTGCCTGATCACGATCGTGGTCGCCATTCCGCTGGGCATCCTGGCCGCCCGCAGCCGCGCCGTCGGCGGCGCGCTGCGCCCGGTGCTGGACCTGATGCAGACGATGCCCGCCATGGTCTACCTGATCCCCGGCATCCTCTTCTTCGGCCTCGGTGTCGTTCCCGGCATCGTGTCGACCATCGTCTTCTCCATGCCGCCCGCGGTCCGCATGACCGAGCTGGGTATCCGGCAGGTCGACGAGGAACTGGTCGAGGCGGCCGAGGCGTTCGGCACCCACCCGCGGCGGACGCTCTTCCGCGTCCAGCTGCCGCTGGCGCTGCCCACGATCATGGCCGGTATCAACCAGGTCATCATGCTGGCGCTGTCCATGGTCGTCATCGCCGGCATGGTCGGCGGCGGCGGTCTGGGCGGGTCCGTCTACAACTCCATCAGCTCCGTCGACGTGGCGCTGGGTTCCGAGGCCGGTCTCGCGGTCGTCATCCTCGCCATGTATCTGGACCGGATGACCGGTGCGCTCAACCAGCGGGTCTCCCCGCTCGGCCGGCGCGCCCTGGCCAAGGCGCAGGCCGCGCTGGGCGGTCTGAAGTTCCTCCAGTGGAAGCCCGCCACCTCTCTCGCGATGGCCGGCGTGGTCGTCCTCGCGCTGCTCGCCGGCGGCCTGAGCTTCATGGGCAAGGACAGCGGCGGCGCCGGCGGTACCACCGACGGCAACGGCCGCCCGGTCAGCCTCGGCTACGTCAACTGGGACGAGGGCAAGTCCACCACGTACCTGTGGAAGGAAATCCTCGAACAGCGCGGTTACAAGCCCAAGGTCCAGGCCCTGGAGGCCGGTCCGCTGTTCGCCGGGCAGGCCCGCGGTGACATCGACGTCCAGACCAACGCCTGGCTGCCGACCACGCACGCCGAGTACTGGAAGAAGTACAAGAACAAGCTCGAGGACCTGGGCGCCTGGTACGACAAGACGTCGCTCGAGGTCGCGGTCCCGAAGTACATGAAGGACATCAAGTCCCTCGACGACCTCAAGGGCAAGGGCGGCCGGTTCGGCGGCAAGATCACCGGTATCGAGCCCGGCGCCGGCGAGATGAAGATCCTCAAGGACAAGGTCCTCAAGGACTACGGCCTGGGCGGCGAGTACAAGGTGCAGGAGTCCAGCACCTCCTCGATGCTCAGCGAGCTGGACCGCTCGATCCACGCCAAGAAGCCGATCGCGGTCACGCTGTGGTCCCCGCACTGGGCGTACAACAAGTACGACCTGACCAAGCTGAAGGACCCCAAGGGCTCGTTCGGCTCCGGCGACAGCCTGCACATGCTGGGCCGCAAGGGCTTCTCCAAGGACGAGCCGCAGGTCGCCAAGTGGATGAAGAACTTCCACCTGGGCGAGAAGCAGCTCACCAGCCTGGAGGACGAGGTCAAGAGCGCCGGTGTGGGCCATGAGCAGGACGGCGTGCGCACCTGGTTGAAGAAGAACCCCGGCCTGGTCAACAAGCTGGCCCCGTCCGCCCACGCCGCGTACGCCAAGGGCAAGGACGCGGGCAAGGCGCCGAACATCGGCTACCCCGCGTGGGACGAGGGCATCGCCACCACCTACCTGTGGAAGAGCATCCTCGAGAAGCGCGGCTACAAGCCGAACATCCGCAACCTCGACGTCGGCCCGATGTGGACCGGCCTGTCGACGGGCCAGATCGACGTCGAGACCGACGGCTGGCTGCCGGTCGCGCAGAAGCAGTACTGGGACAAGTACAAGAAGGATCTCGTCGACGTCGGCGCCTGGTACGACAAGACGTCGCTGGAGATCGCGGTGCCGTCCTACGTCAAGGGCGTCAAAACCCTCGACGATCTGCGCAAGCACAAGGACGAGTTCAAGGGCAAGATCATCGGCATCGAGCCGGGCACCGGCGAGATGAAGCGCCTGCACAGCGTCGTTCAGCCCGCCTACGGGCTGAAGGACTTCCAGGTCACCGAGGCCGGCACCAGTGCGATGCTCGCCGAGCTGGACCGGGCCTACGCCCAGAAGGAGCCGATCGCGGTCGTCCTGTGGTCCCCGCACTGGGCGTACAGCAAGTACCACCTGACCAAGCTCAAGGACCCCAAGGGCACCTGGGGCGCCAACAACCAGATCAAGACGCTCGGCAACAAGAGCTTCCCCAAGAAGTTCCCGGAGTTCGCCGGTTGGCTGAAGAACTGGAAGATGACGCCCGACCAGCTCGGCAGCCTGGAGCAGGACCTCCAGGACGCCGGCAAGGGCCACGAGAGCAAGGGCGTGGACAAGTGGATCGCTGACCACCCGGGCATCGTCGACAAGATGGCGCCGGTGAAGTAGCCGCGCCGCCGCCCTGTCGAGAACCCCGCCCCCGGCGTCAGCCGGGCGGCGGGGTTCGCCGTTGCCGGGGCCGTCCGCGCGCTCCCGTCGCCGCCGTACGCGGCGGGAGCCCCACGGGGCGCCGGCCGGCACGGTGGCCCCGCGGCAGGCCCTCTGATGGAGTATCGGCTCCCCTACCGGCCGCGCCCGCGTCGCGGTGCGGTGCGCGCGGTGATTCGCTCCGTGTGTGCCGGTCATTCCACGTGGCCGCCGGAGCCGCGGCCGGCGCAGGAGGCGACCGTGAACCCTGCACGCACCGCCGTCGTCGCCCTGGCCGGCGCCGCTGCCCTCGGATGTGCCGCGCCCGCCGCATCGGCACGGGTCGAGCCGGACCCGATGGCGGCCGGCCAGCGCGTCAGTGTCAGCGACGGCAGACGCTGCCCCGCGGACCGGAGCGCCACGGCCGCCTCGGCCCTCTTCGGATCGGTGGTCCTCGAACCGGCCGCGCGGGGAATGGCGGCCGAGACGACGGTCGACCGTACCGTCACGCCCGGCGACTACCGCGTCACCATCGATTGCGGGTCCGGCGGCGACCGCTTCACCGAGACGGTGACCGTACGCGACGGGCGGTCCGAAGGGGTGAACGCGAGTCAGGCGGCCGGCGGCCTGGCGCTGCTGGTGCTGGCGGCCGGTGCGGCGTCCCTGCTCCGCAGAAACGCCAACGCCCGTTCCTGATCGGCGAGTTCGCCGGCGGGTGAGCCGGTCCGCGTACGGTGGGGCGATGACCTCAAGACCTGCCGGCGGCGGCGTCCGAAGCGTGGTGTCCCTGGTGCCCTCCCTCACCGAGGCGGTGGCGGCCTGCGCGCCCGAGCTGCTGGTCGGTGCCACCGACTGGTGCACTCACCCGGCCGGGCTCGACGTCACCCGTATCGGCGGCACCAAGAACCCCGACACCGCCCGGATCGCCGCCCTCGCCCCCGACCTCGTGATCGCCAACGAGGAGGAGAACCGCCCCCAGGACCTCGCGGCGCTGCGGTCCGCCGGGCTGCACGTCCACGTCACCGAGATCCGCACGCTCGACCAGGCGCTCGACGAGCTGGAGCGGCTGCTGGTGCACGGCTGCGGACTGCGCAGGCCCGGCTGGCTGGACGCAGCCGAGGCCGCCTGGCGGGACCTGTCCGCCGCGACGGCGGAGCGCTCCGCGGTGGTGCCGGTCTGGCGGCGGCCGTGGATGGTGCTGGGCCGGGACACCTTCGCCGGTGACCTGCTCGCCCGGCTCGGCGTGCGCAACCTCTACGCCGGGCATGCCGACCGCTACCCCCGCGTTCCCCTCGACGAGCTCACGGCCGCAGGCGCCGATCTGGTCGTGCTGCCGGACGAGCCCTACCGCTTCACCGCCGAGGACGGGCCGGAGGCGTTCCGCGAGATCCCCGCCGCGCTGGTCAGCGGGCGCCATCTCACCTGGTACGGGCCGTCGTTGGCACAGGCTCCGCAGGTGCTGGCGGCGGCCCTGGCCGCGGCGCGCTAGCGGCTCACCCGGTGGCGGGCCGGGGCTGCGGGGGCGCGAGCAGCCGTCCTCGCGCCAGGCCGAGCGCAGTGCGCGTACCGGCCACCGCCACCGCCGTCACCAATGCCGCGTAGAGCACCAGGGCGAGCCCGTCGAACGCGGCCAGCCCGGTGTGCCGTGCGAGTCCCGCGGCGCCGGTGACGCAGGTCCCGAGGGGGAAGGTGAAGGCCCACCAGGTCATCGCGAAGCCCATGCCGCGGCGGAACGCCCGCACCACCATCGCCGTGGCGATCGCCAGCCAGAGCAGCGCGAAGCCCGTCACGGGCACGCCGTACAGCACCGCGAAGGCGCTCATCGCGTGCGCGTAGGGGGCGCCGACGGCCCCCGGGGCGGCATCGGCGAGGTTGTTCACGGCGGTGGTGGACTGGCCCAGCGGGCCGAGGACGAGGAACAGCGTCGGGGTCAGTACGAGCGGCAGCGGGCCGTGGTGGAACAGCCGGGACAGCACCAGCGGCAGTACCAGCAGCGTCGCCAGCAGCGACATCCCGAACAACGCGTAGCAGGCGAACAGCAGCGCCGCCCGCCACTGGCCGGCCGGCAGCTCCGCCACCAGTGCCGGGCCGGTCGCCGCCGAGACCATGGGCGCGACCAGCGGCAGCAGCCAGGCCGGTGCGGCGCCGCCCGCCTCGATGCGGTGCCGGGTGACCATCAGATACGGGATCCCGGCGGCGGCCGCCAGCCCGACGAGGGTGCCCAGGATCCAGAGCGTGCCGGCGGCGGCGAGGGCGCCCGGCCGGCCGATCACGTCCCCGCCGACCGCGAGGGTGCCGGCGCCGACCGCGAGCAGCGCCATCGCCAGGCACCCGTAGAACGGCGCGACGGCGGGATCCAGCAGCTGCCGCCGGGCCTGGTCGCCGTGCCGGGTCCAGTGCACGGTCCGGGCGGCCAGCAGTGTCACCAGCATCAGCGCCGAGAGGGCCCAGACCAGTGCGTACACTCCGCGCAGCCACGGTGCGTGCAGCGGCAGAGCGGCGCCGGCGTTGGCGACGATCGCGGTGCCCATCACGGCGGCGTACCAGTTCGGGCCGAGGTGGCGGACGGAGGGCGCCGTGCCCGCGGTGCGTTCGGGGGCGTCCGTGGCCTGGGAGCAGGCGTGCGCGAGGACTGTCATGACACGAGCCTCGCCGCGGGCACGCGTGCCCGCCAGAACCCTTGTGGCTATGAGGGCATAAGCTGGGTTTATGTGCAGCGCAGACGACGGGACCGCCGCCGTACCCCTCGCGCACCGGGTTCCCGACCTCGGTGCGCTGGAGCTGCTGCTCGCCGTCGCCCGGCTCGGCAGCCTGGGCCGGGCCGCCCGCGCGATGGGCGTCACCCAGCCCGCCGCCAGCAGCCGGATCCGGTCGATGGAGCGTCAGCTCGGCGTGGGGCTGGTGGAGCGCTCGCCGCGCGGATCCCGGCTGACCGAGGCGGGTGTGCTGGTCACGGACTGGGCGCGGCGGGTGGTGGAGGCGGCCGAGGCGTTCGACGCCGGTGCGCAGGCGCTGCGCGGCCGCCGCGACTCGCGACTGCGGGTCGCCGCCAGCATGACCATCGCCGAGTATCTGCTGCCCGGCTGGCTGATCGCGCTGCGCGCGCAACTCCCCGGCACCGCCGTATCGCTGCTCGCGGGCAACTCCAGCGCGGTCGCCGAACGGCTGCGGTCGGGCGAGGCGGACCTCGGCTTCGTCGAGGGCCTGGAGGTGCCGGCGGGGCTGGACGGCACGGTCATCGGCCACGACCGGCTCATCGTGGTCGTCGCCCCGGCCCACCGCTGGGCCAGGCGCCGCACGGAACTGACCGCCGCCGAGCTGGCCGCGACCCCGCTGGTGCTGCGCGAACGCGGCTCCGGCACCCGCCAGGTGCTGGACGCGGCGCTCGCCCGACACGGCGGGCTGGCCGAACCGCTGCTCGAACTCTCCTCCACCACCGCCGTGAAGGCCGCCGTGCTGAGCGAGGCCGCCCCCTCGGTCGTCAGCGAGCTCGCCGTCGGGGAGGAGCTGACCGCCCGCCGGCTGGTGGCGATCCCGGTGCGCGGCCTGCGGCTGGGGCGCGATCTGCGGGCCGTCTGGCCGGCCGGTCAGCGGCCCGCCGGTCCGGCCCGGCAGTTGCTGGGGCTGACGCGGGGCGCCTGAGCGTCAACCGGCCCCGGACTCCAGCGGGTCGGGGCCGGACTCCACCGGGGCGCGGTCGGTCCGACCGGTCCGGGTCGACGGTCGCGTACGCCACGCCGGCCGCCGGAAGAGGGCGGAGAGCGCGATCGCCGTCAGGGCGGCGGCCGGTACCCCGCTGCCGAACAGGGTGTGGGCCCAGTCGGGCAGCGGTGCGTACAACTCCGGGGCCAGGATGGGGAGCAGGCCCGCCAGCAGCGTCAGCGCGACGACGGTGGTGGCGGCACGGTCGGCGAGATCGGTGCGGCGGAGCATGTCGATGCCCATGGCCGCGATCACCGCGTAGATCACCAGGGCCGCGCCGCCCACCACCGGCGTGGGCAGCGCGGCGAGCAGCCGGGTGACCGG
The DNA here is from genome assembly GCF_043199095.1 of Streptomyces sp. NPDC048650. Lineage (NCBI taxonomy): Bacteria > Bacillati > Actinomycetota > Actinomycetes > Kitasatosporales > Streptomycetaceae > Streptomyces > Streptomyces sp. NPDC048650. The sequence continues at coordinate 516,802 of NZ_JBICVM010000002.1, read as the reverse complement.
CGCGAGCAGACCGCTCAGCACGAGCAGCAGTCCGGCGGCGGCGGTCACGAACCGGCTGCGGACGCCGGTGAGCTGGACGATGCCGATGTTCTCCGCGCTGGTCACCATCATCGGGCCGCCGAACAGCCCGGCGCCCAGTGAGACGACCGCGTCCGCGCGGGCGGTACGCGGGACATCGCGCGCCGGGTCGGGGATACGGCCCACCGCCCGGCTGGTGAGGACCGTCTGACCGGTGGCCTCGGCGAGCGAGGCCAGCGCGAAGACCATCAGGGGAAGCGCCGCGAGAAGGTCGAACCGCGGTGTGCCGAAGGGCAGCAGCTCGGGCGACGAGAGCACCGCAGCGCCCGGAACGGCGGGAAACGCGGCGCCGGTGAGCGCCGCGGTGGCGGTGCCGGCCACCATGCCGATCAGCACCGACAGCTGCCGCCACACACCGCGCAGGATCAGGAAACACAGGGTGGTGGCGGCGATGGTGACCAGCGCGAGCCCGCGCCCGGCGACCGCCATCGGCGCCGCAACCTTGATCATGTTGATGCCGATGACCAGCACGGTCGCGCCCATCACCAGCGGCGGGAAGAAGCGGACGAGCCGCCCGTACAGCGGCAGTACGGCCAGCAGCAGCGCGGCCGCGAGCAGGACGGATCCGGACGCGGTGGCCGCGCCGTGGGCTCGGGCGATCTCGAGGAAGAGGGCCGCCGCCGCACCACCCGGCAGCATCATGAACGGCAGCCGGGCGCCGGTCCGCAGCACCCCGAGGGACTGCAGCAGGGCTCCGGCCCCGCACAGCACCAGTGTGGCGCTGAGCAGGGACGCGGTGCGGTCGGGCGGCAGCCGCAGGCCCGCCGCGATCAGGAAGACCGTGGAGACGGGCGCCGCGATCATCGCGAGGACGTGCTGCGCGGCGAGCGGCAGCAGGCGCAGCGCCGGCAGTCGCTCGTCCGTGGCCGCCGGGGCGTGTGTGCCGGAGGCCGGGGGCGCCATCGCTCACACCCGCCGCTTCAGCCAGGGCAGTTGCCCGGCGTCGTAGCGGTAGGCGCGGAAGACCGCGTTGTTCAGCGACGGGAAGAGCGCACCGACCTCGGGTTCGCGGTAGCTGCCGAACTGCGGGACGACGTACTCCCAGCACACCAGCCCCTCGGCGGTCACCTCGAAGAGCCGCCCGGCGGGGGAGTCGGTGATCAGGGTGTTGCCGTTGGGCAGCCGCTGGGCGCTGCCCATGAAGGGCGCGAAGAACGCCTCGCGTGCCGGGTCGTGGTATTCCCACACCACCTTCCCCGAAGGTCGCTCGACCTCGATGACGCGGGAGTACGGCACGTCGCTGCCGGGCCGGAAGACGCCGTTGTCGAAGATCAGGATGTTGCCGTTCGGCAGCTCGGTGGGGTGGTGCTGCTGGGAGACCAGACCCGGCTCGGTGCGCCAGAGGATCTCGCCGGTCGTCCGGCTGATGACGATCACCGCGGAGGTGCTGCGCAGGCTGGCCAGCACGTTGCCGTCGGCGAGCGGGAAGACGGAGTTGATCAGCGGCCAGTGTTCGCGGGAGTAGTCCGGGTGCAGGGCGTACTCGTCGCGGTCGAGGTGGTCGCCGACCCGCCAGGACCACAGCAGGTTCCCGTCGGCGTCGACCTCGCGGATGGTGTCGGCCCAGACCGTGCCGCCGGCCGGCTCCGAGCCGGGCACGCCGCCGCGCACCGCCGCCGCGCGCTCGCCGGTCAGCGGCTCCAGCGCGGTGTAGAGGATCCGCCCGTCGCCGTAGTGATGGGCGTCGTGGTGCTGGAGCGGGTCGGCGAACTCGTGCAGCACCCGCCCCTGCGGGTCGATCTCCTGCATCAGCCCGCCGCGGTACTTGTGCCACATCGGGAACAGCGCTTCCTGGTCCGGAAGCGTGGCGTTGTAGGCGAGGTTGCCGTTCGGCAGGATGCGCGCGTGGCGCCCGGGGCGGTTCGGCAGCCGCCAGCGGTGTGCGACGGTGCCGTGCAGGTCGATGAGCAGCACCTCGCCGCCGCCGGTGAGCGGCGCATAGAGGGTGTAGCCGCCGTACGCAGCCCGTTCGTCGAGGGCGATCAGGCCGGTGCCGCGACGACGCCGTGTGTTTTGATCGACTGCGGTTCCGGCTTCGGTTCCGACTGCGGTTCCGTCGGTGGTTCCGTCGGTGGTCCGGGCTGTGGGCATGATGAATTCCCCTGGTCGAACGTGGCATGGATGAGCACGAGCTAAGCGACGTCAAACTTTGTTTGATGGGATCAAACAGCGTAGACGCTAGGGGCGTGCTGTTGCAGACGTGTGAACGCACCAATAAGGAGCGAACGATGAACGAAGCGGCGGACTCTCCCCGGGTCGGGGCCGGGGTGCGCAGGCGCCGCCGCGCCCTGGAGATGACCCTGGCGGAACTCGCCCGCCGCACCGGTCTGTCCGCGCCCTTCCTCAGCCAGGTGGAGAACGACCGGGCCCGCCCGAGCATGCGCTCCCTCCAGAGGATCGCCGACGCGCTGGAGACCACCGCCGTCACCCTGCTGGCCGCCGCCGACGGCCCCCGTACGGTCGATGTCGTGCGCGCCGACTCCGCGGCCGTCCCCGAGGACGGTGACCGCGGCACGGTGCGCCCCCTGGTGCGCGGCCGGCAGCAACTGCACGCCCTGGAGGTCACCGGCCGGCACGACTGGCAGCGCGAATTCCAGCACCCGCACGACGAGTTGATGTACGTGATCGAGGGCTGCGTGGAGGCCGAGGCCGAGGGCACCCGCCATCGCCTCGGGCCGGGCGACACCTTCTACTGCTCCGGCGGCGTCACCCATCGCTGGCGCTCACTCGTGTCCGAGAGCCGGGTCCTGCTGGTCGGTGTGGCGGACGACTTCCGCCGCTAGCGGGTGTCGTCCGGAACATCCCGGGCCCGGGGCACATGGTGCGCGCATGCGGGACCTGACGCACTCTGGTAACAGCGGTTCCGGAGGTGAGCGGCATGATGAAGACGCAGACGGTGGCCGGATGGCACGTCGAGCTGGAATTCGAGGAAGACACACACCGCACCCGGGCGGCCGCCCTGGTACGGCTCCCGGACGGGAGCGAGATGCGGGCCCAGGGGTACGCCAGCCGGCACCCCGTCGACTCGGACCAACCGAGGGTCGGCGAGGAGGTCGCGGGAGCCCGCGCGCTCAACGAACTGGCGATGAAGCTGCTGACCAAGGCGCACGACGAGATCGACGCGGTGTCCGGCCGGACGTCGTACCCGCTGACGCACTGAACCGCTGACGCACCGAACCGCTGAAGCGGTGCGGTGCACCGGCGGGGTCGGCCGAGCGGCGCGGCGAGGTCCGCCGGAGGCGGTGGGCCGGGGCCGGTGCCGGTGCACACGGCCCCGGCACGGCGCACCCGTGCGCGCGGAGCGGAACGGCGCGGCGTGGCGCTCGGGGCCGGGGTGCCGGATGCCCCCTACCCCGACCCGGCCCTGGATCGTGGAGAAGGCGATGCCCGGAGCTCGGGCCCCGGCCGCGCACACCGGCACGACGGCCGGTTCGGCCTTCCGGTCACACCACCTCCGGGGAGGCCCCACGCGCCGCCGCCACCAGTGCCTGCATGACGCGTGGGTCGTCCCCGGCCTCCGGGTGCCACTGCACGGCGAGCACGAAGCCGTCCGGACCCGGCAGTTCCACGGCCTCGACGGTGCCGTCCTCCGCGAAGGCCGAAGCCACCAGCCCGCGGCCGATCCGATCCACCGCCTGGTGGTGGTAGGTCGGCACGGAGACCGGCTCGGGCAGCGTACGGTCCAGCAGGGTGCCGGGGACCGGCTTGACGGCGTGATGGCCGAAGACGCCGGGCGGGCCAGCGTGGTCGTCGAGATGCTGCACAAGGGTGCCGCCCAGAGCCACGTTCAGCAGCTGAAGCCCCCGGCAGATGCCCAGCAGCGGGACGCCGCCCGCCAATGCGGCCTCGATCAGGGCCAGTTCCCACGCATCGCGGTCGAGTGCGGGCGGGCCGGTCCGGGGGTGCGGCTCGGCCCCGTAGCGTGCCGGCTCGACGTCGGCGCCGCCGGCGATCACCAGACCGTCCAGGCGGGCGACGGTCGCGGCGGCGGTGGCCGGATCGCCGGGCGGCAACAGCGCCGGGAGCCCGCCCGAGCGCTGGACGAGCCGCGGGTAGCCGGCGGGCACCAGTGCGGCGGGCAGCGCCCACACCCCCCACCGGGCCTCCTCCTGGTAGGTGCTGATGCCGATCAGCGGCTGGGACATCGGGTCATCCTCCCTATGTGGGACAGGTGCGGCTCAGGCGCGTTCGAGTTCGGCCTCGGCGGCCGCCAGCGCGGCGAACTCCTCCTCCGGTGCCGAGGCCACCAGGCGGTGCCGGGAGTAGAGGGCGAAGTAGGCCAGCGCCACGACGTACACGCCGAGCGCGATGAAGGCGGCGTCCTTGTCGACCAGGAACGTCGCCACCAGCGCCGAGCAGGCCAGGACGAGGGCGACGGCCGAGGTCAGCATGCCGCCGGGGGTGCGGTACGGGCGGTGCAGGCCGGGCTCGCGACGGCGCAGCACCAGGTGCGAGAGAGCCATCAGGGCGTACGAGATGGTGGCGCCGAAGACCGCGACGTTCAGCATCCGGGCGCCGTCCCCGGTGGCCGCGGCGAGCGCGAAGCCCAGCGCGCCGGGGACCAGCAGGCCGAGGTAGGGGGCCTTGCGGCGGCTGGTCAGGGAGAGGAAGCGGGGCAGGTAGCCGGCCCGGGAGAGCGCGAAGAGCTGCCGGGAGCCGGCGAAGATCAGGGAGAAGAACGACGCCACCAGGCCGGCGAGACCCGCGTAGTTGACGATCCGGCTGACCGTCGTCGGCGTGCCGTGCGGCTGCAGGGCCTGGACGAGCGGGTCGCCCACCGACTGGATGGCGGCCGAGCCGCGCGCCCCGGTGGCGAGGACGAAGGTGATCAGCGCGAGCAGCAGCAGGACGCCCATCGCGGCCGCCATCGCCTTCGGCAGCGAACGCGCCGGGTCCTTGGTCTCCTCGGCGGCCAGCGGTACGCCCTCGACGCCGAGGAAGAACCACATACCGAACGGGAACGCCGCCCAGATCCCGAGAACGCCGAACGGGAGCCAGGAGTTGGCGCCGAAGGCGCCGGCCCTGACCGGAATGTCGTTGAGTGTGTCGACATGGAAATCGCTGAGTGCGGCGAGCGCGAAGACCACGAGCGCGGCGACCGCGACGGCGGTGACGATCAGGCTGAAGCGCAGCGCCTCGCCGACGCCCCACAGGTGGATGCCGATGAAGACGACGAAGCAGGCGAGATAGACCGGCCAGCTGGAGTGCAGGCCGAAGAGGCCGAGGGATTCGACGTAGTCGCCGATGAAGATGGAGATCGCGGCGGGGGCCAGGACGTATTCGATGAGGATCGCGGTGCCGGTCAGGAAGCCGCCCCAGGTGCCCAGGGCGCGCCGGGCGAAGCCGTAGCCGCCGCCCGCGGTCGGCAGGATCGAGGCCAGCTCCGCGAGCGCGAAGACCAGGCACGTGTACATCAGGCCCATCAGGACGGCGGCGATCGCCAGGCCGCCGAAGCCGCCCTGCGCCAGGCCGTTGTTCCAGCCGGAGAAGTCGCCGGAGACGACGTAGGCGACGCCCAGGCCGGTCAGCAGCAGCGGTCCCGCGCTGCCGCGGCGCAACGCACGCCGCTCCAGATAGGTGTCGTCGGGGGCTGCGGAAACCGGGGCCGATGTGGGCGGTGCGGACGGGGAATCGGTGCTGTCGGCCATGAGCCGCTCCTGCCTCGCCGAGGGATAACCGTGGTAAAGGTTCAGCGGCATACCTTTGCTCTCCGTCCCGGGCGAGCGCAAGGCCCCTGCGTAAAAGACTGGTTAACCCGGGGTCTCGGGCTGTGCCGCGGGAGCGGTGAGGAAGCCGCGCAGCAGGGCGGCGGTCCCGCAGCAGTGCTCGCGCATCACCTCGCGCGCGCCGTCCGCGTCGCCCTCCAGTACCGCCTCCACCAGGGCGCTGTGCTGGGTCTGGGAGTGCTCCAGATTCCGCACCAGCAGCGGGATGCAGTCCAGCAGGTCGTTCACGCCCGCCCGGACCGCCGCGTACTGGGCCGCCAGCGACGCCGAGCCGGAGAGCTCCGCGAGGGTCAGATGCAGCAGGGTGTCGCGCCGGCGGTAGTCCGCGAGCGGGGCGTCCTGGGTCGCCGCCAGGGCCTCGCGCAGCCGGTCGCCCTGCTCGTCGGTGAGCCCGTGGGCCGCGCACAGGCCGGCCGCGCCCACCTCCAGCACCTCCCGGAACCGCAGGGTGTCCTCGACGTCGATCTTCTCGATCCGACGCCGCAGCTCGGCCTCGCCCGGATTCTCCGTACGGACCCGGACGAAGGTGCCGCCGTAGCGTCCGCGCCGGCTCTCCACCAGCCCCTCGTCCTGGAGTACCTTGAGCACCTCGCGCAGGGTGACCCGGCTGATCTGCAACCGCTCCGCCAACTCCCGCTCGGCGGGCAGCCGTTCGCCCTGCGGCACCAGCCCGAGTCGGACGATCTGGAGTATCTGCTCCAGCGCCTCCTCGAAACCGTTGCCCGCCCGCACCGGCCGCAGCACAGGTGCCAGCCGATCAGCCGCACCGTCCATCGTCACCCCTTCCCAATCAATGGTTCGTGTGCATACCTTATGACCTCCGGATGCAGTGACAGGAGGCAACACCGTGGCAGACCGCACGCCCCCACTCTCCGTCGAGGAGCTCAGAGTCCTGGTCGACGCCGGGGAGATCGACACTGTCGTCCTCGCCTTCACCGATATGCAAGGCAGGCTTCAGGGCAAGCGGTTCGCCGCCCGCTATTTCCTCGACACCGTCCTTGAGCACGGCACGGAGGGCTGCAACTACCTCCTCGCCGTGGACGTCGACCTCAACACCGTCGACGGCTACCAGATGTCGTCCTGGGAACGCGGCTACGGCGACTTCGCCATGCACGGCGACACCGCCACGCTGCGCCGCACCCCCTGGAACGCCGGCACCGCCCTGATCACCGCCGACCTCACCTGGCACGACCGCTCCCCGGTCGTCGCCTCGCCCCGGCAGATCCTGCGCCGCCAGCTCGACCGCCTCGCCGAGCACGGCTGGCGCGCCTTCGCCGGCACCGAGCTGGAGTTCATGCTCTTCAAGGACACCTACGAGGACGCCTGGTCGCGCGGCTACCGCGACATGAACCCGGCCAATCAGTGGAACGGCGACTACTCCGTCCTGGGGACCGGCCGCGTCGAGCCCGTACTGCGCAGGATCCGCAACGAGATGGGCGCGGCCGGGATGACGGTCGAGTCCGCCAAGGGCGAGTGCAACCTCGGCCAGCACGAGATCGTGTTCGTCTACGACGAGGCGCTCACCACCTGCGACCAGCACACCATCTACAAGACCGGTGCCAAGGAGATCGCCGCCCAGGAGGGCATGGCGCTCACCTTCATGGCGAAGTACGACGAGCGGGAGGGCAACTCCTGCCACATCCACCTCTCGCTCCAGGACGACGACGGCCACCCGGTGCTCGCCGACGACAGCGGCCCGTACGGCATGTCGAAGGTCATGCGGCACTTCCTCGCGGGCCAGGTCGCGGCGATGCGCGACTTCACCCTCTGCTACGCCCCCAACATCAACTCCTACAAGCGCTTCCGCCCCGGCTCCTTCGCGCCCACCGCCGTCGCCTGGGGCCCGGACAACCGCACCTGTGCGCTGCGGGTGGTCGGCCACGGTCGCTCGCACCGCCTGGAGAACCGCCTGCCCGGCGGCGATGTGAACCCCTACCTCGCGGTCGCCGCCATGATCGCGGCCGGCCTGTACGGCATAGAGCACGAGCTGGAACTCCCCGAGGCGACCACCGGCAACGCCTACGCCGGCGACGCCGCGCACGTCCCCACCACCCTGCGTGAGGCCGCCGAGCTGTGGGAGAACAGCCCGATCGCCCGCGCCGCCTTCGGTGACGAGGTCGTCGACCACTACCGCCACATGGCCCGCGTCGAGCAGGACGCCTACGACGCCGCCGTCACGGACTGGGAGCGCTACCGCTCCTTCGAGCGCATGTAAGGAACCCGACCGTGTCCAATGGTCTGCACGAGCTGAACATCCTCAACCCGGCCACCGAGGAAGTGGTGGCCACCGTCCCCACCACCTCGCCCGCCGAGGTCGACGCCGCCGTCCGGCGGGCCGCCGCCGCCCAGGCCAAGTGGGCCGCCGTGGCCCCCGGGGACCGGGCCCGCATCCTGCGCCGCTTCGCGGACGTCGTCGACGCCCACATCGCCCCGCTCGCCGAACTCGAACTCCAGGAAGCGGGCCACCCCCTGGGCAACGCGGAGTGGGAGGCCGGCAACGTCCGCGATCTGCTGCACTACGCCGCCGGGGGAGTGGAGCGCCTGAACGGGACGCAGATCCCGGTCGCGGGCGGTCTGAACATCACCGTCCAGGAGCCGCTCGGCGTCGTCGCCGTCATCGCCCCCTGGAACTTCCCGATGCCGATCGCCGCCTGGGGCACCGCCCCCGCGCTCGCGGCCGGCAACGCCGTCCTCCTCAAGCCCGCCGAGACCACCCCGCTCACCGCGCTCCGGCTCGCCGAGCTGGCGCTGGAGGCCGGGGTGCCCGAGGGCCTCTTCCAGGTCCTGCCGGGCGAGGGCCCGGTCACCGGCACCGCGCTGGTCGACCACCCCGGGGTCGCCAAGGTGGTCTTCACCGGCTCCACCGCCACCGGCCGCCGCATCGCCGCCCGCTGCGCCGAGCAGACCAAACGGCTGACCCTGGAACTCGGCGGCAAGAGCCCCAACATCATCTTCGCCGACGCCGACCTGGAGGCCGCCGCGGCCGCCACCCCCGGCTCGTTCCTCGACAACACCGGCCAGGACTGCTGCGCCCGCAGCCGGATCCTCGTCCAGCGCTCGGTCTACGACCGCTACATGGAGTTCCTGGAGCCCGCCGTCCGGGCCTTCACGGTCGGCGATCCGGCAGACCCCGCCACGCAGATGGGCCCGCTGATCTCCGCCGCCCAGCGGGAGCGGGTACGGTCCTACGTCCCCGAGGACGCCCCGGCCGCCATCCGCGGCGAGGCCCCGGCCGGCAAGGGCTTCTGGTACCCGGCCACCGTCCTGGAGGGCCGCCCCGGGGACCGCACCGCCGTCGAGGAGATCTTCGGGCCGGTCGCCGTCGTCCTCCCCTTCGAGGACGAGGCCGACGCGGTACGGCTCGCCAACGCCACGGACTACGGCCTCTCCGGCTCCCTGTGGACCCGTGACGTCGGCCGCGCACTGCGCGTCTCACGCGCCGTCGCGGCGGGCAACCTCTCCGTCAACTCCCACAGCAGCGTGCGCTACTGGACCCCCTTCGGAGGGTTCAAGCAGTCCGGACTCGGCCGCGAACTGGGCCCGGACGCGCTGTCCGCCTTCACCGAGACCAAGAACATCTTCATCAGCACAGAGGAGAGCAAGTGAGCAGCGACCAGAGCGCAGTGTGCCGCCGCCTCGTCGGCCGGACCGCCGTGATCACCGGTGCGGGCAGCGGGATCGGCCTGGCCACCGCCCGCCGACTGGCCTCCGAGGGCGCCCACGTCGTCTGCGCCGACATCGACGAGAGGGCGGGGAAGGCGGCCGCCGAAGAGGTGGGCGGCACCTTCGTCAAGGTGGACGTGACCGACTCCGACGAGGTCGAGGCGCTCTACAAGACCGCCTTCGACACCTACGGCTCGGTCGACATCGCCTTCAACAACGCCGGCATCTCGCCGCCCGACGACGACTCCATCCTCACCACCGGCCTGGACGCCTGGAAGCGCGTCCAGGAGGTCAACCTCACCTCGGTCTACCTCTGCTGCAAGCACGCGCTGCCCTACATGCAGCGCCAGTTCGAGCAGACCGGGCGCGGTGGCTCCATCATCAACACCGCCTCCTTCGTGGCCGTGCTGGGCGCCGCCACCTCCCAGATCAGCTACACCGCGTCCAAGGGCGGCGTGCTGGCCATGTCCCGCGAGCTGGGCGTGCAGTTCGCCCGCGAGGGCATCCGGGTCAACGCGCTGTGCCCGGGGCCGGTCAACACCCCGCTGCTGAAGGAGCTGTTCGCCAAGGACCCCGAGCGCGCCGCGCGCCGCCTGGTGCACGTCCCGGTCGGCCGGTTCGCCGAGCCGGAGGAGATCGCCTCCGCCGTCGCCTTCCTGGCCAGCGACGACTCCTCCTTCGTCAACGCCGCCGAATTCCTCGTCGACGGCGGTATCGCGGGCGCGTACGTCACCCCGGTGTAAATCGCCCGCTGTTCACCTCCGCGTAAGCGCCATGGCGGCCGGATGTCGTGCGACGTCCGGCCGCCATGCGTTAGCGTCCGCCTTCGGTTCTTCGTTCGACAGGAGTGTCCATGCTCAACAAGCGTCGCTGGCTTGCAGCGGGTGCTGCCCTCGCAGTCGTGGGCGGCGGCGTCACGCTCGCCCAGACGGCCATGGCCGGCCCGGCCCCGCGCCACTGTCCCACCCTCCATGTGACCAAGGGCTGGTACGGCGACAACCGTGCCAAGCTGCAGAAGATGATCGATGAGCGCGGCAGCTGCTCCGGATCCGGGGGCGCGCGGCCGGTCGCGACCTTCGACTGGGACAACACCGTCGTCAAGAACGACATCTCCGACGCCACGCTCGCCTGGATGCTGCGGCACGACAAGGTGCTGCGCCCCGCGAACTGGCGCGCCACCAACAAGTGGATGACCGCTGACGCCGCCCGCGCCCTGACCAAGGCCTGCGGCACCTCCGTACCGGCCGGCCGTCCGCTGCCCACATCGACGGACACCGGCTGCACCGACGAGATCCTCGACGTCTACCAGGACGCCAAGACCTCCACCGGCAAGACGGCGTTCACCGGCGAGTGGAACCACCGCCGCACCGTCCCGGAGTACGTCTGGATCACCCAGCTCCTCGCCGGCCACAGCCCCGCGCAGCTGACCGGGTACGCCCGCGCCGCACGGGCCGAGAACCTCGCCGCGCCCATCGGCACGCAGCAGAAGGTCGGCACGCACATGATGGAGGGGTACGTCCGCTACTACGCCCAGCAGCGCGACCTCATAGGCACCCTCAAGAAGTCCGGCTTCGACGTCTACATCGTCTCCGCGTCCGCCGAGCCGCTGGTCCGAGCCTGGGCGCCCGGCGTGGGAATCGACCGCCGGCACACCATCGGCATCCGCAACATCGTCAGCCACGGCCGGCTCACCACGGGCGTCCAGGGCTGCGGCGACGTCAAGGACACGCACGGCGAGGTCCTGACGTACATGGACGGCAAGCGCTGCTGGATCAACCAGGAGATCTACCACGTCAAGGGCGCCAAGGCCTGGCGGCAGCAGGACCGGGCGCACCGTCCGGCCTTCGCGGCGGGCGACGCCGAGACGGATGTGACGTTCGTCGGCGATGCCACCGCGGGCCACCTGGCCATCAACCGCAACAAGCCCGAGCTGATGTGCCGGGCCTACGACAACAGCGATCACCGCTGGCTCGTCAACCCGATGTTCATCGAGCCGAAGAAGCGCCAGGCCGACCCGTACCCGTGCTCGACCGCCGGCTTCACGCGGTCGGACGGCACCCTCGGCCCGGTCCACCGCCCCGACGGCTCGGTGATCCCGGCCCAGCAGGACACGGTGTACTGAGCACGCCGGACGGACTATCGGGGAGAGGGTCGCGCCCTCACAGAAAGGTGCGGCCCTCTCCCCGGTACGTCGGCACCGTGTCCACCACCCGGTCCCCGTCGACCAGCCGCAGCTGCGCGAACCGCTCGCACAGCTCACCGGCCTTGGCATGCCGGAACCACACCTTGTCGCCGACCGCCAGCCCGTCCGCGGCCGCCCCCAGCAGCGGCGTCTGCACCTCGCCGGGGCCCTCCTGCGGGTCGTAGCGCAGCCCCGCGGGCAGATACGGCTCCGGCAGCCGGTCCGCGCCCGCCACCCCCGACGCCGGATAGCCACCGCCCAGCACCGTCACCACGCCGGGCCCCGGGCGCCGTACCACGGGCTGGGCGAACAGCGCCGCCGGACGCCCGCTGAACGAACGGAAGTTGTCGAACAGCCGCGGCACATACAGCCCCGACCCGGCCGCGATCTCCGTGATCGCCGCCTCCGCCGCCGTGTGCTGCACGCTGCCGGTCCCGCCGCCGTTGACGAACTCCAGCCGCGGCGCCACCGCCCGTACCGCCCGCACCGCCTCCCAGCGCCGCCGCGCCAGCTCCTTGCGGGCCGCCGCCTGCATCACCCGGATCGCCCGGGAGAACACCGGCTTGCCGGCGACCTCGTCGCCCACCCCCGCCACATGCCCCTCGTACGCCATCAGCCCCACCAACCGGAACCCGGGGCGGCGCGTCACCACCCTTGCCAGCGCGTCCAGTTGAGCCGGCGCGCGCAGCGGCGAACGCCGGGCACCGACCCGCACCTTCCCGCCCATCAGCCGGTACGAGGTGTCCAGCTCCAGGCAGACCCGTATCTCCTCGCCGCCGCCCCGGTCCGGCCGGGCGGCGTCGATCAGATCCAGGTGCGCCGGATCGTCGACCATCACCGTCACCGCCGCCGCCAGCTTCGGGTCGGCGGCCAGCTCGGCGAACCCCGCCCGGTCCGCCGACGGGTACGCCAGCAGGACGTCGGTGAAGCCCGAGCGCGCCAGCCACAGCGACTCCTCGAGCGTGAAGCTCATGATCCCCGCGAAGCCGTCCCGCGCCAGCACCCGCTCCAACAGGGCCCGGCAGCGCACCGACTTGCTCGCCACCCGGATCGGCTTGCCCTGCGAACGGCGCACCAGATCGGCGGCGTTGGCGTCGAAGGCGGGCAGGTCGACGACGGCCAGCGGGGCGTCGAGGTGCGCGGTGGCCCGGTCGTAGGGGGTCTCCCCTGCTCGAACAGCGTGGAGAGCGCGGGGAGGGGCTTTGTCGCCATTCGCGTCGGCCGTGTACTGGGGCATGGCCGCAGCCTGCCAGACGCGGCTACCACTGGGTAGGGGGAGGGATCGCGACAGTCCGGTAGACGGGTTGGAGCGGTGACGGCGGCAGCCCGTACAGTATCGGCACGCGGCAACCGGCAGGTCAGCCGCGTGATGTCCGGATACGAACCCCCCTGCCCCGATTGCGAATCGGGGTCGGGGTCGCAGCGCAAGGGGGAGCGCGGGTGGGTACCGACGCTGATTGCGCAGACACGCAGCAGACGCCTCCCATACCCCCGCAGCCCCCGCACCGGCCCCCCGCGCCCCCTGCCCCCGCCGCTCCCGAGCAGGACCCGCAGACCACCGTCCTGCGCCCGGTGCCGGCCGGCCCCGCCGTCCCGCCGCCGGCCGCCCCGCCCGAGCCGTCCGTCCGCCGGCTCGCCGGGCCGATGCCCCCGCCGGCGGCACCCCCCACGGCCCCGCCGCACCCGGCGACCCCGCCGCCCGCCGCCGGCCCGTCTCTGCCGCCCCGCCCCGGCCACCCGCCCGCCGCTCCGGCTCCGGCGTCCCCGCCCGGCCGGCCCGCCTCGTTCCGCGACACCGCCGCCTTCCACCTGGCCCACGCCCAGGGGCTCTGGAACACCGGCCGCGATCGCGCCGACACCGCCGCGCCCGCCGCCTCCGCCGCCCCCGAGCGCCCGGCCGCAGCACCCCCCGCCGCCCCCGGAAACCGCCCGGCCGCCCCGCCCTACGGTCCGCCACCCCTTCCGCACCCGGCCGCCGGCCCGTACCAGGGCGCGCCGGCCGCGCCCCTGAGCCGGCCGCGCCGCTCCCGCCGGCGCCGCCTCGTCATCGCCGCCTGCCTCGTCCTGGGTATCGGTCTCCTCGCCGGCGCGGCGGCCGGCAGCTGGCTCACCGAGGGGCCGCAGGCGCCCCCCACCCCCGAGGCCGCCTTCGCCAAGGGCCGCGAGGTGTGGCACAACACCCCCGTCGACACCCTCTTCCCGCGCACCGTCGACGGCCTGGGCGTCGGCCCCGGCGGCTCCGACCGGCGCTGGACCCGGATCGCGGTGGCCCCCGACAGCACCTGCGCCAAGGGGCTCGACCCGGCACTGGCCAGGACGCTCGCCCCGGTGGGCTGCCGCCGCCTGCTGCGTGCCACCTACGTCGACGCCACCCGCTCCGACGTCATCACCGTGGGCGCCCTGACCGCCAAGGCCGACGCGTCCGGCATGCTGACGATGAACTCCCGCTTCAGCACCAAGAACCTGGCCGCCCGCGCCGGGATGATGCCCCTGCCGTACGCGGCCAAGGGCACCCCGGCCGCCGGCTTCGGCCCCGCCCAACGGGCCAGTTGGACCGTCCGGATCCTGACCGACATCCCGGTGGTCGTCTACGCCGTCTCCGGCTTCGCCGACGGGCGCGCCGTCACCGACCCGCAGCCCGCGGAAGCAGCGGTCCGGCCCGGCGCCACCACCGCGCCCGCCGAGTCCGGTCTCGGCCACGACGCCAAGGACCTGGCGGACCGCACCGAGGCCGCCTTCCGCAAGGCGGCCGGGATCCCCGGCCAGAAAACGGAGGAGCCGTGAGCCTCCCGACCCCGCTGCGCGCCGCCGCCACCGCTCTCGCGGCCACCGCGCTGGCCGTGCTGCCCGCCGCCCCCGCCCGCGCCGACACCGTCCGCGCCCAGGAGTGGTCCCTGCAGGCGATGCACGCCCAGACGGCCTGGCGTACGACCAAGGGTGCGGGCGTCACCGTCGCGATCCTGGATACCGGCGTGGACGCCAATCACCCCGACCTCGCCGGCCAGGTGCTGCCGGAGAAGGACCTGGTCGGCTTCGGTGCCGGGCCGGGCGACCGGAGCTGGGCCGACCACGGCACCGGCATGGCCAGCGTCATCGCAGGCCACGGCCATGGCGCGGGGCGTCAGGACGGGGTACTGGGGATCGCTCCCGAGGCCCGGATCCTGCCGGTCCGGGTGATCCTGGAGGACAAGGACCCGCAGCGCGAGCGGGCCCGCACCGACAAGGCCGGCGCCCTCGCCGACGGCATCCGCTGGGCCGCCGACCACGGCGCCGACGTGATCAACATGTCGCTGGGCGACGACAGCGAGACCGCGCACCCCGAGCCCCGCGAGGACGCCGCCATCCAGTACGCCCTCGGCAAGGGCATCCCCGTCGTCGCCTCCGCGGGCAACGGCGGCGAGAAGGGCGACCACGTCTCCTACCCCGCCGCCTACCCGGGCGTCATCGCGGTCACCGCCGTCAACCAGCAGCACGAGCGCACCGCGTTCTCCACCCGCCACTGGTACGCCACGGTCTGCGCCCCCGGCGACCAGGTGATCATGTCCAACCCGGACCGCGCCTACTACAACGGCAACGGCACCAGCCCCGCCGCCGCCCTGGTCTCCGGCGCCATCGCCCTGATCCGCGCCGAACACCCCGCCCTGAGCCCGGCCCAGATCAAGCAGTTGCTCGCGGCCACCGCCCAGGAGACCCCCGAGGGCGGCCGCGACGACGACTTCGGTGCCGGGCTGGTCGACGCGGCGGCGGCCCTCGAACGCGCCGCCGCCCTCAAGCCGACGCCGCAGAAGCCCAGCCCCGCCGCCTATTCCGAGCGTTACTTCGGCTCCGGTCCGGCCGCCGCCCCGGACGCCACCGAGCCCACCGCCTGGCTCCCGTGGACGGCGGGTGCCCTGGGCGTCGCACTGCTGGCGGCCGGCATCGTCATCTGGCGCATCCGCCCCCGGTAGCCGGTGGCCGGTGGCCCCTCCGAGGCAGGGTGGGGCGTCAGCCGAGACCGGAGGCCCGGTCCGGGAAGAAGTCGGCACCCTGGAGGTACTCCATCGCCCTGGTGAACTCCGGGTCGCCCAGGCGCCGTTCGAGCTCCTGCGGGCTCACGTCCTCCACCCGGGTCTGGATCCAGTACAGGTTGCCCAGCGGATCGCGCACCCGCCCGACCCGATCACCGAAGGCCAGGTGGGTGACCTCGGTGACCGAGGTGCCGCCGGCCGCGACGGCCTGACGGTGCACGGCGTCGGCGTCCTCGACGTAGAGGCGCAGGAAGCCCGGGGTCGGCGGCCACTCCGGCCGCGCGTCGAACATCATCACCACCGAGTCGCCGATCCGTACCTCCGCATGCCCGATGCTGCCGTCCTTGTTCGCGAGGCACGCCAGCTCCTGGGCCCCGAAGGCCCGCTTCATGTAGTCGATCAACTGGACCGTGTCACGGGAGATGATCCACGGCGTCACGGTGGCATAGCCCTGGGGAACCGGCTCGACGGACATCTGACTGCCTCCTGGGTGCGGGTGCTCGACGTGGTGTGCACGCTAATCCCCTTCTAGGACAGTTTCCGTCCGCTACGAGGATCCATGGGGCACGGCCCCCGCCGCTCCCCCCCCGCTCCCGCCCCGCCGCCGTACCGGGCACCGTGCCGAGCACGCCGCCCGTTACGCTCGCGACGTGCAGAAAAACATCCCCGACCCCGGCTTCTCCGACGACGACGGCTCGGCCGACCCGACCCTCGTCGCGGCCCTCGCCGCCTATGACCGGGACCGTGCCGCCGAGCCCCGGCTCCTGTCGGCCCTCGCCGGCGCCCGTGTCCTGGTGCCGGTGGTCGCCGTACTCGGCGAGGTGGAGACGGGCCCCGACGGCCTGCGCCGGGAGAAGACCAGCGACATGGCGGTCCCCACGCTCCAGGCCCCCGACGGCCGCCGCGCCCTGCCCGCCTTCACCGCCATGGAGACCCTCCGGCGCTGGCGCCCGGACGCCCGTCCCGTCGCGGTGCCGATGCGTCAGGCCCTGCTCGCCGCGGCCCACGAGAAGGCCGACACGGTCGTCGTCGACCTCGCCGGCCCGGTGACGTACCAACTGACCGGCGCCGCCCTGCGGGCACTGGCCGAGGGCCGGGAGACCGCCGACCCGCTGGCCGACCCGGCCGTCACCGACGCGCTGCGCACCCTGCTGGCCGCCGAACCGGCCGTCCTCGTCGCCCGCCTCGCGCCCTCCGACGAGACCGACGCGACCCTCGCCCTGAGCCTCGCCCCGGACGCGCCCGCCGCCGAGGTCGCCCAGCGCCTGGCGCGCGCACTGGCCACGGACGAGGTCCTGCGCGGCCGTCTGGTCAAGGGCCTTGACCTGGCACTCCTGCCGCCCGGAAGCGAGCGGGCCGACGACGCCCTCTACCGCCGCTGACCTCCTCGCCGACGGGCGCGTTCGCCTCCTCGGGCTCACTATGGGATGAGCTCAAGATCCACGCGAGGAGAGCTCATGGAGACCACGGAGACCCGCACAGTCGTATCCGAATTCCTCGGCACGCTGCTCCTGGTGTTCTTCGCCGTCGGCGCGACCGTGCTGGCGGGCGAGTACATCGGAAGCTTCGGCATCGCCCTGGCCTTCGGCTTCACGATGCTGGCGCTGGCCTACGCGCTCGGCCCGATCTCGGGCTGCCACATCAATCCCGCCGTGACGCTCGGCATGCTGCTGACCCGCCGCATCGCCCTTCGTCGGGCGGTGACGTACTGGATCGCCCAGGTCCTCGGCGGCATCGTCGGCGCGGCCCTGCTCTTCCTGGTCGCGAAGCAGGTGCCGGGCCTGCAGACGCACAACGCGTTCGGCACGAACGGCTGGGGCGACCGCTCGGCGGTGCACCTCAACCTCGGAGGCGCGTTCGTCGCCGAGGTCGTGATGACCTTCCTGTTCGTCTTCGTCGTGCTCGCGTCCACGCACAAGGTGGCCGTGATCGGCTTCGGCGGTCTGTCGATCGGTCTGGCGCTGGCCGCCGTGCACCTCATCGGCATCCCGTTGGACGGCACCTCCGTCAACCCGGCCCGGAGTATCGGCCCGGCGCTGTTCGCGGGCGGCGGCGCCATCACCCAGCTCTGGCTGTTCATCGTCGCCCCGCTGATCGGCGGCGCGTTGGCGGCCCTGGTGCACCAGGTCACCCACCCGCCCCAGGAGCCGTGGAACGTCGCGGACGAGGAAGAGGCCGGTGAGAACCGGCACGGCGAGCGGGTCTGAGCGCATCCGCAGACACGACGACGGGCCCCGGTCGTCGAACGACCGGGGCCCGTCGGTGCGCGCGGGTGGCCGGGGATCAGCCGTGGACGGGCCCGGTGTACTTCTCGCCGGGGCCCTGGCCCGGCTCGTCCGGGACGACGGAGGCCTCACGGAAGGCCAGCTGCAGCGACTTCAGGCCGTCCCGCAGCGGCGCCGCGTGGTACGAGCCGATCTCGGTGGCGCTGGCCGTGACCAGCCCGGCCAGCGCCTGGATGAGCTTGCGCGCCTCGTCCAGGTCCTTGTGCGCCGCGCCGTCCTCGGCCAGCCCGAGGTTCACCGCCGCCGAGCTCATCAGATGCACCGCGACCGTGGTGATCACCTCGACCGCCGGCACCTCCGCGATGTCACGGGTCATGTCCTCGAAGCCGGGGTTCACGGGCTCGGCTGCGTTCGCCGCGGCGGGCTGCCGCTCCGGCTGCTGCGGGGTCTGGTCACTCATGTCCTGGGGCTTCACTTCCTGCTGAGGGGATCGCCTCCAGCCTATGGCCCGCCGCCCCGGACCCTGCGGCCGGGAGTGTCCGCCCGCCCGTCCGCCGGGCTCTCGTTCGCACAGGAGTGGGTACTCCCTCTTGACTCGTGTATTCTGGGGTGACGACCGGCCGGACACGCATGTGACCGGCCCACAAGTGGAGGCTCCGATCTCCCACCCGCACCGACCTCAGGGTTGGCGGGTCTTCGGTCCGGCTGCGCCCCGCGGAGACTTCGCGGCGGTGTTCCTGATCCATTCCGGAGCCCCGCCTGTGTCCCGTCCGGGGCGTTTTGCATGTACCGGCGCGGTTGGTCACATCGAAACAGACGTTACGCGGCAGTCCGCCAGGCCGTCGCGTGGTGCTACCGAGGAGGATCCATCAGCGCCGAGCCCCGCATCAACGACCGGATTCGCGTCCCTGAGGTGCGACTCGTCGGTCCCAGTGGCGAGCAGGTCGGCATTGTGCCGCTTGCCAAGGCCCTGGAGCTTGCGCAGGAGTACGACCTCGACCTGGTCGAGGTGGCGGCGAACGCCCGTCCGCCGGTCTGCAAGCTCATGGACTACGGGAAGTTCAAGTACGAGTCGGCCATGAAGGCCCGTGAGGCGCGCAAGAACCAGGCGCACACGGTCATCAAGGAGATGAAGCTCCGGCCGAAGATCGACCCGCACGACTATGACACCAAGAAGGGTCACGTCGTTCGGTTCCTCAAGCAGGGTGACAAGGTCAAGATCACGATCATGTTCCGTGGTCGCGAGCAGTCCCGCCCCGAGCTGGGCTTCCGACTGCTGCAGCGGCTGGCGTCCGACGTGGAGGACCTCGGCTTCATCGAGTCGAATCCGAAGCAGGACGGCCGAAACATGATCATGGTCCTCGGTCCGCACAAGAAGAAGACCGAGGCGATGGCCGAGGCCCGCGAGGCGCAGGCTGCCCGCAAGGCGGAGCGCCAGGGTGGAGTTCCCGCGGACCAGTCCGTGGAGGAGCCCGCCGAGGAGCCCACCGAGGAGCACGCCCAGGCGTGATCCCCGAGGCGTAGCCCCGGATTCACGTCGGGGCACCCGCCCCGGACACCAACCGAAACATTTGACGCTCCCGCTTGCCGGCCCGGCCGGTGGGGGCGCCACTGACGAGGAGAGTACGGCGCATGCCGAAGAACAAGACGCACAGCGGTGCCAGCAAGCGCTTCAAGATCACTGGCTCCGGCAAGGTGCTGCGCGAGCGCGCAGGCAAGCGCCACCTGCTCGAGCACAAGTCGTCCCGTGTGACGCGTCGCCTCACCGGCAACGCCGAGATGGCCCCGGGCGACGCCGCGAAGATCAAGAAGCTTCTCGGCAAGTGAGTCCGGGGCGCCCCGCCGACGGCGGGCGCGCCAGGACCACGACCGGGACCCAATCGAATCGGGCCGCGTGACGACAACCGCGGCCCCGCTACAAGGAGTTAACAAGTGGCACGCGTCAAGCGGGCAGTCAACGCCCACAAGAAGCGCCGGGCGATCCTGGAGCAGGCCAGCGGCTACCGCGGTCAGCGCTCCCGCCTCTACCGCAAGGCGAAGGAGCAGGTCACCCACTCGTTCGTCTACAACTACAACGACCGCAAGAAGCGCAAGGGCGACTTCCGGCAGCTGTGGATCCAGCGCATCAACGCCGCTGCCCGCGCCAACGGCATGACGTACAACCGCTTCATCCAGGGTCTCAAGGCCGCCAACGTCGAGGTGGACCGCAAGATCCTGGCCGACCTCGCGGTGACGGACGCCAACGCGTTCGCCGCGCTCGTCGAGGTCGCCCAGAAGGCGCTTCCGAGCGACGTCAACGCCCCGAAGGCTGCCTGAACTCCGGCCTGACGACGTTGCGACGCGGACCCGCAGGCCCCGGCCTGCGGGTCCGCCGCATTTCCGGACCCGGCGGTCACCCCCGCCCGGGCCCCACGCACCGAACGAAAGAAGCGAGCCGCCGCCCATGGGCACCCCCGAGCTGATCTCCCCGCGTTCCCCGCGTGTCTCCGCCGCCCGGCGGCTGGCCCGCCGTGCCTTCCGCGGCAAGGAGCGCCGGTTCATCGCCGAGGGCCCGCAGGCCGTACGGGAGGCCATCGCGCACCGGACGGACGGGGAACCCACGCTCATCGAGCTGTTCGCCACCGTCGAGGCGGCCGAGCGGCACGCCGAGATCGTCGAGGCGGCCCGCGCGGCCGGAGTGCCGGTGCACCACGCCGACGACCGGACCGTCGCCGACATCTCGCAGACCGTCACCCCGCAGGGCCTGCTCGGCGTCTGCCGGTTCCTGGACTCGCCCTTCGAGGACATCCTCGCCGCCCGCCCCCAGCTGATCGCGGTGCTCGCCAACGTCCGTGACCCCGGCAACGCCGGTACGGTCCTGCGCTGCGCCGACGCCGCGGGCGCGGACGCCGTCGTCCTGACGGACGCGTCGGTGGACCTTTACAACCCCAAGTCCGTACGGGCGTCGGTCGGTTCGCTCTTCCACCTTCCGGTCGCGGTCGGTGTCCCCGTCGAGCGGGTGGTCGGCGGACTCAAGGGCGCCGGTGTCCGGATCCTGGCCGCCGACGGGGCGGGCGACCGCGACCTGGACGCCGAGCTGGACGCCGGCGCCATGGGCGGGCCCACCGCCTGGGTCTTCGGCAACGAAGCCTGGGGGCTGCCGGAGGAGACCCGGGCGCTGGCGGACGCGGTCGTACGGGTCCCGATCCACGGCAGGGCCGAGAGCCTCAATCTCGCCACCGCCGCCGCGGTCTGCCTCTACGCCTCCGCCCGCGCCCAGCGCACCGCGGGCGGGTGCCGCGCCGTTTCACCCGCCTGAGGGGTGTCCGGCGGATCTCCTGGCACATCCGATCCGAGCTAGTAGTGTGGCGTGCTCGGGGGCCCGCAAGGGGGGAACTGGGGATGGGTGTGAGGACTTCCGGCAGCACCGTCGCTGCCGAGGACGGCCTGCCGGGCGGGCCCGGACACGGGCCGTCGCCCGCTGCGGCCGCCGCCCCGGGACCCGGATTCGACCTGGACGACCTGCCCGACGGCCTGGTGGTCGCCGACGGCACCGGCCGGGTGGTCGCCTTCAACGCAGCGGCCGCCCGGATCACCGACATCGCCCCCCACGACGCCCTCGGCCGCCCCCTGGAGCGCGCCCTGCCGCTGCAGGACATCGAGGGGCGCTCCTGGTGGCAGCTCACCGCCCCGTACACCGGCCTCGCCATCCGCCGCGGCCAGCCCGAGCGCAATCTGCTGCTGGGCGGGCGCGAGGTGCTGGTCTCCGCACGCTACGTCCGCGGCCGGCCGACCGGCCCGGTGGAACGACTCGTGATCGCGCTGCGCGGCACCGAGGCGCGGCGACGTACGGAGCTGAGCCACGCCGAGCTGATCGCCACCGTCGCCCATGAACTGCGCTCGCCGCTGACCTCCGTGAAGGGCTTCACCGCCACCCTGCTGCAGAAGTGGGAGCGTTTCACCGACGACCAGAAGCGGCTGATGCTGGAGACGGTGGACGCCGACGCCAACCGGGTCACCCGCCTGATCGCCGAGCTGCTGGACATCTCCCGGATCGACTCGGGGCGACTGGAGGTGCGCCGGCAGCGGGTCGACATGATCGCCGCGGTGCGTCGGCACGTCCAGGCGCAGACCACCGCAGGTCAGCGGCCCGACCGTTTTCTGATCCGGATGCTGCAGCCGCTGCCGGATCTGTGGGCGGACCCGGACAAGGTCGACCAGGTCCTGGGCAACCTGCTGGAAAATGCGGTGCGCCACGGCGAGGGAACGGTCACCATCGAGGTCCGACCGGCAACGGACGCGACGACCACAGAGGGGACGACCGTCACCGTGAGCGACGAGGGCCCCGGTATCCCCGAGGAATCGATGAGCCGCGTCTTCACCCGCTTCTGGCGGGGCAGCAAGCGCGGCGGCACCGGTCTGGGCCTCTATATCGTCAAGGGCATCGTCGAGGCGCACGGCGGGACGATCACGGTCGGCCGGGCGCCCGCCGGCGGCGCACAGTTCCGATTCAGCCTGCCCGTCGCGACCCCGGCCTTCATGAGTTAGTGGGCGGACGCGGCGGGCGCCCCCAGGGGCTCGGGCCAGTCGCGTGGGCCGTCCCCCTTAGACTTGACCTTCGGCACCTTTGGCGCACCAGCATCGCGGGCGAGCCGAGGCAACGCGAGCCAAGCCGAGCCAGTCCACCGGAAGCACGGGAAGAGATGTCCGCACCCAATAAGTCGTACGACCCTGTCGAGGTCGAAGCCCTGAAACCGGAAGAGATCGCCGCACGGCTGGACGAGGCGCTGTCCGCCATCGCCGCCGCGTCGGATCTCGAGGAGCTGCGTGAGGTCAAGGCCGCGCACGCCGGCGACCGCTCGCCGCTCGCCCTCGCCAACCGCGAGATCGGCGCGCTGCCCCCGCATGCCAAGGCGGACGCCGGCAAGCGCGTGGGTCAGGCCCGCGGCCGCGTGAACCAGGCGCTCAAGGCCCGCCAGGAGGAGCTGGAGGCGGAGCGCGACGCCCGTGTGCTCGTCGAGGAGGCGGTGGATGTCACGCTGCCCTACGACCGCGTCCCGGCCGGCGCCCGCCACCCGCTGACCACGTTCATGGAGCGGGTCGCGGACGTCTTCGTCGCGATGGGCTACGAGGTGGCCGAGGGCCCCGAGGTCGAGGCGGAGTGGTTCAACTTCGACGCCCTGAACTTCCTGCCGGACCACCCGGCACGCCAGATGCAGGACACCTTCTTCGTCCAGGGTGGGGGCACCTCCCGGACGGAGCCCGGGGGAGGCACCCAGGGCGACGGGTCCGGCGTCGTGCTGCGCACCCACACCTCGCCGGTCCAGGCCCGTACGCTGGTCGACCGCGAGCCGCCGGTGTACGTCGTCTGCCCGGGGCGGGTCTACCGCACCGACGAGCTGGACGCCACGCACTCCCCGGTCTTCCACCAGATCGAGCTGCTGGCCGTCGACGAGGGCCTGACCATGGCCGACCTCAAGGGCACCCTCGACCACATGGTCCGGGCGCTGTTCGGCCCGGACATGAAGACCCGGCTGCGGCCCAACTACTTCCCGTTCACCGAGCCGTCCGCCGAGATGGACATGGTCTGCTACGTCTGCCGTGGCGAGTCCGTGGGCAACCCCGACCGGCCCTGCCGTACCTGCTCCAGCGAAGGCTGGATCGAGCTCGGCGGCTGCGGCATGGTCAACCCCAAGGTGCTCATCGCCTGCGGCGTCGACCCCGAGAAGTACAGCGGTTTCGCCTTCGGGTTCGGCATCGACCGGATGCTGATGTTCCGGCACAACGTGGAAGACATGCGTGACATGTTCGAAGGCGACGTCCGGTTCACCCGGCCGTTCGGGATGGAGATCTGATGCGGGTCCCGCTTTCTTGGCTGCGGGAGTACGTCGACCTGCCGGTGACGGAGTCCGGCCGTGACGTACAGGCCAAGCTCATCGCCGTCGGCCTCGAGGTCGAGACCGTCGAGCGCCTCGGTGAGGGCCTCAAGGGCCCGCTGGTCGTCGGACAGGTCCTGACCATCGAGGAGCTGGAGGGCTTCAAGAAGCCGATCCGCTTCTGCACGGTCGACGTCGGCGACGCCAACGGCACCGGCGAGCCCCAGGAGATCGTCTGCGGCGCGCGGAACTTCGCGGTCGGCGACAAGGTCGTCGTGGTGCTCCCCGGCGCCGTGCTGCCCGGCGACTTCAAGATCGCCGCGCGCAAGACGTACGGCAAGAAGTCGCACGGCATGATCTGCTCCGGCGACGAGCTGGGCATGGGCGACGACGGCACGCACGGGATCATCGTGCTGCCGCCCGAGTACGAGGTGGGCACCGACGCCATCGAGCTGCTGGAGCTCGTCGACGAGGTGCTGGACATCGCCGTCACGCCGGACCGCGGCTACTGCCTGTCGATGCGCGGTGTGGCCCGCGAGGCCGCCACCGCCTACGGCCTGCCGCTGCGCGACCCGGCGCTCCTGGACGTGCCGCCGCCGAACAGCTCCGGCTACCCGGTCAAGGTCTCCGACCCGATGGGCTGCGACCGCTTCACCGCGCGCACGGTCTCCGGCCTGGAGCCCGAGGCGCGCTCCCCACTCTGGCTGCAGCGCCGCCTGCAGAAGGCCGGCATGCGCCCGGTCTCGCTCGCCGTCGACATCACCAACTACGTGATGCTCGAGGTCGGCCAGCCGCTGCACGCCTACGACCGCGCCGCCGTGGACGGTCCGATCGGCGTCCGCCGGGCCACCGCCGGCGAGCAGCTGACCACCTTGGACGGCACCAAGCGGGTGCTGGACGCCGGGGACCTGGTCATCATCGACAACCGGGGTCCCATCGGGCTTGCCGGTGTCATGGGCGGCGCCCACACCGAGATCGCGGCCGCTGCCGCCGACCCCGAGACGGGTCGGCTGCGCGGCACCACCGACGTGGTGGTGGAGGCGGCGCACTTCGACCCGATCTCCATCGCGCGCACGGCCCGCCGGCACAAGCTGTCCTCGGAGGCGGCCAAGCGCTTCGAGCGCGGTGTCGACCCGGAGGCCGCGTCCGCCGCGGCACAGCGCACCGTCGACCTGCTGGTCCTGCTCGGCGGCGGCACCGCCGGGGAAGGCGTCACCGAGGTCGTCTCGCCCCGCGGACCGCGCACGATCACCATCCCCGCCGACCACCCGGACAAGGTCGCCGGCGTCACCTACGGCCGGGAGACCGTCACCCGCCGCCTCCAGCAGGTCGGTTGCGATGTCTACGGGAACACCGCCGCGCGGAACGCGTCGTTGGGCGGTGGCCGCGAGTCCGGCGGGAAGGACGAACTGGTCGTGACCGTGCCGTCCTGGCGGCCGGACCTCAGCGACCCCAACGACCTGGCCGAAGAGGTCATCCGGCTGGAGGGCTACGAGAACCTGCCCTCCACGCTCCCGCTGCCCCCGGCCGGCCGAGGACTGACGGAGCGTCAGCGGATGTACCGCAGGGTCGGCCGCGCGCTGGCCGGTGCGGGCTACGTCGAGGCGCTGAACTACCCGTTCACCGGCCCGGCCGTCCTCGACCAGCTCGGCATCGAGCCGGACGACCCGCGCCGCTCGGCGGTCACCCTCGTCAACCCGCTCTCCGACGAGGAGCCCGACCTCCGCACGACGCTGATCCCGGGCCTGCTGCACGCGCTGCGCCGCAACTACGGCCGGGGCACGCACGATCTGGCGCTCTTCGAGACCGGCCCGGTCTTCCGGGCGTCCGGTGACGAGAAGCCGGCCACCCGGCTGGTCGTCGACCGCCGGCCGACCGACGACGAGATCGCCACGCTCGACGCCTCTCTGCCGCAGCAGCCGCGGCGCGCCGCCGTGGTGCTCGCCGGGGGCCGCGAGCAGGCCGGCTGGTGGGGCAGCGGATACCCGGCCACCTGGGCGGACGCCATCGAGGCGGGCCGCACGGTCGCACGGGAGGCGGGCGTCGAGCTGATCGTCCGCCAGGACCAGCACGCCCCGTTCCACCCGGGCCGGTGCGCGGCGCTGCTCGCGCTCGTCGACGGCGAGGAGGTGCTCGTCGGCAACGCCGGTGAGCTGCACCCGCGCGTCATCAAGACGCTCGCGCTGCCGGAGCGCACCTGCGCGATGGAGATCGAACTGGACCGTCTGGAGCGGGCGGGCACCGGCCCGCTGCGCGCCCCGCGGATCTCGTCCTTCCCGGTCGCGACCCAGGACGTGGCGCTCATCGTGGACGACGCCGTCCCGGCGGCCGCCGTCGAGACCGCGCTGCGTGACGGTGCCGGCGAACTCCTCGAATCGCTGCGGCTGTTCGACGTCTTCACCGGCGAGCAGCTCGGCGCGGGCAAGAAGTCCCTCGCCTATGCGCTGCGTTTCCGCGCCGAGGACCGCACGCTGACCGCCGAGGAAGCCTCGGCGGCCCGCGACGCGGCGGTTGCGGCGGCGGTCGAGCGCACCGGGGCGCTGCTGCGCGGCTAGCCCACCAGGGCGCGACATCCCCGAGGGCCGTGCGGTCGCCGCACGGCCCTCGGGCCGTTCCGGCCCCACCGTCCTCACCCGATCGGGTGAGATGGCATCCATCGTCGCCGTACCCGCGCGCAACGTCGCAAGAATCATTGCGGTCGAGCTAGGGGGTATCGCCATCGGCATGATCCGGGCCAGGGCGAGCGCCGGCGCACACCCGGGTGCGGCGCGTGCCCGGCAGATCTTCCTTCTGGTGCTGCCGGGACTGTGGGTGGTCGGCGTGGTGGTCTGGGAGGTGTGCCGGCCGACCAGCGGCCAACTGCTGCAACTGCTCGCGGCCACGCCCGCCATCGCCTGCGCCGGAACGGGCCGCCGCCAGTGTGTGCTGCTCGGCGGGGGATGCGCGCTGCTGGTGCTGCTGCCCTTCGGCGCCGTGGAGCCCGCGGTCGGACTCGGCGCCCGGGCCACGACCTGCGGGGCGGTCCTCGTGGTGATCTGCGCGAGCTGGCTGACGGCCGGCCGACGGCGGCGGCTGCTGCGGGAGCTGGCCCGCACCCGCGAGGTCGCCACCGCCACCCAGCGGGTGCTGCTGCGCCCGCTCCCGCCCCGAATCGACGCGATGGTGCCGGCCGCCGCCCATCTCTCCGCGAGCGAGGGCGCCGTGGTCGGCGGGGACCTCTACGAGGTGGTGGGCACTCCGCACGGTGTACGTGCGGTGATAGGGGACGTCCGAGGGCACGGCCTGGCGGCCGTCGGCACCGTCGCGGCGATGCTCGGCAGCTTTCGGGAGGTGGCGCACGACGAGCCCGAACTGAGCGGTGTGCTGCGCCGGTTGGAGCGAGCCCACCAGCGGCATCTGCGGGAGTGGGCGCACACCGGGCCGGCGGCGGCCCCGGCCGCGGAGGAGTTCGTGACGCTGCTGCTGCTGGAGGTGTCCGCGGACGGTGCGGTGACGGCGCTGAACTGCGGGCACCCGTGGCCGTACCGGATCGGCTCCGGGGCGGCGGCCCCGGCGGTCGGCCCGGCCGCGGTCGCCGAACCCCTGCCGCCGCTGGGGCTCTTCCCGCTGCCCGACGAGCTGCCCGAGGTCCGCTGCGGACGGCTGGCGCCCGGCGAGGGGCTGTTTCTGCACACCGACGGCGCGACCGACACCAGGGGCCCGGCGGGGGAGTTCTTTCCGCTGACGCGGGAGCTGCGCCGGGCCGTGGGGGAGGGCGGCCGGCCGCCGGCGGGGGTGGTCGAGGATGTGCGCGAGGCCCTGCTGCGGCACTCCGGCGGGCGGCTGACGGACGATGTGGCGCTGCTGATGCTCTGTCACGGTCGGTCGGGGGCCCCGGCCGGGCCGGTGCCCCAACCGCCGCACCTCCCGCCCGCTTCACACCCCGTGTGAAGCGCGGTTCACTACGCTGAATTCGCGGCGTAGCGCAATCGACGAGGCCATGAGCCGCCGGACCGCCGGGGCGGGCCGGGCTGACCGGGAGGCCGGCATGGAGCCCAACACCCTGCTCGACGCGATCCTCGACGAGGCCGGTGTCTCGCACGCCGGTCTCGCGGCGCGTATCAACCAGCTGGGGCGGCGCCGGGGCCTCGCCCTGCGCTACGAGCACACCGCGGTGGCCCGTTGGCTGAAGGGCCAGCGGCCGCGCGGCCAAGTACCCGACCTGATATGCGAGGTCCTCGGCGAACGGCTGCACCGGCCGGTCGGGCTCGACGACATCGGTCTGAGCCGACCGGGCCTGCACGGCTCCTCGGGGACCCCGCTCTCCGGCTTCGTCGAGCGCGCCACGGCCCTGTGGCGCTCCGACGAACAGCAGCGGGCCCACGTCCTGGCGGCGCCCGCCCTCACCGGCACCTCGGCCGTCATACCGGTGTGGGAATGGGAGAACCCGCCCGAGGACTCCGACGTCTCGCGCGACGGGCTGACCCGGGTCGGCAAGGCCGACATCGAGATGCTGCGCGCCGCGCGGACCCACTACGAGCAGATGTACCGGAAGGCGGGTGGTATCGCGACCAGAGCGCGCATCGTGGGATTCCTCAACACCGAGGCGGCGCCGCTGCTGCGGGGCAGCTACAGCGATGCGACGGGGCGTCAGCTCCACCGGGCCACCGGGGGGCTGGTCGCCGTCGCCGGCATCTGCGCGTACGACTCGGACGCTCTCGGGCTGGCCCAGCGCTATTTCCATCAGGCGCTGCGGCTGGCCAAGGCCAGCGGGGACCGCGGCCTCGGCGCGTATGTCATCGCGCTGCTGGTCAACCAGTCCCTCTTCGTACGGGAATACCGCCAGGCGGTCGCCTTCGCGGAGGCGGCGCTGCGGGCCGCGGGCCCGCAGATCACCCCGGCGCTCTCCGCGGACCTCTACGCGATGCAGGCCAAGTCCTACGCCCGGCTGGGCGACGGCGCCGGCGCGCTGTCGTGCATCCGGCGTGCGGAGGCGGCCGCGGAGCGGATCCGTCCGGGCATGGAGCCGGCGGAGACGGGCTATGTCCAGCCGGGTCTGGTGAACGTACAAGTGGCGGAGGCGCTGCTCAGCCTCGGCGACCTGCGGGCCGCCCGGGAACAGGCGGACGCCGCCGTCGACACCCCCGCACACGACCGCGGCCGGGTCCACCGGCTGGCCATGCTCACTCATATCGAGCTGCGTCAAGGCGACGCGGACCGGGCCGTGGCCAACGCCGCGCAGATGACGGAGCAGGCTCGGGGCATGGAGTCGCAACGGCTGCGGGACCGGCTGCGGGCGGTGCGCGAGCACCTGGCGGCTACCGGGAGCCGCGCGACGGACGAGGCTGCCGATCTCATCGACGAGGTGTTGCGCGTTCCGCTGTGACCGGGCTCGTGTCACCTTGCCTGCTCAACAGCGGAAGGTGGCAGTTACGTGCGTTGGAACAATCTCAGCGAAAAGCCCGTCTATGCCAATCCCTGGTTCCGGGTCAATCTGGCCGATGTGGAACTGCCCGACGGCCGGCGCCTGGACCACTATCTGATCCGGATGCGGCCGGTCGCCGTGGCCACCGTCGTCAACGCGGCCAATGAGGTGCTGCTGCTCTGGCGGCACCGGTTCATCACCGACACCTGGGGATGGGAGCTGGCCGCCGGTGTCGTCGAGGACGGCGAGGACGTGGCGGCGGCGGCCGCGAGGGAGATGGAGGAGGAGACGGGGTGGCGCCCCGGCCCCCTCCGCCATCTGCTCACGGTGGAGCCGTCCAACGGCCTCACCGACGCGCGGCATCACATCTACTGGTCCGACGAAGGCGAGTACACCGGACTGCCCACGGACGACTTCGAGTCGGACCGGCGGGAGTGGGTGCCGCTGAAGCTGGTGCCCGACATGGTGGCGAGAGGGGAGGTCCCGGCGGCGAACATGGCCGCGGCGCTGCTGATGCTGCACCATCTGCGCCTGGGCTGACCGCCACCGGCCCGGCCCTGCCCGGTACGCTCACCGCCCGGCCGCCTGCCACACGGCGACCACCAGTGCCGCGAGCCCCGTGAGCGCGGCGAGGGAGGGCAGTGGCCAGCGGGTGCTCTCCAACCGCGTGACGCGGGCCTGCAGTTCGTCCGCGTCACGCGCGTGCTGCTCGGCGCGCTGGGAGAGCAGGGCCAGTTGTCCGTCGACCCGTGCGGTGCGCACATCGAGGCAGCGCCGCAGCTCCGCTAAGTCAGCGGTCACCAGGTCGGTTTCAGGGTGGGCGGTCACGGTGCGCATCCTCATTCCTTGTGCCGGGGACGTCGTCGTCCGTACGCCCTTCAGTCAACTGCGCTGCGGCAAAAGGCGGGAGCGTGTGCGGTGGGGCTCTACGGGTCACCGCAACACACCCCGTGTGAAGTGACGGTGGGTGAAGGCGTGCGGGCGATTCGCACGGGGTGTGCACCGCACGCGACGGGCGTGGCGTTTCACACGCTCCCGCCCCCGCCCGTACCGGGGTTGACTGAGGAATCACGGGGGCCGAAGCCGGCGGAAGGGCGCCTGCCGGCCCGGTGTTCGCCCGCCGGTTCCTTCCCCCGAGCGGCGGGCGAACGGCCCTCATGTGCCCAGGGCGCCCCAGTGCTGGTAGAGGCAAGGGAGACTCCGAGCGGACCCACCAGTAGAAGGCCCGAATGCTCCCGGGCCGGCTCGGTGAGTTCGTCCGGAGTCATGGTCTCGCCGGTCAGGGCGGCGACAAGCTGCGCCCCACGGGCACGGGCACTGTGGCGGCTCCACGAGGCGAGAGCGCGCAGGGCGGCCGGTACGTCGGGAGTGGGCACGTCGTGCTCGGCGGTGAGTCCCGCGACGTCGACAAGAACACTCCCCGGTACGTCCTCGTGCACCCGCCGCTACGACGTGGTCCCGGTCGGACTGCTAGCGTTTCGTGTGCCGAGGACAGGAACCGGCTACCTTCTCAGGACCCTCCTCGCGAGGGGCGCCAGTCCGCCTCGGAACAGGGAGGCCATGGGGTGGTTTCCTTCTCGCCCTTCGGGTACGGAACCGGCCACCTCGCTCTCCTCGCCGGGGGACTATTCGCAAGCGTGGACGGCAGGGGCCATTGAATGGGCACAACAGAGTTCGTAGAAGCCCGCGTTGACGATTCGAGCAGCATCTTGGTCGCGCCGTCGGCGATGCAGGACCAGGAATGGGTCAGGGCCTTCTTCGGGACCACCATCACGCCCGAGGGCCTGGCCTCCGCTCCGCCCCACCTCGCACGGAAGACTGTCTATTTGTGCGGCGACATATCCGGGGTCAGCGACCGTCGACTGCAGACCGCTGCCCGCGTGTTCGTCATCCGGGAGGTTTCCCACGGCTACCCCGAGGGCGTCGGTGCGCCATGGCCCCTCGTCGACCTCGGCCGAGTCCCCCTCCGCGTACACGGCGTCGGTGTGTACTACCGACGCTTCTTCGGACTGGGCTCCGGTGAGTTCGACCGCATCCGTGCGGAGCATGCGTTCCAGTCCTTGACGGAGTCCACCAAGCCGGGAACGGCCCATCGCAGCGGAATCTATCTGACGCCCGTCACACGAGACGGAGACGCACTGCATTTCCGCCTGCTCCGATGCTCCACGAATCTCTCTGGGCCCACCGAGAACTTCCGGCCCACCGATACACGTATCGTCGAGGATCTCAATCGCGAGGCCACCACTGTCTTCCGGGACCAGGCACCACTCAATCACGTCCTGGCCCAGATCTACCACAACACCCTTGCCACGGCGGAGCGCAAGCAGTCCAAGGCCCGGATCTCGGCGCATGCCGACAAGACCAAGGACATGTCCGTCAACGGCATCATGGCCTTCTGCACGTTCTACGACCGGCTCGATGACCTGCAGCCGCTGAATGAAGACCCCTTCGACTTCGGGGTGAAGGGTGCCAGCGGTCTGACCCGGCTCCACTTTCGCCTCAAGGATCCGACCGAGGAACTCGACGACCTCTCGTTCCCCGCGCAATTCACCGTGACGCTCTATCCCGGCTCTGTCTTCTTCATGCCGCTGTCTACCAACCGCCTCTATACGCACGAAATCCGGCCGTCGGCGTTGGATGCCGAACTGCTCCCGACCCGACTGGGATACGTGGTCCGCTGTTCGAGCGCCGAAGCCGTGCATGAGGACGGCCACACTTTCCTCAAGGTGGCGGGAGGAACAGGGGCAGGTGGCCGGGTGCCACTGGAGCCTCCCACAGAGGCCGGCATGGACGCGCTGCGCAGGCTGTACGCCGCGGAGAACAGGACCTCGTCCTTCATCGACTACGGCGACGCATTCCTCTTCAGTATGAACACGGGAGACTACGTTGCCCCCCGAGCCTAGGATTCTGGACGAGATCCTCTCTTGCACTCTGCCGGCTGAAGAAAACCTCTTCGTGGAACTGTCCGCGTCGGTGCGCTGGGAAGACGTGGGGAAAGGCAGACAGGGCGCCGCAATCACGAAGGTCGACGAGGCCGGTGGTGTGCCTCTCGTACGCACCACCACTCAATACGGCAGCCCGACGCAGCATTTCCGAGCAGTACACGAACGGCTGGCGCAACAGATACAGGAATGTGCGGAACTTCCGGTCGGCTTCAACAACGCTCTCATCGAGCGCTACACGAACGCATACACCAAGATGGGCGGCCATTCCGACCAGGCCCTTGATCTGGCCGACGAATCGTTCATCGCTGTCTTCTCCTGCTACCGGTATCCCGAATCCGGATCGCCGAGGAAGCTGATCTTCGAAACGAAGCAGCCCGGTGACGAGAAGCTTGAGATCCCTCTCGACCACCACGGCATCGTCGCCTTTTCTGTCGCTTCGAATCGACGACTGAGGCACAGGATCGTGTTGGACGCGCCCGACCAGGCGGCGGACAACCAGTGGTTGGGCGTGACGTTTCGCACCGCGAAGACCTTCATCCGGTTCAGCGACGGACTCCCGTACCTGCCACAGGGCGCGCGGCTCACGTCGGCCGACGATGAGCAGAGGCGCGACTTCTTCCGAATGCGGCGCCGCGAGAACACAGAGACGGACTTCGTCTACCCCTCGCTGACGTACACCGTCAGCGAGGGAGATCTGATGCCGCCCGAAGTACCCGAAGACGCCATCACGCCATTCGGGCGGTGACAGGCCCGTCGACGGACTCTCCGATGTCGCGGGTGAGGCGAACAGCACTTCCCGGGGAAGTCCAACAACTTTGTGGTCGCCTTCACGTGTTGTGGAGTACGTACGACCAGGCGGGCTGCTCACCGCCCGCCTCGTCGACTTCGGTCAGCGCTCCCAGGACCCAATAGGCGACCTGCTCGCGCTCGGAACTGGCCGGGAGCGCAATGTCCCGCGTACGCCACCCGGTGACGAACAGCGCGACCATGGTGAGGAAATCTTCGAGGCTGTGCGCGATGGGAAGGCCGGCGAGGTGCCCCTGGCCCGGCTCCGTGGGAACCCGCAGGACGTGTCCGGTGGGCCCGTCGACGACGAGCCTGCCGCCCATCCACTTGCCGATCTGGAAGAAGGGCCCGCATTCGGGGACGGGCTCGATTCCCTCGGGCCAGGAGGGAAGTTCGTCCAGAGTTCCCATGCCCCAGCCGCCGTACGGGAAGATCCCCATGGCCCCTTCGTTCACGTAGGGCAGACCGAAATCGAGGAGCAGTTCGCGCGTCGCCGCATGGGTGAGTCGATCCGGAAGGTCCTCGTCCGGGATGGGGCAGAGCAGGTTCTCGCCGAAGAGGGGGATGACGTCCTCGTGACTCGGTGCTGGCGCGTTGATCGGACTGCACGGGCCCGCGTCCGTGTAGTCCCCGCTCAGGGGGCGCAGCCGGGCGCCCGAGCCGGAGATGTCCACGCCGTCCGCGGGACTGATGGCGATCAGCCCCAAGTCGCCTGCGAAGACGACGACTTCACCCACGGTCAGCGGCACACAGGGGAGCATGAAAGCGCGCTGGTCGCGTCGGGGGGACGACGCAGCGAACAGATCTCGCACGCGTGCGGGCGCGGCGGCGTCGCTCCCGGGTGACGCGGGCCAGGTGAGGTCCGCGCGATGCTCCTGCGGAATCTCGTCGTGTTCCCAAGGGTCCGTGACACGGTCTCCCGTCTCCGCGTCCCAGATCGAGACGTACAGCTCCTGTTCCTCGAGCACCGTCCGCTGCTGCAGACCGGCGATGGCGGGTCGACCCTGCCAGCGCACCTCCGTCAGGGCAGCGAATCTCCCGGCCTGCAGAAAGCCCGTGTGATAGCCACCCGGCGGCCGCCACCGTGCCCACTTGGCCCGCCAGGGCAGTGCCACCCCAGAGGAGGCGATCGCTGACGCGACCTCGAGATCGTCGCGCGAAAGAGCCATCAAGTGCAGCCACGAAGCCCACTCGGTCTGATGCCGCGGTATCACTCCCCAGCCCCACAGATGAATGGCGTCGGCGGCGGCCGTGTTTCCGGGGATGAGGTAGGTGATGCTGCGTGCCGCGTCCATGAGTGCCGTTTGCGGCAGATTGGCGATGACGCTTCCGTCCCGAAGGACTTCGCCGTACGTTCCCGCCTGTACGGCGTGCATGACGAGCCCAGTGGCCGCGTACAGGCCGACGGCACCACGCTCGGCCCACCCATCGGGGTGGCGCATATCCGGTGCCGAGCGCATCAGCCAAGTAACCAAATGCCTATTGACACGGCGGAGTTCGGTAGATCCGATTTCCCGGCGCAAGGTCTCGGCCAGGCCCTCGTCGACAAAGGAAACCCCGAGCGGCCCGAGCCGAAGAATTCCGGGCTCTTCCCCCGCGAATTCGGTGAGTTCGTCCTTGGGTGCCGCTTCACCGGTCAGCGCGGTGACGAGTTGGGCCCAGACGGGGAGAGGCACGAGGCGGGGCTCGGCAATGGCCAAGGCCCGCAGGGCGACCGAGTCCGGCGCCACCGACGGCTCGGTGGCGGGTGCGGAAACCCGGAACACCGCCTTGGGATCGGCCCTCGTAGGCAGCAACCGGGGAACCACATGGACCATCACGGCCAACTTGCCACGCGCCAACCACCGAAGAGTCCGGGTCACCAACTGCTCGGCCTCGTACGACCGCCGTGTCGGCCCGGCACGGTGGGCATTGACGACCAGTAGCAACCGCTCCTCGGGCCACGCGCCGAGCGCGAACCGCCAGTCCTCCCGCTTGTCCGGTGACAGATCGACTCCGAGCGCCGTGAGGGCCTGCTGCATGACCTGATCGGCGGTGAGACCGGTGGCGTCGACGACAACACTGCCGGGCACGTGCTCGTGCGTCTCCCGCATGATGGCCGAGGGGTCGTGGCCGTCCGCAAGGGCAAGAAAGGCCACTTGGTCGCCGCGCCCGCCCTCACGCCACCATGCGCCGACGCGAGCGGCGACCTCTTCCTCGGGGATTCCCGGGGCGTCGGTGGTTGGCTCGGGCATGGTCCTCCTCGTTGCGCGATGGCTCCTCGACCCTACGCGTGGCCGCGTGCGAATGGCCCGGGCTCTTGCTGCCGCATGACCCGGGCAGGCAGGTGTCACCTACCGATTTGGGCGGTGGCGGTCTCAGGCCGGGGCAGCCGCGACTCGGTGCAGCACCACGTTCCAGTCGTCCTCGCTCGGCCACCCCGTCAAGTCGGCGAGCTGCCACGTCTCGTCGCCCACGGGGAAGGTCTCACCCATGCGGAGGATGTGAGTCTGCTCCTCGGTGGCGAAGGTCACGAGCCGAACCCTGACCGCGGCGTCGGACTCCCTGTAGATGTCGTTCACCGAGAAGCCGGCGTTCTCGAGATTGCGCTGCATTCCGTGCCAGAGGTGAATCGTGTCGACACTCACTTCTCATCCTCCCAAGACGCGTACTGGTTGCAGGCGTGGGCACGGCCGTCGGCGTTCTGCGTGATGATCACGGCCTGTGAGCCGTGGCCCTCGTCGAGGAGGGGGGCTCCAGGTTGGTGTACGCGTCGCGGCCGTCGCCGAAATTCGTCGAACTCGGCGCCCAGGGTGTTCTCGATGCGGTCGCGGCCGCCCGGCTCGGGAGTGTCGGCGGGGGTGCCGTCCTCGTTCGGGCTGCGGCGGGCGGCGACCGTGGGATTGCCCGCGTACGAATCGGTGAACGCCAGTGTCCCGTCGGGGCAGTCGACGTCGCGGCCGGAGTCGTCGGGGTTCTGGCCGCGGACGTCGTCGACCCAAGTGCCCTCGCGCGGGTCAGGGGCCTGCTCGAATGAGCCGTCCTCGTTGGTCCGGTCGGTCGATGGCGCTCGCCAGGTGGGTCCCCGCGCATTCCCCGTTGGCTGGGCGAGGAAGCGGATGATGAGGACCTGGCGGGCACCGCGAGGGCCACCCGACCGCAGCGCCGCCGTCGGCGCTGTTCCAGGTGAACTCGCCTTGGAACAGCGCCACTTGGCGGTGCTACCGCACTCGCTAGTACGGGTAGAAGCCCGACCCGGACTTGCGGCCAAGCCGCCCCGCGTCGACCATGCGGGCCAGCAGCGGGGGAGCGGCGTAGAGCGGCTCCTTGTACTCCTCGTACATCGAGGAGGCGACCGAGGCCACGGTGTCCAGGCCGATCAGGTCGGAGAGCTTGAGCGGGCCCATCGGGTGGGCGCAGCCGAGCTCCATGCCGTTGTCGATGTCCTCGCGGCTGGCGATGCCCGACTCGAACATCCGGATCGCGGAGAGCAGATACGGGATGAGCAGCGCGTTGACGACGAAGCCCGAGCGGTCCTGGGCGCGGATGGCCCGCTTGCCCAGGACGTCCTGGACGAGCGCCTCGGCGCGCTTGATGGTCTCCTCGCCGGTGGTGAGGGCGGGGATGAGCTCCACCAGCTTCTGGACCGGCGCCGGGTTGAAGAAGTGGATGCCGATGACCTGGTCGGGGCGGGAGGTGGCGACCGCCAGCTTGACCAGGGGGATGGAGGAGGTGTTGGACGCCAGGATCGCGTCCGGGCGCGTGATCACCTGGTCGAGGACCTGGAAGATCTCGGTTTTGACCTGCTCGTTCTCCACCACGGCCTCGACGACGAGGTCGCGGTCGGCGAACTCCCCCAGATCGGTGGTGAAGTTCAGGCGGCCGAGCGTCGCGTCGCGTTCCGCGGCAGTGATCTTGCCGCGTTCGGCGGCCTTGCCGAGGGAGTTGGTCAACCGGGTACGGCCCAGCTCCAGGGCCTCGCCGGTGGTCTCGGCGACCATGACGTCCAGCCCGGCGCGGGCGCACACCTCGGCGATGCCTGCGCCCATCTGGCCGCAGCCGACCACTCCGACGCGTTCGATGTCGGTCACATCGTGCCTTTCGCTGATCTTCAGGACCGGCGGTACGCCGTAAGGGTCCGACGCCCGCCTCGGCCCCGACGTTACTCCGCGGGGTGCTGTGCTAAAGGCGCCGGGGCGGGCATCCTGAGCCCTCAGGATGGGACAAAGAGGACAGGCTGAGGGTTTTCATGAGACGGATCACACGACGGGGCTTCGCGGCGGGCGCGCTGGGTGTGGCGTCGTCGCTGCTCGGCGAGGGCGCGGCCGGTGCGACGGGAGCGCCGGGCGCTGCGCGGCAGCCGGGGATGCGGGGCATGTGGCTGGCCACCGTCGCCAATCTTGACTGGCCGTCCAAGCCGGGGCTGTCACCCGCCGCGCAGCGACGCCAGTTGCTGGCCCACTTCGACGCGGCCGTCGCACGCCGCCTCAACACGGTGTTCTTCCAGGTGCGGCCCACCGCCGACGCCCTGTGGCCCTCCCGGTACGAGCCCTGGGCGCAGTGCCTGACCGGCGTGCAGGGACGCGACCCGGGCTGGGACCCGCTCGGCTTCGCCGTCGAGGAGGCGCACCGGCGCGGTCTCGAACTGCACGCCTGGTTCAACCCGTACCGGATCGCCAACCACGCCGACCCCGGCCGGCTGGTGCCCGGCCACCCGGCGCGGCGGCATCCGCGGTGGGTCATCCCGTACGGCGGCAAGCTCTACTACAACCCCGGGTTGCCCGAGGTCCGCGCCTTCGTCCAGGACGCGATGCTCGACGCGGTGCGCCGCTATCCCGTCGACGGGGTGCACTTCGACGACTACTTCTATCCGTATCCGGTCGAGGGTCAGACCTTCGACGACGACGCGGCCTTCGAGGAGCGCGGCGCTGGCTTCGCGGACCGTGCCAGCTGGCGGCGGGACAACGTCGACCGGCTGGTGCGGGAGATGAAGCAGAAGGTCGCCGCGGTGGGGCGGCCGGTGCGGTTCGGCGTGAGCCCGTCGGCCATCTGGCGGAACCGGGAGACCGACTCGTCGGGCTCCGACACCCGCGGCGCACAGACCTACGACGAGCTGTACGCGGATACGCGCCGCTGGGTGCGGGAGGGGTGGGTCGACTACATCGTCCCGCAGGTGTACTGGCACATCGGCTTCGCGGCGGCCGACTACGCGAAGGTGGTGCCGTGGTGGGCGGAGACGGTCTCCGGCACCGGTGTGGACCTCTACATCGGCGAGGCGCTGTACCGGGCGGGCGACCCGGCCCACGACAGCGCCTGGCAGGACCCCGCCGAACTCTCCCGCCACCTCACCCTCGCCCGCGGGTACCCGCAGGTCGGCGGCCATGTCTTCTTCTCGGCGAGGGACGTCGCCCGGGACCGTGCCGGTGCTATGGCCCGAGTCGTCCGCGACCACTACGGCAGCGCGTCGCGGCCGTAGCGGTCGACCGTGCCCGCCCGGGCGGTGGGCGTTCTAGCGGTCGGTGACGTCGGTGGACCTGCCGTGCCGGACGACGCAGTCCGGGCCGGGCGACACGATGGCTTCGTGTCCGTCGTCGGCACGGACGCGGTAGGGCGGGTCGCCGTGCGTCCCCATCACTTCGATGATCTCGACGACGTGGTCGTGATGCCCGACGGTCCTGCCGTGCACCAGCAGCTGGTCGCCCTTTTGTGCGTGCATCAGGGTCCTCCCGCTTCGGGCGGCCGCGCGACCGGTACGGCCGGGCTGCGGCCGGGCGGTGGAACGGCCAGTGGTGTGTCTCTGACGAGCCGGGTGGCCCGGACGGCGGTACATGCCATCGCGGCAAGTTTACGTCCGTGGGGGGAGGCCGCACCCGGCGGACGGCTCCGGCTCCGGCTCCGGCTCCGGCTCCGGCTCCGGCTCCGGCTCCGGCTCCGACCCCGACCCCGACCCCGACTCCGGCTCCGGTGCGTCAGCCGCGGGTCCGCTGGGTGACCACGATGCACACCAGCACCGCGACCGCCGCGATCGGAGCGGCCGGCGGCAGGTGCTCGCCGAGCAGCAGCACGGACCACACCAGCGTCAGCAGCGGCTGGGCGAGCTGCAGCTGGCTCGCTCGGGAGACGCCGATGGCGGCCATCCCCCGGTACCAGACGACCAGGCCCAGGAACTGTGAGCCGAACGCCAGCCACAGCAGCCCGCCGACCGTGTGGGCGGTCAGCCGCAGCGGCTCGGTGGACAGCGCCAGGGCGGCGCCCGCGACGGTGATCGGCAGGGCCAGTACCAGCGCCCAGCCGATCACCTGCCAGCCGGGGAGGTGGCGGGCCAGCCGGCCGCCCTCGGTGTAGCCGGCCGCGCACACCAGCAGCGCCGCGAACAGGAACAGATCGCCGGTGCCGGGGGCCCCGCCGCTCTGCTGCACCGCGAAGCCGATGACGACGGCGGCGCCGGCCAGCGAGGCGATCCAGAAGGCGCGCGAGGGCCGTGCCCCGGTCCGTACGGCGGAGAAGGCGGCGGTGGTCAGCGGCAGCAGGCCGACCACGACGGCCGCGTGCGAGGTGGTGGAGGTCTGCAGGGCGAGGGTGGTCAGAAGCGGGAATCCGAGGACCACGCCGCCCGCCACGACCGCGATCCCCGCCCAGTGGCGTCGCTCGGGGGCGCGGACGCGGAGTGCGAGCAGGCAGCCGCCGGCGAGTGCGGTCGCCAGCACGCTGCGCAGCATCACCACCGTCCACGGGCCCATGCCCTCCAGGGCCCAGGCCGTGGCCGGGAAGGTGAGGGAGAACGCGGCGACGCCCGCGCCGGCGAGCAGGGCGCCGGGACGAGCGCTGCCGCGGCGGGGGGTGGCGGCTTCCGGGGCCTGGGCGGCTGCGGGGGCCGGCGCCTGGGCGGGGGCGTCCGGCCGCTCCAGGGTGGTGACCGCTATCCCGCCCGACGCGATAGCGCTATCGTTGTGTCTCATGCAAGAGCGTAGCAGTGTCGCTGACCTGGCCGCGATCCTCCGTGAGGGACTGAACCGCTACTCTCCAGGAGAGAAGCTGCCGTCGAGCCGGGCCTTGGTGGAGCGGCATCGGGTGAGCCCGGTGACCGTCTCACGGGCCCTCGCCGAGCTGGTCGCGGAGGGCCTGGTCGTCACCCGGCCCGGCGCCGGCGCCTTCCGGGCCGCCTCCCACCCCGAGGCGCCGCGCCCCGTGGACACCTCCTGGCAGGAGATCGCGCTGAGCGCCGAAGCGGCCGGCGACCAGGTGCCGCGCAGCGTCGACGCCTCGGGTGTACTGGCCACCCTCGCCGCGCCGGCCCCCGGCGTGATCGAACTCAACGGCGGCTATCTGCACCGCGACCTCCAGCCGGAACGCGCCCTCGCCGGGGCGCTGGCCCGCGCCGGACGCCGGCCGGGCGCCTGGGAACGGCCCCCGGTCGAAGGCGTACCGGAACTGCGGGCCTGGTTCGCCCGGGAGATCGGTGGCTCCGGCGGGGCGCTCGCCGCCAACGACGTGCTGGTCACCGCGGGCGGCCAGAGCGCGCTGACCACCGCCCTGCGCGCGGTCGCCGCGCCCGGTGCGCCGGTCCTCGTCGAGTCCCCGACCTATCCGGGCATGCTGGCCGCCGCCCGCGCCTCCGGTCTGCGGCCGGTCCCCGTACCGACGGACGCGGACGGGGTCCGCACCGATCTGCTCGCCGACGCCTTCCGGGCCAGCGGTGCGCGGCTGTTCGTCTGCCAGCCGCTGTTCCAGAACCCCACGGGTGCGGTGCTCGCGGGGGAGCGGCGGCGCGAGGTGCTGCGGGTGGCCCGCGCGGCCGGGGCGTTCGTCGTCGAGGACGACTTCGCCCGGCGGCTGGTGCACGACGGCGCGCCCGCCCTTCCCCCGACCCTGCTGGCGGACGACCGGGACGGCAGCGTCGTCCACGTCCGCTCCCTGACCAAGGCCACCTCGCCCAGCCTGCGGGTGGGCGCCCTGGCGGCCCGCGGCCCGGTCCTCGACCGGCTGCGTGCCATCCAGGTGGTCGACAGCTTCTTCGTTCCCGGGCCGCTCCAGGAGACCGCTGTCGAGCTGGTCGGCTCGCCCGCCTGGTCCCGCCACCTGCGGCTGATCTCCGGCGAGCTGACGGCCCGCCGCGACGCCCTGGTCGCCGCGCTGCACCGGTACCTGCCCGCGCTCGCGGACGGCGGTCTGCACATTCCGTACGGCGGCTACCACCTGTGGCTGCGCTTCCCGGACGGCACGGACGAGGCGGCGCTGACCGGCGGGGCGCTGCGCGCCGGCGTCGCGGTCGCGGGCGGCCGCCCCTACTTCGCCGCCGAGCCGCCCGCCCCGCATCTGCGGCTCAGCTTCGTGTCCGCGTCCGGGGCGGGGGAGCTGGCGGAAGGGGTGCGAAGGCTGCGCACGGCCTGTGACGAGCTGGGGACACCGGTCGGCTGAGGCCGCCCGGACCTGCGGGCCGGTCCGGCCGCGCAAAGGAGTTCGACGCCGCCCCGCTCTTCTGCGAGCCTCCCCGCATGAACGCTCACCCGCTCGACGGCTACGAAATCTCCACCGACCCGGCCCGCCTCGACGGCGACCTGGTCCACCACTGGCTGTCCACCGACGCCTACTGGGCCGTCGGCCGCTCCCGTGAGCGGCACGACCGCGCCGTCGGCTCGTCGCTCAACTTCGGTCTGTACGCGGCCGGTTCGGGGCGTCAGGTCGCGTACGCCCGGGTGGTCACCGACCACGCCACCTTCGCCTGGCTCTGTGACGTCTACGTCTGCCGCGACGACCGCGGCAGGGGCCTGGGCACCGCCCTCGTCGAGGCCGTCGCCGACCACCTGGCACCCTGCGGACTGACCCGGATCACGCTCGCCACCAAGGACGCGCACGGCGTCTACGAGAAGATCGGCTTCCGGAGCCTGGTGTCTCCGGACGAGTGGATGACGCTGGGGCTGATGGACCCCGGCCCCATCGACATCTGAAGGCCCCGGCCCCGTCGACATCTGAGCGAAACGCCCGTACGGGCGGCGCGACCCATACGATCGGCGAATGCGCGTTCGCCTCCAGCTGCTCGCCGCCGCCCGCAGCTCCGCGCTGCTCGAGACCCGGTTCGACGACGACCGCCCCCTCGACGCCGCCGGCTGGCACGAGGCCGAGCGCGCCGCCCCCGTCCTGTGCCGTCTCGCCGCCGCGGAGCTGCGCTACCGCTCGCCGTCGGAACGCTGTCGCGAGACCGGGGAGGCCCTCGGCCTCGGCCCGCTCGCCCAACCGGCACTGCGGGACTGCGACATGGGGCGCTGGCGCGGGCGCACCCTGGCCGAGGTGGCCGCGGCCGAACCGCGGGCGGTCGACACCTGGCTCGCCGACCCGCGGGCGGCGCCGCACGGCGGGGAGTCGCTGCTGGCCTTCATCACCCGCGTCGGCACCTGGCTGGACACCCGGCCGGTCGAGGAGGGCACCGGACTGGTGGCGGTCGCCGAGCCCGGCGTCGTCCGCGCCGCCGTGGTCTACGCGCTCCAGGCACCGC
This sequence comes from Streptomyces sp. NPDC048650, assembly GCF_043199095.1. Lineage (NCBI taxonomy): Bacteria > Bacillati > Actinomycetota > Actinomycetes > Kitasatosporales > Streptomycetaceae > Streptomyces > Streptomyces sp. NPDC048650. Next base: position 474,459 of record NZ_JBICVM010000002.1, on the reverse strand, counting down.
CGCACACGTACTGGCGCATCGACGTCCGGCCGCTCTCGGTGACGACCCTCACCGGGCGCGCCGGCAACTGGGCCCTGTCGCTGGAGACCTGAGCGGGGCCGGGGCGGACGGGCCCACGCCCCCAAAGACCACCCGGAAAGCCCAGCGGTACGCCCACCGACGTGCGCGTGGCGGGCGGGGACGTTTCGCTCGGTACATGGACACACACGCCGCCCGCCGTCCCGTCCACCGTCCCCTCCTTCGCCGCACCCCGGTGGTCGGCGCCGTGGCGGCGTCGCTCGCGCTGTGTGGATCGGGCGCCGTCGGTGCCGCCGCCGACGACACGCGCTCGGTGGTGGTCCAGCCCGACCGGGTCGCACCCGGCGGTGACTTCTCCGTCTTCGACGGCGGCAACTGCCCCGGCGGGAGCGGCGAGGTCACCTTCGACGGCACGGACATCCCCAAGCTGAAGCTCTCGGAGCTGCACCACAAGGTCGGCGGCACCGGTACCGTCCCGCGGTCCACCGCGCCGGGCGCGTACACCGTCACCCTCACGTGCGGTGCCGAGGGCGAGGGGCCGATGACGCAGGGGGAGGCGGAAGGCGAGGCGCAGGGCGACGTAGCCCACGGCCCCGCCGAGCGCGGCCGCGACGAGCCCGGCGGGGAGCACGGCCACGGCAGGCACGGCGACGGCGCGCACGGCCGTGTCACCTTCACCGGCACCCTGACCGTCTCCGCGGACGCCGAAGCCCACTCCGACGCGGGCCCCGAAGGCGTCCCGGGCACAGGCACAGGCGCAGACGCAGGAGCCGACGCCGGTCCCGGCCTCGACGCCGGCCCCGACGCCGGAGCCGGCACAGAAACCGACGCCGGACCCGACCAGGCCGTCCCGAAGGGGGGCTCCCACACCGGTCTCGGCGGCGGCTCCGGCGTCGGCACCGGCGTCACGGTGCTCGGCGGCATGCTGCTGGCCGGCGCCGTGGGCTGGGGCGTCGTCGCCCGCTTCCGGCGTCCCCGGGGCGGCCGGGGGTGACGTGAGCGGCTCCGCTACGGCGTCAGGTCCAGCGCCGCCAGCCCCGACCCGTCCATCAGGAACGGCACCGATCGGTGCGTGTGCGTGATCCTCCAGGCGCCGTCGATCCTGCGCAGACCGACGGTCGACCGGCTCCACAGCCGCACCTCGAAGCCGTCCGCCTTCGTCCCGCGCATCAGGTCGATGCTGTGGGCGAAGGCGACCCCGTCGCCGACCGCGATGTCGACCTGTGTCGGTGTCACCTCGATCGGCCCGTCCCAGGTCGCGTACCAGGATTCCAGCGCCTGCCGGTCCAGCGCCTCCGGGCCGGTGAACTGGAGCGGGGGCGCGAGGCCGAAGTCCACGACCTCCGGTGCGCAGTGCGCGAGGAAGCGCTCGGCGTCCCGTTCCCGGGTGGCAGCCGCGCGGTCCTCCAGCACCTCCCGGATCCGCACCTCGTCCGCTGTCCGTTCGCTCTCGGTGGTCATGGCGAAGCCTCCTGTCGCCCGGCGCCGGGGCGCCGCGAATCGGTGTCCGACGGGTAGACGAGGGCGACGGTGGAAACTCATCGGCGGCCGGGCGCTGCGGCGTCCGTGGGCGACACCCGCGCGCCGGGGAGCAGCGGCGTGCCCGCCTCCGGCGCCGTCCGCCGTACGGAGCACGCCCAGCGGCTACGACGCCACCGGCGCGGAACTCCCCCTGGTCAGCCAGGCGTTCGCGGCCTCCACCCGGCCGCCGACGCGCAGCTTGGCGTAGGCGTGCTCCAGGTGCTTGTCGACCGTGCGGGGGCTGATCGCCAGCCGGCGGGCGATCTGCTGATTGGTCAGCCCGTCCGCGAGCAGGGCGAGGACGGCTGATTCCCGGCGCGTGACCAGGCCGGCGACGGGCATCGGGCCCGGAGGGGCGAGGCGGCCGAGGACGTGGGCGAGGCGGGTGCGCAGCAGGGCGGCGGCGGCCACGTCGTGGTCGGTGAAGTCGCTGCCACTGCGGTTGACGGCCACGCAGATGCTGCGGGGTTCGCCGTCCGCATAGCCGCCGGGGAACGCCATCGCGAGCTGGCGCTCGGCTCCGATCGGCCGGTAGACGTCGGTCCAGGCGGCCAGGGAGTGGTACGCGCGGTCGGTCTGCAGGCTCGAGCGGCGCAGCGGGGCACCGGTGCCGACGGTGGTGTGGGCGACGAGCGGATCGGCCGGCGCGCCGCGGGCGAAGGCGTCCCACTCGTCGGGCGAGAGCAGGTCGGCGGGGAGGGTCAGCGGCCGCTGCGCCCCTCCGGCGCGAGGCGTCCACACGATGCTGTCGCCCGGTACGGCGCCGAGCAGCAGGGGAAGCAGGGCCGGAACGAGGGCGTCCTCGTCGACGGCATCGATCAGGAGGTCCACGACGGCGAAGATCCGCCGCAGGCCGGCCTCCGCGGCCGTGCTCATGAATCCAGCGTGGCCGGCGGGGCGGTGCCCGTCAAGCGGGGCCCGCCCCGGAAGGGGCCGCCCGGCCGGCCGGGGGAAGACCGGCCGGGGGCGTCGGCCGCTTGTCAGCGGCCGACGGCATAGACGCGGTTGACCGGGTTCTCGGCCACGAGTTTCCAGTGGCGCAGCCCGGCACCGGCGGCGATGGTCCGCATCGCTTCCTCTCCCGCGTGATTTCCCAGTGCCTGCGGACCGTGCTGGGCCAGCGCGGTCGGCAGGCAGACGGCGACCGAGGCGGCCGTCAGCGCCCGGCCGACGGGGGTGGCGTTCTCCCGTACGTCGGGCGAGCCGTTCGGCTCCACGATCAGGCAGACGCCGTCGTCGTCCAGCGCCTGTTCGGCGCAGCGGAGCGCGCCGCCCGGGTCGCCGGTGTCGTGCAGGCAGTCGAAGAAGGTGATCAGGTCGAAGTTCTTGCCGGGGAAGTCCTGGGCGTTCGCGACGTCGAAGCGCACCCGGTCCGTCAGCCCCTGCTCGGCCGCGATGCGGCGGGCGGTTCGGACGGAGGGGCGGTGGAAGTCGAAGCCGTGGAAGCGCGATGCGGGGAAGGCCCGGGCCATCAGCATCGTGGAGTAGCCGAAGCCGCACCCGACGTCCGCGACGCGGGCGCCGCGCTCCATCTTGTCCACCACGCCGTCCAGCGCCGCCAGCCATTCGGGGACCAGCGCGGCCGTGTACCCGGGGCGGAAGAACTTCGCGGTGCCCGCGAACAGCGCCGGGTCGTGGTCCGCCCACCCCACGCCCGCGCCGGAGCGGAAGGCGTCCAGCAGGGCGTCCTCGGTGGCGTAGAGGGCCTGGAGCATGGTGAAGAAGCCCGCCGCGTAGTGCGGCGACCCGGGGTCGGCCAGAACGGCGGCGTGCGCGTCGGGCAGCTCGTAGGTGTCGGTCCCGGGCGTGTACGTCACGTACTCGCCGGCCACCTGGGCGGCCAGCCACTCGCGTACATAGCGTTCGACGAGCCCGGTGCGGGTGGCGAGCCGGGTGGAGGAGAGCGGTCCGGCGCCGGCCATCGCCGTGTACAGCCCGAGCCGTTCTCCGAGTGACGTGCACAGGCCCGCCGCCGCGGCACCGCCGTCGGTGATCACCCGCTCCAGGAACTCCGTCACCCGCTCCTCGTCCGCCCGTCGCGTGCCCAGGTCGAAACCGGGGGCGACACCGGCGGACGTGGCCATGCCCTCACCTCCTCGTACGCTCCCCACCTCACCAGGGGGCGAGGGCCGCGCGCCATACGGGATTCGCCGTATCGGGCAGGGCGGGGCGAGTGCTGACATCCAGGACGTGCCGAGCCGACACTGGAGGCAGGAGGTGCGTCATGCGGAAGATGGTCGACTGCCGGGATCACCCCAGCGAGAGGAACTGCACCCTCGTCATCGCGGGCGAGGAGGAGGAAGTGGTCCGCGCCGCCAGTGAGCACGCCGTATCCGTCCACGGTCACGCGGACGGCCCGGAGCTGCGCGAGCAGATCCGGTCCGCGCTCAAGGACGAGGTGCCGCAGCACGCCTGAGCCGCGGCAGGTGGTCCGCCGCCCGGTCGTGGGCGGCGGTCGAGTCGTGCGCGGGCGACCCCCAGCGCCATTGCATAAAACTGCCGCTGTCCGTATAGTCATGCCATCAAGGAGGAGGGTCCATGACGGTACGAGCAGCAGTGGCCGGAGCGAGCGGGTACGCGGGGGGTGAGGTCCTGCGCCTGCTTCTGGCGCACCCCGAGGTCGAGATCGGCGCGGTGACCGGGCATTCCAGCGCGGGCCGGCGCCTGGGTTCGCTGCAGCCGCATCTGTTCCCGCTGGCCGACCGGGAGGTCCAGGCCACCTCCGCCGAGGCGCTGGCCGGCCACGACGTCGTCTTTCTCGCCCTGCCGCACGGCCAGTCCGCGGCAGTCGCCGAGCAGCTCGGCCCCGATGTCCTCGTCGTCGACTGCGGCGCGGACTTCCGGCTGAGGGACGCCGCCGACTGGGAGGCGTTCTACGGCTCGGCCCACGCGGGCACCTGGCCGTACGGCCTCCCGGAGCTGCCGGGTGGCCGCGCCGCACTCCAGGGGGCCAAGCGCATCGCGGTCCCCGGCTGCTACCCCACCGCCGTCTCGCTCGCCCTGTTCCCGGCCTACCAGGCCGCGGTCGCCGAGCCCGAGGCGGTCATCGTCGCGGCCTCCGGCACCTCCGGCGCGGGCAAGGCCCCCAAGCCGCACCTGCTCGGCGCCGAGGTGATGGGCGCGATGAGCCCGTACGGCGTCGGGGGCGGCCACCGGCACACCCCCGAGATGATCCAGAACCTCAGCGCGGTGGCCGGCGAGCGCATCAGCGTCTCCTTCACGCCGACCCTCGCCCCGATGCCCCGCGGCATCCTCGCCACCTGCACGGCCAAGGCCCGGCCCGGCGTGGACGCCGCCGCGGTACGGACCGCGTACGAGAAGGCGCTGGCCGACGAGCCGTTCGTCCGACTGCTGCCGGAGGGCCAGTGGCCGTCGACCGCCGCCGTGCACGGATCCAACGCCGCGCACCTCCAGGTGACGGTGGACGCGGCGGCCGGTCGGATCATCGCGATCTGCGCCATCGACAACCTCACCAAGGGAACCGCCGGCGGCGCGGTGCAGAGCATGAACATCGCCCTCGGGCTGCCCGAGGACCTGGGACTTTCCACGACGGGAGTGGCACCGTGAGCGTGACGGCAGCACAGGGCTTTTCGGCGGCGGGCATCGCCGCCGGAATCAAGGAGAACGGCAACCCGGACCTCGCCCTCGTGGTGAACAACGGGCCGCGCCTGGCCGCCGCCGGTGTCTTCACCTCCAACCGCGTCAAGGCCGCCCCGGTCGTCTGGTCGGAGCAGGTCCTCAAGGGCGGCCGGGTCTCCGCCGTCGTCCTCAACTCCGGCGGCGCCAACGCCTGTACGGGGCCGCTGGGCTTCCAGGACACCCACGCCACCGCCGAGAAGGCCGCCGAGGTGCTCGACGGCCACAGCGCCGGCGAGGTGGCGATCGCCTCCACGGGCCTGATCGGCCTGCGGCTCCCGATGGACAAGCTGCTGCCCGGCGTCGAGCGGGCCGCGGCCGAACTGACCGAGCACGGTGGCGAGAAGGCCGCCATCGCCATCAAGACCACCGACAGCGTGCACAAGACGGCGCAGGCGAGCCAGGGAGGCTGGACCGTCGGCGGCATGGCCAAGGGCGCCGGTATGCTCGCCCCGGGCCTGGCCACCATGCTCGTCGTGCTGACCACCGACGCCGAGGTGCCGGCCGAGGGGCTGGACGCGGCGCTGCGGTCCGCGACCCGTACCACCTTCGACCGGGTCGACTCCGACGGCTGCATGTCCACCAACGACACCGTGCTGCTGCTCGCCTCCGGGGCCAGCGGGGTGGTGCCGGACCAGGACGCCTTCGCCGAGGCGGTGCGGACCGTCTGCGACGACCTCGCCCGCCAGCTCATCGGCGACGCCGAAGGCGCCAGCAAGGACATCCGCATCGAGGTCGTGAACGCCGCCAGCGAGGACGACGCCGTCGAGGTCGGCCGCTCCATCGCCCGCAACAACCTCCTCAAGTGCGCCATCCACGGCGAGGACCCCAACTGGGGCCGGGTGCTCTCCGCCATCGGCACGACGTCCGCCGCCTTCGAGCCCGATGACCTCAACGTCGCCATCAACGACGTCTGGGTCTGCAAGAACGGCTCGGTGGGCGAGGACCGCGAACTGGTCGACATGCGCTACCGGGAGGTCCGCATCACCGCCGACCTCGCCGCGGGCGCCGACTCCGCGGTCATCTGGGCCAACGACCTGACCGCCGACTACGTCCACGAGAACAGCGCCTATTCCTCATGAGCGAGCGAAGCGAACGAGTCATTCAAGGGTGCGTGCTGTGCTCACAGCCCGCCTGGGGGTACCTCCCGCGCGAAGCGCGGGGGAGAAGCGAGGTCCGCGCAGCATGAGTACCCGCAAGCACACCGCGCTCCCCAAGGCCCGCACCCTCATCGAGGCGCTGCCCTGGCTGACCCGGCACCACGGCAAGACCGTCGTCATCAAGTTCGGCGGCAACGCCATGGTCGACGAGGAGCTCAAGCGCGCCTTCGCCCAGGACGTCGTCTTCCTGCGGCACGCCGGCCTGCGCCCCGTCGTCGTGCACGGCGGCGGCCCGCAGATCAGCGCCCAACTCGACCTGCTCGGGCTGGAGTCGGAGTTCAAGGGTGGCCTGCGGGTCACCACGCCCGAGGCGATGAACGTCGTACGGATGGTGCTGGCCGGCCAGGTCCAGCGTGAGCTGGTCGGGCTGCTCAACGAACACGGCCCGCTCGCCGTCGGCATGACCGGCGAGGACGCCCATCTGATGACCGCGACCAAGTACTTCGCCGACGTCGACGGAGAGCGGGTGGACATCGGCCGGGTCGGCGAGATCACCGCCGTCGACCCCGGTGCGGTCCAGGCGCTGCTGGACGACGGCCGGATCCCGGTCATCTCCTCCATCGCCCGCAGCAGCGACGAGGAGGATGCTGCCTCGGGGACCTCTGGGGCCTCCGGCGTCTTCAACGTCAACGCCGACACGGCCGCGGCCGCCCTGGCCGCCGCCCTCGGCGCCGAGACGCTGATGGTCCTCACCGACGTCGAGGGCCTCTACGAGGACTGGCCGCACAGCGACGAGGTGATCTCCCGCCTCACCGCCACCCAGTTGGAGAAGCTGCTGCCCGACCTGGCGAGCGGCATGGTCCCCAAGATGCGGGGCTGTCTGCACGCCGTGCGCAACGGCGTGCACACCGCCCGGGTCATCGACGGGCGGGTCCAGCACTCGATCCTGCTGGAGATCTTCACCGACGAAGGAATCGGCACGATGGTCGTGCCGGACACGAACACCATCGAGGGGACGGCATGAGCCAGGCGGCACACACCCGGGGCCCGGCCGACAACGCGGGTCTCACCCGGCGCTGGCAGGGCACCATGATGGACAACTTCGGCACCCCGCGCGTCCCGCTGGTCCGCGGCGAGGGCGTCACGGTGTGGGACGCCGACGGCAAGGAGTACCTCGACTTCCTCGGCGGCATCGCGGTCAACTCCCTCGGCCACGCCCACCCCGCCGTGGTCCGCGCCGTCTCCGACCAGGTCGCCACCCTCGGCCATGTCTCCAACTTCTTCGTCGCCGAGCCCACCGTGGCCCTGGCCGAACGGCTGCTGGCGATCGCCGGCCGCCCCGGCCGGGTCTACTTCTCCAACTCCGGTGCCGAGGCGAACGAAGCCGCCTTCAAGATCGGCCGGCTGACCGGGCGCACCCACATGGTCTCCACGGCCGGCGGCTTCCACGGCCGCACCATGGGCGCCCTCGCCCTGACCGGCCAGCCTGCCAAGCAGGCCCCGTTCGCCCCGCTGCCCGGAGACGTCGACCACGTCCCGTACGGCGACGTCGAAGCCCTCCGCGCCGCCGTGACCACCGACACCGCCTTCGTCATCCTCGAACCCGTCCAGGGCGAGAACGGCGTCGTCGTCCCGCCGCCCGGCTACCTCCGGGCCGCCCGCGAGATCACCGCGGCCACCGGCACGCTGCTCGTCCTCGACGAGATCCAGACCGGCATCGGCCGCACCGGCCACTGGCTGGAGTCCCAGGCCCAGGGCGTCGAGGCCGACATCATCACCCTGGCCAAGGGCCTCGGCGGCGGCCTGCCCATCGGCGCCACCCTCGCCTTCGGGCCCGCGGCCGACCTGCTCACCCCCGGCTCGCACGGTTCCACCTTCAGCGGCAACCCGGTCGTCTGCGCCGGCGCGCTCGCCGTGCTGGACACCGTCGAGGCGGACGGCATCCTCGATCATGTCAAGCGGGTCGGCGAGCGGCTGCGGAGCGGAATCGAGGCGCTGGGGGACCCATTGATCGGCCAGGTCCGCGGTGCCGGCCTTCTCCTGGGTATCGTCTTGACCGAGCCCCTCGCGCCCCAGGCGCAGCAGGCGGCTCAGGACGCGGGCCTCCTGGTGAACGCGGTCGCGCCGGACGTCATCCGGCTCGCCCCGCCGCTGATCGTCTCCGACGAGCAGGCGGATACGTTCCTCCAGAAGCTTCCCGGCGTCCTCCATGCGGTCCGCCAGGGGGCCGACGGGGAACGACGAGCCGGAGACTGACGACAACGATGACCGAGCCGCAGGACAACGAGTCGCTCAACGGCGGCCAGGCCGTACCGCAGACCCGCACCGCCCGCCACCGCCGGATCGTGGACATCCTGAACCGGCAGCCGGTCCGCTCCCAGAGCCAGCTCGCCAAGCTGCTCGCCGACGACGGCCTGACCGTCACCCAGGCGACGCTCTCCCGCGACCTGGACGAACTGGGCGCGGTGAAGATCCGCAACACCGGAGGTGAGCTGATCTACGCCGTGCCCAGTGAGGGCGGCGACCGCAAGCCACGGGCCCCGCTGGGCGAGTCGGCCAAGGAGGAGCGGATGCGCCGCCTCTCCGGCGAGCTGCTGATCTCCGCCGAGGCGTCCGCCAACCTCGTTGTCCTGCGCACCCCGCCGGGCGCCGCCCAGTTCCTGGCCTCGGCCATCGACCAGGCGGAGCTGCACGACATCCTGGGCACCATCGCCGGCGACGACACCCTGATGCTCATCAGCCGCGACCCGGTGGGCGGGCAGGCCCTCGCCGATCATCTGCTGCGGCTGGCGCAGGGCGCGCAGTGACCCGCCAGCCGCCGTTCCCCGCCGTTCGTGCGGAAACACGCGCAGCCGGTTCCTGAGGGTGCGGCCGCGAGCCGGGGTGCGCACCGCGCGGCGCACCTCGCCGCCGCCCAGGGGGCCAGGCCGCATCCGTGCGACGCTCCCGGCCGCGGCCGGGACACGGTCCGCAGCGAGGGCGGCACCCCCGGCGTGACGTCCGTGCGGCCGGCTGACGGGACGTGAGTTCGCGCCGCGGACGGGCCGTCCCAGCATGCTCCCCGCGCATGGAAAAACCCGCAGATCCGGGATTTCTCCCGGATCAGCGGGCTTTCTCGAACCGTCGGGACGACAGGATTTGAACCTGCGACCCCTTGACCCCCAGTCAAGTGCGCTACCAAGCTGCGCCACGTCCCGGTTGCTCGTACCGGCCGGAGAGTTCCCGGCCGGGGCGTGCAGAAGAAAAATACCCTGAACCCGCCCCTGAATCCAAAGCGGGTCCCCTTCCGGCTGTTCGCCGGCCCCTCGTCGCCTCCTGTCCCTCCGTGCTTGGATGGCGGTATGACTGAAATGTCCCCGAATGGCGATGTTCGCGTCCGCCGGGTGTACGAGCCGCCGGAGCCGACCGACGGCGCGCGGGTGCTGGTGGACCGGTTGTGGCCGCGCGGGCTGTCGAAGGCCGATGCGCTGCTGACCGAGTGGTGCAAGGACGTGGCCCCCTCGTCGGAGCTGCGCCGCTGGTACGCCCATCAGGGCGAGCGCTTCGAGCGGTTCGCCGAGCGGTACCGGGACGAGCTGACACAGGAGGCGGCGTGCTCGGCGCTGGCCCGGCTGCGGGAGCTGGCGGCGGCCGGTCCGCTGACCCTGCTGACGGCCACCAAGGAGGTGTCCCAGAGCCATGTGACGGTGCTGCTGGACGTCCTCCGTGAGGAATCCTGATCCTGCGGCCCTCTTCCGTACTGCCCCTGACCTGCGCGTTCATGGATGCATTGACGAAACATACGGTGGAGTGCATACTTATACCTATCAGCGTATGCATCGTAAGGAGAAACCCGTGACCGAGCGCGTCGTACTCGCCTACTCGGGGGGCCTGGACACCTCTGTCTGCATCGGCTGGATCGCCGAGGAGACGGGCGCCGAGGTCATCGCCGTTGCCGTGGACGTCGGCCAGGGCGGCGAGGACCTGGACGTCATCCGCGAGCGCGCTCTCGCCTGCGGTGCGGTCGAGGCCGAGGTCGCGGACGCCAAGGACGAGTTCGCCGACGAGTACTGCCTCCCGGCGATCAAGGCCAACGCCCTCTACATGGACCGCTACCCGCTGGTCTCCGCCCTCTCCCGGCCGACCATCGTCAAGCACCTGGTCGCCGCCGCACGCAAGCACGGCGCGACCACCGTCGCCCACGGCTGCACCGGCAAGGGCAACGACCAGGTCCGGTTCGAGGCCGGCATCTCCTCCCTCGCCCCCGACCTGAAGTGCATCGCCCCGGTCCGCGACTACGCCATGACCCGGGACAAGGCCATCGCCTTCTGCGAGGCCAACGACCTCCCGATCGCGACCACCAAGAAGTCGCCGTACTCCATCGACCAGAACGTCTTCGGGCGCGCCGTCGAGACCGGATTCCTCGAGGACATCTGGAACGCCCCGATCGAGGACGTCTACGAGTACACCCAGAACCCGGCCACCCCGCGGGAGGCCGACGAGGTCGTCATCACCTTCGAGCAGGGTGTCCCGGTCGCTGTCGACGGCAAGAAGGTCACCGTCCTCGAGGCCATCCAGGAGCTCAACAAGCGGGCCGGCGCCCAGGGCATCGGCCGGATCGACATGGTCGAGGACCGTCTCGTCGGCATCAAGTCGCGTGAGGTGTACGAGGCGCCCGGCGCCATCGCGCTGATCACCGCGCACCAGGAGCTGGAGAACGTCACCGTCGAGCGCGAACTGGCCCGCTACAAGCGGCAGGTCGAGCAGCGATGGGGCGAGCTGGTCTACGACGGCCTGTGGTTCTCCCCGCTCAAGCGGGCCCTGGAAGGCTTCATCGACGAGGCCAACCAGCAGGTCAGCGGCGACATCCGGATGACCCTGCACGGCGGCCGCCCGGTGGTCACCGGCCGGAAGTCCGATGCCTCGCTCTATGACTTCAACCTGGCGACGTACGACACCGGCGACACCTTCGACCAGTCGCTGTCCAAGGGCTTCATCGAGCTCTTCGGAATGTCCAGCAAGATCGCGGCCAAGCGCGACCTCGCCTGAGCCGTCTCGTTGTCTTCGTACGACCGTCGCCTCCCCGCCTCGCGGGGAGGCGGTGGCACATCCACAGCAGCCTTTGAGGAGCAGCAGTGAGCAGCAACAGCGGTGACGTCCGGCTCTGGGGCGGCCGGTTCGCCGACGGACCCGCCGAGGCGCTGGCCCAGCTGTCGGCGTCCGTCCACTTCGACTGGCGGCTGGCCCCCTACGACATCGCCGGCTCCCGTGCGCACGCCCGGGTCCTCCACAAGGCCGGTCTGCTGACCGCCGACGAGCTGGAGCGGATGATCGCCGGTCTCGGCCGGCTCGAACAGGACGTCGCGGACGGCTCGTTCACCGGCACCATCGCCGACGAGGACGTGCACACCGCCCTGGAGCGCGGGCTGCTGGAGCGGCTCGGCGCGGACCTCGGCGGCAAGCTGCGGGCCGGCCGGTCCCGCAACGACCAGGTCGCCACGCTCTTCCGGATGTACCTGCGCGACCACGCACGGATCATCGGCGGTCTGATCGCCGACCTCCAGGCGGCGCTGGTCGGCCTGGCCGAGGCCCACCCGGACGTGGCGATGCCGGGCCGCACCCACCTCCAGCACGCCCAGCCGGTGCTCTTCGCCCATCATGTGCTGGCGCACGTCCAGTCGCTGTCGCGGGACGCGGAGCGGCTGCGGCAGTGGGACGAGCGCACCGCGGTCTCCCCGTACGGCTCGGGTGCGCTGGCCGGCTCGTCGCTCGGTCTCGACCCGGAGGCGGTCGCCGCGGACCTCGGCTTCGAGCACGGCTCGGCCGGCAACTCCATCGACGGCACCGCCTCGCGGGACTTCGTCGCCGAGTTCGCCTTCATCACGGCGATGATCGGCGTCAACCTCTCGCGGATCGCGGAGGAGATCATCATCTGGAACACGAAGGAGTTCTCCTTCGTGACCCTGCACGACGCCTTCTCCACCGGCTCCTCGATCATGCCGCAGAAGAAGAACCCGGACATCGCGGAGCTGGCACGGGGCAAGTCGGGCCGTCTGATCGGCAATCTGACCGGCCTGATGGCGACCCTCAAGGCCCTGCCGCTCGCGTACAACCGCGACCTCCAGGAGGACAAGGAGCCGGTCTTCGACTCCTGCGACCAACTGGAGGTGCTGCTCCCGGCGTTCACCGGCATGATGGCCACCCTCACGGTCCACCGCGAGCGCATGGAGGAACTGGCACCGGCCGGTTTCTCGCTCGCCACCGACATCGCCGAATGGCTGGTCAAGCAGGGAGTGCCGTTCCGGGTGGCGCACGAGGTCGCGGGGGAGTGCGTCAAGGAGTGCGAGGCGCAGGGCATCGAGCTGGACCAGCTCACCGATGAGCAGTTCGCGAAGATCTCCTCGCATCTGACCCCCGAGGTCCGCGGCGTCCTCAACGTCCCGGGCGCGCTGGCCTCGCGCAGCGGACGCGGCGGCACCGCCCCCTCCGCGGTGGCGGCCCAGCTCGCCGAGGTGAAGTCCGACCTGGCGGTCCAGCAGGCCTGGGCCACGGCCAAGCAGAAGTAACGCAACGGACGCGAACGGCGGCCCCTGCCCGGGAACGGGCGGGGGCCGCCGTCGTGTGCCCGCCGCCGCCCGGACGCCTTCCACGGGCCGTATCGGTTGAGACCTGAACGACTCTCATGAGACAACGTCGTCTCATTCGGCTAATGTACGTCTCATGGCCGTGGATCGTGAACAGGTACTCACCCAAGCCGCCGCGCTGCTCAGCCGCCGCTCGACGACGTCGATGGACGAGATCGCGCGGGCCGCCGGCATCAGCCGGGCCACCCTGCATCGGCACTTCGCCGGCCGCGACGCGCTGATCCTGGCCCTCGAACAGCACGGCATCGAGCAGTTCGCCCACGCGCTGGACGCGGCCCGGCTCGACGACGGCACCGCCGGCGAGGCCCTGCGCCGGCTGATCACCGAAGCCGAACAGGTCGCGGGCGTGCTGGCCTTCCTCTTCACCGAGAACCAGCTCTTCGAGGGCGAGGAGATCAACGCGGGCTGGGCCCGCCTGGACGCCCGCATCAACGCGCTCTTCCGGCGCGGCCAGGAGCAGGGCGACTTCCGCATCGACCTCAGCGCCGCCTGGCTCACCGAAGCGTTCTACGGCCTGATCGGCGCGGGCGCCTGGGCCGTCCACGAAGGGCGCGTCGCCCGCAACGACCTCAACCACTCGATCGCCGAGCTGCTGCTGGGCGGCATCCGACGGAGCATGGAGAAATGAGCGAGACCATAGCCTCAGGACGGGCCGGTTCGGCCCATGCGGACGATCAGCCCCGCCCGGGGCGCTGGCTCGCGCTCGCCGTTCTCGTCCTCGCCGTTCTGCTGGTCGGCGTCGACGCCACGGTCCTCGGCCTGGCCACGCCCTTCCTCAGCGAGGACCTGCGCCCGTCCGGGACGCAGCTGCTGTGGATCGGTGACATCTACTCCTTCGTCATCGCCGGCCTGCTGGTCTCCATGGGCAGCCTCGGTGACCGCATCGGCCGCAAGAAGCTGCTGCTCATCGGTTCCCTCGCGTTCGGCGCGATGTCGGCGCTGTGCGCCTATGCCACCAGCGCGGAGATGATGATCGCCGCCCGCGCACTGCTGGGCGTGGCCGGTGCGACGCTGATGCCGTCCACCCTGGCGCTGATCCGCAACCTCTTCCACGACCCCAAGGAACGCAGCCTCGCCGTCGGCATCTGGGGTGCGATGGCGTCGGCCGGCACCGCTGTCGGCCCGGTCCTCGGCGGCTTTCTGCTGGGCCACTTCTGGTGGGGATCGGTCTTCCTCATCAACCTGCCGGTGATGGTGCTGCTGGTCGTCATCGGCGCCAAGGTGATCCCGGAATCGCGCAACCCGGACCCGGGCCCCTGGGACGTCCCCAGCGTCGCACTCTCCCTGATCGGCATCGTCGGCATCGTCTACGCCATCAAGGAAGCCGCGGTGCACGGCTACCGCTGGGACATCCTGACCGCCGGCCTCATCGGCGCACTCGCCCTGTTCGTCTTCGTCCGGCGCCAGCTCACCCTGGAATCGCCGCTGCTCAACATGAAGCTCTTCCACCATCGGGGCTTCTCCGGCGCCGTGCTCGCCGACCTCCTCACCATCCTCGGCCTGTCCGGACTGGTCTTCTTCCTCTCCCAGTTCCTGCAGATGGTGCAGGTGCGCACGCCGCTCAACGCCGGGCTCACCGAACTCCCCGCCGCGGTGGGCGCGGTGGGTGCCGGCCTGGCCGCCGGGTACGTCGCCCGGAGATTCTCGGTACGGCTCGTGGTGGCCGGCGGACTCGCGGTGGTCGGCCTCTCCCTCGTCGGCTCCACCACCCTGCACGCCGACACCAGCACCGCCTCGATCGGCCTCATCCTCTTCGTCGTGGGCGTCGGCGCGGGCTTCTCCTTCACCGTCACCGCCGACGTGATCCTCTCCAGCGTCCCGAAGGAGGAGGCCGGCGCCGCCTCCGCGGTCTCCGAGACGGCGTACGAACTCGGCTCGGCGCTCGGCATCGCCCTGCTCGGATCCATCGTCACCGGCATCTACCGCGGCTTCACGGCCCCCGCCGGCATCCCCGCCGCCACCGACCACGCCGCCCGCGAATCGCTCGGCGGCGCCATCGAAGCGGCCAAGGGCCTCCCCGCCGACCAGGCCGCGGCCCTGGTGAAGAGCGCGCAGCAGTCGTTCGTCGACGGACTGGACATCGCCGTCGGGGTGAGCGCCGTCGTGCTGCTGGCCGCCGCCGTCGCCGCGTGGTGCCTGCTCCGGGGCCAGGAACTGGGCACCGGCCCCACCACGCACGAAGCGGAGCCGGCCGCCCGCCCGGAGCCGGAACCGGAGCCCACGGGGGGCGCGGGCAGCTGATGGCGCCCTGCCCGGCCCCGGGCGGCTGACGGCGGTACCCCTGCGCAGCGCCTGACGGCGGTACGCCCGGGCACGGCGCCTGACGGCGGTACGCCCGGGTGCGCGGCCCACGGCCGAGGGCACCGGCCGTCGCACCGCTGACGACGACCCGTCCCGGGGCCGCCCCGCCCCCTCCGCACAGCCGCCGCCGGGCGACATCCGGGTCATGACAGGCGGTCGGCGGGCGTGTCCTGCGGAGCGCCGCGCCATGCACCCGACATGATCCACAGGACACCCCCCGGGGGCGACTGTCCCCGGCCGTTCACGCCCGGTACGCGTCCTGATGGCCGGACGTCCCGCACGGCTCGCTTGACTCTCCCGTCGTCCCCCACGGTCGGCCCGCTCAGGAGAGTGACGCAGTGCGCGACATCGGACGACGGTTCTTCTTCACCGCGGCGGGAGCCATGGCCACCGCGAGCGCCATCGGCAGCAACGCCTACGCCACCGGCCATGCTCGTGACGCGGGCACCGCCGACGAATACGTCGATGTGCAACTTCTCAACATCACCGATCTGCACGGCTATCTCCAGGGCGCGCCCGGTGCGAACTCCGTCATCACCGGGGCGGGCGGCAAGGCGTACACCGTGGGCGGCGTCGCCTACATGGCGGCCCATCTCGAACGGCTGCGGGACGGCCGTCGCAACTCCCTCTTCTTCGCGCCCGGAGACCTCTTCTCCGGCTGGGAGTTCGACTGCTCCGCGCTGGCCGACGAGCCCACCATCGAAGCCCTCAACGCCATGGGGCTGGACTTCGCCTCGGCCGGGAACCACGAATTCGACAAGTCGGCGGCCTACCTGACCTCGCACATGGAAAAGGGCCTCAGCTACCCGGTCGTCGGCCGCGACGACTCCTTCGACGACTCGACCGGCAAACGCTTCCGGGGCGCGAACTTCCCTTACTACAGCGCCAACATGGTGTGGAACCAGAGCGGCGAGACCGTACTGCCGCCGTACAACATCGCGTATGTGGACAACGGCCGCGGCGGCAAGCTGCCGATCGGCTTCATCCACCTCACCGCCCTCGGCACCGAGTCGTTCCCCTGCTCCTACCAGCCTGGGCTGCGCACCCTGGACGAGCTGGACACCGCCAACCGCTGCGCCGCCGAACTGAAGACCCGCGGCGTCAACGCGATCGTCCTCAGCATGCACGACGGCGCGGTCGCCGGCGGCGACTTCTCCAGCGGCAGCAACCCCTCGGGCCCCGCCTACGAACTGGCGCTCCGCGTCTCCCCGGACATCGACGCCATCGTCACCGGCCACTGGCACTGCGCCTTCACCATGATGCTGCCGGACCCCGCCGGCGTGCCCCGCCCGTTCGTCGAGGCGGGCTGCTACGGCCAGTTGATCAACGAGATCAATCTGCGTCTGCACCCCGTCACCGGCGAGGTGATCCGGCCGCTCACCACCTCGACCAACCATCCCAACACCCGCGACGTGACCCCGCACCCCGAACTGCGGTCGATCGCCGACTACTGGGCGGGCTACGGCACCCGGCGCGCGGCCGTCCCGCTCGGCAGGCAGACCGCCTCCTTCACCCGGCGCCGCAACGCCGCCGGCGAGAGCACCATGGGCGACCTCGTCGCCGACTGGGCGCTGTGGGCGGGCGGGCAGGCGCACGGCCCGCTGGACGACGCCGCCGCCGACCCCAACACCCCCGCCGAACTCGCCGTCATCGCGGTCGCACCGCGCATCGGCCAGGCCGTCATCGCCGGTGACCTGGTCCGTGACGAGGCGTCGGACGGGATCATCACGCTCGGCCGGGCCTGGCGCACCGTCGGCTTCGGCGACCCGATCATGACGGTGACCGTCACCGGCGCCCAGATCCACGACGCACTGGAGGAACAGTGGGCGCCCCTCACCGGCGGCGGCCTGGGCTTCGCGCCGCTGGCCGTCTCCGCCAACGTCCGCTACACCTTCGACGCCACCGGCCCGGTCGGCCGTCGCGTCGACCCGGCCGATGTCCTCATCGACGGCACCGCCCTCGACCCGGCCCGCGGCTACCGCCTCGCCGCGCCCTCGTACACCCTCATCAACCAGGACGGCTTCAGCGCCTTCTCCGGATTCACCGCGCCGGTCCGGCACACCCGCGACTTCGAGAGCTTCGTGGAGTTCGTCCGCACCAAGCAGCAGCTGGCGCCCGCCCCGCTGAACCGGGTCGCGGTCAAGAACGCGGACGCACCGGGCGCCCGGATCGGCGGCGTCCCCGAGCGCGTGGAGCTCCAGTCCGACGGCGGCAGGGTCCCGCGGCCCGAGGAGGCGCTGCGTACGGCCCTGACCGGCGGCCCCGAGGGCCAGCGTGCACCCGGCGGCTTCCGGGTGCCCTGCTGATCGGGACGGCCGCCTGAGGGCAACGCAACGGGCCCCGTCCGCAGGCTTGGTTCCAGCGGACGGGGCCCGTTGCACGGGAAGGGGTCAGGCGGCCCTGGCCTTGGTGGCGTAGATGTCGACGTACTCCTGGCCGGACAGGTCCATGACGTCGCTCATCACCTCGTCGGTGACGGCCCGCAGGACGTAGCGGTCGCGGTCCATGCCGTCGTAGCGGGAGAAGTCCAGCACCTCACCGAAGCGCACCGTCACCGGGGCGATGCGCGGACGGCCCTTGCCGCCGGGCTGCACCTTGTCCGTGCCGACCATCGCGAACGGGACGACGGGGGCGCCGGTCATCAGGGCGAGCCGGGCGATGCCGGTACGGCCGCGGTAGAGGCGGCCGTCGGGGGAGCGGGTGCCCTCGGGGTAGATGCCGAAGACGCTGCCCTCCTCCAGGATGCGGCGGCCGGTCATGAGCGCGGCGACACCGCCGTGCCCGCCGTCCCGGTCCACCGGGATCATGCCGGCGCTGGTGAAGAACCAGGCCATCAGCCGGCCCTTGAAGCCCTTGCCGGTGACGTACTCGTCCTTGCCGATGAAGTAGACGGGGCGCTTGACGAGCAGGCTCAGGAACAGCGAGTCGATGAAGGTGACGTGGTTGCCGGCCAGGATCACCGGTCCGGTCTCCGGAATGCGCTCCATGCCCTCAACCTTCGGGCGGTAAAGGACACGCATCACGAATCCGAGAATCGCCTTCAGCACAATGCGGGACAACGGGTCCTCCGGGTCGTGGCTGGTCAACGTCGCGGCAGCAGCGAACTCTGCAGCCCAGGACGATACTCGCGGGTCATCTGTGTGCGCACATCGGGTTCACCGGGTCGATACGGAGAGTTGACGTCCGGTTGATGTGTGTTACCGCCGTGTTCCCTCCGATGTCGTCCCGCGTCTCCCCGACGCCGCCCCTCCCCGCTTACGATCGGCGCGATGATGCGACAGGCACGGGGCGGGCGAAGCGGCCCCCTGGGGAGCACCGGCACGCCGCGCGAGGGGGCCGGTCCGCCGCCGTCGGGACCGTTCGAGCGACCACCCCCGCATCACCACTCCCCACCACCACTCCGGAACACCACCGGGCATCACAACCCTAGGAGCGCGGGCATGCAGAAGCGGCAGCAGCCGGGACGGCGGACGATGCTGGGGGCTGCGGCCCTCGGAGCGGGCGCGGCGGTGTTCGGCGGGGCCGGGCAGGCGAGTGCGCGCGGGGCGAGCCGGCCCGGCACGGCGCGGGAGCTGCCGGTCCCGCTGATCGTCGGCCACCGCGGAGCGAGCGGATACCGCCCCGAGCACACCTTCGGCTCGTACCAACTCGCCCTCGACATGGGCGCGGACGTCATCGAGCAGGACCTGGTCCCCACCAAGGACGGCCATCTGGTCTGCCGGCACGAGAACGACATCACCGCCACCACCGATGTCTCCGCGCACCCCGAATTCGCCGCCCGCAAGGCCACCAAGACCGTCGACGGGGCCAAGCTCACCGGCTGGTTCACCGAGGACTTCACGCTCGCCGAGCTCAAGACCCTGCGCGCCAAGGAGCGCATTCCGGGCACCCGGCAGCACAACACCCTCTACGACGGCCAGTGGGAGGTGCCCACCTTCGAGGAGGTCCTGCGCTGGGCCGAGCGGGAGGGGCGGGCGCGGGGCCGCCGGGTCTGGCTGCACATCGAGACCAAGCACCCCACGTACTTCCGCAAGCTGGGGCTGGGCCTGGAGGAGCGGGTCGCCAAGGCGCTGCGCGCGCACGGGCGGCACCGTGAGAACTCCCCGAACTTCCTGCAGTCGTTCGAGCCGAGCAGCCTCCAGCGGCTGGGCAGGCTCGTCGACTGCCCCAAGGTGGTGCTGCTCTCCACGCTCGACTCGCAGCCCTGGGACTTCGTCGAGGCGGGGGACCCGCGCAAGGTCGCCGATCTGGTCACGCCCGAGGGCCTGAAGTGGATAGCCGGCTTCGCCGAGGGCATCGGCCCGGACCTGACCGTCGTCATCCCGCGGGACAAGGACGGCAAGCTCGGCACGCCCTCCGCCGTCGTCGAGGACGCGCATGCGGCCGGGCTCGTCGTGCACCCGTACACCGTCCGCAACGAGAACAGCTTCCTGCCGGCCGACCACCGCCGCGGCACCGACCCGAACGCGTACGGCGATGCGCTGGGCGTCTTCAGGGCGTACCTCGGCACCGGCATCGACGGGCTGTTCTCCGACAACCCGGACACCGCGCTGCTCGTCGCCGCCGAGTTCCGCAGGCGCTGACGCGGGCCGCACCGGACCGGCCCCGCCCGCCCCGGACCCCCGGAACTCATCTGAGTTGGGAATGTCACAGAGGAGCTTGGGGTCGGTCCGTTCCCCATGTACCAAATGCCCGCGCAGAATGCTCTCCGGCGGAGATTGGCACCGCCACATTCCGGGGAACCCGGAAGCACGCAGCGAACCGAATAGGGGAGGCATACGCGCATGGGCACGAGTGTGACCATCTCTGCGGCGACCGACCAGGATGCCGAGCAGATCCTCAAACTGCAGTACCTCTGCTACCAGACGGAGGCCGCGCTGTATGACGACTACGCCATCGAGCCGCTCACCCAGAGCCTGGACGCGCTGCGTGCCGAACTGGCCGAAGGGTGTGTGGTGGTGGCCCGGCTCGGCGGGGAGGTCGTGGGCTCCGTACGCGGCACGGTCGACGAGGACGGGACCGCGCAGCTGGTCAAACTCATCGTGCACCCGCGGATGCGGCGGCACGGTCTCGGCGGCCGGTTGCTGACCGCGGTCGAGGGGCGGCTCGCGGCCGAACGCTCCGCCAAGCGCTACCGCCTCTCCACCGGCCACCGCGGCGAGGGCAGTCTGCGGCTCTACCGCAGCCACGGCTATGTGCCGGTCGACGCCGAGCGCCTCAGCCGCAGGTCGTCCGAGGTCGCCCTCGAAAAGGATCCGGCGGCCGCCGGGGTGTACGTCGCCGGGGCGTAACCACCAGACAGGTGCTGGGCCCGCTGTGGGGGCGGGCCCGGCACCGTTCTTCCGCTTCCTCGCCGTGCCGCCGTGCGGATTCCTCGCTACGTCGCCGTGCGGGCCCGGCGCAGCCACATCAGGCCGGTGACCGGGAGGACGACCGGGATGAAGAGGTAGTCCATCCCGTAGTACGACCACACGGTGGAGTCGGTGAAGGCCGAGGCGTCGGCCAGCGTCCAGGTGCCGACGCCCAGCACACCGATCAGCTCGAGCACGCAGGAGACGATCGCCGCCTTGCGGGCACCTTCCCCGCCGCGTACGAGCGAGAAGGTGATGAAGCCGTAGACGATCGCGGAGACGGCCGAGAGGCTGTAGGCGAGCGGGGCGACGTGGAACTGCGCGATCAGCTGGTAGAGCGAGCGGGACGCGGCGGCCACGGTGAAGACGCCGTAGACGGTGACCAGCAGCCGTCCGGGGCCGGTGCCCAGGGAGCGCCGGGCCGGGGTCGCGGCGTCGGTCGTCGTCGCGGATGTCGTGGTCTCAGGCACTGCCGCCTCCCCAGATGTCGAAAAGCCGTACTTCCAGTACCGCCAGCACGATGCCGCCCGCCGTGACGGTCGCCGAACCCCAGCGGGTGCGCTCGGAGAGCGACATGAAGCCGGTCGCGGGGACGCAGGCGGCGGCCCCCAGCAGATAGGCCACAAAGATCGCGGTGCCCTGGTCGGGCGACTGACCGCGTGCCAACTGCGCGAAACCTATGACCAGTTGGGCGATGGCGAGCAGCGACACGACGGCCATGCCGATGAAGTGCCAGTCCTTGGTCGGCTGGTCGCGGTAGGTGGCGAGACCGCACCAGGCGGCCAGCACGAGCGCGGTCACGGCGACCACGACGGTCAGCGCGTCGATCACCGGGACCTCCGCGCGGCGCACGGGCGCGCCGAGGGGTTGTGGGGCATGGGGCGATGCTAATCGGCGACCGCCGGGCGCCCGCGTCCGGCCCCGCCGCGGCACGTACGCTCGGGAAACATGAAGATCTCCGCTGATGCGCTCCTTTTCGACAATGACGGCACCCTCGTCTCCTCCATGGAGTCCGTACGCCGGTGCTGGACCAGGTGGGCGCGCGAGTACGGGATCACCGCCGAGGACTTTGCACGGATCGAGCTGCACGGCCGGCCCGCGGCCGAGATCGTCGCCGATCTGCTGCCCGCCGCCCGGGTGCCCGAGGCGCTGGCCCGGATCGAGCAGCTGGAGGTCGAGGACGTCGAGGGCGGAGTCGTCGCCCTGCCCGGCACGCTCGCGCTGCTCGAAGGGCTGCCTCCGGAGAAGTGGGCCGTGGTCACCTCCGCCACCCGGCGGCTGGGCGAGGCCCGGCTGGAGGAGGCGGGGATCCACCCCAAGAACCTGATATCCGCCGATGACATCACCCGCGGCAAGCCCGACCCGGAGCCCTTCCTGCTGGCCGCGGAGCGGCTGGGTGCGGACCCCGCCCGCTGTGTGGTCTTCGAGGACGCGCCGGCCGGGCTGGTCGCGGGCCGCGCGGCCGGGATGGTGACCGTGGCGTTGACCACAACGCACCGCGCCGAGGAGCTGAGCGCGGACGTGGTCACCGCCGATCTGTCGGCGGTGTCCGTGCAGGCCACGGCCGGAATGCTGGAGATCACCATCGGGGAGTAGGGCGCTGTCCACGGACCGATCAAGCCTGTCCGTTATCCGGACAGGCTTGATCGGTCCGTACCGGTCTCTGCTTTACTTGCCGCCATGACCACGACGAGCAACCGCACCCCTGCGACCGAGGCGCTCACGACGCCCGGTGCTCGTTGCATGTGTCGAATGTGTGACCGCTGAGGGCCCCCGCCTGAGTCTCGCGCCCCGAAGTGAGACCCTCCCCCGAGCTCTCACGGAGCAGGGGACCCGCGCCGTACGTCATCGACGACGAACCGGCCGCCCCGCGTCACCGGAACCCGAAGCCGGGCCCCGCGCCCCCTGGTTCCTCTCTGCCGCACTCGCAAGAATGCCCCGTACCCGGTGGGCGAGCCGCCGGGCACTCGACAGTGACGGAATTCCCTGTGATCACCACAACGGGCCTGACCAAGGTCTACCGCTCAGGAGACCGCGAAGTCACCGCCCTGGACGGCGTCGATCTGCACGTCCGCGAGGGCGAGGTGTACGGCGTCATCGGCCAGAGCGGTGCCGGTAAATCCACCCTGATCCGCTGCCTCAACCTTCTGGAGCGCCCCACCTCCGGCACGGTCACCGTCGCCGGCCAGGACCTGACCGCCCTCGCCGGGCGCGGCCAGCGGGCGAACGCCGCGCTGCGGGCCGCCCGCAGCCACATCGGCATGGTCTTCCAGCACTTCAACCTGCTGTCCTCGCGCACCGTCCAGGACAACGTCGAACTGCCCCTGGAGATCCTCAAGGTCGACCGCCGCGAGCGCTCCCGCAAGGCCCTCGAACTGCTGGACCTGGTCGGCCTCGCCGACAAGGCCCAGGCCTACCCCGCCCAGCTCTCCGGCGGCCAGAAGCAGCGCGTCGGCATCGCCCGCGCGCTGGCCGGCGACCCCAAGGTGTTGCTCTCCGACGAGGCCACCAGCGCCCTGGACCCGGAGACCACCCGCTCCATCCTCCAGCTGCTGCGCGACCTCAACCGCAAGCTGGGCCTGACCATCGTGCTCATCACGCACGAGATGGACGTCGTCAAGACGATCTGCGACTCGGCGGCCCTGATGAAGAACGGCCGCGTCGTCGAGCAGGGCACCGTCGCCGAGCTGCTGGCCACCCCCGGCTCCGAACTGGCCCGCGAACTGTTCCCGGTCGGCGGCGAGCCGTCGGCCGACGACCGCACCGTCGTCGACGTCACCTTCCACGGCTCGGCCGCCACCCGCCCGGTGATCTCCGAGCTGGCCCGTACCTACAACGTCGACATCTCCATCCTCGGCGCCGCCATGGACACCGTCGGCGGCAAGCAGATCGGCCGGATGCGCATCGAGCTGCCCGGCCGCTTCGAGGAGAACGTCGTGCCCATCGGCTTCCTGCGCGAGCAGGGCCTCCAGGTGGATGTGGCGGATGTGGCGGATGCGGCCGCCCCCGACACCGACGACGCCGACCCGGCGATCCCGGCGCCCGCCGCCCCGCTCCAGAAGGAAGGTGCCAAGTGAGCTGGAACGAGATGCAGCCGCTGCTCTACGACAACACGCTCGACACCCTCTTCATGGTGTGGTGGTCGACCTTCTACGCGGTGCTCTTCGGCATACCCGTCGGCGTGCTCCTGCACCTGACCGCCCGCGGCGCCATGCTGCAGAACGTCGTGGTGAACAAGGTCCTCGGCGCGATCGTGAACATCGGACGGTCCTTCCCGTTCCTGATCCTGATCGTCTGGCTGATCCCCTTCACCCGTTTCCTGGTCGGCGTCTCCATCGGCCCGACCGGAGCGGTCGTCCCGCTCACCATCGCCGCCGTCCCGTTCTTCGGCAGGCTGGTGGAGTCCGCGCTGCGCGAGGTGGACAAGGGCCTCGTCGAGGCCGGCCACGCGATGGGCGGCGGCACCTGGACGATCATCTTCAAGGTGCTGCTCCCGCAGGCGCTGCCCGCGCTGGTGGCGGCCGCCACCACCACCGTCATCACGCTGATCGGCTACTCCGCGATCGCCGGTGCGGTCGGCGGCGGCGGCCTCGGCAACCTGGCCTACACCTACGGCTACCAGCAGTACGAGACCTCGTTGATGGTCATCACCGTC
Source organism: Streptomyces sp. NPDC048650 (assembly GCF_043199095.1). Lineage (NCBI taxonomy): Bacteria > Bacillati > Actinomycetota > Actinomycetes > Kitasatosporales > Streptomycetaceae > Streptomyces > Streptomyces sp. NPDC048650. The sequence continues at coordinate 450,254 of NZ_JBICVM010000002.1, read as the reverse complement.
GTCGAGCTGATCGTCCTGGTCACCCTCGTACAGCTCCTCGGCGACCTCGTCGTCCGCCGGCTCGCCGGCCGCGGCACCCGCGCCTCCTTCGTACGCATCGGCCTGCGCCGCGCCCGCAGCGAGGAGCCGGCCGCCGTCACCGAGGCCGCCTGACCCACCCCGCACCACCCCAGAGCCCGGACCCTTTGCCGGGCGGACCACCACGCGCCGCCGGCTCGTGAACAAGAAAGAGGCACTCTTCGTGCGCAACACCATCAAGATCACCGTGGCCGTGGCCGCCGCCTCCGCCGTCGCCCTCGGCGCGAGCGCCTGCAGCGCCCCCTCCGACACCACCGCCAGCACCGACAAGGGCGACAAGAACGCCCCGCTCGTCGTCGCCGCCAGCCCCACCCCGCACGGCACCATTCTCGACTTCGTCAAGAACAAGCTGGCGGACAAGGCCGGGCTCAAGCTGGTCGTCAAGCCGTTCAACGACTACAAGATCCCCAACAAGGTCACCGACGACGGCCAGGTGGACGCCAACTTCTTCCAGCACAAGCCGTTCCTGGACACCTTCAACAAGGAGAACGGCACCCACATCGTGCCCGTCCAGAACGTGCTCATCGAGCCGCTCGGCGTCTACTCGAAGAAGATCCACAAGCTCGCGGACCTCAAGTCCGGCAGCACCGTCTCGGTGCCCAACGACCCCTCCAACGAGGGCCGCGCGCTCAAGCTGCTCGCCGACAACGGTGTGATCACCCTCAAGCCCGGCGTCGGTTCCGACGCCAAGCTCACCGACGTCAAGGACGACAAGGGCGTCAAGATCACCGAGCTGGAGGCCGCCCAGACCGCGCCGCGCATCGACGACGTCGACGCCGCGATCATCAACGGCAACTTCGCCATCGGCGCCCACCTCAAGCCGTCCAAGGACGCGCTGGCCCTGGAGAAGGCGAAGGGCAACCCCTACGCCAACTTCCTCGCCGTCAAGAAGGGCAACGAGAGCGACCCGCGGATCAAGAAGCTCGCCAAGCTGCTGAACTCCCCCGAGGTCAAGAAGTTCATCGAGGACAAGTACCAGGACGGCTCCGTCATCCCCGCATTCGGCCCCGCCAAGAGCTGACCTCCGCGCTCGTGCCCAGGTCACCGCAGGTGACCGGGCGCACGGACGACGACCGGGCCCCGGACCCGCGCTGCGCGCGGCCGGGGCCCACGCGCGTGGCACACCCGCGGGCCCATGCTGCATGCTGGTGCATTCAAGACGGTCACAGGCCCGTGATCTCGCGGGGGACAGCCGGCGAGAGCACGGAACACCACGGTCAACGGCGTTGGAGCAGCGGCATGACATCCACCTTCCCGGACATCTCCATCAGCACGGAGCGGTTGGTGCTGCGCCCCTTCGACGAGGACGACATCCCGGCCCTGACCGAGATGATGAACGACGAGCTGGTCGCGGCCTGGACCGCGATACCCCAGCCCTACACCGAGGACAACGCCCACCACTGGGTCACCGAGTACGCGCCCGCCGAACGCACCACCGGCCGCGGCATCGACTTCGCCGTCACCGAGTTCCTCACCCAGCGGCTGGTCGGCGTCGTCCAACTCGCCAACACCAACTGGCGGGTGCGCTCCACCGAGCTCTCGTACATCGTCGCCTCCTGGGCCCGCGGCGAGGGTTACGCCTCCGAGGCCACGCTCGCCACCGCCCAGTGGGTCTTCCAGGACCAGAAGTTCGAGCGCCTGGAGCTGCGCACCGCCGCCGGCAACACCGCCTCCCAGCAGGTCGCCCAGAAGGTCGGCTGCATCAGCGAGGGAGTGCTGCGCAACGCCTGGCTGGCCCGCAGCCGCACCGAGGACGGCGGCTGGGCGGACATCCGCACCGATCTGATCGTCTGGAGCCTGCTGCCCGAGGACCTCGACGGGCTCCCCGGCCGGATGGCCGACGCCAACGGCTTCGCCTACCCCGAGTGGAACTGACCCCCACCTCGAGTGGAGCCGACCCCCCCACCCCGAGTGGAGCCGACCCCGCACCGGCGCTCGGGCCCCGGCATCCCGGGCCGAGGTAGTCTCGGCCTGCCGCACCCTCGCCACCGGTGAGGAACACTCCACCAGGACACGCCGAAGCCCGGCACCCCCGGCACCCGCCCGCGTACCCACAGCAGCCCCAGGAGACTGACGAGCATGGCCGACCGGGTCACGGTGATCGGATGGGACGGCTCCGCGCTGACCGCGCCGGCCCGCTCCGCCCTCGGCGCCGCGACGCTCGTGGCCGGCGCCGCCCACCACCTCGCACTGCCCGAAGTCCCGCCGAACGCCGAGCGGATCCGGCTCGGCAGCGTGACCCTGGCCGCCCGCCGGATCGCCCAGCACCGCGGTACCGCCGTGGTCCTCGCCGACGGGGACCCCGGCTTCTTCGGCGTCGTCCGCACCCTCCGCGCCCCCGAGCACGGCCTCGAAGTGGAAGTGGTGCCCGCCGTCTCCTCCGTCGCGGCCGCCTTCGCGCGGGCCGGCATGCCCTGGGACGACGCCCAGATCGTGGTCGCCCACAGCCGTGACCTGCGCCGTGCGGTCAACGTCTGCCGCGCCCGCACCAAGGTCGCGGTCCTCACCTCACCCGGCGCCGGACCCGCCGAACTCGCCCTGCTGCTGGGCGACGTCCACCGCACCTTCGTCATCTGCGAGGCCCTGGGCACCGACCGGGAGCGGGTGACAGTCCTCACATCCGACAAGGTCGCCGACCACATGTGGCGCGACCCCAATGTCGTCATCGTCATCGGCGGCTCACCCGGCGGCGCCGCCGCCCAGGGCTCCGGCTGGATCGCCGGCCACGAGGTCGGCCACCCGACCGGGCCACGCGGCTGGGGACTGCCCGACCGCGCGTACGGCGGCGCCCTCGACGAAGGCGAGTCCGTCCAGTTGCGCACCGCTCAACTCGCCCGGCTCGGCCCCCGGACAGGGGACCTGGTCTGGGACATCGGCGCGGGCAGCGGCGCGGCCGCGGTGGAGGCCGCGCGGTTCGGCGCCGCCGTCATCGCCGTCGACGCCGACCCCGTCGCCTGCGAGCGCACCGCCGCCGTCGCCCGCCGCCACGGCGTCCAACTCCACGTCGTCCAGGGCCGCGCGCCGCAGATCCTGGAAGACCTACCGGAGCCGGACGTGGTCCGGATCGGCGCCGGGGGAGCGGCCGTCGTCACCGCCTGCGCGGACCGTCGTCCCGAAAGGATCGTCACCCACGCCGCCACCCGGGACGAGGCCGAGGCACTCGGCCGGGCGCTGGCCGACGGCGGTTACGAAGTCGAGTGCGCGCTGCTGCAGTCCGTCGACCTGGACACCACGGCCTGGGTCGAACGTGAACGTTCGGTGGTCTTTCTGCTCAGTGGGTATCGCGTTCCTCACCCATGACCTGGAAGGCAACCCGTGGGAGGTAGGCTGGCGGATCGTTGCGCCGCTGTTCCGCGTTCGGGTGAGTGCGCCAATATCCGGAAATTGCCGAGGTTTTGGCGGAATATGAAGCCCTAGGGGGCGGACGTGCCGCGCGGCGCGCTCGCTCGTTCTAGCTATCGGGGCGTCGGCGCGTCCCGGCCGAGCGCGTCGCACGGGCGGTTGGAAGGAGCACTAGCAAATGGGCGAGGGGTACGCATGACCGACACCGGCCAGGTCCCGGGCGAGGGACAGCCGGAGAACGCAGGCGGACATCCCGGGCAGCCGCAACCGGCGGCCGTTCCTTCCCCTGCCGACGCCGGACCGACGCAGCAGCCGGGCATGATCCCGCCGGCCGACGCGTACTCCTACCTCGAACCGACCGACGGCGGCGTGGCCGAGGACGACGATCTGCTGTTGATGCCGGGCGCCCAGGGCGCCTGGAGCGAGCAGCAGGCCCAGCCGATGCCGCAACCGCAGCAGCCGATGCCCCAGCAGGAGGCCGTCGGCACGGAGCCGATGCCCGCTCGGGCCGGCGACCACGAGAGTGGCGGTCGGGACTCCGGCGCCGTCGACCTCAGCGCCGTGCGCATCCCGCAGCCCGCGGCACCACAGCCGGAGCGGGAGCGCGCGCAGGCCACCCCCGCGCGCCGTCCGCTGCACATGGGCCCGCCGGTCCCGGACCCGACCGGCGGAGTGGTCCGCTCCCTCGCCGACCGCGGCCCCGCGGGCGCCCCCGCGCAGGCCACCGGCCGCCACGCGGGCCCGGCGGCCGCCGGCCCCGAGTACCTCGACGACCGGCCGGAGGCACCCGCCCCGGCAGAGGCCCCCGCGGCCGGCATCCCCGAGCAGTCGGCCGCTGCCGGCCGGCCCGCCGCGGAGACGGCCCCGCCCGTCGCGCCGCCCCCGTACGGCGAGCGGCCCTACGACGGCCAGCTGTCCGCCGAGCAGGCGTACGGCGCCGCCGGCCAGGGCCCGCTGCCCGGCCCGCAGCTGGGGGAGATCCCCTCGCAGATGCCGCCGTGGGACGACGCGTCGGCCCAGGCGGCCATGGCCCCGATCGCGGAGACGGCCGTCCCGCAGGAGGCCCCGCTGCCCGCCGAGCAGCCCCTGGCACAGCCGATGCCGGAGCCGGTTGCGGAGCAGGAGAGCCCGGAGGCCGCGGTGGTGGCCCAGGACGCCGCCGCCGCTGCCGATGCGGTCCACGAGACGGTGCCGGAGGAGACGCAGCAGCCGTCCGAGGCCGCGGCCCCGGCAGCCGATGAATCGGTGGCCGAGACGGCTCCGGTGGCCGAGGTGGCGATGCCCGAGGCTCAGGTGGCCGAAGCACCGTCGGCCGAGGAGCCGGTGCTCGAGGCGGAGACGCCCGAGGCAGCCGCTCCCGATCCGGCGGAGCAGACCGCCGAGCAGACCGCCGAGCCGGCCGCCGAGCCGGCTGCCGAGCCGGACGCGGCAGTGCAGCAGCAGGTCACCGACGAGCAGCCCGCTCCGGTCGAGCAGCCGGCCCCGACAGACGCGCCCGGGAGTGCGGCGGAGCCCGTCGTGGACACCGGCCGCGAGACGCAGCCGGAGGCCGAGGCCGCGCCGGTCGCAGCCGAGCCGGCGGTCATCGAGTCGGCGGTCGCCGATCCGGCGATCGGCGAGGAGGCCCTGGCGCCGCAGGCCGTGGAGCCGTCCGAGCCCGTCGAACAGCCCGAGCAGGTCGACCGGCCGCAGCCCGTGACGGACGAGGCGACCGAGCCCGAGGCGGCACCGGTGGCGGAGGCCGTCCCGGCGCCCGACGCCGCCCCGCAGGCTCCCGCCGTACCGGCCGCCCCGGAGAGCAGCACGCCCCCGGAGGAACCGGTCATAGAGCAGCCCGAGGCGCAGCTGCCCGCCGACGCCCTCCCGCAGCCCGTGGTCGACGAGACTCCGGCCGACGAGATCGCGGCCGACGGGATCCCGGCCGACGAGGTCCCGGCCACCGAGCAGCCCGCGCCCCCGGGCCCGGAGACCCCCGCCGACACCGCGGTCGGGGCCGCTGTCCAGGCCCCGGCCGAGCAGCAGCCCGAACCGTCCGGCGACGCGGCACCCGACCCCACCGCCGTGGCGGCCGAGGAGCTCCTCCCCGGCGGACAGCCGGAGCCCGCCGGGGACGACGAGGCCGCCCAGCCCGCCGACCCGCGGCTCGCCGACGCCCCCGTCCCGGTCCAGGCCGCCGCCGAGCCCGCAGAGGCAGAGACAGAGGCAGAGCCCGAGGCCCCCGCGGACCGCCCGCACGAGCAGGACCCCGCCGAACTCGTCGAGCTCCGCGAGGACCACGACGACGACCGGCTCCACGAGGCGGACCAGCCGTACCCGGAGGCCCTGTCCGAGGTGCCCGACGCCGCCCCCCGGCCCGCCCCCGCCGCCGGCTACGACGACTCCGAGCGCGCCGCCGTCCACCGCGTGATGCGCGAGCGCCGCGACATCCGCAACGGCTTCCGCAGCGACCCGGTCCCCAACGACGTGCTGCTGCGCGTCCTGGAGGCCGCCCACACCGCGCCCAGCGTCGGCCACTCCCAGCCCTGGGACTTCGTCGTCATCCGCTCCGACGAGACCCGCGAGCGGATGCACCAGCTCGCGACGGCGCAGCGCGACGCGTACGCCAAGTCGCTCCCCAAGGCCCGCGCCAAGCAGTTCCGCGAGCTGAAGATCGAGGCGATCCTCGAGACGCCGGTGAACATCGTCGTCACCGCCGACCCGACCCGCGGCGGCCGGCACACCCTCGGCCGGCACACCCAGCCGCAGATGGCCCCGTACTCCTCCGCACTGGCGGTGGAGAACCTCTGGCTCGCCGCCCGCGCCGAGGGTCTGGGCGTCGGCTGGGTCAGCTTCTTCGACGAGCGGGAGATGGTCCGCGAACTGGGCCTGCCCGAGCACCTCGAGGTCGTCGCCTACCTGTGCATCGGATACGTCGACGAGTTCCCCGACGAGCCCGAACTGCTGCAGGCCGGCTGGTCCAAGCGCCGCCCGCTGTCCTGGGTCGTCCACGAGGAGACGTACGGACGCCGGGCGCTGCCCGGTGAGGAGCCGCACGACCTCCTTCAGGAGACCCTCCAGGGCATCCGCCCGCTGGACGCCAAGGCGCTCGGCGAGGCGTGGGAGCGGCAGAAGAGGATGACGAAGCCCGCCGGGGCGCTGGGCATGCTGGAGATCATCTCCGCGCAGCTGTGCGGGCTGTCCCGCAAGTGCCCGCCGCCGATCCCGGAGCCGGCCGCTGTGGCGATCTTCGCCGGGGACCACGGCGTGCACGCCCAGGGCGTGACCCCCTGGCCCCAGGAGGTCACCGGCCAGATGGTCGCCAACTTCCTGGGTGGCGGCGCGGTCTGCAACGCCTTCGCCAATCAGGTCGGCGCCGAGGTGTGCGTGGTGGACGTCGGCGTGGCGGGCGAACTCCCCGCCACCCCGGGGCTGCTGCCCCGCAAGGTACGGCCGGGTACGGCCGACTTCACCGTGGGCCCGGCCATGAGCCAGGAGGACGTGTTCAAGGCCATCGAGGTGGGCATCGAGACCGCCCGTGACCTCGTCGCTGCTGGGAACAAGGCCCTGCTGACGGGCGAGATGGGCATCGCCAACACCACCACCTCGGCCGCCCTGATCTCCGTCTACACCGGCGTCGACCCGGTCGAGGTCACCGGTCGGGGCACCGGCATCAACGACGAGACGCACGCCCGGAAGGTCGATGTCGTCCGCCGCGCGCTGGAACTCCACCAGCCCGACCCGGCCGACCCCATCGGCGTGCTCACCGCGGTCGGCGGCCTGGAGCACGCCGCCCTCGTCGGCCTGATCCTCGGCGGCGCCTCGCTGCGCACGCCGGTCGTCCTCGACGGTGTCAGCGCCGGCGCCGCCGCCCTGGTGGCCCGCGCCATCGCCCCCGAGGCGCTGGCCGCCTGCATCGCCGGCCACCGCAGCGCGGAGCCCGGCCACGTCGCGGCCCTGACCAAGCTCGGACTGCGCCCGCTGGTCGACCTGGACCTGCGCCTCGGCGAGGGCACCGGCGCCCTGCTCGCGCTCCCGGTGGTGCAGAGCGCCGCCCGCGCCATGCACGAGGTCGCCACCTTCGACTCCGCCGGAGTGACGGAGAAGAGCTGACCGGCGACGGCCCCCGTATGACCCCCGGCCCGCAGCCCCATAGGCTGTGGGCCGGGGCACTACCTCTCACCCGGTGCCCCGGCCGAACCACCCTCGCCGGCCGCTCCAGAGCCGCAGCGGCCGAGCCGGATGTCGCCTTCGCACCACCCGCACAAGGAGCCGTATCACCATGGCTGAGCATGTCACCGAGCACGCCGCCTACCCCGTCGGACTGCGGCTGTCCGGCCGCCGTGTGGTTGTCCTCGGCGGCGGCCAGGTCGCTCAGCGCCGGCTCCCCTCGCTGGTCGCCGCCGGTGCCGACGTCCTGCTGATCTCGCCGTCCGCCACCCCCTCCGTCGAGGCGATGGCCGACACCGGCGAGATCCGCTGGGAGCGCCGCCGCTACCAGGACGGCGACCTCGCCGACACCTGGTACGCGCTGATCTCCACCGACGACCCGGAGGCCAACGCCGCGGCGTCCGAGGAGGGCGAACGCCGCCGGGTGTGGTGCGTACGCTCCGACGACGCCTCGGCCGCCACCGCCTGGACGCCGGCCACCGGCCGCAGCGAGGGCGTCACCGTCGCGGTCCTCACAGGTCAGGACCCGCGCCGCTCGGCCGCCGTCCGCGACGCGATCGTCGAGGGCCTGCGCGACGGCAGCCTCGCCGCGCCGCACCACCGCCGGCCGCACACCCCCGGGGTGGCCCTCGTCGGCGGCGGGCCCGGCGATCCGGACCTGATCACCGTCCGGGGCCGCCGGCTGCTGGCCGAGGCGGACGTGGTCATCGCCGATCGGCTCGGCCCCCGCGACCTGCTCGCCGAGCTCCCGCCGCACGTCGAGGTGATCGACGCCGCGAAGATCCCCTACGGCCGCTTCATGCCGCAGGAAGCGATCAACAACGCCCTGATCGAGCACGCCAAGGCGGGCAAGGCCGTGGTCCGCCTCAAGGGCGGCGACCCGTTCGTCTTCGGCCGCGGCATGGAGGAGGCCCAGGCGCTCGCCGAGGCCGGCATCCCCTGCACGGTCGTCCCCGGCATCTCCAGCACCATCTCCGTCCCCGGCGCCGCCGGGATCCCCGTCACGCACCGGGGCGTCGCGCATGAGTTCACCGTCGTCAGCGGCCATGTCGCCCCCGACGACACGCGTTCGCTGGTCGACTGGAGCGCGCTGGCCAAGCTCCGCGGCACTCTCGTGGTCCTGATGGGCGTCGAGAACAGCGGCGCCATCGCCGCCAAACTGATCGAGCACGGCCGCCCGTCCGACACCCCCGCGGCCGTCATCCAGGAAGGCACCACCGCCTCCCAGCGCCGCGTGGACGCCACGCTGGCGACGCTCGGCGAGCGGGTACGGGCCGAAGGCGTCCGTCCCCCGGCGGTCATCGTCATCGGCGACGTCGTCGCCGTGCACACCGCTACCCACAGGTAACCGATCCCGTACGCGGCATTGGCACCCCGACACCGACAAGGCACCATCTCCCCGTGGCAGAAATCATCACCGTCGATGACCCGGACGACCCGCGGCTGAGCGACTACACCGGCCTCACCGACGTCGAGCTGCGGCGCCGGCGCGAGCCCGCCGAAGGGCTCTTCATCGCCGAGGGGGAGAAGGTCATCCGGCGCGCCCGGCACGCCGGATACGAGATGCGCTCCATGCTGCTCTCGGCCAAGTGGGTCGACGTCATGCGCGATGTCATCGACGAGGTCCCGGCACCGGTCTACGCCGTCGCCCCGGACCTCGCCGAGCGGGTGACGGGCTATCACGTCCACCGCGGCGCGCTCGCCTCCATGCAGCGCAAGCCGCTGCCGGACGCCACCGAGCTGCTGCGCACCACCCGCCGCATCGTGGTCATGGAAGCCGTCAACGACCACACCAACATCGGTGCGATCTTCCGCAGCGCCGCGGCGCTCGGCATGGACGCGGTGCTGCTCTCCCCGGACTGCGCCGATCCGCTCTACCGCCGCTCGGTCAAGGTCTCCATGGGCGCGGTGTTCTCCGTCCCCTACGCCCGCCTGGAGAGCTGGCCGCGCGACCTGGCGGCGGTCCGGGAGGCGGGCTTCAAACTGCTCGCACTGACCCCGGCCGAACAGGCCACCGCCATCGACGAAGCCGCCCCGCACACCCTGGAGCGGGCCGCTCTGATGCTCGGTGCGGAGGGCGACGGCCTGACGACCGGCGCACTGCGGTCGGCCGACGAATGGGTCCGCATCCCGATGGCCCACGGCGTGGACTCGCTGAACGTCGGAGCGGCCGCCGCGGTCGCCTTCTACGCGGTCGCCACCGGCCGCCCGGAGTCCTGACCGCTCAGGACACCCCGTCACCCGCCGGGTGGGCCCGCTCGTACGGGGCGAGGGGCACCGGCCGCTCCACGCCCAGCCCACGGGCCGGACCCTGGCAACCCTGCGCCGCCGCGATTCCGAGCGCGACCAGCAGCGTCACCACCACGAACACGATGACCCGCTGGCGCAGCAGCCGACGGTCGGGGCCGGGGCGGCGACCACCCGACGCCGTACGGGCCGGAGCGCGGGATCCGGTACGCCGCCGCGCGGGCCGCGCCCCCGGGACCCGCCCCGCACCGTGTCCGCCGGTCCGCGGGCCGGTGCCCGAAGCCGGGCCCGGTACGGACGGCCGGGCCGCCGAGTCGCGCGGCGCCGGCGGCCGGGCGGCGTGCGGCCGGGGGGCGGACGTCCCCGCCGTCCCCCGCTCGGTGCGCTGGCGCGCGTACTCCTCGGCCCGCTGTCCGGTGGGACGGCCTGCCGGACGGCGCTCCGCCCGCTCCCAGCCCGGACCGCTCTCCGCGGTGTCGCCCGACAGGCCGTGCGCCTCGCGGGCCGCGATCTCCTTGAGCCGGAGCGACAGCGACAGCGTGCTCGGCCGGTCCGCCGGATCCTTGGCGAGACAGGTCGCCAGCAGCGGTGCCAGCGCGTCCGGCACCCCGGTCAGCTGCGCCTCCTCGTGCACCACGCGGTAGAGCATGACCTCCGAACTGCCCTGTCCGAACGGTGAGTCCGCGGTGCAGGAGTAGGCGAGGGTGGCGCCCAGCGCGAAGATGTCGGTCGCCGGTGTCACCGCGGCGCCGCGCACCTGCTCCGGCGCCAGGAAGCCCGGCGAGCCGACAGCCGTACCGACGTGCGTGAGTGTGCTGGCGCCGGTGGCCCAGGCGATGCCGAAGTCGATGATCCGCGGGCCCTTGGGCGACAGCAGGATGTTGGACGGCTTCAGATCGCGGTGCACCACGCCCGCGTCGTGGACGGCGAGCAGCCCCTCGGACAGCGCGGCACCGATGGAGGCGACCTGCGCCGGGGACAGCGGTCCCTCGTCGTTGACCTTGTCGTGCAGCGAGGGCCCGGGAACGTACTGCGTGGCGAACCAGGGGCGGTCCGCGTCCAGGTCGGCTGCCACCAGGCGGGCCGTACAGCCGCCGCGGATCCGCCGGGCCGCCGAGACCTCGCGCGCGAACCGCGACCGGAACTCCTGATCCTCCGCCAGGTCCGGCCGGATCACCTTCAGCGCCACCCGCTGCCCGCGCTTGTCCGAACCGAGATAGACCACGCCCATCCCGCCCGCGCCGAGCCGGCGGTGCAGCCGGAACGTCCCGACGACACGCGGGTCCTCGCGTCGGAGCCGCATCATCGCCATGTCCGTCGTCCCCTACCTGCGGTGGGCGAGGCCCCACTCCGCTGCCAACCGTCTGACGTGGCACAGCTTACGGATTGACGGCTCGCTGTGCTGAGAGGCCGCGCATGCGTCGGCAACCGGATTGTCAGTGGCGGGTGGGATCCTCGAAGAGCGGGACGGAACCGGCCGCCGGGCGGCCCGACTTCCCGTGCGAGAGCTCAATGATCCGTCACAGAAGGGGTTTTGACGCGATGAAGGGTGATCGGGTGGAGATAGTCGTGGATGCCGGAGACACGACCAGGGCGTACGAGGTGCTGGCGAGCCGGGCGGGGCGCAGGGTGGAGACGGCGGTGCGCAGGGGAGTGGTCGAAGTGAGCGAAGTCACCCGAGGGGGATCGGTGGTGCGGACGGCCCGCTTCATGGCCAACCGCGTCCTCGCCCTCGTCGAGCATCCGGTGGCCCGGGCCGACGAGTCGGAGCATCCCCTCGGGGACGTCCCCACCCCCTAGCCCCCGATTCTCCACCCAGGGGAGTACACCGGGCACCCTGCCGTCATCCTCCTGGAGGCCAGGGAATCAGTACGACGGCATGACGCCCGGCGCCCGCCGCGTGCCTAATGTGGTGTCCAAGCGGCGGGCGCACACACTCGTCCCCCGAGGTCAGACGCCCGCCGCTCCGGACTCGACAGGAGCGGTGAGCGATGGCGCAGAGCACAGGACGGACGGCCACCGGCCGGCCCTCCGGCACGCGTCACCCCTTGGTCGCCATGGCCATGGCGGTGCCGCTGGCGATACTCCTGGCCGTGGTCTTCGGCGGCTGGGATGCCGTCGTCACACAGGCGTCGTCCGTGGCCGGAATACTGGGGCGCTGAGCGGCGCCCCGGTCCCGGGAGAGCGGCCCGGGACGGGGACCTCCGGCCGTAACCCCGTGGGGACGGGGGTGTGGCGGACGGCAGGAATGGCCGGGCATCTGGGGAGATGCCCGGCCATTGAGCTCTTCCGGCGACCGCCGCTCGTAGGGGCCCGCGGTGCGCGTACGATCCCAGCCCGGGGCCGCCCGCGGCCTCGCCGCACCACTCGGACAACCGGCGCACCACGCACGGCTCGCAGGACTCGGGGGCACCATGACCGGCACCGCACCACTGCTGCGCCGCCTGGCCGCGCTGACCACGGCGCCCGGACCGGCCCCGCGGACAGCCCCCGAGGTCCTTGCCGACCGCCCCGACGGCACGGTCGTGCGCGCCGGCCGCACGGTCGCCAAGGCGCACGCCCCCGACTGCGATCCGCACGACCTCGCCGCCCGGCTCCGTATCGCCGCCCACCCCCTGCTGCACGGCATCCTGCTGCCGCCGCTCCCGGTCACCGCACCGGACGGCTTCCTCATCCGCGCCGACGACGGCCGAGCCCTGACCCGCTGGCCCTACGGCACCCCGGTCTCGCCCGATGATCCCGACGCCGCTCCCTGGCAGGACGCGGCCCGCCTCCTGGCCCACCTGCACTCCGTCGACGTCGGCCGACTCTCCGGTCCCGTCCCGCCGATGCGCGGCCCGGCCAAGGCCGCCCGCGCCCTGACCCGACTGCGCACCGCTCTCGCCCCCGGCACCCACCCCGCGCCCCTTTCCGCGGCCGCCGACGCCGTCGAACGTGCCTGGTCCCTGCTCCCGCCCTGGTCACGCGCCGCCGCCCCGCCGCCCCGCACGGAGCTCCTCTGCCACGGCGACCTGCATCTGGGCCAGCTCGTCCGCCATCCGACCACCGGCGGCCCTTGGCTCCTGATAGACGTCGACGACCTGGGCGTGGGCGACGGAGCCTGGGACCTGGCCCGTCCCGCCGCCTGGTTCGCCACCGGCCTGCTCGCCCCGAACATCTGGTCCGGATTCCTGGCCGCCTACCGCGCCGCCGGCGGCGTCGCCGTCCGCCCGGCCGGCGACCCCTGGCCCGACCTGGAGGTTCCCGCTCGCGCCCTGACGGTGCAGACCGCCGCGTTGGCGGTCGCCAAGGCAGCCGCCGCGGTCCGCCCCCTGGACGAGATCGAGACCGCGGTCGTCGACGCCTGCGCCCGGATGACTTCCCTGCCGCAGCAGTTGGCGCCCGCCGCCCTGGACGTAGGGTGAACATCTCGCCGCCGGGAGGCCGTTCCGGCGGTGCCGTAGTGAGTGACAGGAGTTGAGCCGACGATGCAGTGCCCCAAGTGCCATGCGCCGATGCACACGTACAACCGCAACGGCGTCCAGATCGAGCAGTGCTCCGGCTGCCGGGGAATCTTCCTGGACTACGGGGAGCTGGAGTCGCTGGCCCGCCTCGAGACCCAGTGGGTGCAGCAGGCCCCGCCGCCGCCCGCACCACAGGCATACCCCGCCGCCCCGGCCTGGGGCGCCCCGCATCAGGGCCACCACGGCCATCATGGTCACCACGGCCATCACCGGAGCTTCGGCCACATGCTGTTCTCTTCCTGAGCCGGGGCCGGCTGAACAACGCCGAAGGGCCGGAGCGATCGCTCCGGCCCTTCGGCTCAGGTGTGGACGATACTGGGATTGAACCAGTGACCTCTTCCGTGTCAGGGAAGCGCTCTCCCGCTGAGCTAATCGTCCTCGGGACCACGGCCAGGGAGCCGCGGGATGCTGCGTGCGCGATACTGGGATTGAACCAGTGACCTCTTCCGTGTCAGGGAAGCGCTCTCCCGCTGAGCTAATCGCGCGGGTGTCCGGTGAAGCCGGACCAGTGGACGATACTGGGATTGAACCAGTGACCTCTTCCGTGTCAGGGAAGCGCTCTCCCGCTGAGCTAATCGTCCTTGGAGGTGGAGACGGGATTTGAACCCGTGTAGACGGCTTTGCAGGCCGTTGCCTCGCCTCTCGGCCACTCCACCAGGAGTGAGGGGGTTCGGGAAGATCCCCCACATCGAGCGGACGACGAGACTCGAACTCGCGACATCCACCTTGGCAAGGTGGTGCTCTACCAACTGAGCTACGTCCGCAGATGTCTCTCCCAGACTACGTCCGGGAGCTACGTGGCCTCCGGGGCGCTGCTGCGTCCCGGCGACGTGTTGAACTCTAGCGGATTCCGGGGCCAGTACAAAAACGCGTTTGTGCAGCGTGCTGCGCTGCACGCTCGGCCGAGGCGGCGGCCGGGCCGCCGCCATAGACTCACTGACGTGCGCGACTTCCCTGCCCTTGCCCGCTTCGGTGGCCTGATAGCCACCGACCTGCGCGATGTCACCACCGATCCCGCGGCCCTGGATTCCTCGGGCTGGTGGGCCGTGGTCGCCGACTTCGAGGGGGACGTGGTCTGCGCCCGCTTCGGCGACGTTCGCGCCGCCGGCGCCGCCGACCGGCCCGCCACCGACGGCTGGCAGGGCCCCGCGCGCGAGGACTGGGGCAGTTCCATGGATCGTGCCGCCTATACCGCCGGAGTGCGGCGGGTGCGTGAATACATCGCGGCCGGCGAGGTCTACCAGGTGAACCTCTGCCGGGTCCTGTCCGCCGCGCTGCCCGACCCCGCCCGCAGTGATGTCGACGCGCTCTCCGCGGTGCTGGCCCACGGCAACCCCGCCCCGTACGCGGGCACGCTCCGGCTGCCCGCCCACGGCGTCGAGGTCGCCACCGCCTCCCCCGAGCTGTTCCTGCGCCGCGACGGACGTACCGTCGAATCAGGCCCCATCAAGGGGACCGGCAGAACGGCCGCGGATCTGAGCGCGAAGGACCGGGCCGAGAACGTGATGATCGTGGACCTGGTCCGCAATGATCTCGGCCGGGTCTGCGCCGCCGGCACCGTGACCGTCCCGGCACTGTGCGCGGTCGAGCCGCACCCCGGACTCGTCCACCTCGTCTCCACGGTGCGCGGTGAACTCGCCGAGGCCCATGAGAAGACCGCCTGGGCGGACCTGCTGACCGCCACTTTCCCGCCCGGCTCGGTCACCGGCGCTCCCAAGTCCAGCGCGCTGCGGATCATCGACGAGCTGGAGACCGCCCCCCGCGGCCCGTACTGCGGAGGCATCGGCTGGGTCGACGCCGACCGGCGTACCGGTGAGCTCAACGTCGGCATCCGTACGTTCTGGATCGACCGCGCGACACCCGGCGGGCCGGTCCTGCGGTTCGGCGCCGGGGCGGGCATCATCTGGGACTCCGAACCGGAGCGGGAATGGGCGGAGACCGAACTGAAGGCGAGCCGGCTGCTGGCGATAGCGTCGGGCGGGCACGAAGTGAGCGGAGGAAGGCGACGATGAAGATCTGGCTCGACGGGGGACTGGCAGACGCCGACGGCGCCCGGATCACGGTCTTCGACCACGGGCTGACGGTCGGCGACGGCGTCTTCGAGACCATCAAGGCCGACCGTGGACGTGCCTTCGCCCTCACCCGCCATCTGGAGCGGCTGGCCACCTCCGCGCGCGGGCTCGGCCTGCCCGAACCCGACCTCGACGAGGTGCGCCGCGGCTGCCTGGCCGTCCTGGAGGCCAACCCGATGGCCCTCGGCCGGCTGCGGATCACCTACACCGGAGGACCCTCACCGCTCGGCTCGGACCGCGGGGACAGCGGTACGACCCTGGTCATCGCGGCCTCCGAGGCGACCCGCCGCCCCGACACCACCGCCGCCGTCACCGTCCCCTGGACCCGCAACGAACGCGGCGCGCTCGCGGGCCTGAAGAGCACTTCGTACGGCGAGAACGTCATCGCGCTGGCCCGCGCCCGTGAACGGGGCGCCTCCGAGGCGCTGTTCGCCAACACCGTCGGCGCCCTGTGCGAGGGCACCGGATCCAATGTCTTCGTCGTCCTCGACGGCGAACTGCACACCCCGCCGTTGCACTCCGGCTGTCTGGCCGGCATCACCCGCGCCCTGACGGCCACCTGGGCGGGTGCCAAGGAGACCGATCTGCCGCTGGACGTCCTGGAGCGGGCCGAGGAGATCTTCCTGACCTCCACGCTGCGCGACGTCCAGGCCGTGACCCGCGTCGACGGCCGCCAACTGGCCGACGAGCCCGGCCCCGTGACGGCCGCGGCCATGCGGATCTTCGACGAGCACGCCGCCGCGGACTTCGATCCCCGGTGATGACCGGGCCCCGCGCCAGGGTAGGAAGTCCTCGTGACCACTACGCTGCGCCCCGCGGGGCCGGAAGAACGCCATGACGACGGCGGCCGGGCCCGTTCGTACGACGTCTGTGTCAACAGCCGCCGGGTCGGCGGGATCCGGCTGACCACCGATGCCCGCTTCGGCCCGGCAGCCGGCCGGATCGAGGCACTGGACATCGACCGGCCGGACCGGCACCGCGGCCGCGCCACCGTCGCCGCCCTTGCCGCCGAGGAAGTGCTGCGCGGATGGGGCTGCAAACAGATCGAGGTGACCGTCCCGGCCGCCGCCGAGGGCGCCGTACGCCTGGCCGCCGCCCTCGGCTACACCGAGCGCAGCCGCAAGATGACCAAGGCGCTGGACGCGCCGCCCGAGCTCCCCGACGGCAGCCACGAGCGCCGCATGAGCCCGGGGGAGTACCCAGGGTGGCGCGCGGCGGCGCTCGCCGAGCACATCCGGGTGCAGACGAGCCAGGGCGTGCCCCGCGAACGCGCCGAGCGGGCGTCCTACGAGGGCCATGCCGCGATGCTGCCGGACGGCGCGGACACCCACGGCCACGCACTGCGGATCCTGGCGCACCACGGCGCGGACGTCGGGACGATCTGGATCGCGGTGGAGATCCCCGGGCATCCCGGCGGCTATGTCGTCGATGTGACGGTGGACCCCGGACACCGCGGCCGAGGCCATGGCCGCACCCTGATGCTCGTCGCCGAACGGGTCTGCCTCGCGGCGGGCCGGCCGGTGCTGGGCCTCAACGTCTACGCCGGCAATGCGCCCGCGCTCGGGTTGTACGGCTCGCTCGGCTATGGGCCCACCGCGTACGAACTGGGCAAGCGGATCCTGTGATGCCGGCCGGCGCCGGGCGGCTCAGCCCTGTCCGGCGAGCAGCCGGTCGGTGATCTCCTCGATGCGGACGCGCAGGCCCTCCTGGCTCTTGCCGCCGTCCAGCCGCTCGCCGCCGATCACGTAGGTCGGGGTCCCGGTCACGCCGATCGCCTTGCCCTCGGCCTGGTCCGCGTCGACGATCAGCAGGTGCCGCCCGTCGATCAGCGCGGTGTCCATCTCCTCGGCGTCCAGGCCCAGCTCTTCGGCCACCGCCAGCAGCAGCTTCGTCCCGCCCTTGCCCAGCTCCGCGGTGCGCTCGAGCACGGCCTCGATGTACGGCCACCCCCGGCCCTGCTCGATGGCCTCCTCGGCCGCCTGGGCCGCGGCGTAGGCGTGCGGGTGCTTCGGCAGGGGGAAGTGGCGCAGCCGGATGTCCAGCCGGTCGCCGTAGCGCTCCCGCAGTGACCGCAGGTCGTCCAGGGCCGCGTGGCAGTCCGGGCACTGCAGCTCGCACCACACGTCCAGGACGGGGCGCTGGGGAGGGACGGGAGCGGAGGCCGTGGCGTCGTTCATGGGGCCAGTCTTCCAGCCCGTACACCCGGCCCCCAACCGGCACCTGTGGAGGAGCGCGACCCCGAGATCTCCCTGAGGGGCCACCGGAACGTGTCCGTTCGGGCGCCGGACAGGGCAGGATGGAAAGGAGTACACCGAGCACTGCGTCCCTACGTCGCACGCTCGACCATCCACCGGCAGGAGGACCGGATGCTGACCTCGACCGTCTGTGCCGCGGTGTCGGCGGCGGGCCTGGCCATCGCCGCGCTGACGGCCTACCGCAAGCGGTTCCTGGCCGCGACCCGCATCGCGGCGTTCTCGCTGATTCCCATCGGCCTGGTGATGACGGGTGTCATCGACTGGGTCACGAACGTCGTCTTCAAGCCCACGGTCTGGGCCGGATTCGGCGTGCTCGCGATCTCGGTCGCACTGTTCATGATCAGCAGGGTGGTGGAGCGCCGCAGGGGCGGTGTCGGCGGCCGCAAGGAGCGCAAGGCCGCCGCGGCTGCCGGACACGACGTGGTGGCGCCGGCCGCCTCCGCGCCCTCCCTCCCCACCGGCCGCGGCGCCGCTCAGCCGGCCGGCAAGACGAAGGCCAAGGGCAAGGGCGGTGCCCCGAAGGATGACTTCTCGGACATCGAAGCGATCCTGAAAAAACACGGGATCTGATGAACTACCGCTGTTGAGGCGGTTATTGGGGGCAGGAAGACGATCATCTGCGCCATGATGCGCGCGAGATGAACGATGAGTGTGCCCTGCCCCGGGAGGACGTCCCGGCCCCCGAAACGCGCGGCTGCCTTTTCGCGCTGTCCCAGCCACCGCTGATGCTCTTCCTCGGCATCATCGGCTTCCTGCTTCTCCTTGGCGCCGTGCACGACCTCTACATCCTGTGAGCCGCCGGGCGCCCTGCCCCGGGCGCCCCGCCCCGGGCGGCCGCTCAGCCCGCGGCGTCCCGCTGCCGGGCCCGGTAGGCCGCGACGTGCAGCCGGTTCCCGCAGGTGCGGCTGTCGCAGTAGCGCCGGGAACGGTTGCGTGAGAGGTCGACGAAGGCGTGCCGGCAGTCCGGGGCCTCGCAGTAGCGCAGTCGCTCGCGCTCCCCGGCGACGACGATGAAGGCCAGCGCCATCCCGCCGTCCGCGGCGAGGTGATCGGCGACCGAGGCGCCCGGCGCGAAGTAGTGGACATGCCAGTCGTAGCCGTCGTGATCGGTCAGCCGCGGAGTGGTGCCGGCCGAGGCGACCAGCGCGTTGAGCACCTCCGCGGCCTGCCGGTCGCCCTCGGCCGCGAAGACCTGGGCGAGCCGGGCCCGCAGGGCGCGTACGGCCGCCAGATCGGCCTCCCCGAGGGTGCCCACATCGCTGATGCTGTTGCGCAGCACGAACTCCTGGAGCGCCGCGAGGTCGGCCAGACTGTCCGGCGCGCCGGGCTCCTCGCCCTCCGGGGCCGTGTTGAGCAGATCGACGACCGCGTCGAGCGCGCACCGGGTGTCATGGGTGATCAGCACGGTTCCGCTCCCTGGCCGAGTGGGGGACGGATGGGAGCCGCCCCCGGTGTCGTTGCCGAATGGTCGCCGACTCTAGCGTCTGGAACAAGCCTCGGCGCCGTCTCCGCGGTGGGTCCGCGACGACGGCGCCGAAGTGTGCCGTATGAACTTTTCGGTGCTGAGCCGTCGCCCCGAGTCGGACGGCCGCACGTGTGAGCGGGTGGTTGCGGTGGGCGGCTGGGGTGCGTCTCAGCTCTCTGCCAGGATGTGGGAGAGCTCGGTGTCGAGATCGAAATGCCGGTGTTCCGTACCGGGTGGTACGGCGGCATCGGTCCTCTTGAGGAACGACTCGAGGGCCCGCGCGGGGGCCTCCAGCAGGGCTTCGCCTTCCGGAGAGCTCAGGGCGATACAGACGACACCCTGACCGTGGCTCCGGGACGGCCATACACGGACGTCTCCGGTGCCTGTGGGCCGGTGCAGGCCCTCGGCGAGGAGGTCGCGGGCGAAAACCCACTCCACTGTCTCCTCGGCTCCGGTATGGAAGGTGGCATGCACGGCATAGGGATCGGCCGTGTCATACCGCAGGCCCGCGGGTACAGGCAGTGAGGACTCGCTCGACACAACGAGGCGCAGGTGCAGCTCGCAGCTGACCGTGGTGTTCATAAGCGCCAGGGCCTTTCGCTCAGTGTGCGCTCGGGGATTCGCACGTCGGCGAAATCGACATGCCACCTACGGTGCCGTTGTAAACCCCTCTGACGGTTTTGGGTGGCTTCAGGTACCTCTTACGGCGGATTGCGAGATCGTCCTCAGCGGTAATTCCGGCGGACGGAACGCGTCCGGTAAGTTGGCGGTATGAATACGGAGAGTAACGGGGGGCCGGAAAGTGCCGAGGGTGGCGCCGGGAGGGCCGAGCAGCCACTCGGCTCGCGGGCACCGCACTTCATCAAGCGTTCCCGGCCGCTGCACCTGAGCTGGCAGGTCGGCGTCTTCGTCGTCGGCCTCGCCGTGGTGGTGGCCGGCGTGATCATGCTGCCGCTGCCGGGGCCCGGCTGGCTCGTGATCTTCGCCGGAATGGCGATCTGGGCGACCGAATTCGTTTGGGCCCAGCTGGTGCTGCGCTGGACCAAGCGAAAGGTCACCGAGGCCGCCCAGAAGGCGCTCGACCCCAAGGTGCGGCGGCGCAACATCATTCTCACGAGCATCGGCCTGGTGATCATCGTCGCGCTGCTCGCGGTCTATGTGTGGAAGTTCGGCTTCGCGATGCCGTGGCACGTCGGCGAGTGACCCGGCGGTGGTCGGAGGCCCCGGCGGTGGTCGGAAGGGCTCGCCGGCGTGGGGTAATGTTGGCGGTGCGCCGGGGCGATTAGCTCAGTGGGAGAGCGCTTCGTTCACACCGAAGAGGTCACTGGTTCGAACCCAGTATCGCCCACCCCGGACGACGGCCCGGAGACATGAAGTCTCCGGGCCGTCGCGGTTGTTGGGCGCCGGTGCCGCCTCGGGGCGCACACTGGGATCATGCCCGACTGGTCCAGCCGACTGCACCGCTATCGCTTCCGCAGCGAATGGCTCCTCAACGCCCCGCCCGCTGTCGTCTATGCCGTCCTCGAGCGCGGTGAGGCGTACCCGCGCTGGTGGCCACAAGTGCGCGAGGTGGCCTCGATCGACGAGCACCGCGGGCTGGCCCGCTTCCGGTCCTGGCTGCCGTACGACCTGACGGTCGTGGTGACCGAGCGGATACGCGATCCCGGGGCGGGCGTGCTGGAGATGGCGCTGCGCGGGGACATGGGCGGCTGGGCGCGCTGGACGGTCCGGCCGGGGCACGGCGGCACGCGGGTCGTCTTCGAGCAGGAGGTCGAGGTCTGCAAGCCGCTGCTGCGGCAGCTCGCGCTGGTGGGGCGGCCACTTTTCCGGCTCAATCACGCGCTGATGATGCGGGCCGGGCGGCGCGGGCTGGCGGCCTGGCTGGCCAGGGGGTGAGGGGCTCGGGAACAGGAATTTGATGGAAGGCCGCAGCGGCCTGTATTGTTCAGCTCGTTCGCGAGGGAAACCCCGCAGACACCCGGGCGATTAGCTCAGTGGGAGAGCGCTTCGTTCACACCGAAGAGGTCACTGGTTCGAACCCAGTATCGCCCACCGGGATCAAGGGCCGGTCCGCCAATTGGCGGCCCGGCCCTTTTCGTTGTGCCGTCACCGCCCGTGGTGCGCGGGGCGCGTGCCGGAAACTCCGCGGAATGCCCGTGCGCCGGCCATTCCCGCAATGGCCGGGAATTGCTGATGTGCTTTCAGGCCACCGCCGGGAGTTCCGGCCGCAGCGGCCAATGCGGATCGACCGCCTCGGGGGCGCCGCTGCGGGCGAACCATGCCTCGAGCCCGCGGGCCTGGGCGGCGTGCCAGACCGCCTGGCGGGTGTGCAGCTCGCCCGGCTGCAGTCCGTCCAGTCGGGCCGCGAAGCGGTTGCCCAGGGCGCGGACGACGCGCAGCGCGGCGTGGGCGTCGGCGGCCGCCTCGTGGGCGTCGGTCAGCTCGACCTCGTAGTGGGCGCACAGGTCCGTCAGAGTACGGCGGCCCTTGCGGTAGCGGTCGAGGTGCTTGTCCAGGACCCGGGGGTCGAGGACGCACAGCGGATGGGCGCCCAGATAGGCATCCAGCGAGCTGGCGCGATGGCGCTTCAACTCGCGGTCCAGGAGGGTCAGATCGAACGGGGCGTTCATCACGACCAGCGGGCGGCCGGCCACCGACTGGGCGGCCAGCGCGCGTGCGACCTCCTCCAGCACCGGCGCCGGCCAGCGGCCGTGCAGGGCGAGGTGGTCGGCGGTCAGACCGTGCACGGCGGTCGCCGCCTCGGGTATCCCGACGCCGGGGTTGATCAGCCAGCGGGTGACGCGGGGGGCGGAGCGCGGGGTCTCCTGGACGACGAGGGCCGCGGAGACGATGCGGTCCCGCTCGACGTCTATCCCCGTCGTCTCGGTGTCGAAGGAAGCAAGTGGACCGTCGTACCAGGGCGGCATCATCCCAACTCCTCGCGTTTGTGGGGCGGATGGCGGCTCGCGCCGTCCGAGCTGGTGATACCCGGGCCGTCCGGGTCTCGAACCGTTCTTTGTTTGACGGGTACTTGACGCGGAGACAACCAGAGGGACGGGCCGCGGCGTCGTCCGCGCGGCCTCCCCGTCAATCACCATCGACCGGCACGGCCCGGAAGGCACCCCTGCGATGACGCTCGCGCAGCCCGAACCGGGCGGGCTGTCCCCCGCAAGCGGGAGGCACCCCCAGCCTCAGCGGATCACTCCGCAGCGCGGCGGGATCGCCACGACTGCCTGCATGGAGACCCTCCAGGTGGGCGCTCTGCACGCGATCGCCGCCGCCTCCGGATGCTCCCTGGCGCAGCCCTTCCCGGACAACGGAATCGACTGGCACGTCAGCCACGCCGCGCCAGACCACACCGTCGACGACGAGGTCACCATCAAGGTGCAGCTCAAGTGCACCTACCAGACAGCCCCTTGCCCGCCCGGCCCGACCTTCGCCTTCACGCTCGACAACGACCACCTGGTGAAACTGGCCCGGACGCCCGTGGCGGTGCACAAGATCCTGGTCGTGATGCTGGTGCCACGGACCCAGGAGGACTGGCTGCGGGCGGGCCACGACAGCCTCGAAATGCGCCACTGCTGCTACTGGATCAATCTGGCCGGCCACCCGGTGACCGGTCGGCGCCGGACCACTGTGCGGATCCCGACCACGCGGATCTTCGACGACCGCGCGCTCTGCGAGATCATGGCGCGGGTCGGGGCGGGAGGGAGACCCTGATGGACCGGCCAACCCATGAATTCGCCGAATACGACGCGCGGCCGCTGGATCCCGCGCAACTGGACCCCGGGGTGCTCAGTGCGCTGCTGGCCCGCCACGGCTGGCGGCGCAGGGGCGGGGCCGCCGGTCATTACGCCCGGTGGACGCCCCCCGGCCCGGGAGCCGGCACCAGCCTGCTGGTGCCGCACGACCGCCGGTTCCCCGACAGCGGGGAGCTGCTCGCCGAGGCGTTGGCGGCGCTGGCGCAGAGCGCGCTGCCGTCCGCCCGGGAGGTGCTGGTGGGGCTCGCGGTGCCCAGCGACGAGGTGCGGTGGGAGCGCGAGGTCCCGGAGGACGGTTCCGGGGCCGGGCACTGGGTCGCACAGGAGCGGTTGCGCGGCGCCGCCCGCTCGATGCTGGTCGCCGGGGCGCTGGGCACCTGTGCCCGGGCCGGCTACTACGGGGCCCGGCACAAGCGGCACGCCGAACGCTTCCTGGGGGAGGTGCTGGTCGGGCCGGTGTCGGCCGGGAGCCGGCTGACCGGGTTCGTCCCGGTGCACGGCGGGCGCGCCGCCGTCTGCGGGCTGCAGCTGGCGCTGCACGCGATCCGCGACGCCACCGACTATCAGCGGGCCACCGGCCGGATGGAGGCCTTCGACGCCGCGGTCGAGTTGGGCGCCTGCCATGAGCTGACGCAGGCGCTGATCGCGCTGGTGCGGGACACGGAAGGGGCACGGATCGCGGTGGAGTGGTCGCCGGCCGCCGGTACCCCGGCCGGTTTTGCGGCCCACCCCGAACCGGTGGAGTTCTCCCCCGGTGATCTGCCCGCGCTGCAGCAGGCCGCCCAGCGGTACGTACGGGAGGAGCCGTCGCTGCCGGTCCGGGTGACAGGGACCGTCGTCCGGCTGCGCAGGGAGCGGCCGGGCGGGCCCGGTGCGGTGCGGCTGCGGGTGATCGCCGGGGCCGACGTGGTGCAGGTCCGGGTGGTGCTGGGGGAGGAGGACTACCGCATCGCCGGGCATGCGCACCTGGTGGGACTGCCCGTCCGATTGAGCGGGCGGCTGGAGAGCCGGGGCGGGTTCCGGCGGATCACCGGGGGCCGCGACGTCACGCCCGTACAGGTCGACGAGGCCGAGCGGGACCGGCTGCTGAAGTCGCTCCAGGAGAATCTCGACGTCTTCGAGGAGGCGTGCGGCGGCGAGGAATGACGCCGCTGTGCCGGTCGGCGGCAAACCGTTTCGCGGTCGGGTCGGGTGGCTCGGTACGATTCGCCTGCGCAGCAATCGCTGACGCAAAAGAGACATGAGTCAGGAGAGACCGGTGTCAGACGTCCGTGTGACCGTCCAACGCGATTCCGAGCGGGAAGAACGCGTGGTGACCACGGGGACTACGGCCGCCGACCTCTTCCAGGGCGAGCGCAGCATCGTCGCCGCGCGGGTCGCCGGAGTGCTGAAGGACCTCGCGTACGAGCTCGCCGACGGCGACGCGGTCGAGCCGGTCGAGATCACCTCCGAGGACGGCCTGAACATCCTGCGGCACTCCACCGCGCATGTCATGGCGCAGGCCGTGCAGGAGCTGTTCCCGGAGGCGAAGCTCGGCATCGGCCCGCCCATCAAGGACGGCTTCTACTACGACTTCGACGTCGACACCCCGTTCCACCCGGACGATCTCAAGCGCATCGAGAAGAAGATGCAGGAGATCCAGAAGCGCGGGCAGAAGTTCGCGCGCCGGGCGGTCGACGACGACGCCGCGCGCGAGGAGCTGGCGGACGAGCCGTACAAGCTGGAGCTGATCGGGCTCAAGGGCTCCGCCGCCGATGCCGCCGACGGCGCGTCCGCCGAGGTCGGCGCCGGCGAGCTGACCATCTACGACAACCTCGACGCCAAGACCGGCGAGCTGTGCTGGAAGGACCTGTGCCGCGGTCCGCACCTGCCCAGCACCCGCGCCATCCCGGCCTTCAAGCTGATGCGCTCGGCCGCCGCGTACTGGCGTGGCAGCGAGAAGAACAAGCAGCTCCAGCGGATCTACGGCACCGCCTGGCCCACCAAGGACGAGCTCAAGGCGCATCTGGAGTTCCTCGCCGAGGCCGAGAAGCGCGACCACCGCAAGCTGGGGTCGGAGCTGGATCTCTTCTCCATCCCCGAGGACATCGGTTCGGGTCTGGCGGTCTTCCACCCCAAGGGCGGCATCATCCGCCGGGTGATGGAGGACTACTCGCGCCGCCGCCACGAGGAGTCGGGGTACGAGTTCGTCTACACCCCGCACGCCACCAAGGGGAAGCTGTTCGAGAAGTCGGGCCACCTGGACTGGTACGCCGACGGCATGTACCCGCCCATGCAGCTCGACGAGGGCGTCGACTACTACCTCAAGCCCATGAACTGCCCGATGCACAACCTGATCTTCGACGCGCGCGGCCGCTCGTACCGTGAACTGCCGCTGCGCCTCTTCGAGTTCGGGACCGTGTACCGGTACGAGAAGTCCGGGGTCGTGCACGGCCTCACCCGCGCCCGCGGCTTCACCCAGGACGACGCGCACATCTACTGCACCAAGGAGCAGATGGCGGACGAGCTGGACGCCACGCTCACCTTCGTCCTCGACCTGCTGCGCGACTACGGTCTGACCGACTTCTACCTGGAGCTGTCCACCAAGGACCCGGAGAAGTTCGTCGGCTCGGACGAGGTGTGGGAGGAGGCCACCGAGACGCTTCGGCAGGTGGCCGAGAAGCAGGGGCTGCCGCTGGTCCCGGACCCGGGCGGCGCCGCGTTCTACGGGCCGAAGATCTCTGTGCAGACCAAGGACGCCATCGGCCGGACCTGGCAGATGTCGACCGTCCAGCTGGACTTCAACCTGCCCGAGCGGTTCGACCTGGAGTACACCTCCGCCGACGGCAGCAAGCAGCGCCCGGTCATGATCCACCGCGCGCTGTTCGGTTCGATCGAGCGGTTCTTCGCCGTGCTGCTGGAGCACTACGCGGGAGCCTTCCCGGCGTGGCTGGCCCCGGTCCAGGCGACCTGCATCCCGATCGGCGACGCGCACGTGCCGTACCTGGAGGAGTTCGCCGCGCGGGCGAAGGCCAAGGGGCTGCGGGTCGACGTGGACTCGTCGTCGGACCGGATGCAGAAGAAGATCAGGAACGCGCAGAAGGCCAAGGTTCCGTTCATGATCATCGCTGGTGACGAGGACATGGCGGCCGGCGCCGTCTCCTTCCGTTACCGCGACGGGTCGCAGAAGAACGGAATTCCGCGCGACGAGGCGATCGCCGAGATCCGGGACATCGTGGAGCGCCGCGTCCAGGTGTGAACCTGTCCGTGAGCGCGGGCCCCGGAGAGCCGACCGCTCTCCGGGGCCTCCTCATGTCTCGCCCTCCTGCCGGAACCGCCGCAGCAGCCACGACGAGAACGAGCCCACGACCGCCCCGACCAGGGCCACCCCGACGAACATCAGCCCCACCCCGGTCACCCGGCCACGCGGGGTGACCGGCGTGGCGTCGCCGTACCCGGTGGTCGACAGGGTCGAGGCGGCCCACCACACCGCGTCGCCGAAGGACCGGATGTCGGCGTGCGGGGCGTTGCGCTCGTCGTGGTAGACGGCCAGGCTGGCGGCGAACCCCAGCAGCAGCGTGGTCAGTCCCGTGTACGTCATCACCCGGGACTCCAAGGAGAGGCGCGGATGGTCCCGGCGCCGCTGCATCCGCTCGTGCATGTCGACGATCCGCAGCGGGCGCAGCAGCGGGAGCACGGTCACGATCAGATCCAGCCAGCGGGTGCGGACGAAGTGCCGGCGGTCGTCGCTGAGCAGCAGCCGAGCCAGGTACTCGACGATGAAGACGCCCCAGGAGACCGCGGTGACGGTCCCCCAGAACGTGTGCCAGCCGGGGGAGAGGTCGGGTACCAGGACCCGCACCGCGTAGGAGGCGAGGAAGAGCATCGAGGCGACGAAGAGGTAGGGCTCGGCGGTCCGCTCCCACGTCCACAGTCGCTGTTGCCTGTCCACCGGCCCAGCATCGCCGAGCGGTCGGTGGGGTCCGCCCCAACGACACGCCGACGAAGGGCGAAGCCATATGCTGACCCGTATGACAAGCGAGCCGGAGCAGCAGATCGGAGTCGGGACCCAGGACGCCTTCCAGCGCCTGTGGACGCCCCACCGGATGGCCTACATCCAGGGGGAGAACAAGCCGAGCGGTCCGGGGGCCGACGACGGCTGTCCGTTCTGCGCGATCCCCGCGAAGTCGGACGAGGACGGTCTGGTGATCGCGCGCGGCGAGCACGTCTACGCGGTGCTGAATCTGTACCCGTACAACGGCGGGCACCTCATGGTCGTCCCGTTCCGGCATGTCGCGGACTACCCCGAGCTGGACGGCGCGGAGACCGCCGAGCTGGCGGAGTTCACGAAGCGGGCGATGGGTGCGCTGCGGACGGCCTCCGGGGCGCACGGTTTCAACATCGGGATGAACCAGGGCAGCGTCGCCGGGGCCGGTATCGCGGCGCACCTCCACCAGCACGTCGTGCCGCGCTGGGGCGGCGACACCAACTTCATGCCGGTGGTCGGCCACACCAAGGTGCTGCCCCAACTCCTCGCCGACACCCGAGCGATGCTCGCGGAGGCCTGGCCCGCATAAGGGCCGCTCCGGCAGGAGCTCCGGCCGACACGCAGCCCGCTAAATCGGTCAGATCACCACAAATTCAGACAGTTGCCACTCTAATGATGTGGTGACCTCTCCCGCTCGTCGCACCGTGCTGCGCGCGGCCACCTCGGCCGCCGCCGCCGGCGTGCTCGCAACGGGCTGTGCACCGGAGCACAGGGACGCCACGGCCGTACGGGCCGTCACGCCCCCGCACTCCGGCGGGCCCAGCGCACCGCATCCCGCCCCGGCGCACGCCGCACGGCCACCGACCCGGGTCCCCGGCGGGCCGGCGCAGATCACCCACGGCCCGCGGGACGGCCGTGCCGTCGCGCTGACCTTCCACGGCAGGGGCGATCCCAAGCTGGCGAGCGCCCTGCTGGGCGAGGCCGAGCGGGCCGGCGCCAGGGTGACCGTGCTCGCCATCGGCGACTGGCTGGACGAGCAGCCCGCGATGGCCCGCCGGATTCTCGACGGCGGCCACGAGCTGGGCAACCACACCATGCATCACCGCAATATCTGCGCGATGCCCGCCGCCGACGCCTACGCCGAGATCACGCGGTGCGCCGACCGGCTGCACCGGCTGACCGGCAGCATCGGCAGCTGGTTCCGCCCCTCGCAGGCCCAGCGGGCCACCGATCTGGTCACCCGACTGGCTCGCCGGGCCGGCTATCCGCACGTGCTGTCCTACGACCTGGATTCCCTCGACTCCACCGATCCCGGTGCGCCGGCCGTCCGGCGCACGGTCCTGGACGGGATCGGACCCGGCTCGGTCGTGAGCCTTCACCTCGGGCACGCCGGCACGGTGGCCGCACTGCCCCCGATCCTCGACGGACTCCGCCGGCGCGGGCTGCGCGCGGTGACGACAACGGAGCTAATGACCTGATGGCTGACCGGAACCGCAACCCCGCCCGCAGATCCCCCCGCTCCGGCCGGACCGCCCTGCTCGCCGTGGCGTGCGCCCTGGTGGCGGCGGGCTGTTCCGGCGGCGGGGGGACCAAGGCCGCCGAGCACGGCCCGCGCCCCGCGAAGCCCTCGGAGGCCAAGGCCGTCTCCCCGGGCCTGCCGGGGATGCCGCCGCTGGTCGACGAGAGAGACCTCTACGCCGCGGACCGGCCCAACAAGCTGGCGCCCCAGGTGCGGGACTTCCCCTCGCGGGTGTACGTGCCCAATACCGGTTCCGATTCGGTCAGCGTCATCGACCCGAAGACGTACAAGGTGATCGAGACGGTCCCGGTGGGGGTGCAGCCGCAGCATGTGGTGCCGTCCTGGGACATGAAGACGCTGTGGGTCAACAACAACCGGGGACACGACCTCACCCCCATCGACCCCGCCACGGGCAAGGCCGGCAAGCCGGTGAAGGTCCACGACCCCTACAACCTCTACTTCACGCCCAACGGGAAGTACGCGGTCGTGATGGCCTCCAAGGACAAGCAGCTGGTCTTCCGGGACCCGCACACCATGGAGGTCCGCAAGACCCTTCCGGTCAGCTGCGCGGGGGTCAACCACGCCGACTTCTCGCCGGACGGGCGGTACTTCGTCGTCTCCTGTGAGTTCTCCGGCGAGCTGCTCAAGGTCGACACCGAGAAGATGACGGTGATCGGACAGCAGAAGCTGCCGTTCGAGGGCGCGATGCCGCAGGACGTGAAGATCTCCCCGGACGGTAGGACCTGGTACATCGCCGACATGATGGCCGACGGGGTGTGGGTCCTGGACGGCGACCGCTTCACCAAGCCGCGGCTGCTGCCCACGGGCAAGGGCACCCATGGCCTCTACGTCAGCCGCGACTCCCGGAGGATGTACATCTCCAACCGCGGTGAGGGCTCCATCTCGATCCTGGACTTCGCGAACGGGGAGCTCGTCGACAAGTGGCACATCCGTGGGGGTGGCAGCCCCGACATGGGCGGTGTCTCGGCCGACGGCAAGGTGTTGTGGCTGTCCGGCCGCTACAACTCCGAGGTGTACGCGCTCGACGCCCACACCGGAAAGACGCTCGCGAAGATCCCTGTGGGCCAGGGGCCGCACGGGCTGGCGGTGTATCCGCAGCCGGGGCGGTACTCGCTGGGCCACACCGGGATCTTCCGCTAGGGACTTCGAGGACGGCGCCTGGGGGACGGGGGCGGGGCCGCGGGGGCCCGCCCCGGCGGACGGCGACGGGAGCGCGCGGCTGCGCGCTCAGGCGTTGTACTCGTCGGCGTTCCTCGGCTCCGCGCCCTGGACCATGCCGCTCAGCGCCAGCGAGCGGTTGTCGAAGCGCTCGGTGTCCACGCCGTTCTCCTTGAGGACGCTCATCGCGGCGGCGTGCACCACCCGCAGCACCGGGGTCGCGGCACGCAGCGCGTCGTCGGCCATGAAGCGGTGCCGCCAGGGCTTGTCGGCCCAGACGTGGCGCAGGCCGAACGGCTCGGGGAGGGTGAGCTTGCCGCCGAGGAAGTCCAGGACCGGCGGGAACCACGTCAGCGGTGCGCGGGCGGCGAGCCGGACGACCTCGGTCGCGTCGATCAGCGGCAGCGTGATCTTCTTGGTCTCCCAGAACCTGACGGTCTTGGCGACGTCCTTGGTCTTGGGCTCCGGCTTGGTCGTGAAGAGACCGTGGACGGGGCCGAGGGCATGCCCGGTCACCTCGATGCGGAGCGTCTCGTGCAGCACGGTGACGGTGATCATCAGGGTGAGCACCAACTGGCCGTCCCAGAGGACGAACTGGACGCCCAGATAGTGGCGGTTGCCGGCGCCGAACTGCTGCTCGTTGCAGATGCGCTCTATCTCGTGACCGCGGATCTGGTACGCATCGGTGTCCGTGCCGTCCGGGCGGGCGACCGCGCCGGCCTTCTCACCGACCGGCGAGACGATCCAGTGGCGCACCGACGGGGCCGGGAAGCCGCCGGTGTGCAGCGGCGAGCGCTCCAGCAGACACAGCCGGTCGTGGATCACCCGCACGACATCCCAGCTGCGGAACGGGTGGATCTCGACGCCTTCCTGGGCCGGCCGGAGCTCCTCGGCGAGCTGCCAACTGCCCCAGCGCGTCCCCATGCCGAGTATCCCCTTGGGGCCGGCGTAGAAGACGACGTTGCTGTTCTGCTCGGCGGTGACTTTGGCGAGATTCTGACGGAGCGTCTCGGCGGCGGTCTGGTTGGGGTCCTGCGGTACCGCCTCGGGGATCTTCGCGGCCACGCCGCCGCCGTCGAGCAGCCCCTGCCATGCCCCCCGCATGGCCACGGCGGCCTTCTCGCAGATCTGCTTGGCCCACCACCAGCCGACCACCGGGGCGATCAGCATGGCGCGGACGTACAGCGGCCAGAAGCCGTTGAGCGGCAGTTTGACCATGAAGAACACCGCGACGCCGGCCAGCACCACCAGCAGCGCCCCGCCCAGCAGGGACAGGCCGCCGCCCCCACCGTCCTTGGAGAGCATCTTCTTGATCTGGAACGCGCCCAGCCACAGCAGCACACCGGGCAGGAACAGCAGCCCGAAGAGCACCATGATCAGCGTCAGCTTGGCGTCCCGCTGCTTGCGGACGCGGGTGGCGGACAGACAGTGCTCGACGATGGTCTGCGGCTCGGTCCCGAAGGACTGGATGAGGGCCTTGCGCCCGCCGCCGAGCATCCGCTCCTGCACGGCGCGCGAGAACGCCTCGCCCATGTTCGGGGCGAACAGCGACAGCTTCGGGGCCTTGATGGCGGACTTGTGGGCGTCGGAGTCGGCCTTGGCGATGTCCGAGAGGGGGCTGTCCCGATACGCGGCGGAGGCCAGCGCCTGGGTCGCCGCCGTCTGCCCGGCGCCCCCGGAGACCGGGACCTGCGCCCCCGGACTGAAGTCGAAGCCGTCTGCCACTACCGCCCCCATCACCGCACGCATCCGATGATGCGGCTCTTTCCCGACTACCGCTCACGGCACACCTGCTGAGCCTGTGACCTCCGTGTCTCAGCGTACAGCCGCCGTCCAGCCCAAGGGAGTTGAGACGGACAGCGGCTGATTCATCGTTGACTATGCGCCGTTCTCGGCCTCCTCCCGCACCTTCTGGGCGAGCTGCGACGGCATCGGCTCGTGCCGTGCGTGGACACGGCTGAAGCGGCCGGTGCCGTGCGAGAGGGAGCGCAGGTCGATGGCGTACCTGCCCAGTTCGGTCTCGGGGACCTCGGCGCGGATGAGCGTGCGGCCCGCCCCGGACTGCTCGGTGCCCACCACCCGGCCGCGGCGCGAGGACAGATCGCTCATCACCGGACCGACGAAATCGTCCGGAACCAGTACGGCCACCTCGGCGACCGGCTCCAGCAGATCGATCCGGGCCTCGGCGGCCGCCTCGCGCAGCGCCAGCGCGCCGGACTTCTGGAACGCGGCGTCCGAGGAGTCGACGGAGTGCGACTTGCCGTCGTGCAGCGTGACGCGGATGTCGACCAGCGGATGCCCGACTGCCACCCCGCGTGCGGCCTGGGCCCGAACGCCCTTCTCCACGGACGGGATGAACTGCCGGGGCACCGCGCCGCCCACGACCTTGTCCACGAACTCGATGCCGGAGCCGACCGGCAGCGGTTCGACCGTGATCTCGCAGATCGCGAACTGCCCGTGGCCGCCGGACTGTTTGACGTGGCGGCCGCGCCCGGACGCGGTGGTGCCGAAGGTCTCCTGCAGCGCCACCTTGTGCGCCACGGTGTCGACCTGGACGCCGTAGCGGGACCGCAGCCGCTCCAGCGCCACGTCGACATGCGCCTCACCCAGGCACCACAGCACCATCTGGTGGGTGTCCGGGTTGTGTTCCAGGCGCAGCGTCGGGTCCTCCGCCACCAGGCGGGACAGGCCCAGCGAGAGCTTGTCCTCGTCGGCCTTGCTGTGCGCCTCGATGGCGACCGGCAGCAGCGGATCCGGCATCGCCCAGGGCTCCATCAGCAGCGGAGCGTCCTTGGCCGACAGGGTGTCGCCGGTCTCGGCGCGGGTCAGCTTCGCCACGCACGCCAGATCGCCGGCGATCGCCCGGGACAGCGGCCGCTGCTGTTTGCCGAAGGGCACGGACAGCGCACCGACCCGCTCGTCGACGTCGTGGTCCTCGTGGCCGCGGTCCTCCAGGCCGTGCCCGGAGACGTGCACCGTCTCGTCCGGACGCAGGGTGCCGGAGAAGATCCGCACGAGGGAGACCCGTCCGACGTACGGG
Source organism: Streptomyces sp. NPDC048650 (assembly GCF_043199095.1). Classification (NCBI taxonomy): domain Bacteria; kingdom Bacillati; phylum Actinomycetota; class Actinomycetes; order Kitasatosporales; family Streptomycetaceae; genus Streptomyces; species Streptomyces sp. NPDC048650. The sequence continues at coordinate 417,680 of NZ_JBICVM010000002.1, read as the reverse complement.
TCCGAGGAGGTCTTGACCACCTCGGCCGCGAGCGGACCGTCGGGATCACAGGTGAGCGCCGCGCACGGGGCGCCGTCGGTGCCGGTCACGGCCGGCGCCGGACGCTCCGCCGGCGTCGGGAATCCGCGGGTGATCAGCTCCAGCAGCTCGATGGTGCCCAGCCCCTGCCGGGCGCCGTCGGCGGCCGGGGCGGCGGCGAGCACGGGGTGGAAGGTGCCCCGGGCGACCGCTGTCTCCAGATCGGAGGTGAGGGTCTTGAGGTCGATCTCCTCGCCGCCGAGGTAGCGGTCCATCAGGGTCTCGTCCTCGCTCTCGGCGATGATCCCCTCGATGAGCCGGTTGCGGGCCTGTGCGATCAGCGGCAGCTCGTCCGCCGCCGGCGCGCGCTCGGTGCGCTCGCCGGAGGAGTGGTCGAAGACCCGCTGCGAGAGCAGGTCGATCAGGCCGTGCACGGGTGCCTGGCCGTCGGCGCCCGGTGTCCCGTACAGCGGGAGATACAGCGGCAGCACGGCGTCCGGGTCGTCGCCGCCGAAGGTGTCGCGGCACCGGCGGGTCATCTCGTCGAAGTCGGCGCGGGCCGCTTCCAGGTGGGTGACGACCAGGGCGCGTGGCATGCCGACCGCCGCGCACTCGTCCCAGACCGTCCGGGTCGCGCCGGCCACCCCGTCCGCCGCCGAGACGACGAAGAGGGCCGCGTCCGCTGCCCGCAGACCGGCCCTCAGCTCCCCGACGAAATCGGCGTACCCCGGGGTGTCCAGGATATTGATCTTGACGCCGCCCCAGTCCACCGGGACCAGGGAGAGCTGTACGGAACGCTGCTGGCGGTGCTCGATCTCGTCGTAGTCCGACAGACAGCCGCCGTCCTCGACCCGGCCCGCCCGATTGACCGCGCCGGATGCCAGCGCGAGGGCCTCGACCAGGGTGGTCTTTCCCGAACCGCTGTGGCCGACCAGCACCACATTCCGCAGGGCGGTGGGCCGGTCGGCCGTCAACGCCCCTCCGGCGGCTCCCGGGCGTGTACGCGATTTCTCGCTCATGTGTCTCGCCTCCAGGTCGACACTTTGCGGTGATTCGAGCTTTCCACCGCGGTCACCATGCGTCCATACGTGGCGCAGCGGGCGGTCCCGGGCCGTGCCGGCGAACGGCGCCCGGGACGCGCCGGGAGGCGTGCGGCGCGGCGCCCGCGCCGAGCGTTGCACCCGGCGCCGCGATGCGTTCGTGGTGGTCCGTGGCCGCCTGGCTACGATGGGCCAGCCGGTGGCCCCTTGACCGCGCGGCCCGTATCGACCTCCGGGAAGGCCATGCTGAACAAGTACGCGCGTGCATTCTTCACGCGTGTTCTCACACCGTTCGCCGCCCTGCTCATCCGCCTCGGGGTCAGCCCGGACGCGGTCACCCTCGTCGGGACCGGCGGTGTGGTGGCGGGGGCCCTGATCTTCTTCCCGCAGGGCGGGTTCTTCTGGGGAACGATCGTCATCACCCTGTTCGTCTTCTCCGACCTGGTCGACGGCAACATGGCCCGGCAACTCGGCCGCTCCAGCCGTTGGGGGGCCTTCCTCGACTCCACCCTGGACCGGGTCGCCGACTCGGCGATCTTCGGCGGACTGGCCCTGTGGTATGCCGGAGGCGGCGACGACCTGCTGCTGTGCGCGATCGCGATCTTCTGCCTGGCCAGTGGCCAGGTGGTCTCGTACACCAAGGCGCGCGGCGAGGCCATCGGCCTGCCGGTCGACGTCAACGGCCTGGTCGAGCGCGCCGAGCGGCTGGTCATCACGCTGGTCGCCTGCGGCCTGTCGGGGCTGCACGCCTTCGGGGTGCCCGGCATCGAGATCCTGCTGCCGATCGCACTGTGGATCGTCGCCGTCGGCAGCGTCGTCACCCTCGGCCAGCGCGTGGTGACGGTACGCCGCGAGTCGGCCGAGGCCGACGCCATCGCACAAGGGGGGAACGGCGCATGAGCCGCAAGCCGGTCATCGACACCGGGAAACTGACCGACGCGCTCTACGGCCTGGGCTGGAGCACCGTCAAGAGGCTGCCCGAGGGAGCCGCGGTACGGCTCGGCCGGCGGATCGCCGACACCGCCTGGAAGCGCCGCGGCAAGGGCGTCCTCCGCCTGGAGGCGAACCTCGCCCGGGTGGTCCCGGACGCCTCCCCGCAGCGCCTGGCGGAGCTCTCCCGGGCCGGTATGCGCTCGTACATGCGCTACTGGATGGAGTCCTTCCGGTTGCCGGCCTGGAGCAAGGACCGCATCAGGAACGGCTTCAGCCCCGAGGACGTGCACCACCTGGAGGACGGGCTCAGGAGCGACCGGGGCGTCATCCTCGCCCTGCCGCACATGGGCAACTACGACCTCGCCGGCGTCTGGGTCACCACCAAGCTGAACACCCCCTTCACCACCGTCGCCGAACGCCTGCGGCCCGAATCCCTCTACGACCGCTTCGTCGCCTACCGCGAGAGCCTGGGCATGGAGGTCCTGCCGCACACCGGCGGCGCCGCCTTCGGCACCCTCGCCCGGCGGCTGCGGGCCGGCGGTCTGGTCGCCCTGGTCGCCGACCGCGACCTGTCCAGCTCCGGCATACCGGTGAAGTTCTTCGGCGAGGCGACGAAAATGCCCGCCGGACCGGCGATGCTCGCCGCACAGACCGGCGCGATGCTGCTGCCCGTGACGCTCTGGTACGACGAGGGCCCCGTCCTGCGCGGCCGGGTCCATCCGGAGATCGAGGTACCGGAGACCGGCACCCGCGCCGACAAGGCCGCCCAGATGACCCAGGCGCTCGCCGACGCCTTCGCCTCCGGCATCGCCGACCACCCCGAGGACTGGCACATGCTGCAGCGCCTGTGGCTCGCCGACCTGGAGCCGCGCCCGGAGCCCGGCGCACCGGCCGCCGGAACGGAGACGGCATGAAGATCGGCATTGTCTGCCCGTACGCCTGGGACGTGCCAGGCGGCGTCCAGTTCCACATCCGGGACCTCGCCGAGCACCTCATCCGGCTCGGCCACGAGGTCTCCGTCCTCGCCCCCGCGGACGACGAGACCCCCCTCCCGCCGTACGTCGTCTCCGCAGGCCGCGCGGTGCCCGTCCCGTACAACGGCTCGGTGGCCCGCCTCAACTTCGGCTTCCTCTCCGCCGCACGGGTCCGCCGCTGGCTGCAGAACGGCGCCTTCGACGTCATCCACATCCACGAGCCGGCCTCGCCCTCCCTGGGCCTGCTCTCCTGCTGGGCGGCACAGGGCCCGATCGTGGCGACCTTCCACACCTCCAACCCGCGCTCCCGGGCCATGATCGCCGCGTACCCGATCCTGCAGCCCGCGCTGGAGAAGATCAGCGCCCGCATCGCGGTCAGCGAATACGCCCGCCGCACCCTGGTCGAACACCTCGGCGGCGACGCGGTGGTCATCCCCAACGGCGTGGACGTGGACTTCTTCGCCCGGGCCGAACCCCGGCCCGAGTGGCAGGGCCGCACCATCGGCTTCATCGGCCGCATCGACGAGCCCCGCAAGGGCCTGCCCGTCCTGATGAAGGCGCTGCCCGCGGTCCTCGCCGAGGTGCCGGACGCCCGGCTGCTGGTGGCGGGCCGCGGCGACGAGGAGGAAGCGGTCGCGACGCTCCCCGCCGAGCTGCGCTCCCGCGTCGAGTTCCTCGGCATGATCAGCGACGAGGACAAGGCCCGCCTGCTGCGCAGCGTCGATGTCTACGTCGCCCCCAACACCGGCGGCGAGTCCTTCGGCATCATCCTCGTCGAGGCGATGTCGGCCGGCGCCCCCGTCCTCGCCAGCGATCTCGACGCCTTCGCCCAGGTCCTCGACCAGGGAGAAGCCGGTGAACTCTTCGCCAACGAGGATGCCGCCGCCCTCGCCACCGCCGCCGTACGCCTCCTGGGAGACCCGGCCCGCCTGACCGAACTGCGCGACCGGGGCACCAAGCACGTGCGCCGCTTCGACTGGTCGACCGTCGGCGCCGACATCCTCGCCGTCTACGAAACGGTGACCGCGGGGGCCGCCTCGGTGGCCACGGACGAGCGGGTGGGCCTGCGCGCCCGCTGGGGTCTGGCCAGGGACTGACCCCGCCGCGTCCTGCCCCGGCCGGGTGGCGGCGCGGCGGTCCGCCGGACGAGCCGGCGCCGCCGCTGACCCCGGGCGGCCGGGGTCGACGGCGGCGGCCCGGTAACCTCACCCCGCGTGACCACCCTCATCTGGATCGCCGTCGCGATCGTCCTCATCGGCATCTACCTGAGCTGGACGGCCGGCCGCCTGGACCGCCTGCACGCACGGATCGACGCGGCCAAGGCGGCGCTGGACGCCCAGCTCCTGCGCCGCGCCTCGGTCGCCCAGGAGGTGGGGACGTCGGGGGTGCTCGACCCGGCCGCCTCCATCGTTCTCTACCAGGCGGCCCACGAGGCCCGGCAGGCCCAGGACGACCACCGCGAGGTCGCGGAGAGCGAGCTGAGCCAGGCGCTGCGCGCCATCTTCGCCGAGGACGACCAGCTGGAGGCCGTACGGGAGGCGCCGGGCGGCGAGCAGACGGTCGCCGAGCTCACCGCCGCCGTCCGCCGCGTCCCGATGGCCCGCCGCTTCCACAACGACGCCGTACGGGCCGCACGGGCGGTCCGCCGCCACCGCGTCGTCCGCTACCTCCGCCTCGCCGGCCACGCCCCGTTCCCGCTGGCCTTCGAGATGGACGACGAACCTCCGGCGGTGCTGGACGACCGCTCGGCAGGGGGATGAAAAGGGCAACGCGAGGCCGGGGCGGAGCCGAAGCCCGGCGGCGCCGGCCCGGCGCGGGGCCACGGCCGGACGGTTCCGGCCACACCACCTCACGCCATACCTCGCGCCATACCTCGCGCCGTAACGAGCCACCCACCTTGAATTGGCCCTTTTCCTGACCCCCCGGCAAACGGTTGTGTGGTCGGTACGCACAACCACCCGTCACGAGTGAGGTCAACCGTGTCCAGCACGCCCACCACGCCCCAGAACCCCGAGACCGGAACCGCGCGCGTCAAGCGCGGAATGGCCGAGCAGCTCAAGGGCGGCGTGATCATGGACGTCGTCACGCCGGAAGAGGCGAAGATCGCCGAGGACGCCGGCGCCGTCGCCGTCATGGCCCTGGAGCGGGTCCCCGCCGACATCCGCAAGGACGGCGGCGTGGCCCGTATGTCGGACCCCGACATGATCGACGGCATCATCAACGCCGTCTCCATCCCGGTCATGGCCAAGTCCCGCATCGGCCACATCGTCGAGGCCCAGATCCTGCAGTCGCTCGGCGTCGACTACATCGACGAGTCCGAGGTCCTCACCCCGGCCGACGAGGTCAACCACTCCGACAAGTGGGCCTACACCACCCCCTTCGTCTGCGGTGCCACCAACCTGGGTGAGGCGCTGCGCCGGATCGCCGAGGGCGCGGCCATGATCCGCTCGAAGGGCGAGGCCGGTACCGGCAACGTCGTCGAGGCGGTCCGCCACATGCGCCAGATCAAGGGTGAGATCGCCCGGCTGCGCGGCTACGACAACAACGAGCTGTTCGCCGCCGCCAAGGAGCTGCGCGCCCCGTACGAGCTGGTCAAGGAGGTCGCCGAGCTCGGCAAGCTGCCGGTCGTGCTGTTCTCCGCCGGCGGTGTGGCGACTCCGGCCGACGCCGCCCTGATGCGCCAGCTGGGCGCCGAGGGCGTGTTCGTCGGCTCCGGCATCTTCAAGTCCGGCGACCCCGCCAAGCGTGCCGCCGCGATCGTGAAGGCCACCACCTTCTACGACGACCCCAAGGTCATCGCGGACGCCTCCCGCAACCTGGGCGAGGCCATGGTCGGCATCAACTGCGACACCCTCCCCGAGTCCGAGCGCTACGCCAACCGCGGCTGGTAAGGACGTCCATGAGCACCCCCCTCATCGGTGTGCTGGCTCTTCAGGGCGACGTCCGCGAGCACGTCAAGGCGCTCGCGGACGCCGGCGCCCTGGGACGGCCGGTACGCCGCCCCCAGGAGCTGGACGAGATCGACGGCCTGGTCGTACCCGGCGGCGAGTCCACCACCATGTCCAAGCTGGCCGTCTCCTTCGGCATGCTCGAGCCGCTGCGCGCGTTCGTCCGGGCGGGCCGGCCGGTCTACGGCACCTGCGCCGGCATGATCATGGTCGCCGACAAGCTGCTGGACGCGCGGGAGGACCAGGAGACGCTCGGCGGCGTCGACATGATCGTGCGCCGTAACGCCTTCGGGCGGCAGAACGAGTCCTTCGAGGCAGCCATCGACGTGGCCGGCATCCCCGGCGGACCGGTCGAGGGCGTCTTCATCCGGGCGCCCTGGGTCGAGTCGGTCGGCGCCGAGACCGAGGTTCTGGCGACGTACGACGGACACACGGTGGCGGTCCGGCAGGGTAACGTCCTTGCCACGTCGTTCCACCCGGAGCTCACCGGCGACCACCGGGTCCATGCCCTCTTCGTGGACATGGTCCGGGCTGCCCAGGGCGCCGCCGGGGGCGACGACCGGGGTGTCGGGCGGGAGTAACACCGCGTCACAGGGCCCCGGTAGGATCCAAGGGTTCGTTTTCAGAAGTTGGTTACGCGAAGGAGACAGGCGGATGTCCGGCCACTCTAAATGGGCTACGACGAAGCACAAGAAGGCCGTGATCGATGCCAAGCGCGGCAAGCTCTTCGCGAAGCTGATCAAGAACATCGAGGTCGCGGCGCGTACCGGCGGTGCCGACATCGACGGCAACCCGACCCTCTTCGACGCCATTCAGAAGGCCAAGAAGAGCTCGGTGCCCAACAAGAACATCGACTCCGCGCTCAAGCGCGGTGCCGGTCTCGAAGCGGGCGGCGCCGACTACGAAACCATCATGTACGAGGGTTACGGCCCCAACGGCGTCGCGGTGCTCATCGAGTGCCTCACCGACAACCGCAACCGTGCCGCCTCGGACGTCCGCGTCGCGATGACCCGCAACGGCGGCTCGATGGCCGACCCGGGCTCGGTGTCCTACCTGTTCAACCGCAAGGGCGTGGTGATCGTCCCCAAGGCCGAGCTGAGCGAGGACGACGTGCTCGGCGCGGTCCTGGACGCCGGCGCCGAGGAGGTCAACGACCTCGGTGAGTCCTTCGAGGTGCTGAGCGAGGCCACCGACCTGGTCGCGGTCCGCACCGCGCTCCAGGAGGCCGGCATCGACTACGACTCGGCCGACGCCAACTTCGTCCCGACCATGCAGGTCGAGCTCGAGGAAGAGGGCGCGCGCAAGATCTTCAAGCTGATCGACGCGCTGGAGGACAGCGACGACGTGCAGAACGTCTTCGCCAACTTCGACGTCTCGGACGACGTCATGGCGAAGGTCGACGCCTGATCCGCGTCTGACGCGCACGCCACATCCGGTTGTGGGACGGGCCGGCGGGGACACACCCCGCCGGCCCGTTCGTTTGTCGGTGGCAGCTACTAACCTGCAGGAACACAGGAACAGGTGACCGATGCGGGGAGGGGCGGGGCCCGATGAAGGTGCTGGGGGTGGACCCGGGGCTGACGCGCTGCGGGGTCGGCGTGGTGGACGGTGTCGCCGGCCGGCCACTGACCATGGTCGGTGTGGGGGTGGTACGGACTCCGTCCGACGCCGACATCGCCGACCGGCTCGTCCTGATCGAGCGCGGGATAGAGACCTGGCTCGATGAACACCGCCCCGAATACGTCGCCGTGGAGCGGGTGTTCAGCCAGCACAACGTCCGCACGGTCATGGGCACCGCCCAGGCCAGCGCCGTCGCCATGCTGTGCGCGGCCCGCCGCGGACTGCCGGTCGCACTGCACACCCCCAGCGAGGTCAAGGCCGCCGTGACCGGATCGGGCCGGGCCGACAAGGCGCAGGTCGGCGCGATGGTGACCCGGCTGCTGCGGCTCGACGCACCCCCCAAACCCGCCGACGCCGCGGACGCCCTGGCGCTGGCCATCTGTCACATCTGGCGCGCACCCGCGGTCAACCGCCTCCAGCAGGCGCATGCCGCGGCCCGTCGCGCCGCTCCCGTTCGTACGCTGAAGGGCACCCGATGATCGCTTTTGTCTCCGGCCCGGTCGCGGCCCTGGCCCCCGACGCCGCCGTGGTCGAGGTCGGCGGTATCGGCATGGCCGTCCAGTGCACGCCGAACACCCTGTCCGCGCTGCGCATCGGCGAGCCGGCCAAGATCGCGACCTCGCTCGTCGTCCGCGAGGATTCCCTGACCCTGTACGGATTCGCCGACGACGACGAGCGCCAGACCTTCGAACTCCTGCAGACCGCCAGCGGTGTCGGCCCCCGCCTCGCGCAGGCGATGCTGGCCGTGCACTCCCCGGACACGTTGCGGCTGGCCGTCGCGGGCGGCGACGAGAAGACCCTCACCGCCGTCCCCGGCATCGGCAAGAAGGGCGCGCAGAAGCTGCTCCTGGAGCTCAAGGACCGGCTCGGCGCCCCCATGGGCACGAGCCGCGCGGCCGTCGGCAGCCCGGTGACGGCCGGCTGGCGGGATCAGCTGCACGCCGCGCTGATCGGCCTCGGCTACGCCACCCGCGAGGCGGACGAAGCGCTGGACGCGGTGGCCCCTCAGGCCGAGGAGGCCCTCGCCGAGGGCGCCCAGCCGCAGGTGCCCAAGCTGCTCAAGGCCGCGCTGCAGACCCTCAACCGCGCGCGATGACCGCCGACGGACGGGCCGCGCGCCCCCGACCGTACGACCACACCGGCGGCCCGGCCGCCCCGATCCCGCGAGGCAATCCGCAGTGAACTGGGACGACACCGCACCGTCCACCGCCGACGACACGCCCGACCGGCTGGTGGCCGCCGACGCCGACGGCGAGGACACCGCCGTCGAGGCCGCCCTGCGGCCCAAGGACCTGGAGGAGTTCGTCGGTCAGGAGCGGGTGCGCGAACAGCTCGACCTGGTGCTGCGGGCCGCCCGCGCCCGCGGCGCCACCGCCGACCACGTCCTGCTCTCCGGGGCTCCCGGCCTGGGCAAGACGACCCTCTCGATGATCATCGCGGCCGAGATGGGCGCCCCGATCCGGATCACCTCCGGCCCCGCCATCCAGCACGCCGGCGATCTCGCCGCCATCCTCTCCTCCCTGCAGGAGGGCGAGGTCCTCTTCCTCGACGAGATCCACCGGATGTCCCGTCCCGCCGAGGAAATGCTGTACATGGCGATGGAGGACTTCCGCGTCGACGTGATCGTGGGGAAGGGCCCGGGAGCCACCGCCATCCCCCTCGAACTCCCACCGTTCACGCTGGTCGGCGCCACGACCCGGGCCGGTCTGCTGCCGCCGCCGCTGCGCGACCGCTTCGGCTTCACCGGCCATATGGAGTTCTACGCCCCGGCCGAGCTGGAGCGGGTGATCCACCGCTCGGCCGGGCTGTTGGAGGTCGACATAGCGGCGCAGGGCGCCGCCGAGATCGCCGGACGCTCCCGCGGCACGCCCCGTATCGCCAACCGTCTGCTGCGCCGGGTCCGCGACTACGCCCAGGTCAAGGCGGACGGCGTGATCACCCGCGAGATCGCCTCCCAGGCGCTGGCCGTCTACGAGGTCGACGGCCGCGGCCTGGACCGCCTGGACCGCGCCGTGCTCACGGCCCTGCTCAAGCTCTTCGGCGGCGGCCCCGTGGGGCTGTCCACCCTGGCGGTCGCGGTGGGGGAGGAGCGTGAGACGGTCGAGGAGGTCGCCGAGCCGTTCCTGGTGCGGGAAGGTCTGCTGGCCAGGACGCCGCGAGGCCGGATCGCGACCCCGGCGGCCTGGACCCATATGGGGCTGGTCCCGCCGCAGCAGCAAGCGGGCGCGAGCGGGCAGCAGGGCCTGTTCGGACCGTGACGGCGCGGAGACTCGCCCGGTCAGGAACTGCGGTGCCATGCTGGGCGTTGTTCCTGTGGTGGGGACTCGCTTAGACTCCGCCGATGCCGTCCGCACGGACCGGCATACCCACCCCCGTATATCAGACCGTGCAACTGCGGTCGTGCGAAGGATTTCCGTCCCGTGAGTATCGTGACTCTCCTCCCCTTCATCGTCCTCATCGGGGCCATGTTCCTGATGACCCGGTCTGCCAAGAAGAAGCAGCAGGCGGCCGCGCAGATGCGCAACGAGATGCAGCCCGGCACCGGCATCCGGACGATCGGGGGCATGTTCGCCACCGTCAAGGAAATCCACGAGGAGTCCGTCCTCCTCGAGGTCGCCCCCGGCGTGCACGCCCTCTACGCCAAGAACGCCATCGGCGCGGTGCTGGCCGACGACGAGTACAACCGCATCCTGGACGGCGCCGACCCGATCAAGGTCAACGAGCCGGTCGTGCCGGACGACGCCTCGTCGCTGACCGGCGACGCCGCCGACGACGCCACCGAAAAGGGTGACCAGGCCGAGAAGATCGACCTGGGCAAGGAGACCCCCGAGGCCGAGGCCGAAAAGCCGGCCGCCGAGGGCGCCAAGGCCGACCTGGCCAAGGCCGACGACGCCAAGGCCGACGAGGTCGAGGACGCGAAGAAGGACGCCGTCAAGGCCGACGCGGACGCCGCCAAGAAGGACAAGAAGACCGGCGGCGCCGACGCGAAGTAGTCCGCTCCTGATGGAGCCGCGCTGCGCCGCGCGTACGGCGCGCCGCGGCTCCGCGACGGTCTAGGCTCCGGCGGGGGGCACGTCCCCACAACACTTCGTGGCCGCTCGGCGACACCCGAAGCCGAGGGGTTGGACAGGGAGATACGAGAAGGTGGCAGCACCGAAAAAGGGCCGCAGGGCGCCCGCGGGCCAGGGTCATCCGGTCCGCACCCTGGTCCTGATCCTGATCGCGATGCTCGGGCTGGTCGGCGGGATGTTCTACTACGGACACCTGACGCCCCGGCTGGGCATCGACCTGGCGGGCGGCACCAGCTTCACGCTGGCGGCCCAGAACCAGCCGGGCAAGCCCAACGCGATCAACGAGACCAACATGAACACCGCCGCCGGGATCATGGAGCGACGGGTCAACGGTCTCGGTGTGTCCGAGACCGAGGTCCAGACGCAGGGCAGCGACCACATCATCGTGAACATCCCCAAGGGGACGGACGCGAAGCAGGCCCGGCAGCAGGTCGGCACCACCGCCCAACTCGGCTTCCGGCCGGTGCTGACCACCACCGCGGGCGCCAAGACCCCCATGCCCAAGCCCAGCCCCTCCAAGAGCGGGAAGGCCGGCAAGAACGGCCAGGGCGCGAGCGACCAGGGCAAGGGCGACCGGGCGACCGGCAAGCAGGGTGCCCAGCAGCACGCCTCCTCGCCGTCGACGTCCGCTTCCCCCACCACACAGGGCCGCGCGGTCACGGACTCCCTGAAGAAGGCGCCGTCCGGCAAACCCACCCCCTCCGGCCCGGCCAAGCCGTCCGCCCCGCCGGTACCGCCCACGGGCGGCGCCGCGCAGATCCCGCCGGCCCAGCAGAAGCAGCTCGCCGCGCTGGACTGCGCCACCCCGCAGGGCCGCGCGCTGGCGGGCCAGAAGGCCGCCGGCGCCAAGCCGTCCGAGCCGGTCGTCGCCTGTAAGGACGACGGTGCGCAGAAGTACGTGCTGGGCCCGGTCGCGGTCGAGGGCATGGACGTCAAGGACGCCAAGGCCGTCTTCGACAGCCAGGGCGGCCAGGGCTGGATCGTCCAGATGGACTTCAACAGCGAGGGCGGCGACAAGTTTGCGGACGTGACCGGCAAGCTTTCGGCCCAGGCGCCGCCGCAGAACCAGTTCGCGATCGTCCTCGATGGCGCTGTGGTTTCCGCTCCCTCGGTGGAAAAGGCCATCGCGGGGGGATCCGCCACCATCTCCGGCGGCTTCACCCAGCAGACCGCCGAGGACCTCGGCAACATGCTGTCGTACGGTGCCCTGCCGCTCTCGTTCAAGATCGACGACGAGACCACGGTCACCGCGGCGCTCGGCGGTGAGCAGCTGCACGCCGGTCTGATCGCCGGCGCGATCGGCCTCGCCCTGGTCGTCGTCTATCTGGTCGCCTACTACCGGGGCCTTGCGCTGGTCGCGCTCGCCAGCCTCGGGGTCTCGGCGGTCCTGACGTACACGATCATGACGTTGCTCGGCCCGGCCATCGGGTTCGCGCTGAATCTGCCGGCGGTCTGTGGCGCCATCGTCGCCATCGGTATCACCGCCGACTCCTTCATCGTCTACTTCGAGCGCATCCGCGACGAAATCCGCGAGGGCCGCACCCTGCGTCCGGCCGTCGAGCGCGGCTGGCCCCGTGCCCGCCGCACGATCCTGGTCTCCGACTTCGTGTCGTTCCTGGCGGCCGCGGTGCTGTTCATCGTCACCGTCGGCAAGGTCAAGGGCTTCGCGTTCACGCTCGGCCTGACCACCCTGCTCGACGTCGTCGTGGTCTTCCTCTTCACCAAGCCGCTGATGACGCTGCTGGCCCGCCGGAAGTTCTTCTCCGAGGGCCACCCCTGGTCCGGCCTCGATCCCAAGCGCCTGGGCGCCAAGCCGCCGCTGCGGCGTCGCCGCGGCAGCGCCCCCACCCAGACGAAGGAGGCGTGAGATGTCCAAGCTCGGAAACATCGGCGCCCGGCTCTACCGCGGTGAGGTCGGCTACGACTTCATCGGCAAGCGGAAGATCTGGTACGGCATCTCGATCCTCATCACCATCACGGCCATCGTCGGCCTGGCGGTGCGCGGTCTGAACTTCGGCATCGAGTTCTCCGGCGGCGCGGTCTTCACCACCCCGAAGACCGCGGTGTCCTCCTCCGAGGCGCAGCACAGGGCCGAGTCGGCGGCCCCCGGTCACCAGGCCGTGGTGCAGAAGCTCGGCGGCGGCGCGCTGCGCATCCAGATCAGCGGTCTGGACACCAAGGCGGCCGTACCCGTCCAGGAAGAGCTCGCCAAGGACCTGAAGGTCCCGGTCGAGAACGTCAACACCCAGCTGGTCGGCCCGAGTTGGGGCGAGCAGATCGCCAACAAGGCGTGGCTGGGCCTGGGCATCTTCATGGCGCTGGTGGTCGTCTATCTGGCCATCGCCTTCGAGTGGCGGATGGCGCTGGCCGCCCTGGTCGCGCTGATCCACGACCTCACGATCACCGTCGGCATCTACGCCCTGGTCGGGTTCGAGGTCACTCCGGGCACGGTCATCGGTCTGCTGACGATCCTCGGTTACTCCCTGTACGACACGGTCGTCGTCTTCGACAGCCTCAAGGAAGCCTCCAAGGACCTCACCAAGCAGTCCCGCTTCACCTACAGCGAGATCGCCAACCGCAGCATCAACAGCACCCTGGTGCGGTCCATCAACACCACCGTCGTGGCGCTGCTCCCGGTCGCCGGTCTGCTGTTCGTCGGCGGCGGTGTGCTGGGCGCCGGCATGCTCAACGACATCTCACTGGCACTGTTCGTCGGCCTGGCGGCCGGTGCGTACTCCTCGATCTTCATCGCCACTCCGCTGGTCGCCGACCTCAAGGAGCGCGAGCCGCAGATGAAGGCGCTGGCCAAACGCGTGAAGGCCAAGCGCGCCAAGGAGGGGAACGACGAGGGCCCGCAGGACGAGGAGTCCGCCGCGGCGGGCACCGAGGACGATGCCGCGGTCGTCGGTCCGCGCCACCAGCCCGCCTCCCGCAACCGCGGACGCGGCCGCCCGTCGGGCAAGCGCCGATGAGCGCCCCCGCCGAGCTCCGTGAGCTGCTGCTGAGCCGGATCGTGGATGTCCCTGACTATCCGCAGCCCGGGGTGACGTTCAAGGACATCACTCCGCTGCTCGCCGACCCGGCTGCCTTCGGCATGCTGACCGAGGCGCTCGTCGATCTGTGCGCCCGCCATCGCGCGGACAAGGTCGTCGGACTGGAGGCCCGCGGTTTCATCCTGGCCGCCCCCGTCGCCGTCCAGGCCGGAGTCGGCTTCGTACCGGTGCGCAAGGCGGGCAAGCTGCCCGGCGCGACGCTCGGGCAGTCCTACGAGCTGGAGTACGGCACGGCCGAGATCGAGCTGCGAGCCGATGCGCTGGCCCCCGGGGACCGGGTCCTGGTGATCGACGACGTCCTGGCCACCGGCGGCACCGCCGATGCGTCGCTGCAGCTCATCCGGCGTGCGGGTGCCGAGATCGCGGGCCTCGCGGTCCTGCTGGAGCTCGGCTTCCTCGCCGGCCGGGAGCGGCTGGAGCCGGGCCTGAAGGGCGCCCCGCTGGAGGCCCTGATCACGGTCTGAGCAGGTTTTCCACGGCATCGTGACGGCAGGGGCGCCCGGATTCTTCCGGGCGCCCCTGCCGCTGTGTCATGTACGGACCCATGGCCGCGCGAGAGCGGCGGCCGCGGGGTCGATACCATGGCATCCCGGCCTGTTCGTGGTCTCGGGGTCCGGAACCGCTTGAGGAGTGCTCTTGCCAGACGAGGCCCAGCCGCCCTCCCCCGGACTGCGTCCGAAGGGATCCACCGCCGCGCGCCAGGACGAGCCGAAGCCCGAGGACGCGGCTTCCCCGGCCACGCCCGGGCCCGACAAGAGCGGACCCGAGGGCAGTGACCAGCCCCGTACGGCTCCCCAGCCGAAGCCGGGTGCCGCCGCGCCCGCGCCGAAGCCCGCCGCCGGAGCGGGCGCGGCCGGGCCGCCGGCCAAGGCCGATCCGGCCGGTGCACACGTGTCCCCGGCGCCCAAGCCCGCCCCGGCCACCTCCGCGGGTCGCTCCGGCACCCCCAACCGCGTACGCGCCCGCCTCGCCCGACTGGGTGTACAGCGCTCCAGTCCGTACAACCCGGTCCTCGAACCGCTGCTGCGCGCCGTTCGCGGCAACGACCCCAAGATCGAGACCGCGACGCTGCGCCAGGTCGAGCGCGCCTATCAGGTCGCCGAGCGTTGGCACCGCGGCCAGAAGCGCAAGAGCGGCGACCCGTACATCACCCACCCGCTCGCGGTCACCACCATCCTCGCCGAGCTGGGCATGGACCCGGCCACCCTGATGGCGGGCCTGCTGCACGACACCGTCGAGGACACCGAGTACGGCCTGGACACCCTGCGCCGCGACTTCGGTGACCAGGTGGCACTGCTGGTCGACGGCGTCACCAAGCTCGACCGGGTCAAGTTCGGCGAGGCCGCGCAGGCCGAGACGGTCCGCAAGATGGTCGTCGCAATGGCCAAGGATCCGCGCGTCCTGGTGATCAAGCTCGCCGACCGGCTGCACAACATGCGCACCATGCGCTATCTCAAGCGGGAGAAGCAGGAGAAGAAGGCCCGCGAGACGCTGGAGATCTACGCTCCGCTCGCCCACCGCCTGGGCATGAACACCATCAAGTGGGAGCTGGAGGACCTCGCCTTCGCGATCCTCTATCCCAAGATGTACGACGAGATCGTCCGGCTGGTCGCCGAGCGGGCGCCCAAGCGGGACGAGTACCTGGCGATAGTGACCGACGAGGTCCAGGCCGACCTGCGCGCCGCGCGGATCAAGGCCACCGTCACCGGCCGCCCCAAGCACTACTACAGCGTCTACCAGAAGATGATCGTGCGCGGCCGCGACTTCGCCGAGATCTACGACCTGGTGGGCATCCGCGTCCTCGTCGACACCGTCCGCGACTGCTACGCCGCCCTCGGCACCATCCACGCGCGATGGAATCCGGTCCCCGGCCGGTTCAAGGACTACATCGCGATGCCCAAGTTCAACATGTACCAGTCGCTGCACACGACGGTCATCGGGCCCAGCGGCAAGCCCGTCGAGCTCCAGATCCGCACGTTCGACATGCACCGCCGCGCCGAGTACGGCATCGCCGCGCACTGGAAGTACAAGCAGGAGGCGGTGGCCGGCGCCTCCAAGATCCGTACGGACATCCCCAAGGGCGTCGGCAAGGGCTCGGGCCAGGACACCGTCAACGACATGGCCTGGCTGCGGCAGCTGCTGGACTGGCAGAAGGAGACCGAGGACCCGGGCGAGTTCCTGGAGTCGCTGCGCTTCGACCTCTCGCGCAACGAGGTCTTCGTGTTCACGCCGAAGGGCGACGTCATAGCGCTGCCGGCCGGTGCCACACCCGTCGACTTCGCCTACGCGGTGCACACCGAGGTCGGTCACCGCACGATAGGAGCGCGGGTCAACGGACGCCTCGTCCCGCTCGAATCGACCCTGGACAACGGCGACTTGGTGGAGGTCTTCACCTCCAAGGCGCCCGGCGCCGGGCCGTCCCGGGACTGGCTCGGCTTCGTCAAGTCGCCGCGCGCCCGCAACAAGATCCGCGGCTGGTTCTCCAAGGAGCGCCGCGACGAGGCGATCGAGCAGGGCAAGGACGCCATCGCGCGCGCCATGCGCAAGCAGAACCTGCCGATCCAGCGGATCCTGACCGGCGACTCCCTGGTCACCCTCGCGCACGAGATGCGCTACCCGGACATCTCGTCTCTCTACGCCGCCATCGGCGAGGGCCACGTCGCGGCCCAGGGCGTCGTCCAGAAGCTGGTCCAGGCGCTCGGCGGCCAGGACGAAGCCACCGAGGACATCGCCGAGTCGACCCCGATCCGGCCGCGCTCCAAGCGCCGCTCCAGCGCCGACCCGGGCGTGGTCGTCAAGGGCGTCGACGACGTGTGGGTCAAGCTGGCCCGCTGCTGTACGCCGGTGCCGGGCGACCCCATCATCGGCTTCGTCACCCGCGGCAACGGCGTCTCGGTGCACCGCGCCGACTGCGTCAACGTCGACTCGCTGTCCAAGCAGCCGGAGCGGATCCTCGACGTCGAGTGGGCGCCCACCCAGTCCTCGGTCTTCCTGGTCGCCATCCAGGTCGAGGCGCTGGACCGCTCCCGCCTCCTGTCGGACGTCACCCGCATCCTGTCCGACCAGCACGTCAACATCCTGTCCGCCGCCGTCCAGACCTCCCGCGACCGGGTCGCCACCTCCCGTTTCACCTTCGAGATGGGCGACCCCAAGCATCTGGGCCATGTACTCAAGGCCGTACGGAGCGTGGAGGGCGTCTACGACGTGTACCGCGTGACGTCGGCACGGCGGCCGTAGCGACACACAACAGGCGGCCCCGGTACGGAGATTCCGTACCGGGGCCGTGTCGTTGCCGGCTGTGCGCTCAGCCGCCGAACTCCTCCAGGCCCTTCAGCGCCTGGTCCAGCAGCGCCTTGCGGCCCTCGAGCTCGCGGCCGAGCTTGTCGGCCTTGGCGTTGTTGCCGGCCGCGCGCGCGGTCCCGATCTGCTTCTCCAGCCTGTCCACGGCGTCCTGGAGCTGGCCCGTCAGCCCCGCGGCCCGCGCCCGTGCCTCCGGGTTCGTCCGCCGCCACTCGGCCTCTTCGGCCTCCTTGACGGCGCGCTCGACGGCGTGCATCCGGCCCTCGATCTTGGGTCGGGCGTCCCGCGGGACGTGGCCGATGGCCTCCCACCGCTCGTTGATCGACCGGAACGCGGCCCGGGCGGCCTTGAGGTCCGAGACCGGGAGCAGCTTCTCGGCCTCGACGGCCAGCTCTTCCTTGCGGGTCAGATTCTCCCGCTGCTCGGCGTCGCGCTCCGCGAAGACCTCACCGCGCGCCTGGAAGAAGACGTCCTGGGCGCCGCGGAAGCGGTTCCACAGGTCGTCCTCGTGCTCGCGCTGGGCGCGGCCGGCGGCCTTCCAGTCGGTCATCAGATCGCGGTAACGGGCCGCGGTGGCGCCCCAGTCCGTCGAGCTCGACAGTGACTCGGCCTCGGCGACCAGCTTCTCCTTGGCCTTACGGGACTCCTCGCGCTGCGCGTCCAGCGAGGCGAAGTGGGCCTTGCGCCGCTTGGAGAACGCCGAGCGGGCGTGCGAGAAGCGGTGCCACAGCTCGTCGTCCGCCTTGCGGTCCAGCCGCGGCAGGCCCTTCCAGCTGTCGACCAGCGCCCGCAGCCGCTCACCGGCCGCCCGCCACTGCTCGCTGGCGGCCAGCTCCTCCGCCTCGGCGACCAGCTTCTCCTTGGCCTCCCGGGCCTGGTCGTTCTGCTTGGCCTTCTGCGCCTTGCGCTCCTCGCGGCGCGCCTCGACGGTCTCGACGAGCTTGTCCAGCCGCTTCCTCAGCGCCGCCAGATCACCCACCGCGTGGTGCTCGTCCACCTGGGTGCGCAGATGGTCGATGGCGGTCTGGGCGTCCTTCGCCGACAGGTCGGTGGTCTTGACCCGGCGCTCGAGGAGGCCGATCTCGACGACCAGGCCCTCATACTTGCGCTCGAAGTAGGCGAGGGCCTCCTCGGGAGTGCCCGCCTGCCACGATCCGACGACCTGTTCGCCGTCGGCGGTACGCACGTACACGGTCCCCGTCTCATCGACGCGGCCCCATGGGTCGCTGCTCACAGCGCCTCCTCCACATGATGCCGACG
The DNA here is from genome assembly GCF_043199095.1 of Streptomyces sp. NPDC048650. Lineage (NCBI taxonomy): Bacteria > Bacillati > Actinomycetota > Actinomycetes > Kitasatosporales > Streptomycetaceae > Streptomyces > Streptomyces sp. NPDC048650. The sequence continues at coordinate 399,463 of NZ_JBICVM010000002.1, read as the reverse complement.
AGGGCGTGCGGCCCCCCGGCATCGTCCACAGTTTCTGTCCGGCAGAGCCACGCCCTGGCCGGTCCGACGTGCTGTCTTGCGGGTGGGAGTGGCGCCGTCGGAGCGGGCACCCCACCCACCGCCAATCTAGGCGACCGGCGGTCGGCTGTCCGCATCCAGCACGACCGAAATTACGCGTTCGGCCACGCCGCGGACGGCCGAAAGCCGCATGCCGGTCAGCGGGGGTCAGGATTTGGCGACGGTCGCCTTGTCGATGACCACCGTGGCGTTCGGCGCGGTGTTGCCCGTCCGCGGGTCCGGCGTCGAACCGGCCGCGGCGATCTTCTTCAGGACGCCCATACCGCCGGTGACGGTCCCGAACGGTGTGTAGTTCGGGGGCAGCTTGCTGTCCTGATAGACGAGGAAGAACTGGCTGCCGCCGGAGTTGCGGGAGCTCTGGTGCTCACCGTCGTAGGTGTTGGCCATCGCGACCGTGCCCGCCGGATAGACATCGCCCTTGAGCCGGGGGTCCTTGAGGTTCTCGTCCGGAATCGTGTAGCCGGGCGTGCCCTGTCCGGTGCCGCTCGGGTCGCCGCACTGCAGGACGTGGATGTTCTGGTCGACCAGGCGGTGGCACCTGCTGTGGTCGAAGTAGTGCTCTCTCGCGAGGAAGGCGAAGGAGTTGACCGTGTGCGGCGCCTTGGCCGCGTCCAGCTTCAGCTCGATCTGCCCGCAGGTCGTCCCCAGCCGCACGGCGTACGCGGCGGAGGTGTCGACCGTCATCGCCGGTTCCTGCTTCCAGGTCCGCTTCGACGGCGCGCCCGCGGCGGGCTTGCCGCACGGGTCCGGGGCCTTGGTGGCGGCCGGGTCCGACGCGGCCGCGTCGGACCTGTCGTCGCTGCCGCCCGCCAGACCTGCCGAGGCGTACGCGGCGGCGCCCGCGGCGAGCACCACCGCCAGGGTGGACGCGATGATCACGTTGCGACGCTTGGCCTTGTGCTGGGCGACGGTCCGCCGCTGCTGCTGGCGCGCGAACTTCTCCCGGGCGAGCTGCCGCCGCCGCTGATCCCTGCTGACCACCGGTCGTCTCCTCTTCGTGAGCCTCGATCGCTGTCTGCGCCGTGGCCGTACCGTATACGGGTTCGCCCCGGTGGGAGTCGCGCCGGTAGGCTCTGGAGCTGCCGAGATGTTCCGGTAGCGGTCCCGCGGACCGACCTCCACCGACCCTTAAGGACGAACGTGCTGATTGCCGGGTTCCCCGCCGGGGCCTGGGGGACCAATTGCTATCTGGTCGCCCCCGCCGCCGGCGAGGAGTGCGTGATCATCGACCCGGGCCACCAGGCGGCCCAAGGCGTCGAGGACGCGGTCAGAAAGCATCGGCTCAAGCCCGTCGCCGTCGTCCTCACCCACGGCCACATCGACCACGTCGCCTCGGTCGTCCCGGTGTGCGGCGCGCACGATGTCCCGGCCTGGATCCACCCCGAGGACCGCTACATGATGAGCGACCCGGAGAAGGCCCTCGGCCGCTCCATCGGGCAGCAGCTCATGGGCGAACTCACCGTGGGCGAGCCGGACGACGTCAAGGAGCTGACCGACGGCAGTGCACTGGAACTGGCCGGAATGGAATTCTCCGTCGCGCATGCACCGGGCCATACCAAGGGGTCGGTGACGTTCAGGATGCCCGAGCAGGCCGATATTCCGCCGGTCTTCTTCTCGGGCGACCTGCTGTTCGCCGGCTCCATCGGACGTACCGACATGCCGGGCGGCGACCACGCCGAGATCCTGCAGTCGCTGGCACGCGTGTGCCTGCCGCTGGAGGACTCCACGGTCGTGCTGTCCGGCCACGGCCCCCAGACCACCATCGGCCGCGAGCGCACCACCAACCCGTATCTGCGGGAGGTGGCCGCCGGCCTTGGAGACGGCCTCAGCGCCCCTCCGCGACGAGGAATGTGACGAGACTTTCCGTGAGCACCTTTCAGGCACCCAAGGGCACCTACGATCTGCTGCCGCCCCACTCCGCGACCTATCTCGCGGTCCGCGCGGCGATCTCCGGCCCGCTGAAGAACTCCGGCTACGGCTACATCGAGACGCCCGGCTTCGAGAACGTCGAGCTGTTCGCCCGCGGCGTCGGTGAGTCCACCGACATCGTGACCAAGGAGATGTACGCCTTCGAGACCAAGGGCGGCGATCAGCTCGCGCTGCGCCCCGAGGGCACCGCGTCCGTGCTGCGCGCGGCGCTGGAGGCCAACCTCCACAAGGGCGGCAACCTCCCCGTCAAGCTCTGGTATTCCGGCTCCTACTACCGCTACGAGCGCCCGCAGAAGGGCCGCTACCGCCACTTCTCGCAGGTCGGCGCTGAAGCCATCGGCGCGGAGGATCCGGCGCTGGACGCCGAGCTGATCATCCTGGCCGACCAGGCGTACCGCTCGCTGGGGCTGCGCGACTTCCGCATCCTGCTGAACTCCCTGGGTGACAAGGAGTGCCGCCCGGTCTACCGCGCCGCCCTCCAGGACTTCCTGCGCGGGCTGGAGTTGGACGACGACACCCGCCGTCGGGTCGACATCAACCCGCTGCGCGTCCTGGACGACAAGCGCGAGGCGGTGCAGAAGCAGCTCGACGGGGCGCCCAAGCTCCGCGACTACCTCTGCGAGGCGTGCAAGGCGTACCACGAGCAGGTGCGCGAGCTGCTGACCGAGGCGGGCGTGGCGTACGAGGACGACGAGAAGCTGGTGCGCGGGCTGGACTACTACACCCGCACCACCTTCGAGTTCGTCCACGACGGCCTCGGCTCGCAGTCCGCGGTGGGCGGCGGCGGCCGCTACGACGGGCTCTCCGAGATGATCGGCGGCCCCGCACTGCCGTCCGTCGGCTGGGCGCTGGGCGTGGACCGTACGGTGCTGGCGCTGGAGGCGGAGGGCATCGAGCTCGACATCCCCGCCGCGACCGCCGTCTACGCCGTGCCGCTGGGCGACGAGGCCCGCCGGGTGCTCTTCGGCACGGTCACCGAGCTGCGCCGGGCCGGCGTCGCCACCGACTTCGCGTTCGGCGGCAAGGGCCTGAAGAACGCCATGAAGTCCGCCAACCGCTCCGGTGCGCGGCTGGCGCTGGTGGCCGGCGAGCGCGACCTCGCCGAGGGCGTCGTCCAGCTCAAGGACCTGCAGAGCGGCGAGCAGACCCCGGTGGCGCTGGACGCGGTCGTGGACGAGGTCAGGCGCGCACTGGGCTGAGCGGAGCGGGCCGGACACGGCCGCTCCCGACAGGTCCGTCAACAGGCTGCACACGGATTCCTCCCTTTCGTGTGCAGCCTGTTTATGCGCAGCGAACGGTGCTCCGCCGTGGAGTTGGGGCAGAATGAAGGGCACGCCCGCGGCCTCGCGGGCCCGCCCGGCCTCATCTCCCCAGCGACCGACGGAACGGCGATATGACGACGACAGCGGTGGATGACGTGTCCCTCGACGAAGAAACCACGCGCGACACGGGCACCATCGGCGCGGGCCGCGGCTACGCCCTCCTTCTGGTGATCACCGGCGCGCTGGGCATCCTGGCGGCGTGGGTCATCACCCTGGACAAGTTCGAGCTGCTCAAGAACCCGAAGTTCAAGCCGGCGTGCAGCCTCAACCCGATCATTTCCTGCACCGACGTCATGAACAGCAAGCAGGCGGACGTCTTCGGCTTCCCGAACCCGATGGCCGGACTCGTCGCCTTCGGGGTGGTCGTCGCCGTCGGTATGGCCCTGCTGGCCGGCGCCCGCTTCCGCCGCTGGTACTGGATCGGGCTGAACATCGGCACCCTGCTCGGCGCCGTGTTCTGCATGTGGCTGATGTCCCAGTCGCTGTACAGCATCAACGCGCTGTGCCTGTGGTGCACGCTGACCTGGTGCGTCACCATCCTGATGTTCTGGTACACCACCGCGCACAACCTCAAGCACGGCATCATCCCGGCCCCCGAGGGGCTGCGCCGGACCGTGGTGGAGTTCCACTGGGTCGTGCCGGTGCTCTGGTACGGCGTGATCGCGCTGCTGATCCTCACCAAGTGGTGGTCGTTCTGGAGCGGCCTGCTCTAGGCTTTTGTTTCGATCGGGTCCCGCACCGAGCCGCTTGCCCGCCCCGGCCGCCGTCGACGACGGCGGCCGGGGCGTTGTCAGTGGGGTGGCATAGGCTCGTCGACGTGGAGCCCGACCTGTTCACCGCCGCTGCCGAAGACCGTCAGGAGAAGGACCCCGCGGGGTCTCCTCTCGCCGTACGGATGCGTCCGCGCACCCTTGACGAGGTCGTGGGGCAGCAGCATCTGCTCAAGCCGGGCTCGCCGCTGCGCCGCCTGGTGGGCGAGGGCAGCGGCGGCCCCGCGGGCCCGTCCTCCGTCTTCCTCTGGGGCCCGCCCGGCATCGGCAAGACGACCCTCGCCTACGTCGTCAGCCAGGCCACCAACAAGCGTTTCGTGGAGCTCTCCGCGATCACGGCGGGCGTCAAGGAGGTCCGCGCGGTCATCGACGGCGCCCGCCGCGCCTCCGGCGGCTTCGGCAAGGAGACCGTCCTCTTCCTCGACGAGATCCACCGCTTCAGCAAGGCGCAGCAGGACTCCCTGCTGCCGGCCGTCGAGAACCGCTGGGTCACCCTGATCGCCGCGACGACCGAGAACCCGTACTTCTCGGTGATCTCCCCGCTGTTGTCGCGGTCCCTGCTGCTGACGCTCGAGCCGCTGACCGACGATGATCTGCGCGGGCTGCTGCGGCGTGCGCTGACCGATGCGCGCGGGCTGGCCGGTGCGGTCACCCTGCCCGAGGACACCGAGGGGCACCTGCTGCGCATCGCGGGCGGGGACGCCCGGCGGGCGCTGACGGCCCTCGAGGCCGGGGCCGGATCGGCGCTGGCCAAGGGGGAGAAGGAGATCACCCTCCAGACGCTGGAGGAGTCCGTCGACCGCGCCGCCGTGAAGTACGACCGGGACGGCGATCAGCATTACGACGTCGCCAGCGCGTTGATCAAGTCGATCCGCGGCTCGGACGTCGATGCCGCCCTGCACTATCTGGCGCGCATGATCGAGGCGGGGGAGGACCCGCGGTTCATCGCCCGCAGGCTGATGATCTCGGCGAGCGAGGACATCGGTCTGGCCGATCCGTCGGCCCTGCAGACCACGGTCGCCGCCGCTCAGGCCGTGGCCATGATCGGTTTTCCGGAGGCCCGGATCACGCTCAGCCAGGCCACCATCGCGCTTGCCCTGGCGCCGAAGTCGAACGCCGCCTATCTGGCCATCGATGCCGCGCTCGCGGACGTCCGGGCCGGTCAGGCCGGTGCCGTGCCGCCGCATCTGCGCGACAGCCACTACAAGGGCGCCCAGAAGCTCGGCCACGGCCAGGGCTATCAGTACCCGCACGACCTGCCGGGCGGTATCGCGGCGCAGCAGTACGCCCCGGACGAGGTGCACGGCAAGCGGTACTACGCACCGACGCGGCACGGTGCCGAGGCGCGCTACGCGGAGGTCGCGGAGCGGGTCCGGGCACGGCTGCGCGGCGAGAACGGCGACTGAGCCGCTCCCGTCACCCCGGCCGGCCCGGGCGCGCGGTCCGGCCTCTCACTCGGCCGCCTCGAAGAGCACATGCATGGCCCGCCGCAGCTCCGCCACGTCCCCGACCGGCTCCGGGAAGTCGAAGCGGGCGTCGAACGAGTGCTGCTCGGCGTCGGTGAAGCGGACGCGGAGTCCGAAGCGGTCCAGGCCCAGCGGCACCGCCTGGTCGCGCAGCCCGCAGAGCGCGGAGCGGTCGCCGAGGAGCGAGCACAGGCCGCGTACCTGCTCGCCGTGGGCCGAGTGCAGATGCTGGAGCAGCTCCGCCTCGTGGGCGATCAACGGGTCGGGCGACGCGGCGGCGAACTCGTCCGGTTCGACGGACTCGGCGCCCCACAGGTCGTCCACGGCGCCCTCGCCGACCTCCAGGCGCAGCAGCATCCAGGCGGACCGCCGGTGGATCCCCGGCGCCGGATGGGGCTGCAGCGCCTCCCCGATGCCGAGCAGCTCGCCGACGGGGTGCCGCTCGGCGAGCAGCCGGGCGGCCTCGGCGCGCTCGTCGTTGCGTACGGGGGTGAGCCAGCCGGCCACCCAGGCGCGGCCGCGGATGCGATGCGGCACCGAGACCGGCGCGACATCCGTGATCTCCATCACGGCGGCGAGATCGTCGTCCTGAGCGTGTGCGGCCGCCCGTGCCGCCGCACAGTCGCCAGGAACCAGCAACAGGACGTCTCCTTCGGCGCTCACAGTCCGGTAGGCGGGGGCGGACAGGCCGGTTTCGTCGGGGTCCTCGACACCGGGGATGCTCAGTGACCCCATACCATTGGACTCGACGAGGGTGCGTACGCGCTCGGCGGCCGTGGGCCGCTGGGCGTCATCCACGGGACGCGGCTGACCCGCCTCGGTGCTGTGTGCGTCGGGCAGGGGGATCCCAGGTCGAAACATGCGTTCTCCTCGCGCTAAGGTAAGCCTCACCTAACTTACACGGAGGTCCGTTCCACGTGAACCAGTCGCGTCCCAAGGTCAAGAAGTCGCGCGCGCTCGGCATCGCGCTGACGCCCAAGGCCGTCAAGTACTTCGAGGCCCGTCCCTACCCGCCCGGCGAGCACGGCCGTGGCCGCAAGCAGACCAGTGACTACAAGGTCCGTCTGCTCGAGAAGCAGCGCCTGCGCGCGCAGTACGACATCAGCGAGCGCCAGATGGCGCGTGCCTACGACCGCGCTCGGAAGGTCGAAGGCAAGACCGGCGAAGCGCTGATCATCGAGCTTGAGCGCCGTCTGGACGCGCTCGTCCTGCGGTCGGGCATCGCCCGCACCATCTACCAGGCCCGCCAGATGGTCGTCCACGGCCACATCGCGGTCAACGACCGCAAGGTCGACAAGCCGTCCTTCCGCGTCCGCCCCGGCGACGTCGTGCAGGTCCGCGAGCGCAGCCGCGAGAAGCACCCCTTCCAGGTCGCCCGCGAGGGTGGCTACGACACCGACGGTGAGACCCCGCGCTACCTCGAGGTCAACCTGCCGGCGCTGGCGTTCCGTCTCGACCGGGACCCCAACCGCAAGGAGATCCCGGTGATCTGCGACGAGCAGCTCGTCGTCGAGTACTACGCCCGCTAAGCACCACAGCAGGCGCAGCGCCACTTCAGCCCGCCGTCTCCCCGCCGCTCGCGGAGGGGGAGGCGGCGGGCTCGCTCGTGGCGGGCGGCGCGATCCGCATCGGGCGCCGCGGCCCCGGCAGTCCGTCCGCGCTGCCCAGGACCCTGGCCACCGTCTGGTCCAGATCCAGCCGGTGGCCGGCCCGCCGGCAGTCCTCGTAGCGCTCCGCCCCCAGGTGCTTGCGCGCCTGCTCCTCGCACAGCGCATGCGGCTGGTTGAAGTAGCGCGAGCCGAAGAGCGGCAGGCCCACCGTCGGCCAGATCCGGGCCGCGGCGCCCTGCAGCACCGCCGCCTCCTCCGCGTCCCCCTCGCCCAGCGTCACCAGCGCCAGCAGCTCGATCGCCAGCACCGCGCCCAGCAGGTCGTGGAAGGCGTGGTCGATGGCCAGGCACTCCTCCAGCAGCTCCCGGGCCCGCCGACCCTCGCCGCCCGTCCAGGCCGCGAAGGCCAGGACGAACAGCGCGTACGCCAGCGTCCAGCGCTCACCGTGGTCCCCGCACACCTGCCGGACGTCCTCGCACAGCTGCACCGCGTACTCCAGCTCGCCCTGGAACGCCACCGCCATCGCCAGTTCGACCTGCCCCATCAGCACATTGCTGTTGAGCTCGCCGATCTCCCGGTAGTGGCCCAGCGCCTCGCTCAGGAGCTTCTCGGCGCGCGGCATGTCGTCGCAGACCAACGCCAGGCAGCCGGTGCGGTGCCGCGCATACGCGAGAGCGGTGGCGTTGCCGGTGCGCTCGGCCTCCTCGCGGCACTCCTGCAGCGCCGCCATCGCGCCGAGGGTGTCGCCCTGGAGCACCGCGACATGGCCGACCACCCACAGTGCCTTCAGCCGCGCCTCGTCGTGATCGCTCTCCAGCTCCAGCGCCCGGTCCAGCCACTGCCTGCCCTCCGAGAGCCGGCCGCAGCCCACCCAGTAGAACCACAGGGTGCCCGCCAGGTACTGGCCCAGATGCGCGTCGCCCTCGGTGTCCAGGCTCTGCTCCAGGGCGACCCGCAGATTGGGCAGCTCGGCGTCGATGCGGGCGGCGACCTCGGCCTGCCGGGGGCTGAACCAGTCCAGCTCGCACCAGGTGGCCAGCCCCAGATACCAGTCCCGGTGTCGTCGCCGCAGCCGCTCGCCGTCCCGCGTCGCCTCCAGCCAGCCGGCGCCGTAGGCCCGTACGGTGTCCAGCATCCGGTAGCGCACACCGGCCGCGCCCTCCTCCCGTACGAGCACCGACTGGGCGACCAACTCCGCGATGACGTCGAGGAGTTCGTCGGTGGGCAGCTCCGGGCCCGAGCAGACGTACTCGGCCGCCTCCAGGTCGAACTGCCCGGCGAAGACCGACAGCCGGGCCCACAGCAGCCGTTCCTGCGGGGTGCACAGCTCATGGCTCCAGCCGATCGCCGTCCGCAGCGTCTGATGGCGGGGCAGCGTGCCGCGGGTCGACCCGGTCAGCAGCCGGAAGCGGTCGTCGAGGCGGTGCAGCACCTGCTCGACCGAGAGCGCGCGCAGCCGGCCGGCGGCCAGTTCGAGGGCGAGCGGGATGCCGTCCAGGCGGGCGCAGAGTTCGGTGACGGCCGCGGCGTTGCCCGGGCCGACGGTGAAGTCCGCGACGACCGCCGCGGCGCGGTCCGCGAAGAGATCGGCCGCGTCGGCGGCGTTCATCGGCGGCAGCGGCAGGATGTGCTCGCCGGGCAACCCGAGCGGGCGGCGGCCCGCGGCCAGGACCCGCAGTCCCGGAGCGCTGCGCAGCAGTGCCCCGGTCAGCTCCGCGCACTCGGCCACCAGATGCTCGTAACCGTCCAGGACGAGCAGCAGTTCGCGGTCGGCGAGGTGGTGGCACAGGGCGGCCCGCGGCGGGCGCCCGGTGTGGTCGGCCAGTGCCAGCGCTTCGACGAAGGCGTGCTCCAGGACCTGGGGGTCGTGCAGCGTGGACACCTCGACCAGCCGGACGCCGTCGCAGAAGCGATCCTGCAAGATCGCTGCAGCATGCCCCGCGAGGCGGGATTTGCCCACTCCGCCGAGGCCGGTCAGGGTCACCAGGCGGGCGGATTCCAGCCGACGTGTCACCGCGGCCAGTTCGTCGTCGCGACCGACGAACCGATTGAGCTCAGCGGGTGGGATCCCCGGGCTTCCCGGTGGCGGCGAGGGCGGGGAAGAGGCGCCGGACGGGCCGTCGGGGCGCGGGATGCGTCGCATGGCACACGGAGCGTACTCGGCCCCGTGCGGACCGTACAATCGCAGCTTTCGAAAGCCTCCGTGGCGCGGGGAACGGGGTACGGACGGACAGTCACGGCGCGATAAGGTCGAGGTTGCCGTTCGAGAGCAGGACGAGCCGAGCAGGTCGAGACCCAACCAGTCGGAGAGTGGTGCCAGCGTGTCCGGTGGAGAGGTGGCCGGGATCCTCGTGGCCGTCTTCTGGGCGATCCTCGTGTCGTTCCTCGCCCTTGTGCTGGTGAGGCTGGCGCAGACCCTCAAGGCGACCACCAAAATGGTCGCCGAGGTGTCCGACCAGGCCGTTCCCCTGCTGGCCGACGCGTCCGCGACCGTTCGTTCCGCGCACAGCCAGCTGGCCCGCGTCGACGCCATCGCCGCCGACGTCCAGGAGGTCACCGCCAACGCCTCCGCGCTCTCCACGACCGTCTCCTCCGCCTTCGGCGGACCGCTGGTCAAGGTCGCCGCGTTCGGCTACGGCGTGCGCCGCGCGATCGGCAAGAAGGGCGAACCCGAGCCGAAGCGCCCCGCCGTCGTCGGCCGAACCCTGCCCGGCGCCCGCCGCGGTGGGCGCCGCAACCGTCGCTCCAAGGACTGATCACAGCGATGTTCCGCCGCGCATTCTGGTTCACCACCGGCGCCGCCGCCGGAGTGTGGGCCACCAACAAGGTCCACCGGAAGCTGCGCAAGCTGCAGCCCGACAGCCTCGCGGCGCAGGCCGCGGACAAGGCCGTCGAGACCGGCCACCGGCTGCGCCAATTTGCATTGGACGTACGCGCGGGAATGGCGGACCGTGAAGAGCAGTTGCACGACGCGCTCGGCCTGGACCAGGCGGGCGATGTCTGTGAGCTGCCCGCGCCGCGCTCCCACGCGGCGCTCGAAACGCATCACCGCACCACGAGAACCCCGGGACAGACCGGGCTGACCGGACCGACTGGAAATGAGGACCACTGATGGAGTCGGCTGAAATCCGCCGCCGCTGGCTGCGCTTCTTCGAGGAGCGCGGGCACACCGTCGTGCCGTCGGCGTCGCTCATCGCGGACGACCCGACGCTGCTGCTCGTCAACGCGGGCATGGTCCCCTTCAAGCCGTACTTCCTCGGCGAGGTCAAGCCGCCCGCTCCGCGGGCCACCAGCGTCCAGAAGTGTGTGCGCACGCCGGACATCGAAGAGGTCGGCAAGACCACCCGGCACGGCACGTTCTTCCAGATGTGCGGCAACTTCTCCTTCGGCGACTACTTCAAGGAAGGCGCCATCAAGTACGCCTGGGAGCTGCTGACCGGCTCGCAGGCCGACGGCGGCTACGCCCTCGACCCCGAGCGCCTGTGGATCACCGTCTACCTCGAGGACGACGAGGCCGAGCGGATCTGGCACGAGGTCATCGGCGTGCCCAAGGAGCGCATCCAGCGCCTGGGTAAGACGGAGAACTACTGGTCCATGGGCGTGCCCGGACCGTGCGGACCGTGCTCCGAGATCAACTACGACCGCGGCCCGGAATTCGGTGTCGAGGGCGGCCCGGCCGTCAACGACGAGCGGTACGTGGAGATCTGGAACCTGGTCTTCATGCAGTACGAGCGCGGCGCGGGTACCAGCAAGGAGGACTTCGAGATCCTCGGCGAGCTGCCCAGCAAGAACATCGACACCGGTCTCGGCCTCGAGCGCCTGGCGATGATCCTGCAGGACGTCCCGAACATGTACGAGACGGACACCCTGCGCGTCGTCATCGACAAGGCCACCGAGCTGACCGGCGTCCGGTACGGCGCCGCGCACGACACCGATGTCTCGCTGCGCGTGGTCGCCGACCACATCCGTACGTCCACGATGCTCATCGGCGACGGCGTCACCCCCGGCAACGAGGGCCGCGGCTACGTCCTGCGCCGCATCATGCGCCGTGCCATCCGCAACATGCGCCTGCTGGGTGCCAAGGATCTGGTCGTCGGCGAACTGCTCGACGTCGTCATCAAGACCATGGGCCAGCAGTACCCGGAGCTGCTGGAGGACCGTCGCCGTATCGAAACGGTCGCCCTCGCCGAGGAGGCCCGCTTCGTCAAGACGCTGAACGCCGGCACGAACGTCCTCGACGGTGCCGTCTCCGAGACCAAGTCCTCCGGCGGCAAGGTGCTCTCCGGCGACAAGGCGTTCCTGCTCCACGACACCTGGGGCTTCCCGATCGACCTCACCCTCGAAATGGCTGCCGAACAGGGCCTTTCGGTGGACGAGGACGGCTTCCGGCGCCTGATGAAGGAGCAGCGGGAGCGGGCCAAGGCCGATGCCCAGTCCAAGAAGCTCGGGCACGCCGACCTGTCCGCCTACCGCGAGGTCGCCGACACGTCCGGCGTCACGGAGTTCACCGGCTACAGCGCCACCGAGGGCGAGTCCGTCGTCGTCGGCCTGCTGGTCAACGGCGTATCGGCGCCCGCCGCCCATGAGGGCGACGAGGTCGAGGTCGTCCTGGACCGCACCCCCTTCTACGCGGAGGGCGGCGGCCAGCTCGCCGACACCGGCCGGATCAAGCTGGACTCCGGCGCCGTCGTCGAGGTCCGCGACGTCCAGCAGCCGGTGCCCGGCGTCACGGTCCACAAGGGCGCCGTACAGGTGGGCGAAGTAGTGCTCGGCGCTGCCGCGCTTGCCACCATCGACATCACCCGCAGGCGCGCCATCGCCCGCGCCCACAGCGCCACCCACCTCACCCACCAGGCGCTGCGCGACGCCCTCGGGCCGACGGCAGCCCAGGCCGGTTCGGAGAACTCCCCGGGCCGTTTCCGCTTCGACTTCGGCTCGCCGGCCGCCGTGCCCGGCGGTGTCCTCACGGACGTCGAGCAGAAGATCAACGAGGTGCTCTCCCGCGAGCTGGACGTGCACGCCGAGGTCATGAGCATGGAGGACGCCAAGAAGCAGGGCGCCATCGCCGAGTTCGGTGAGAAGTACGGCGACCGGGTCCGCGTGGTGACCATCGGCGACTTCTCCAAGGAGCTGTGCGGCGGCACGCACGTCCACAACACCGCCCAGCTGGGCCTGGTGAAGCTGCTCGGCGAATCCTCCATCGGCTCCGGTGTACGCCGGGTCGAGGCGCTGGTCGGCGTGGACGCCTACAAGTTCCTGGCCCGCGAGCACACCGTCGTCTCGCAGCTCACCGAGCTGGTCAAGGGGCGTCCGGAGGAGCTGCCGGAGAAGATCTCCGGTGTCCTGGCCAAGCTGAAGGACGCGGAGAAGGAGATCGAGAGGTTCCGCGCCGAGAAGGTGCTGCAGGCCGCGGCCGGGCTGGCCCAGGGCGCCAAGGACGTCCGCGGCGTGGCGCTGGCCACCGGCCAGGTGCCGGACGGCACCTCCGCCGACGACCTGCGCAAGCTGGTGCTGGACGTGCGCGGACGCATCCCGGGTGACCGCGCCGCCGTCGTGGCCCTGTTCACGGTGGCAGGCGGCCGCCCGGTGACGGTCATCGCCACCAACGAGGCCGCCCGTGAGCGCGGCATCAAGGCCGGTGACCTGGTCCGTACGGCGGCCAAGACGCTCGGCGGAGGCGGCGGCGGCAAGCCGGACGTCGCCCAGGGCGGCGGCCAGAACGCCGCCGCGGTGCCCGAAGCCATCGAGGCCGTCGAGCGCCTCGTGGCCGAGGCGGCCTGACGCGCGTGAGTGAGATGCGACGCGGCCGACGCATCGCCGTGGATGTCGGGGACGCCCGTATCGGGGTCGCCTCGTGCGACCCCGACGGGGTCCTCGCCACCCCGGTCGAGACCGTGCCGGGACGTGACGTGCCGTCGGCGCACCGCCGTCTCAAGGCGATCGTCGACGAATACGAACCGCTCGAGGTCGTGGTCGGCCTGCCCCGCTCCCTCAACGGGGGAGAGGGGCCGGCCGCGGCCAAGGTGCGGGCATTCGCCCAGGAGATGGCCCGGAACATCGCCCCCGTGGGCGTCCGGCTGGTCGACGAGCGGATGTCGACGGTCACCGCGACCCAGGGCCTGCGCGCCTCCGGGGTGCGGAGCAAGAAGGGCCGCTCGGTCGTCGACCAGGCGGCCGCCGTGGTGATCCTCCAGAGCGCCCTGGAAACCGAACGGACCTCCGGGGCGCCCCCGGGGGAGAGCGTCGAAGTGGTCATCTGATCGCGGTACGGTAACGTTCCGCGCGATGTGGCGGCGGTTCGAACAGCCGCGCGTGCAAGTAGAGGCGGATCGTTACACCGCAGTCGCGCTGCCAGGCCGGAGCGCACCGTCTCTCGGCTCTAGGGGATCGATGACCGAGTATGGCCGGGGCTACGGCTCCGAACCGTGGCATCCCGAGGACCCGCTCTACGGAGACCAGGGACCCTACGGAGGCCAGGCGCAGCAGCCTCAGTGGGACGGGCAGCAGTCCGTCCCCTATCCCCAGCAGCACCATCCGCAGCAGCACCAGCAGCCGTACCAGGGTGGCTGGGACGACACACAGGGTGGGCAGCTGCCCTACGACCCGTACGACCCCTACGCCCAGCAGCCGCCGGCCGACCCGTACGGCGGGGCGGGCCAGGACTACTACGGTCATCAGGACGCGTACGGGCAGCAGCCGCAGCAGCAGATGCCGCCGCACCCGCAGTACCAGCAGGCACCGCCGCAGCAACAGCAGTACCCGCCGCAGGAGTACGAACAGTACGAGCGGCACGAGCAGCACGAACAGCACCCGGAACCGGCGTACGAGGACATCCCGGGCGATGGCTGGCGCGCCGACCCGGAGCGGCCGCGGGAGCCGGAGCACTCGTTCTTCGCCGACGACGATGCCGACGACCGGCGCGATGACGACCGGCCCGAAGACGAGCCACGTGAGCGCCGCGGCGGCCGCGAGCGCCGCGGCAAGAAGAACAAGAAGAACAAGAAGAACAAACGGCGCAGCGGCAGGGCCTGTCTCGTGGTGACCCTGGTGTTCGCCGGTGCCGTAGGGACCGTCGGCTATTTCGGCTACGACTTCATCATGAGCCATTTCGCCTCGGCGCCCGACTACGAGGGTGAGGGAACCGGCGCGGTGCAGGTGGAGATTCCGCCGGGTTCCACGCCAGGGGAAATGGGGCTGGTCCTCAAGAAGGCGGGCGTGGTCAAAAGCGCCGACGCCTTCACCGAGGCGGCGGTAGACAGCAAGAAGGACAGGGTCCTGCAGCCCGGTGCGTATTCGCTGCGCAAGCACATGTCCGCGGTCGCGGCGGTCCGGTTGATGGCGGACCCCAAGAGCCGTAACGGCCTCACGATCCGCGAGGGCCTGCGCTCCGCCGATGTCTACAAACTCATCGACACCAAGCTCAAGCTCAAGAAGGGCACCACCCACGACATCGCCGAGGCCCAGGCGAAAAACCTCGGGCTACCCTCGTGGGCCGACGATTCCACGAAGGTCAAGGATCCGCTGGAGGGCTTCCTCTACCCCTCGACGTACAGCGTGGGCGAGAAAGCGAAGCCGGCGGACGTCCTCAAGCAGATGGTGGCGCGGGCCAACCAGGTCTACGAGAAGTACGACCTGGAGGCGAACGCACAGAAGCTCCATCTCGACTCGCCGATGCAGTTGCTCACCGTCGCGAGCCTCACGCAGGCCGAAGGCAAGTACAAGCACGACTTCGTCAAGGTCGCGAGGGTCGTCTACAACCGCCTCAAGCCGAGCAACACCGAGACCTACGGGCTGCTCGACTTCGACTCGACGGTGAACTACGCCAGGTCCAAGAGCACCCTGGACACCGGATCCGTCGACGATCTGCGGCATTTCAACGACCCGTACAACACCTACAAGTTCAAGGGTCTGCCGCCGGGCCCGATCGGAAATCCCGGTGAGGAGGCGCTGAAGTCCGCCATCGATCCGGCCAAGGGCAACTGGTACTACTTCGTCTCGATCAGTCCGGAAAAGACGCTCTTCGCCGAGACGAACGAAGAGCACGAGCGCAACCGCCGCATCTACCTGAAGGAACAAGAGAAGGCCAAGCAATGAGCGCCACACATCGAGCTGCGGTGCTCGGCTCCCCGATCGCCCACTCCCTCTCGCCGGTGCTGCACCGCGCCGCCTATGACGCGCTCGGCCTGGCCGGGTGGGAATACGGCCGCCATGAGGTCGACGAGGCGGCGCTGCCCGGCTTCCTCGAAACGCTCGGCCCCGAATGGGCGGGTCTTTCCCTGACCATGCCGCTCAAGCGCGCCGTGATCCCGCTGCTCGATGAGATCACCCCCACCGCGGCCTCGGTCGAGGCGGTCAACACCGTCGTCCTCACCGCCGACGGACGCCGCCTCGGCGACAACACCGACATCCCCGGCATGCTCGCCGCACTGCGCGAGCGGGGGGTGGAAAAGGTCGAGCGGGCGGCCGTCCTCGGCGCAGGTGCCACCGCCTCCTCGGCGCTGGCCGCGCTCGCGCAGATCTGCGCCGGCGAGGTCACCGCGTACGTGCGCAGCGCGGCGCGCGCCGACGAGATGCGCGGCTGGGGCGAGCGGCTGGGCATCACGGTCCGCACCGCCGGCTGGGAGGACGCGGCCGAGGCCCTCGCGGCGCCGCTGGTCGTCGCCACCACCCCGGCCGGCACCACCGACGCGCTCGCCGCCGCCGTGCCCGACCGGCCCGGCACACTCTTCGACGTGCTCTACGAGCCCTGGCCGACGGCGCTGGCCACCGCCTGTGCCGGGCGCGGCGGAGCGGTGGTCGGCGGTCTCGACCTGCTGGTCCACCAGGCCGTCCTCCAGGTGGAGCAGATGACGGGCCGCGCGCCCGCCCCGCTGGCCGCGATGCGTACCGCGGGCGAGGCGGCGCTCGCCGCGCGTTGATCCACCGGCCGGACCGCCCGGTCCGCTCCCTGGACCGTGCGCCGCCTCCCGCGCGCGACGTGGGAGGATCGGGGGGAGACCGTACGCGGATGAGCAGTACATGAGGAGCACCGTTGAGCAGGTTGCGCTGGCTGACGGCGGGGGAGTCGCACGGCCCCGCACTCGTGGCGACGTTGGAGGGCCTTCCGGCCGGAGTTCCGATCACCACCGAGCTGGTGGCGGACGCACTGGCGAGGCGCCGGCTCGGCTATGGCCGCGGTGCCCGGATGAAGTTCGAGCGGGACGAGATCACCTTCCTGGGCGGTGTGCGGCACGGTCTGTCGCTCGGCTCGCCGGTGGCCGTCATGGTCGGCAACACAGAGTGGCCCAAGTGGGAACAGGTCATGGCGGCCGACCCGGTCGACCCCGCGGTGCTGGCCGAGTTGGCCCGCAACGCACCGCTGACCCGCCCCCGCCCCGGCCACGCCGACCTCGCCGGCATGCAGAAGTACGGCTTCGACGAGGCCCGCCCGATCCTGGAGCGCGCCTCCGCCCGTGAGACCGCCGCCCGGGTCGCCCTGGGCGCGGTCGCCCGTTCCTTCCTCAAGGAGACGGCCGGCATCGAGATCGTCTCGCATGTCGTGGAGCTGGCCGCGGCGAAGGCCCCGTACGGCGTCTACCCCGAGCCCTCCGACGTCGAGCAGCTGGACGCGGACCCGGTGCGCTGCCTGGACGCGGATGCGAGCAAGGCGATGGTCGCCGAGATCGACCAGGCCCACAAGGACGGCGACACCCTCGGCGGCGTGGTCGAGGTCCTGGCATACGGCGTGCCGGTGGGCCTCGGCTCGCACGTCCACTGGGACCGCCGACTGGACGCCCGGCTGGCCGGCGCCCTCATGGGCATCCAGGCCATCAAGGGCGTCGAGGTCGGCGACGGCTTCGACCTGGCCCGGGTGCCGGGGTCGAAGGCGCACGACGAGATCGTCGCCACCGAAGGGGGCGTCCGGCGCACCTCCGGCCGTTCCGGCGGCACCGAGGGCGGGCTGACCACCGGTGAACTCCTGCGGGTGCGGGCCGCGATGAAGCCGATCGCGACCGTGCCGCGGGCGCTGGCGACCATCGACGTGGCCACCGGCGAGGCGGCCCAGGCACACCATCAGCGCTCGGACGTCTGCGCCGTGCCGGCCGCGGGCATCGTGGCCGAGGCGATGGTCGCGCTGGTCCTGGCCGACGCCGTGGTGGAGAAGTTCGGCGGCGACAGCGTCCCCGAGACCCGCCGCAACGTCCGCAGCTACCTCGACAACCTGGCGATCAAGTGACGTCGCCGGCGGTCGTACTCATCGGCCCGCCCGGTGCGGGCAAGTCCACGGTGGGCGCGCTGCTCGCCGAGCGGCTCGGCGTGCGCTACCGCGACACCGACGCGGACATCGTCGCCACGGCCGGCCGGCCGATCGCGGAGATCTTCATCGACCAGGGCGAACCGCACTTCCGGGAGCTGGAGCGGGAAGCCGTACGGGACGCCCTCGAAGGCCATGCGGGCGTGCTCTCGCTGGGCGGCGGCGCGATCCTGGACGACTCCACCCGGAAGCTGCTGACCGGCCTGCCGGTGATCTTCCTGGACGTTCAGCTCGCCGACGCCGTCAAGCGGGTCGGTCTGGACGCGCCCCGCCCGCTGCTGGCCGTCAATCCGCGCAAGCAGTGGCGCGAGCTGATGGACCGCCGCCGTCCGCTGTACACCGAGGTCGCGCGCGCCGTGATCGACACCGGGGAGTGCACCCCCGAGGACGTCGTCGAGGCGATCCTGGACGCGTTGGAGCTACGGCGGGCCGGGGCGGACGCCCCACGGCCCGCCCACAGGGAGGAACAGGCATGACGGAGCAGGCCACCCGTATCCAGGTCGGCGGTACGGCGGGCACCGACCCGTACGAGGTGCTCGTCGGACGGCAGTTGCTCGGCGAACTCCCCGGACTGATCGGGGACGGCGCCAAGCGGGTCGCGGTGCTGCACCCGGAGGCGCTGGCCACCACCGGTGAGGCACTGCGCGAGGACCTCGCCTCGCAGGGCTACGAGGCGATCGCCGTCCAGCTGCCGAACGCCGAGGAGTCCAAGACCGTAGAGGTCGCCGCGTACTGCTGGAAGGCCCTGGGCCAGACCGGCTTCACCCGCACCGACGTGATCGTGGGCGTCGGCGGCGGCGCCACCACCGACCTGGCCGGTTTCGTCGCCGCCACCTGGCTGCGCGGGGTGCGCTGGGTCGCGGTGCCGACCACGGTCCTGGGCATGGTGGACGCGGCGGTCGGCGGCAAGACCGGCATCAACACCGCCGAGGGCAAGAACCTCGTCGGCGCCTTCCACCCCCCGGCCGGGGTCCTGTGCGACCTCGCCGCCCTGGATTCCCTCCCGGTGCACGACTACGTCTCCGGGCTGGCCGAGGTCATCAAGGCCGGTTTCATCGCCGATCCGGCGATCCTGGAGCTGATCGAGTCCGACCCGGAGGCGGCCAGGCGTCCGGACGGCGCACACACCGCCGAGCTGATCGAGCGGGCGATCCGGGTCAAGGCCGAGGTGGTCTCCGCGGACCTCAAGGAGTCCGGCCTGCGGGAGATCCTCAACTACGGGCACACCCTGGCGCACGCCATCGAGAAGAACGAACGCTACAACTGGCGGCACGGAGCGGCCGTTTCGGTCGGCATGGTCTTCGCCGCCGAGCTCGGCCGGATCGCCGGCCGCCTGGACGACGCCACCGCCGACCGGCACCGCGCCGTCCTGGAGTCCGTCGGACTGCCGCTGACCTACCGCGGCGACCAGTGGCCCAAGCTGCTGGAGACCATGAAGGTCGACAAGAAGTCCCGCGGCGACCGGCTGCGCTTCATCGTCCTCGACGGCCTCGCCAAGCCCACCGTCCTGGAGGGCCCGGACCCGGCCATGCTGCTCGCCGCGCACGCGGAGATCGCCGAGTGAACGAGCGAAGCACGGTGGTCCCCCCGACCGAAGGCCGGGGAAGAAGCGCCACGGGGTACGTCCCTGGCGAAGGCCGGGCCGAGCGGAGCGAGGGATGGGCATGAGCCGGCGCGTTCTCGTACTGAACGGACCCAACCTCGGGCGCCTCGGCTCCCGCGAGCCCGATGTCTACGGCGCCACCTCCTACACCGGTCTGGTCGAGCAGTGCACCGCGCTCGGCAAGGAGCTGGGGTTCGAGGTCGAGGTCCGCGAGACGAACGACGAGGGGGAGATGATCCGCTGGCTGCACGAGGCCGCGGACGGCTCCCTGCCCGTCGTCGTCAACCCCGGTGCCTTCACGCACTATTCGTACGGCATGCGGGACGCGGCCGCTCAGCGCACCGCCCCCCTCATCGAGGTGCACATCTCGAACCCGTACGCCCGCGAGGAGTTCCGGCACAATTCGGTGATCGCGGCCGTCGCCAGCGGTACGGTCGCCGGCTTCGGCATCGGTTCGTACCGCCTCGCGCTGCGCGCCTTGGCCGAGGAACTCGGCGACTGACGCGCTTTTCGGGCACTCTCCGCCACCCCCGGCCGTTCCTGTGACGAGCGCCGGGGGTGGGGAGCATCACCACCCGGCGGCAGTCGGGAGGGTACCGTTCGCACCAGCACCACCCACGCCGACGGCTGTGGGGCACAACGGCCCGCCGGGGCCGCTGGGTTACCGCACGAAGCACCGGGCCGACCGCCCGGCGCCTGGGGGCGCCCCCACCACCCGGCGTGAGCCGGGGGAGCACCGCACACGTCGACCGCACGAGACGGAGAGCCACCGGATGCCGTACGCAGTGGGGGCTCCGCTGCCGCCGCCCCGCCGGCCGGAAGCAGGAACGGGGGCCACCATGAACTGGACCCCCAACCCGGGTCAGCCCATACCGCCCGCCTCGCCGCCGTCCCCCTCGGCGCCGCCTCCCCCCGCCGGCCCGCCCGCACAGGGGCCGGGCTGGACCGCCCCCGCGCCGTATCAAGATGCGCCCACGCCGCACTCCACGGACATCACCGGCCACCTCCGGCTGCCCCCGGGAGCCCCGGTGGCGCTCCCCGAGCCGCCCGCCGACACCAGCGCCCAGGACGCCGCGCACGCCACCGTCGCGGTACTCCTCATCGGCCCGGCCGGCGCGGGCAAGACCAGCGTCGCCCGCCACTGGGCCGACTCGCGCCGGGTGCCGACCGCGCACATCAGCCTCGACGACGTGCGGGAGTGGGTGCGCTCCGGTTTCGCCGACCCGCAAAAGGGGTGGAACGACAACTCCGAGGCCCAGTACCGCCTCGCCCGCCGCACCTGCGGCTTCGCGGCCCGCAATTTTCTGGCCAACGGCATTTCCTGCATCCTCGACGACGCGGTCTTCCCGGACCGCCCGGTCGTCGGCCTCGGCGGCTGGAAGCGGCATGTGGGCCCCGGCCTGCTGCCGGTCGTGCTGCTGCCCGGGCTGGAGATCGTCCTGGAGCGCAACGCCCGGCGCAGCGGCAACCGCCGGCTCTCGGACGAAGAGGTCGCCAGGATCCACGGGCGGATGGCCGGCTGGTACGGCTCCGGGCTGCCGATCATCGACAACTCCCAGCACGACGTCGCCACCACGGTGCGGGTGCTGGACGATGTCGTCGCCCGCAGCATCGCGAGCCCGCCCAGCTGGTGAACGGCCCCCCGTGGGCCCTTCCGAGGCCGGTGTCCCCCAGGCGGCCCCGCTCGACCGGCCGCCCGCGCGACCCGGCCGTAGGCTCGGGATATGTCCGAGTTGTACGCGGTACGACGCACGCGGCTGCGTGACCGCTGCGCCGCAACCGGAAGCACGGCCGCCCTGATCTCGCGCCCCGCGAACGTCCGCTACCTCACCGGCTGCGCCCCACCCGGCGCGGCCCTGCTCCTGGGCCCGGCCGACGACATCCTGGTGTGCGGTGTCGCGCTGAGCGGTGACCCGTCGGAGGGGCGGCCCGCCGAGGACGTCCGCGTGTCGGTCCTGCCCACCCGCGGCGGTGACCCCGTCGTGGCGGGCGCCGACCTCGCCGCGAAGGCCGGCGCCGACATCCTGGCGGTCGAGGAGCATCACCTCACCGTCGCCCGCCATCGCGCGCTGTCCCACGTCGCGCCCCGGATGCGGCTCGCCGACCTGGGCTGCGCCGTGGAGGCGCTGCGCCTGGTCAAGGACGACGAGGAGATCGCCTGTCTGCGGATCGCCGCGGAGATCACCGACCAGGCGCTGGGCGAACTCCTCGAATCGATCCTGGTCGGCCGCACCGAGCGGCACCTGGCCCTGGAGCTGGAGCGCCGCCTGGTCGATCACGGCGCCGACGGCCCGGCCTTCCCCACCTCCGTGGCGACGGGTCAGAACTCCGGCCGCTTCGGACATCTGCCCACCGACCGCCGGGTCGAGGAGGGCGACTTCCTGACCGTGAGCCTGGGCGCCAACTACCGTGGCTACCGCTGCGAGATCGGCCGGACCTTCGTCATCGGCACCACCCCCGCAGACTGGCAGATCGACCTCTACGATCTCGTTTTCGCTGCCCAGCGGGCGGGCCGCGAGGCCCTGGCGCCGGGTGTGGAGTGCCGCGAGGTGGACCGCAGGACCCGCCAGGTACTGGTCGCCGCGGGCCATGGAGAGCGGCTCGGGCCATGGACCGGGCACGGCGTGGGACTCGAAATCGACGAGGACCCTCAGCTGTCGCCTGCCGCCATGGGTAAACTGGACGCTTGCGTGCCGGTCACCGTCGAACCGGGGGTTCACCTCCCCGGCCGCGGGGGCGTCCGGATCGACGACACACTCGTCGTCCGTCCAGAGGCGGACGGCGGGCCCGAGCTACTCACGATCACGACCAAGGAGCTGCTCGCACTCTGAGCCGTAGTGGCTTGCCGTGCGGCTCCTGGGTCCCACCACCTGCAGTCCAGGAGATTCCGCAACCGTGGCATCCACGAACGACCTCAAGAACGGCATGGTGCTCAAGCTCGACGGCGGCCAGCTCTGGTCCGTCGTCGAGTTCCAGCACGTCAAGCCCGGCAAGGGCCCGGCCTTCGTCCGCACCAAGCTCAAGAACGTGCTGTCCGGCAAGGTGGTGGACAAGACCTTCAACGCCGGCGTGAAGGTCGAGACGGCCACCGTCGACAAGCGCACGATGCAGTTCTCGTACATGGACGGCGAGTACTTCGTCTTCATGGACATGGACACCTACGACCAGCTGATGGTCGACCGCAAGGCCGTCGGTGACGCCGCGAACTTCCTCCTCGAGGGCTTCGAGGCCACCGTCGCTCAGCACGAGGGCGAGGTGCTCTTCGTCGAGCTGCCGGCCGCCGTCGAGCTGGTCATCGCGGAGACCGAGCCGGGCGTCCAGGGCGACCGCTCCACCGGTGGCACCAAGCCGGCCACGCTGGAGACCGGCTACCAGATCCAGGTCCCGCTCTTCATCACCACCGGCGAGAAGATCAAGGTCGACACCCGCACGAGCGACTACCTCGGCCGGGTGAACAGCTAACCGTGGCCGCCCGCAACAAGGCCCGCAAGCGCGCCTTCCAGATCCTCTTCGAGGCCGATCAGCGCGGCGCCGACGTGCAGTCCGTGCTCGCGGACTGGATGCGTCACGCCCGGACCGATTCCCGGCAGCCGCCGCTGAACGAGTACACCCTGGAGCTGGTCGAGGGGTACGCGGAGCACGCCCCTCGCATCGACGAACTGATCTCCACCTACTCCGTCGAGTGGGAGCTGGACCGGATGCCGGTCGTCGACCGCAACATCCTGCGGCTCGGCGCCTACGAGCTGATCTGGGTGGACGACACGCCGGATGCGGTGGCGATCGACGAAGCGGTACAGCTCGCCAGGGAGTTCTCCACCGACGACTCCCCGGCCTTCGTCAATGGCCTCCTCGGCCGCTTCAAGGAGCTGAAGGCGAGCCTGCGGCGCTAGACGCGCCAGGCGGACGACTGAGCAGACGAACGGGCCCGGAGCGATGCAGATTGCTCCGGGCCCGTCCCGTGTCCGTAGAACGCCGCCTGGCGCCGTGCCATCCGTCCCTCGGTCGCCCGCTGCGTCCCGTTCGTCCTTCCGGCAGGGCGGGCGGCCGTCGTGACCGGCCCCACCCCGGTTCGCCCGGTCACAGCAAAGCCGCCGCCCCGGGCACTCCCGGGGCGGCGGTACGTTTCTGCAGATGGTGACCGGCGTCAGAGGTCGTCGTGGGCCACCGCGCGGCGCGCGTCCGCGTCCAGCACGCCCCAGCTGATCAGCTGCTCGGTGAGCACCGAGGGCGACTGGTCGTAGATCACTGCGAGGGTGCGCAGGTCGTCCTGGCGGATGGAGAGCACCTTGCCGTTGTAGTCACCGCGCTGACTCTGGATCGTGGCGGCGTAGCGCTGCAGCGGGCCGGCCTTCTCCTGCGGGACATGGGCGAGACGCTCCAGGTCCAGCACCAGCTTCGGCGGCGGCTCGGCGGCACCGCCAGGCGTCGTGCCCGGCAGGAGCTCCTGGACGGGCACACCGTAGAAGTCCGCGAGCTCGGCGAGGCGCTGGACGGTCACGGCACGGTCGCCGCGCTCGTACGAGCCCACCACCACGGCCTTCCAGCGACCCTGGGACTTCTCCTCGACACCGTGGAGAGAGAGGCCCTGCTGGGTACGGATGGCGCGAAGCTTGGCCCCGAGCTGTTTGGCGTATTCGCTGGACATAAAGCTCCCCAGACGGCTGTATCGACATGCGGCTCCGCCGCGTGGCTGGTAACTCACTGTGAGGTTACGCAGCGTAATCTGACTTCGTCAAGCCGAATGGGCCTGAGCATCGCCCGTCGGGGGTGCATGTGGACCGGCAAAGGCACCCTGATAGCCTGAGGAACGTAATTTCGACGTCCTTTAAAGTCCGTCCCGTGAGGCGGAGAAGGGGGTCCGTTTCGTATGGACGCAAGCACTTCCGGCGTACACGCTTCCGATGTACCCGATCAGCTTCCCGCGCGCCCGGTGCTCGAAGGCCCGGACATCGCCCGGATGCTCACCCGAATCGCCCACGAAATCGTTGAGCGCGCCAAGGGCGCGGACGATGTGGTGCTGCTGGGAATTCCCACCCGCGGTGTCTTTCTCGCCCGGCGGCTGGCCGCAAAGCTCGAGGAGATCACCGGCCGTTCGGTGCCGGTCGGCTCGCTGGACATCACCATGTACCGCGACGACCTCCGTCTGGGCCCCGCCCGGACGCTCGCCCGCACGGAGATCCCGGCCGACGGCATCGAGGGCCGGGTCGTCCTGCTCGTCGACGACGTCCTCTTCTCCGGACGCACGATCCGCGCCGCGCTGGACGCCCTGGGCGACATCGGGCGGCCGCGAGCCGTGCAGCTGGCGGTCCTGGTCGACCGCGGCCACCGAGAACTGCCGATCCGCGCCGACTACGTCGGCAAGAACCTCCCCACGTCGCTGCGGGAGACGGTCAAGGTCCAGCTCACCGAGGAGGACGGCCGGGACGCCGTGCTGCTCGGCGTCAAGCGGACCGCCCCGGCCGGCGAGCGCTAGACACCGCGCGCGGACCCGGTGACCCCGGGCCCGCAGGCATGCCCGCTCGACGGACGCCCCGTACCACCTCCTCCTTCACCCACGGAGAAAACCGGATGAAGCGTCACCTCATCTCGGCCGCCGACCTCACGCGCGACGACGCCGTCCTGATCCTCGACACCGCCGAGGAGATGGCCCGGGTCGCCGACCGGCCGATCAAGAAACTTCCCACCCTGCGCGGGCGCACCGTCGTCAACCTCTTCTTCGAGGACTCGACCCGCACGCGAATCTCCTTCGAGGCCGCGGCGAAGCGGCTCTCCGCCGACGTCATCAACTTCTCCGCCAAGGGCTCCTCGGTCTCCAAGGGCGAGTCGCTCAAGGACACCGCGCTCACCCTGGAGGCGATGGGCGCGGACGCCGTCGTCATCCGCCACCACGACTCGGGTGCCCCGCACCGCCTGGCCACCTCCGGCTGGATCGGCGGCTCGGTGGTCAACGCCGGTGACGGCACCCACGAGCACCCCACCCAGGCGCTGCTGGACGCGTTCACGATGCGCCGCCGCCTCGTGGGTCTCGACGCCGGTCTGGGCCGGGACCTCGCCGGCCGCCGGATCACCGTCGTCGGCGACATCCTGCACAGCCGCGTCGCCCGCTCCAACGTCCATCTGCTGACCACCCTCGGCGCCGAGGTCACCCTGGTGGCGCCGCCGACCCTGGTGCCGATCGGCGTGGAGAAGTGGCCGTGCGAGGTCTCGTACGACCTCGACGCCGTGCTCGCCAAGTCCGACGCGGTGATGATGCTGCGCGTCCAGCGCGAGCGGATGAACGCGGCGTTCTTCCCGACCGAGCGCGAGTACGCGCGGCGCTACGGCCTCGACGGCGAGCGGATGGCCCGGATGCCCGAGCACGCGATCGTGATGCACCCCGGCCCGATGAACCGCGGTATGGAGATCACCGCCGAGGTCGCCGACTCGCCGCGCTGCACCGCCGTCGAACAGGTCGCCAACGGTGTCAGCATCCGGATGGCCGTCCTCTACCTGCTTCTGGGCGGCAACGAACCCGCCCTCACCGCCGGCAACGGCACCAGCACCCGTTCCGAGGAGACCAAGTAACCATGAGCAAGATCCTTATCCGCGGCGCGAAGGTCCTCGGCGGCGAGCCGCAGGACGTGCTGATCGAGGGCGAGACCATCGCCGAGGTGGGTGCCGGGCTGAGCGCCGAGGGCGCGCAGGTGATCGAGGCCGACGGCAAGATCCTGCTGCCCGGCCTGGTGGACCTGCACACCCATCTGCGCGAGCCGGGCCGCGAGGACTCCGAGACCGTGCTGACCGGCACCAAGGCTGCCGCCGTCGGCGGTTTCACCGCCGTGCACGCCATGGCCAACACCTTCCCCGTCGCCGACACCGCGGGCGTCGTCGAGCAGGTCTGGCGGCTGGGCAAGGAGTCCGGCTACTGCGACGTCCAGCCGATCGGCGCGGTGACGGTCGGCCTGGAGGGCAAGAAGCTCGCCGAGCTCGGCGCGATGCACGACTCCGCGGCCGGGGTGCGGGTCTTCTCCGACGACGGCAAGTGCGTCGACGACGCCGTGATCATGCGGCGCGCCCTGGAGTACGTGAAGGCCTTCGACGGCGTCGTCGCCCAGCACGCCCAGGAGCCCCGGCTCACCGAGGGCGCCCAGATGAACGAGGGCATCGTCTCCGCCGAGCTGGGACTGGGCGGCTGGCCCGCGGTCGCCGAGGAGTCGATCATCGCCCGCGACGTGCTGCTCGCCGCGCACGTCGGCTCCCGGGTGCACATCTGCCACCTGTCGACGGCGGGCTCGGTCGAGATCGTCCGCTGGGCCAAGTCCAAGGGCTGGAACGTCACCGCCGAGGTCACCCCGCACCACCTGCTGCTCACCGACGAACTGGTCCGCAGCTACAACCCCGTCTACAAGGTCAACCCGCCGCTGCGCACCGAGGCCGACGTCCTGGCCCTGCGCGAGGCGCTCGCCGACGGCACCATCGACTGCGTCGCCACCGACCACGCCCCGCACCCGCACGAGGACAAGGACTGCGAGTGGGGCGCCGCGGCCATGGGCATGGTCGGCCTGGAGACCGCGCTCTCCGTCGTCCAGCACACGATGGTCGACAGCGGACTGCTGGACTGGGCCGGCGTCGCCGACCGGATGTCGTTCCGCCCCGCGCACATCGGCCGCCTGCAGGGCCACGGCCGCCCCGTCTCGGCTGGTGAGCCCGCCAACCTCACGCTGCTCGATTCCGCTTACCGTGGAGAGGTGGACCCCGCGGGCTTCGCCTCCCGCAGCCGCAACACCCCCTACGAGGGCCGTGAGCTGCCGGGACGCGTCACCCACACCTTCCTCCGGGGCCGCGCAACGGTCGTCGACGGGAATCTGGCGTGACTCCTGAACTCTTCCACCTGGCCGCAGCGCAGCAGTCTGCGCCGGTCACCGACTGGGCCGCGCGGATCGGCTGGGTCGTCGGTCTGCTGGTCTTCGTGATCTTCCTCTACTGGCTGATGCGCGAGGGCTGGAAGTGGCGCGGCAAGCTCCAGGGCGATCTGCCCGAGCTGCCGTCCGCCCCCGACGACCCGGGCGAGCGGCACCGGACACTCAGCGGCCGCTACCACGGCTCCACCACCGCCGGGCAGTGGCTCGACCGGATCGTCGCGCACGGCCTGGGCACCCGCAGCCGCGCCGAGCTGACCCTGACCGACCAGGGCCTGGACGTGGTTCGACCGGGCGCCCAGGACTTCTTCGTGCCCGTCGCCGCCCTGCGTGGCGCCCGCCTCGACAAGGGCATCGCGGGCAAGGTCCTCACCGAGGGCGGCCTGCTCGTCGTCACCTGGGCGCACGGGGACAAGGAGATCGACTCCGGGTTCCGCTCCGACCGGGCGGGCGAGCACGCCGCCTGGGTCGAGGCCCTCAACACTCTCAGCCCCACCACCAGCAGCACCGAGCACACCGAAACGGAAGGCGCACGATGACGACCTCCACCAGGGGTAACGCCCACGGCACAAGGGGGCTCCCCGCCGTACTCGTCCTGGAGGACGGCCGCTCCTTCCGCGGCCGTGCCTACGGGGCCGTGGGGGAGACCTTCGGCGAAGCGGTGTTCTCCACCGGCATGACCGGCTACCAGGAGACGCTGACCGACCCCTCGTACCACCGCCAGGTCGTCGTCATGACCGCCCCGCACATCGGCAACACCGGGGTGAACGACGAGGACCCCGAGTCGCAGCGGATCTGGGTCGCCGGCTATGTCGTCCGTGACCCCGCCCGCATCCCGTCCAACTGGCGCTCGGTGCGCTCCCTGGACGACGAACTGGTCGCCCAGGGCATCGTCGGTATCAGCGGCGTCGACACCCGGGCGCTCACCCGCCATCTGCGCGAGCGCGGTGCGATGCGGGTCGGCATCTTCTCCGGCGACGCGCTGCCCGACGACGGCACCATGCTCGCCAAGGTGCGCCAGGCCCCCGAGATGAAGGGCGCGGACCTCTCCACGGAGGTCGCCACCAAGGAGGCGTACGTCGTCCCGGCCGTCGGGACGAAGAAGTTCACCGTCGCCGCCATCGACCTGGGCATCAAGGGCATGACCCCGCATCGGATGGCCGAGCGCGGCATCGAGGTGCACGTGCTGCCCGCGACCGCCACCGTCGAGGACGTCTACGCGGTCGCCCCGGACGGCGTGTTCTTCTCCAACGGCCCCGGTGACCCGGCCACCGCCGAGCACCCGGTCGCCGTCATGCGCGGCGTCCTGGAGCGGAAGACGCCGCTGTTCGGCATCTGCTTCGGCAACCAGATCCTCGGCCGCGCGCTGGGCTTCGGCACGTACAAGCTCAAGTACGGCCACCGCGGCATCAACCAGCCGGTGCAGGACCGTACGACCGGCAAGGTCGAGGTCACCGCGCACAACCACGGATTCGCCGTGGACGCCCCGCTCGACAAGGTCTCCGACACCCCCTTCGGCCGCGCCGAGGTCTCCCACGTCTGCCTCAACGACGACGTGGTGGAGGGCCTGCACCTCCTCGACCAGCCGGCCTTCAGCGTCCAGTACCACCCCGAAGCCGCCGCGGGTCCGCACGACGCCGCGTACCTCTTCGACCGCTTCGTTTCCCTGATGGAGGGCCAGCGTGCCTAAGCGCACCGATATCCAGTCCGTCCTGGTCATCGGCTCCGGCCCGATCGTCATCGGCCAGGCCGCCGAGTTCGACTACTCCGGCACCCAGGCATGCCGGGTCCTCAAGTCCGAGGGCCTGCGCGTCATCCTGGTGAACTCCAACCCGGCGACGATCATGACCGACCCGGAGATCGCCGACGCCACCTACGTCGAGCCGATCACCCCCGAGTTCGTCGAGAAGATCATCGCGAAGGAGCGGCCCGACGCCCTCCTGCCCACCCTGGGCGGCCAGACCGCGCTGAACACCGCGATCTCCATGCACGAGCAGGGTGTTCTCGAGAAGTACGGCGTCGAGCTCATCGGCGCCAACGTCGAGGCGATCAACAAGGGCGAGGACCGCGACCTCTTCAAGGGCGTTGTCGAGGCCGTCAACGCCAAGATCGGGCACGGCGAGTCCGCCCGGTCCGTGATCTGCCACTCGATGGACGACGTCCTGGCGGGCGTCGACGAGCTCGGTGGCTACCCCGTCGTCGTCCGCCCCTCCTTCACCATGGGCGGTGCCGGTTCCGGCTTCGCGCACGACGAGGAGGAGCTGCGCCGCATCGCCGGCCAGGGCCTGACCCTGTCTCCCACCACCGAGGTGCTCCTGGAGGAGTCCATCCTCGGCTGGAAGGAGTACGAGCTGGAGCTGATGCGCGACACGAACGACAACGTCGTGGTCGTCTGCTCCATCGAGAACTTCGACCCGATGGGCGTGCACACCGGCGACTCGATCACCGTCGCGCCGGCCATGACGCTCACCGACCGCGAGTACCAGCGCCTGCGCGACATCGGCATCGCGATCATCCGCGAGGTCGGCGTCGACACCGGCGGCTGCAACATCCAGTTCGCCGTGAACCCCGACGACGGCCGCATCATCGTCATCGAGATGAACCCGCGCGTCTCCCGGTCCTCGGCACTCGCGTCGAAGGCCACCGGCTTCCCGATCGCGAAGATCGCGGCCCGGCTCGCCGTCGGCTACACCCTCGACGAGATCCCCAACGACATCACCGAGAAGACGCCGGCCTCCTTCGAGCCGACCCTCGACTACGTCGTCGTCAAGGTCCCGCGCTTCGCCTTCGAGAAGTTCCCGGCCGCCGACGCCACGCTCACCACGACCATGAAGTCGGTCGGCGAGGCGATGGCCATCGGCCGCAACTTCCCCGAGGCGCTGAACAAGGCGCTGCGCTCGCTGGAGAAGAAGGGCAGCCAGTTCGACTTCGTCGGCGAGCCGGGCGACAAGGCGGCGCTGTTGGTCAAGGCCCAGGTCCCCACCGACGGCCGGATCAACACCGTCATGCAGGCGATCCGCGCGGGCGCCACCCCGCAGGAGGTCTTCGACGCCACGAAGATCGACCCCTGGTTCGTCGACCAGCTCTTCCTGATCAAGGAGATCGCCGACGAGATCGCCGCGGCCGACAAGCTCCACCCGGAGATCCTCGCGGACGCAAAGCGCTACGGCTTCTCCGACGCCCAGATCGCGTCCGTCCGCGGCCTGCGCGAGGACGTCGTCCGCGAGGTCCGGCACGCCCTCGGGGTCCGCCCGGTCTACAAGACGGTCGACACCTGCGCCGCCGAGTTCGCCGCGAAGACGCCGTACTTCTACTCCTCCTACGACGAGGAGACGGAGGTCGCGCCGCGCGAGAAGCCGGCCGTGATCATCCTCGGCTCCGGCCCCAACCGCATCGGCCAGGGCATCGAGTTCGACTACTCCTGCGTCCACGCCTCGTTCGCGCTCAGCGACGCCGGCTACGAGACCGTGATGGTCAACTGCAACCCGGAGACCGTCTCGACGGACTACGACACCTCCGACCGCCTGTACTTCGAGCCGCTCACGCTCGAGGACGTGCTCGAGATCGTGCACGCCGAGACCCAGGCCGGCCCGGTCGCCGGCGTCATCGTCCAGCTCGGCGGCCAGACCCCGCTGGGCCTGGCGCAGGCGCTCAAGGACAACGGCGTGCCGATCGTCGGCACCTCGCCCGAGGCCATCGACCTCGCCGAGGAGCGCGGCGCCTTCGGCCGGGTGCTCACCGAGGCCGGGCTGCCCGCCCCCAAGTACGGCACCGCCTTCTCCTTCGACGAGGCCAAGCGGATCGCTACCGAGATCGGCTACCCGGTCATGGTCCGCCCGTCCTACGTACTGGGCGGCCGCGGCATGGAGATCGTCTACGACGAGCCGTCGCTGGGCGAGTACCTCACCCGCCACGCCGGCCTGATCGACCGGCACCCGGTCCTGATCGACCGCTTCCTCGACGACGCCATCGAGATCGACGTCGACGCGCTCTACGACGGCCACGAGCTCTACCTCGGCGGCGTCATGGAGCACATCGAGGAGGCCGGTATCCACTCCGGCGACTCGGCCTGCGCGCTGCCCCCGATCACGCTGGGCGGCTTCGACATCAAGCGGCTGCGCGCCTCCACCGAGGCCATCGCCAAGGGCGTCGGCGTCCGCGGCCTGATCAACATCCAGTTCGCGATGGCCGGGGACATCCTCTACGTCCTGGAGGCCAACCCGCGCGCCTCGCGCACCGTGCCCTTCACCTCGAAGGCCACCGCGGTGCCGCTGGCCAAGGCCGCCGCCCGGATTTCGCTGGGCGCCAGCATCGCCGAACTCCGCGCCGAGGGCATGCTCCCGGCGACCGGCGACGGCGGCACCCTGCCGCTGGACGCGCCGATCTCCGTCAAGGAGGCCGTCATGCCCTGGTCCCGCTTCCGGGACGCCTCCGGTCGTGGCGTGGACACCATCCTCGGCCCGGAGATGCGCTCCACCGGCGAGGTCATGGGCATCGACTCGGTCTTCGGCACCGCCTACGCCAAGTCCCAGTCCGGGGCGTACGGGGCGCTGCCCACCAAGGGCCGCGCGTTCGTCTCCGTCGCCAACCGCGACAAGCGCTCGATGATCTTCCCGGCCCGTGAGCTGGTCGCGCACGGCTTCGAGCTGCTGGCCACCTCCGGCACCGCCGAGGTGCTGCGCCGCAACGGCATCAACGCCACCGTGGTGCGCAAGCAGTCCGAGGGCGAGGGCCCGGGCGGCGAGAAGACCATCGTCCAGCTCATCCACGACGGCCAGGTCGACCTGATCGTCAACACGCCGTACGGCACCGGCGGCCGCCTCGACGGCTACGACATCCGTACCGCCTCGGTGGCCCGCGGCATCCCGTGCCTGACCACGGTCCAGGCACTGGCCGCCGCCGTCCAGGGCATCGAGGC
Organism: Streptomyces sp. NPDC048650; assembly: GCF_043199095.1. Classification (NCBI taxonomy): domain Bacteria; kingdom Bacillati; phylum Actinomycetota; class Actinomycetes; order Kitasatosporales; family Streptomycetaceae; genus Streptomyces; species Streptomyces sp. NPDC048650. The sequence continues at coordinate 367,575 of NZ_JBICVM010000002.1, read as the reverse complement.
CATGTCCCGCGGTGACGTCGGCGTCCGTTCGCTCCAGGAACACGCACAACAGCTCACCGCGGCCCGCGCGGAGTAAGGCCCGGGAGGGGGACACCGAAGCGGTGTCCCCCTCTTCGTCAGCCCCCTCGAACCCCTCGTTCCTCCACTCCGCGGAAGGCCCCGTCCCACCATGTACCGCCTCTTCTTCCAGCTGGTCTTCCGGCGCATGGACCCCGAGCAGGCCCACCACCTGGCCTTTTCCTGGATCCGCCGCGTGGTTCGCCTCCCCGTCCTGCGCACGTTCGTCGCCGCCGCCCTCGCACCCCGGCACCCGGAACTGCGCACCGAGGCGCTCGGCCGCCGGATGCACGGCCCCTTCGGCCTGGCCGCCGGCTTCGACAAGAACGCGGTCGCCATCGACGGCATGACGATGCTCGGCTTCGACCATGTCGAGATCGGCACCGTCACCGCCCAGCCCCAGCCGGGCAACCCCAAGAAGCGTCTCTTCCGGCTCGTCCCGGACCGTGCGCTGATCAACCGCATGGGCTTCAACAACGAGGGCTCGGCGTCCGTGGCGGCCCGCCTGGCCGCCCGCAACCCGGTCTTCCCGACCACCGTCGGCGTCAACATCGGCAAGACCAAGGTCGTGGCGGAGGAGGAGGCGGTGGCCGACTACGTCACCTCCACCGAGCGCCTCGCCGGCCACGCCGACTACCTGGTCGTCAACGTCTCCTCCCCGAACACCCCGGGGCTGCGCAGCCTGCAGGCCGTCGAGCACCTGCGCCCGCTGCTGACCGCCGTCCGCGAGGCCGCCGACCGTACGGTCACCGACCGCCACGTCCCGCTGCTGGTCAAGATCGCCCCGGACCTGGCCGACGCGGACATCGACGCGGTCGCCGACCTCGCCCTGGAGCTGGGCCTGGACGGCATCATCGCCACCAACACCACCATCGCCCGCGACGGCCTCGGACTGACCTCCGCCCCGGAGCTGACCGCCGAGACCGGCGGCCTGTCCGGCGCGCCCGTCAAGGAGCGCTCCCTGGAGGTCCTGCGCCGCCTCTACGCCCGCGTCGGCGACCGGATCACCCTCGTCGGGGTCGGCGGCATCACCACCGCCGAGGACGCCTGGCAGCGCATCCTGGCCGGCGCCACCCTCGTCCAGGGCTACAGCGCCTTCATCTACGAGGGCCCGTTCTGGTGCCGCGCCCTGCACAAGGGCCTGGCCGCGCGCCTGCGCAACAGCCCGTACGCCACTCTCGCCGACGCCGTCGGCGCCGAGCACGAGAAGGTGACCGCATGAGTCCCGAACCCTTCGGTTCCCGTCTGCGCCGCGTCATGGACGACCGCGGCCCGCTCTGCGTCGGCATCGACCCGCACGCCTCCCTGCTGGCCGACTGGGGCCTGAACGACGATGTCGCGGGCCTGGCCCGCTTCACCCGTACCGTCGTGGAGGCGCTCGGCGAGCACGTCGCGGTCTTCAAGCCGCAGTCCGCCTTCTTCGAGCGCTTCGGCTCGCGCGGCCTCGCCGTCCTGGAGACCGCCGTCGCCGAGGCCCGTGAGCGCGGCGCCCTGGTGCTGATGGACGCCAAGCGCGGCGACATCGGCTCCACCATGGGCGCGTACGCCGACACCTACCTCAACCCGCGCAGCCCGCTCTTCTCCGACGCGGTCACCCTCAGCCCGTACCTGGGCTTCGGGTCGCTGCGTCCGGCGCTCGACGCCGCCGTGCTGAACGGCTGCGGGGTCTTCGTCCTGGCCCTGACCTCCAACCCGGAGGGCGCGGAGGTCCAGCGCGCGGTGCGCGAGGACGGCCGCACGCTGGCCGCGACCATGCTCGGCCACCTCGCCGCGGAGAACGCCGGCGCCGACCCGCTGGGTTCCTTCGGCGCGGTCGTCGGCGCCACGCTCGGCGATCTCTCCTCGTTCGATCTGGCGATCAACGGCCCGCTGCTCGCTCCGGGCATCGGCGCCCAGGGCGCCACCCCCGCCGACCTCCCGACGGTCTTCGGGGACGCCGTGCGCAACGTGGTCCCGAGCGTCAGCCGCGGGGTGCTCCGGCACGGCCCCGATGCCGCAGCTCTGCGCGCTGCGGCGGCCCGATTCGCGGAAGACGTGCGCACCGCGGTCGCTTAAGAGCTCTCCGACGGGTGTTTTGGTCCCGAATTGTCCTGGTCGGCAGAGGCTGACCAGGACTTTTCGTCTGTTCTCGCTGACTCCGGAGCCCTCGCCCGCTAGTCTCCGACGAGAGCACCGCACGTAAGCGCGTTGTTCGTTGCTCCGCAGGTGCGGGGCGACTAGGTTCCACACCGGTCCGTATCCGACAGTTCGACATCCGAGGTGACGTAGGCGTGGCTCTTCCGCCCCTTACCCCTGAACAGCGCGCAGCCGCGCTCGAGAAGGCCGCAGCGGCTCGCCGGGAGCGCGCCGAGGTCAAGAATCGGCTCAAGCACTCCGGTGCCTCCCTCCATGAGGTCATCAAGCAGGGACAGGAGAACGATGTCATCGGCAAGATGAAGGTCTCCGCCCTCCTGGAGTCCCTGCCCGGCGTCGGCAAGGTCCGCGCCAAGCAGATCATGGAGCGGCTCGGGATCTCCGAGAGCCGCCGCGTGCGGGGTCTTGGCTCCAACCAGATCGCATCGTTGGAGCGTGAGTTCGGCAGCACCGCTTCCTGAGTTCCCGGCATTGCCGGGAAGCTGGAATAATCGCTGCATGAGTTCTGCAGTCTCCCGGGGGGAGACCCCCGCACCCCCGGTCAGACAACCGCGACTGACCGTGCTCTCCGGCCCCTCGGGGGTCGGCAAGAGCACGGTCGTCGCGCATATGCGCAAGGTGCATCCCGAGGTCTGGCTCTCGGTTTCGGCCACCACCCGCAAGCCGCGCCCCGGGGAGCGGCACGGTGTCCATTACTTCTTCGTCGACGACGGGGAGTTCGACAAGCTCGTCGCCAACGGCGAACTGCTGGAATGGGCCGAGTTCGCGGGCAACCGCTACGGCACCCCCCGCAAGGCGGTCATGGACCGCCTCGAGGCCGGGGAGCCGGTCCTGCTGGAGATCGATCTGCAGGGCGCCCGTCAGGTCCGCGAGTCGATGAAGGAAGCCCACCTGGTCTTTCTCGCCCCGCCGAGCTGGGACGAGCTGGTCCGTCGCCTCACCGGGCGGGGCACCGAGGCGCCCGAGGTCATCGAGCGCCGACTGGCGGCCGCCAAGATCGAACTGGCCGCCGAGACGGAGTTCGATGTGACCCTTGTCAACACCTCCGTCGAGGCCGTCAGCCGCGAGCTGCTAGCCTTGATGCTGCATCGACCTGAAGACCGGAACAGCAGCGGCTGACACCGCGGACGTTTCCGGTGGATCCCGGGTCGTCACATCTTTGCGTTTATGCTTCACACCGGCTTCATCCCCTTCGGAAGGCAGAGAGTGTCCTCTTCCATCACCGCACCCGAGGGCATCATCAATCCGCCAATTGATGAGCTTCTCGAGGCCACCGACTCGAAGTACAGCCTTGTGATCTACGCCGCGAAGCGCGCGCGTCAGATCAACGCGTACTACTCGCAGCTCGGCGAGGGCCTGCTCGAGTACGTCGGCCCGCTCGTCGACACGCACGTCCACGAGAAGCCCCTGTCGATCGCGCTGCGCGAGATCAACGCGGGTCTGCTGACCTCCGAGGCCATCGAGGGCCCGGCCCAGTAGGCGACACCACAGCTCAGCAAAGGCCCGGCGGGACGACCGCCGGGCCTTTGGTGTGTCATAGGGGCGTGGATACGGAACCGGTGGTCTCGGGGAGCGGCGGAGCGATGGACACACAGAAGCGGGTACGGCCCAGGGTCGTCCTGGGCGTCAGCGGCGGAATCGCCGCGTACAAGGCGTGTGAGCTGCTGCGGCGGCTCACCGAGTCCGGGCACGACGTACGGGTGGTGCCGACCGCCGCGTCGCTGCACTTCGTCGGCGAGGCCACCTGGGCCGCGCTGTCCGGCAACCCGGCCGGCACCGAGGTCTGGGAGTCCGTCCACGAGGTTCCGCACGTCCGCATCGGACAGTCCGCCGATCTCGTCGTGGTGGCGCCCGCCACCGCCGACATGTTGGCCAAGGCCGCCCACGGTCTCGCCGACGACCTCCTGACCAACACGCTCCTGACCGCCCGCTGTCCGGTGGTCTTCGCCCCCGCGATGCACACCGAGATGTGGGAGCACCCCGCAACCCAGGAAAACGTCGCCACGCTGCGTCGCCGCGGCGCCCTGGTGATCGAGCCCGCGGTGGGCCGGCTCACCGGCGTCGACACCGGCAAGGGTCGCTTCCCCGACCCCGTGGAGATCTTCGAGCTCTGCCGCCGGGTGCTGGCCCGCGGCGACCGCGCCCTGGACCAGGACCTCGCGGGTCGCCACGTCGTCATCTCCGCCGGCGGCACCCGCGAGCCCCTGGACCCCGTCCGCTATCTGGGCAACCGCTCCTCCGGCAAGCAGGGCTACGCCCTCGCCCGCACCGCTGCGGCCCGCGGCGCCCGGGTCACCCTCGTCGCGGGGAACACCGACCTGGCCGACCCGGCAGGCGTCGACGTGCTCCGTATCGGGACGGCCCGCCAGCTCCGCGAGGCCGTGCTCAAGGCCGCCGCCGACGCCGACGCGGTCGTCATGGCCGCCGCGGTGGCCGATTTCCGCCCGGCCGTTTACGCCAGCGGGAAGATCAAGAAGAAGGACGGTCAGGAGCCGGAACCAGTCACTCTGGTCCGTAATCCGGACATCCTCGCCGAGCTCTCCGCCGACCGCGCCCGCCCCGGCCGGCTCGTGGTGGGCTTCGCCGCCGAGACCGACGACGTCCTCGCCAACGGTCGCGCCAAGCTCGCCCGCAAGGGCTGTGACCTGCTGGTCGTCAATGAGGTCGGCGAGCACAAGACCTTCGGCTCGGCCGAGAACGAAGCGGTGGTGCTCGCCGCGGACGGAACCGAGACACCGGTGCCGTTCGGCCCCAAGGAAGCCCTGGCCGAAACATTGTGGGATCTGGTCGCCCCCCGCCTCACCGGGCCCCGCCCCTGACCGCCGCCGTGCCCCGCCGTCCGGCCTCTCACCTGGCCTCTTGGACCCCGGGAAATCCGGCGCGCCCCCTTGACCCGACCGCCTTTCCGAGGTGATCGTCCTAGGGTGGACCGTGGTGTCCCAGGTCACGGGGGGTCCATAAATCGAGACTGCGTGCCCGAACGTCGCATACGACCGATAAACTGAATCGTGGATCGGGCCGAGCGCAGCTCTCGGCCCTTCCGCCAATGATCAGCCAGCAGCCGCTGCAACCCCAGGGAGCGATGTGTCCCGCCGCCTGTTCACCTCGGAGTCCGTCACCGAGGGCCACCCCGACAAGATCGCTGACCAGATCAGCGACACCATCCTCGATGCCCTCCTCAAGGAGGACCCGACCTCCCGGGTCGCCGTCGAGACGCTGATCACCACCGGCCTGGTCCACGTGGCCGGTGAGGTGACCACCAAGGCGTACGCCGACATCCCCAACCTCGTCCGCAACAAGATCCTGGACATCGGGTACGACTCGTCCAAGAAGGGGTTCGACGGCGCCTCCTGCGGCGTCTCGGTCTCCATCGGCGCGCAGTCCCCGGACATCGCCCAGGGTGTCGACACCGCGTACGAGAACCGCGTCGAGGGCGATGACGACGAGCTGGACAAGCAGGGCGCCGGCGACCAGGGCCTGATGTTCGGCTACGCCTGCGACGAGACCCCGGAGCTGATGCCGCTCCCGATCAACCTCGCGCACCGCCTGTCCAAGCGCCTGTCCGAGGTCCGCAAGAACGGCACCATCCCCTACCTGCGCCCCGACGGCAAGACCCAGGTCACCATCGAATACGACGGCCACAAGGCCGTCCGCCTCGACACCGTCGTCGTCTCCTCGCAGCACGCCAGCGACATCGACCTCGACTCGCTGCTCGCGCCCGACATCCGCGAGTTCGTCGTCGAGCACGTCCTCAACCAGCTCGTCGAGGACGGCATCAAGCTGGACACCGACGGCTACCGCCTGCTGGTGAACCCGACCGGCCGCTTCGAGATCGGCGGCCCGATGGGCGATGCCGGCCTCACCGGCCGCAAGATCATCATCGACACGTACGGCGGCATGGCCCGCCACGGTGGTGGCGCCTTCTCCGGCAAGGACCCGTCCAAGGTCGACCGCTCGGCCGCCTACGCGATGCGCTGGGTCGCCAAGAACGTCGTCGCGGCGGGCCTCGCGCAGCGCTGCGAGGTCCAGGTCGCCTACGCCATCGGCAAGGCCGAGCCCGTCGGTCTCTTCGTCGAGACCTTCGGTACGGCGGCCGTCGATGTCGAGAAGATCGAGACCGCCATCGGCGAGGTCTTCGACCTCCGCCCGGCCGCGCTCATCCGCGACCTCGACCTGCTCCGCCCGATCTACTCCCAGACCGCCGCCTACGGCCACTTCGGCCGTGAGCTGGAGGACTTCACCTGGGAGCGCACGGACCGCGTGGAGGCCCTGAAGAAGGCTGCAGGGCTGTAAGCCGCTGCCGCTCGCTGTGACCTACGGCCCCGGACCGCTTGGCGGTCCGGGGCCGCTTGGTCGTGTGCGGCCCTTCCGGCACTGTCCGACCCATCTGCTAAACCTGAAGCCGTGAGCAGGGAGAACGGGCGACCGGGGGCGGAATCGGGTGCGGGCGAGCAGTTGGCCCTCATCCGCGAGGCCGTGCGGGGGCGCAAGGCGGAGCGGGCGAAGCCGCGGACGTGGCGGGGGGCCGAGCTGGCCGCCGGGCTGCCGGTGGCGCGGGTGCTGGTCGACAAGGGGCTGGTGCACCTCGACCGGTACTTCGACTATGCGGTGCCGGCGGCGATGGATGCCGAGGCGCAGCCCGGGGTGCGGGTGCGGGTGCGGTTCGGTGCGGGGGAGAAGGGGGGCCGGCGCGAGGGGGGCAAGCTGGTCAGCGGGTTCATCGTGCAGCGGGTCGCGGAGAGCGAGTACCGCGGGGTGCTGGCGCCGATTGCCCAGGTGTTGTCGGCCGAGCGGGTGCTGACGCCCGAGTTGCTGGGACTGTGCCGGGCGGTGGCGGACCGGTACGCGGGCACCCTGGCCGATGTGGTGCAGCTGGCGGTGCCGCCCCGGCGGGCGCGCGCCGAGGCGAAGGAGTCGCCCGCGCCGCTGCCCCCCAACGCGCAGCCCGAGGTGGGCAGTTGGGGCCGCTATGGCGCAGGGCCCGGGTTCCTGGCGGCGCTGGCACGGGGGGATGCGCCGCGGGCGGTGTGGACGGCGCTCCCCGGGGCGACCTGGCCGCAGGAGGTGGCGCGGGCGATGGCCGCGGCCCTGGCCTCCGGGCGCGGGGCGCTCGTGGTGGTACCGGACGGGCGGGCCGCGGCGCGGGTGGACGACGCGCTGGGCGAGCTGATCGGGGCGGGGCGGCATGTGCTGCTGACCGCGGATTCCGGCCCCGAGGAGCGCTACCGGCGCTGGCTGGCGGTCAGCCGCGGCTCGGTACGGGCCGTGATCGGTACCCGGGCGGCGATGTTCGCGCCGGTCAGGGAGCTGGGGCTGGTGGCTCTGTGGGACGACGGGGACGGTAGTCACAGCGATCCGCATGCGCCGCAGCCGCATGCCCGCGAAGTGCTCATCCAGCGGTCGGTGAGCGAGCGGGCGGGGTTTCTGCTGGGCGGGCTGAGCTGCACGGTCGAGGCGGCACAGCTGGTCGAGACGGGCTGGGCGCGGCCGCTGACGGCCGAGCGGGAGCAGGTGCGGGCAGCGGCGCCCATGGTGCGTACGGTCGGCGACGGCGACGAGGCGCGGGATGCCGCGGCGCGGGCCGCCCGGCTGCCGACGATGGCGTGGCAGGTGGTGCGCGAGGGGCTCAAGCGGGGCCCCGTGCTGGTCCAGGTGCCACGGCGCGGTTACGCCCCCCGACTGGCGTGCGAGAGGTGCCGGACCCCGGCGCGCTGCCGGTCCTGTGCCGGACCGCTGGAGTCGCAGGAGGCGGGCGGCGAGCTGGCCTGTGCGTGGTGCGGCAGGGCCGAGCCGGACTGGCGGTGCGGCGAGTGCGGCGGCGGGCGGCTGCGCGCCCAGATCGTGGGGGCGCGCCGGACCGCGGAGGAACTGGGGCGCGCCTTCCCGGCGGTTCCGGTGCGCACGTCGGGGCGCGACCACATCCTGACGACGGTGCCCGGCGCGCCGGCGCTCGTGGTGAGTACGCCGGGCGCGGAACCGGTGGCCGAGGAGGGCGGCTACGCGGCCGCGCTGCTGCTGGACGGCTGGGCGCTGCTCGGTCGGCCGGACCTGCGGGCGGGGGAGGAGGCGCTGCGGCGCTGGCTGGGGGCCGCAGCCCTGGTGCGCGGCCATGCGGAGGGCGGCACGGTAGCGGTGATCGCGGAGCCGACGCTGCGGCCGGTGCAGGCGCTGGTGCGCTGGGACCCGGTCGGTCACGCCGTTCGTGAGCTGGCCGAGCGGGCCGAGCTCGGCTTTCCCCCGGTGTCGCGGATGGCCTCGGTGGCGGGCCGGTCGGAGGACGTGGTCGAGCTGCTGGGGGCCGCCGAACTCCCGCCCGGCGCCGAGGTGCTGGGGCCCGTACCGCTGGCGGTGCCGGATCCGGGGCGGCCCCGTCGGCCGGGTGATCCGCCGCCGGGGGAGACGTGGGAGCGGGCACTCGTACGGGTACGGCCGGGGCAGGGGGCGGTGCTTGCGGCGGCGCTCAAGGCGGCGCGCGCGGCACGGCTGGTCAAGCGGGAGGGGGAGCCGGTGAGGGTGCGGATCGATCCGCCCGATCTGGGCTGACGGCTCCTTCGCGGGGCGTCGCCCCGGGACCGGTGCCGTCGGGTGGCCCGGGGCGACGGCGAGCGTCGGCGATGTGTCGTGCCCGGTGGGTGTGGGCGGTGTGTCGTGCCCGGTGGGCGTGGGCGGCGTCAGCCGTTGCGGGGGCCGGGAAAGGCTCCCGGCCTCGCTTCGTCCCGGCCGACGGCGGTCGGCTGTGCGGGCATGGCACGGGCGGCGGGTACGGACGGCGTCCCGGGCAGGCCGGCGGCCACGGTGACGGCCCGGGGCGAGGAGGTCTCCGCCGGCCGTTCGCCGCCGCCGTCGGCCGCGGGCTGGGCGGCGGCCCGGCGGGCACCGTAACGGCGGTGCACCGCCTGCTTGGTGACGCCGAGCGCCGAGCCCACCGCGTCCCAGGAGAAGCCCAGCGAGCGGTCGAAGTCGACCGCCGCCGTGACGAGTGTCTCGACGCTGTCCCGCAGCTCCTGGGCGAGGCGCACCGTCGGGGCGGGCGCGCGTCCGTAGACGACGAAGCCCGCGGCGGGGCCTGTACGGCGCGGCCGGTAGACGTTGCCGAGCTGAGCGGTCAGGGTGCGCAACGCGTCCACCTGCCGGCGGACCCGCTCGATGTCCCGTACCAGGAGATGCAGGCTGGCGCGTGCCTGTGCGTCGTGGGTTGCGTGGTCGGCCATGAGCGAGCCTCTCGAACCGGCGTCGAATAGAAGGACGAAAGCGATCGGGCCGCCAAAGCGGCCCGTGATCAGGTCAATGCTGTTTGACCAACGCGACAGGAGCGGCTCTGGTCACGGTATGGGGGCGTACGAGCTTGTGTGAGAGGCGCGGACAGCCTCGCACGCCCCCGCGCTCCCGGCGCCGGAGTCCCGCGGCGCGAGGCAGGTGACGCCCCATAGACTGGTGCGTCGATCCGCAGCGCGAGAGAGGTAGTGCGCCACCCATGAGGCTCGTCTTCGCCGGCACCCCCGAGGTCGCCGTGCCCGCCCTCGATGCCCTGATCGCCTCGGACCGGCACGAGGTGGTGGCCGTCGTGACCCGGCCCGACGCCCCCTCCGGCCGCGGACGCAGGCTGGTCGCGAGTCCCGTCGCGGAGCGGGCGGAGGAGGCGGGCATCGAGGTCCTCAAGCCCGCCAAGCCGCGCGACGAGGACTTCCTGGCCCGGCTGCGGGAGATCGCACCGGACTGCTGCCCGGTGGTCGCCTACGGCGCACTGCTGCCGCAGGTCGCGCTGGACGTCCCTGCCCGCGGCTGGGTCAACCTGCATTTCTCGCTGCTGCCCGCGTGGCGTGGCGCGGCGCCCGTCCAGCACGCCGTGCTCGCCGGTGACGAGATGACCGGCGCGTCGACCTTCCAGATCGAGCGGGGGCTGGACTCCGGCCCGGTGTTCGGGGTGCTCACCGAGGAGATCCGTCCCACCGACACCAGCGGCGATCTGCTGACCCGGCTGGCGTTCGCGGGCGCCGGGCTGCTCACCGCCACGATGGACGGCATCGAGGACGGCACCCTGCACGCCGTCCCGCAGCCGGCCGAAGGCGTCTCCCTCGCCCCCAAGATCGAGGTCGAGGACGCCAAGGTCGACTGGACGACGCCGGCGCTCCGCGTCGACCGCGTCATCCGCGGCTGCGCGCCCGCCCCCGGTGCGTGGACGGTCTTCCGCGACGAACGCCTCAAGCTGATGTCGGCCGTCTCGGCGCCGCCGCACGCCGACCTGGACCTCGCGCCCGGCGAACTCGCCGTCACCAAGAAGGCGGTATACGTCGGCACCGGCAGCCACCCCCTCGAACTGGTCTGGGTCCAGCCGCAGGGCAAGAAGCCGATGAAGGGCGCCGACTGGGCCCGTGGCGTACGGATCGAGGCCGGGGAGCGGCTGGGGGATGCGGCCTGAGGGCGGGCCGGACGAGTGCGTCCGAAGTCCCGCCCGGCCCGCGGGCGGACGACGGGACTTCGGACGCACTCCTCTAGGCTGGGGCGGAACCCCCTCTCTCGTATCCGGAGCACCTTTCTGTGAGTCAGCAGTCGCCGCGTCGCCATGGCACCCGTAAGCCCTATCGCCGTCCGCAGAAGGACCCGGTCCGGATCCTCGCGTTCGAGGCACTGCGGGCGGTCGACGAGCGGGACGCGTACGCGAACCTCGTCCTGCCGCCGCTGCTGCGCAAGGCGCGCGAGGGCGGCGACTTCGACAGCCGGGACGCGGCGCTGGCCACCGAGCTGGTCTACGGCTCGCTGCGCCGGCAGGGCACCTACGACGCGATCATCGCGCAGTGCGTGGACCGGCCGCTGCGGGAGGTCGACCCGCCGGTGCTGGACGTGCTGACGCTCGGCGCGCACCAGCTGCTCGGCACCCGGATCCCGACGCACGCCGCCGTCAGCGCGAGCGTGGAGCTGGCGCGCGTGGTGCTGGGGGACGGGCGGGCGAAGTTCGTGAACGCGGTGCTGCGCAAGATCGCGGCCCATGACCTGGACGGCTGGCTGGAGCGGGTCGCACCGGACTACGACGCGGACCCCGAGGACCACCTGGCCATCGTCCACGCCCACCCGCGCTGGGTCGTGTCGGCCCTGTGGGACGCCCTGGGCGGCGGCCGGGCCGGTATCGAGGACCTGCTGGAGGCGGACAACGAACGGCCCGAGGTGACGCTGGTGGCGCGCCCGGGACGTTCCACCGCCGAGGAGCTCCTGGTTGCCGCGGGTGAGGACAGCGCGCTGCCGGGACGCTGGTCCCCGTACGCCGTGCGGCTCGCGGAGGGCGGTGAGCCGGGCGCGCTGGAGCCCGTGCAGGAGGGGCGCGCCGGCGTACAGGACGAGGGCAGCCAGCTCGTCGCCGTCGCGCTGGCCAACGCGCCGATCGAGGGCCGCGACCGGGCCTGGCTGGACGGCTGCGCGGGCCCCGGTGGCAAGGCGGCGCTCCTGGGGGCGCTGGCGGCGCAGCGCGGTGCCGCCCTGCTGGCGTCCGAGAAGCAGCCGCACCGCGCCCGCCTGGTGGCCCGGTCGCTCGCGGGCAACCCCGGCCCGTACGAGGTCATCGCCGCCGACGGCACCCGTCCGGCCTGGCGGCCCGGGGTCTTCGACCGGGTGCTGGTCGACGTGCCCTGCACCGGCCTGGGCGCGCTGCGCCGCCGCCCGGAGGCCCGCTGGCGCCGCCGCCCCGAGGACCTGGACGGCTTCGCCCCGCTCCAGCGCGAGCTGCTGCGGCAGGCGCTGGACGCCGTACGGGTCGGTGGCGTCGTCGGGTATGCCACCTGCTCGCCCCATCTCGCCGAGACGCGCGCCGTGGTGGACGATGTGATCAAGGGGCGCGGTGGCCCGGCGGTGGCGGTGGAGTTCGTCGACGCCCGGCCGCTGATGCCGGGGATCCCGGCGCTCGGTGAGGGGCCGGATGTGCAGCTGTGGCCGCATCTGCACGGTACGGACGCGATGTACCTGGCGCTGTTGCGGCGGACGGGCTGAGCGGGCGCCGGAGCGCCGACGGGCGACTTCGGCGGGCTTCGTCGGATGATGCAGGGCACTGTCGAGCCGCACTCGATCACGAGATATCTTGATGTCGAGCAATGTTGCAGACGTGGAGAACTGGAGCGGAGCACCGGTGACTGACTCGACCATCATCTATACGCACACTGACGAGGCTCCGGCCCTGGCGACGTATTCGTTCCTGCCTGTGATCCAGGCATACGCATCGACCGCCGGCGTCTCGGTGGAGACCCGCGACATCTCCCTGGCCGGGCGGATCATCGCCAGCTTCCCGGAGCGTCTCGAGGAGGGCCAGCGCATCGAGGACGCGCTGGCGGAGCTCGGTGAGCTGGCCAAGACGCCCGGCGCGAACATCATCAAGCTGCCGAACATCTCGGCGTCGATCCCGCAGCTGAAGGCCGCGGTCGCCGAGCTGCAGCAGCAGGGCTACGCGCTGCCGGACTACCCGGACGACCCGAAGACCGACGAGGACAAGGACGTCCGCGCGCGGTACGACAAGGTCAAGGGCAGCGCCGTCAACCCGGTGCTGCGCGAGGGCAACTCGGACCGCCGGGCGGCCGCCGCGGTGAAGAACTACGCCAAGGCACACCCGCACCGGATGGGTGCCTGGACGCCCGAGTCGAAGACGAACGTCGTGCACATGGACGCCGACGACTTCCGTTCCACCGAGAAGTCCGCGGTGATCGGTGAGGCCGGCTCGCTGCGCATCGAGCTCCACGGGGACGACGGCAGCACCACCGTCCTGCGTGAGTCGGTGCCGGTGATCGCGGGCGAGGTCGTGGACGCGTCCGTCATGCACGTCGCGGCGCTGCGCGAGTTCCTCACGGCGCAGGTCGCCCGCGCCAAGGCCGAGGGCGTGCTGTTCTCGGTGCACCTCAAGGCCACGATGATGAAGGTCTCGGACCCGATCATCTTCGGTCACGTCGTACGGGCCTTCTTCCCGGACACCTTCGCCGAGCACGGCGCCACGCTCGCCGCGGCCGGTCTGACCCCGAACGACGGTCTCGGCGGCATCCTCAAGGGCGTGGAGTCGCTGCCCGAGGGCGCGGCGATCAAGGCGTCCTTCGAGGCCGAGCTGGCCCAGGGCCCCGAGCTCGCGATGGTCGACTCCGACCGTGGCATCACCAACCTGCACGTGCCGAGCGACGTGATCGTCGACGCCTCGATGCCGGCCATGATCCGCACGTCCGGCCACATGTGGGGCCCGGACGGCGGAGAGGCCGACACCCTCGCGGTCATCCCGGACAGCAGCTACGCCGGGATCTACCAGGTCGTCATCGACGACTGCCGGGCGAACGGCGCCTACGACCCGGCCACGATGGGCTCGGTGCCCAACGTCGGTCTGATGGCGCAGAAGGCCGAGGAGTACGGCAGCCACGACAAGACCTTCGAGGTCCCCGTCACGGGCACCGTGCGGGTCGTCGACGGAGCCGGCAATGCCGTGGTGGAGCAGGTCGTCAGCGCCGGCGACGTGTTCCGGATGTGCCAGACCAAGGACGCGCCGATCCAGGACTGGGTCAAGCTCGCCGTCACCCGCGCCCGCGCGACCGGTGACCCGGCCGTGTTCTGGCTGGACGAGGGCCGTGCGCACGACGCCATCCTGATCGCCAAGGTCCAGCAGTACCTCCCGGAGCACGACACCGAGGGCCTGCAGATCGAGATCATGGCTCCGGTCGACGCGATCAGGTTCTCGCTCGACCGCATCCGCCGCGGTGAGAACACCATCTCGGTCACCGGCAACGTCCTGCGTGACTACCTGACCGACCTGTTCCCCATCCTGGAGCTGGGCACCAGCGCCAAGATGCTGTCGGTCGTGCCGCTGATGAACGGCGGCGGACTGTTCGAGACCGGCGCCGGCGGCTCGGCGCCGAAGCACGTCCAGCAGCTGGTCAAGGAGAACTACCTGCGCTGGGACAGCCTGGGCGAGTTCCTCGCGCTGGGGGTCAGCTTCGAGCACCTGGCGCAGTCCACGGGCAACGCGCGCGCCCAGGTCCTCGCCGACACCCTCGACCGTGCGACGGCCACGTTCCTGGAGAACGACAAGTCGCCCAGCCGCCGCGTGGGTGGCATCGACAACCGCGGCAGCCACTTCTACCTCGCGCTGTACTGGGCGCAGGAGCTGGCCAAGCAGACCGACGACGCGCAGCTCGGGGAGGCGTTCGCGGCCCTGGCCAAGACGCTGACCGAGCAGGAGCAGACGATCGTCGACGAGCTGATCGCGGTGCAGGGTTCGCCGGCCGACATCGGGGGCTACTACCAGCCCGAGGTGGCCAAGGCCGCGGCCGTCATGCGTCCGTCGACGACCCTGAACCAGGCGCTGTCGACCCTCGCCTGAGGCAGTCCTGGTGGCGACCGCCCCGGCCGGTGTCCCCGGCCGGGGCGGTTCGGCTCTGTACGGGCCGCCCGGCCCGGGGCGACGGGCTCCCCCCTCCGTCGGGCCGAGGGCCGCAGGCCATACTGGGGACATGGCCTTGATCAACCCCAGCATCCTGTCCGCAGACTTCGCCCGCCTCGCCGAGGAGGCGAAGGCCGTCGAGGGCGCCGACTGGCTGCACGTCGACGTCATGGACAACCACTTCGTCCCGAACCTCACGCTCGGTGTGCCGGTCGTCGAGTCGCTGCGCAAGGCGACGGAAACCCCGCTCGACCTGCATCTGATGATCGAGGACCCGGACCGCTGGGCGCCGCAGTACGTCGAGGCGGGGGCGGGGTCGGTGACCTTCCACGCGGAGGCCGCGGCGGCCCCGGTGCGGCTGGCGCGGGAGATTCGGGCCCAGGGCGCGCGGGCCGCGATGGCGCTCAAGCCCGCCACGCCGATCGAGCCGTACGAAGACCTGCTCCCCGAGCTCGACATGCTGCTGATCATGACCGTGGAGCCGGGTTTCGGCGGCCAGGCGTTCCTGGACATCATGCTGCCGAAGATCCGCCGGACCCGTGAGCTGATCTCCCGGCACGGACTGGAGCTCTGGCTCCAGGTGGACGGCGGGGTCTCCGACGCCACCATCGAGCGGTGCGCCGAGGCGGGCGCCGACGTGTTCGTCGCGGGCTCCGCGGTCTACGGCGCGGACGATCCGGCCAAGGCGGTCCGGGACCTGCGGGAGAAGGCCGATGCGGCAAAGGCGGCGAGCTGGGGCTGCGCGCACTGAGCCGGACGGGGGCGTACGGGGCGGGCCGCTTCACGTGACGATGGTCGTGCCGTCGGTTGTCCGAGTCGCAACCGAGCGTTCACGGCCGTCGCGGCGGTCATGGTCCCCGTACACCTCTCGTTTCTGAAAGGATGAGCAAAGACTCGATCAGATGCGCACAAGGGGAGAATTTCGTGGTAGCCAGCCGCCCACAGTCCGGAATGGGCCCCGCCGAGCTGGTGCAGGCGGCGGCGATGGCCCGCCGCTTCTATCTTGAGGGCAAGTCCAAGATCCAGATCGCCGACGAGTTCGGCGTCAGCCGGTTCAAGGTCGCGCGCGTGCTGGAGACGGCCCTGGAACGCGATCTCGTACGGATCGAGATCCGCGTGCCCTCCGAGCTCGACGCCGAACGCTCCGACGCCCTGCGGGCCCGCTACGGCCTGCGGCACGCGGTCGTCGTCGAGTCGCCGGCGGACGCGTCCGAGGACGCCGCGGACCCGGAGAACCTCGGCGAGGTCGCCGCCGACCTGCTGGGCGAACTCGTCGCCGAGGGCGATGTGCTGGGCCTGGCCTGGGGCCGGTCCACCATCCACATGGCGGCCGCCCTGCACCGGCTTCCGCCGTGCACGGTCGTCCAGTTGACCGGTGTCTACGACGCGGGAACCGCCGACCGCGGCTCCGTCGAGGCGGTACGCCGCGCCGCCGACGTCTCCGGGGGCGAGGCGCACCCGATCTACGCGCCGATGCTGCTGCCCGACTCGGCGACCGCCGAGGCGCTGCGCCGGCAGACCGGCATCGCCCGCGCCTTCGAGTACTTCGACAAGGTCACCGTCGCCTGCGTCTCCATCGGCTCCTGGGAGCCGGGCGTCTCGACGGTCTACGACATGCTCTCGGAGGACGAGCGGGAGCACTACGCCTCGCTGGGCGCGGCCGCCGAGATGTCCGCGCACCTCTTCGACGCCGAGGGCCGCCGGATCGGCCGGGACCTGGGCGAGCGCTGCATCACTGTCGAGGCGGACCGGCTGCGCCGGATCCCGGAGGTCGTCGCGATCGCCGGCGGCCGGCGCAAGGCCGCGGCCATCGGTGCGGTGCTCCGCTCGGGGCTGGTGACCAGCCTGGTGACGGACACGGCGGCCGCCGACCACCTGCTGCGGGAGACCGGCCCGGGGCCGCGCCCCGCCCTCGACCGGGCGGACCCCGACGGCGTCTGACGGGCGCCGATGCGGGCCTGACGGGTACTCGACGGGCGACGCGGAGCGGCGCGCCCGCCCTGCGGCGCCGCGTTCACCGGCGGGCAGCGCGGGCGCGGCTGTGACAGCATCGGCGCCATGGTGATCCACTCCGCTCCCGGCCGGGCCGCCGCCCTCATCGGCGCGCTGCTCGCCGGGTTGCTGCTGGCGCTCACCGGATGTTCCACCGGCGGGGAACGGCCGGGGAGTTCACCGGCCGCGGCGTCCGGCTCGCCCCGCGTACCCGGCTGGGCCAGGGGCATGCCGACCGTCCCCGCGGGCACGCTGCCCACGCAGGCACGTCGCACCCTCCGGCTCATCGACTCCGGCGGCCCCTTCCCGTATCCCCAGGACGGGACCGTCTTCAACAACCGCGAGCGGCTGCTGCCCGCTCACCGGCGCGGTTACTACCACGAGTACACGGCCCCCACCCCCGGCTCCCCGGACCGTGGCGCCCACCGCCTGGTCACCGGCGAGAGCCACGAGACGTACTACACCGACGATCACTACCGGACTTTCAAGGCGGTGCTGCGATGACGTTCCCGGACGGCGGCTGCGACGGCGTGGTGCGGACGGGGGGCCGCCGGCCGGTCCCCCGGGGGTCCGGCCGGGCGGTGCGGCGATGACGGGGCCGGTGCCCCGGCCGCTGGCGGCCGTGCTGGACGGCAGTACGCCCGCGGGGGTGCTGCCCTGGCCGGCGGACCGCCCGATCGCGGACGCGCTGGCCGCTGCCCGGGACGCCGGGTGGAGCGGCGCCGTCCTCGATCTCGAAGGGGTCGTGGACAAGGGCGAGTTCATGGAGCGGTGCGCCCGCTCGCTCCGGCTGCCGCAGTGGTTCGGCCGGAACTGGGACGCCCTCGCCGACTGCCTCACCGATCTGTCCTGGTGCCCCGCCGACGGCGGTCGGCTGCTGGTTCTCACGGGCTGGCAGGGGTACGGGGCGGCCGCGCCGGACGACTGGAGCATCGTCGAAGGGGTGCTCGCGGATGCGGTCGGCTACTGGCGCGGAACGGACACCGGGCTCGCCGTGGTCATGGTGCGGGGACCGGCGCGACGGGGTTCGTAGAAACATCCAGGGGTAGGTGTGTTATCACACGAAGGGAACACCGGTTCGCTCGGGGTGGGTGCCATGAGGGATGATGTCCTAGGAGCCGCAGCCTGATCCGGTTTCGGTTCGGTGCTGACTCCCCACCGGCCCAGACGTAAATCCGCAGGTGAGAGAGCCAGTATGCGTTTCCTGAACGATGCCAAGCCGCCGTACGACCTGACGTACGACGATGTGTTCATGGTGCCCCGCCGCTCGGCGGTGGGTTCCCGGCAGGGTGTGGATCTGTCCGCGCCCGACGGGAGCGGCACCACCATTCCTCTTGTCGTCGCCAACATGACGGCGATCGCCGGCCGCCGGATGGCCGAGACCGTCGCCCGCCGCGGTGGTCTGGTGGTCATCCCGCAGGACATCCCGATCGATGTCGTCACCGAGGTCGTGACCTGGGTCAAGGGCCGGCACCTCGTCCTGGACACCCCGATCGTGCTGTCCCCGATCGCGACCGTCGCCGACGCCCTGTCCCTGCTGCCCAAGCGGGCGCACGGCGCGGGCATCGTGGTCGAGAGCGGCCGTCCGATCGGCGTCGTCACCGAACACGACCTGGCCGGGGTGGACCGCTTCACCCAGGTGTCCGAGGTGATGTCCAAGGACCTGCTCGTCCTGGACGCCGACATCGACCCGCGTGAGGCCTTCAACCGCCTCGACGCCGCCAACCGCAAGCTCGCCCCCGCGGTCGACGCGGACGGCAAGCTCGTCGGCATCCTGACCCGCAAGGGCGCGCTGCGCGCCACCCTCTACACCCCGGCCACGGACGCCGACGGCAGGCTGCGGATCGCCGCCGCCGTCGGCATCAACGGCGATGTGGCGGGCAAGGCCAAGGCGCTGCTGGCCGCCGGTGTGGACACCCTCGTGGTGGACACCGCACACGGTCACCAGGAGTCGATGATCAGCGCGGTGAAGGCCGTACGGGCGCTGGACCCGCAGGTCCCGATCGTGGCGGGCAACATCGTCGCCGCCGAGGGCGTGCGCGACCTGATCGAGGCCGGCGCGGACATCATCAAGGTCGGTGTGGGACCGGGCGCGATGTGCACGACCCGCATGATGACCGGTGTCGGCCGGCCGCAGTTCTCCGCGGTGCTGGAGTGCGCCGCCGAGGCCAGGAAGTTCGGCAAGCACGTCTGGGCCGACGGTGGTGTGCGCCACCCGCGCGACGTCGCGATGGCGCTGGCCGCGGGTGCGTCCAACGTCATGATCGGCTCGTGGTTCGCGGGCACCCTCGAGTCGCCCGGCGACCTCCAGCACACCGCCCAGGGGCGGCCGTACAAGGAGAGCTTCGGCATGGCCTCGGCGCGTGCGGTGCGCAACCGTACGAGCGAGGAGTCGGCCTACGACCGGGCCCGCAAGGGGCTCTTCGAGGAGGGCATCTCCACCTCGCGGATGTTCGTCGACCCGGCGCGTCCCGGCGTCGAGGACCTGATCGACTCGATCATCGCGGGCGTCCGCAGCTCCTGCACGTACGCGGGCGCGGGCTCCCTGGCGGAGTTCGCCGAGCAGGCCGTGGTCGGCGTGCAGAGCGCGGCCGGCTACGCCGAGGGCAAGCCGCTGCACGACAGCTGGAGCTGAGGCGTCGCGAGTGGCCCCGCACCGTGTCGGTGCGGGGCCACTCGCGTTTCCGGGCCGGTCGCGGTCCGGGGTATCGCGGTGTCGGCGCCCCGTGTCGCGCAACGAACCACCGCCCGCACCACCGGTGCGCAATGATCTGCCGCGGTTGCGCAAGGAACCTGCATTACGGCAGGTCAACGCCGGGCCGTAAGGTCAGGCGCTGTACGTGGAGTGGCGGAGACCGTCTGCTCGGCGGTCTCCCTCAGCTGCGGGTTGTCTCGGCATGCCCGCGTCCGGACCGTCGTCGGTCACCGCTGCCCCCCCCCGCGGGAATTCCCAGGCAATTCCCGTCAGGAGCCCGTCACCGGAATCCGTTCGCGGACTCCCGCAGCGGATTCCGTCACCGACCGGCAGCGACAGACCGGCAGCGATAAAGGAGCCACCCCAGTGTTGGAGCACGGCGCAGCCCCGCCCGCAGGGGCCAGCGACCCCCGGCCGCCCTCCCCGGGCGGCCTCGGTACCCGGCTGATGCGGCGCAAGCCCGTCGAACGGCTGGTCGCCGAGGGCGGCCAGGGAGAGGGCGGCTCGCTCCGCCGCTCGATGGGCATGTGGCAGCTGACCATGATCAGCATCGGGGCCACCCTGGGCACCGGCATCTTCGTCGTCCTCGGCGAGGCCGTCCCCGACGCCGGCCCCGCGGTCGTCATCTCGTTCGTCATCGCCGGCATCACCGCCCTGTTCTCCGCGCTGTCCTACGCGGAGCTGGCCGGCACCATCCCCGTCTCGGGATCGTCGTACTCCTACGCCTACGCCACCCTCGGCGAGCTGGTGGCCTGGATCTGCGGCTGGTGTCTGATCCTGGAGTACGGGGTCTCGGTGGCGGCCGTCGCCGTGGGCTGGGGGCAGTATCTGAACGAGCTGCTCAACGGCGTTTTCGGCTTCACCATCCCGGCTGCGCTCTCCCAGCCGCCCGGTGACGGCGGCGTCTTCAACCTGCCGGCCCTGCTGGTCGTGATGCTCGCCATGGTCTTCCTGATGGGCGGGGCCAAGGAGAGCGCCCGCGCCAACACCATCATGGTGGCCGTCAAGATCGTCGCGCTGCTGCTGTTCTGCGGCGTCGCCCTCCAGGGCGTGCGCTCCGGGAACTACGCCGACTTCATGCCGCTGGGCATGACGGGCGTCAGCGCCGCGGGTGCCACCCTCTTCTTCTCCTACATCGGCTTCGACGCCGCCTCCACGGCCGGCGAGGAGGCCAAGAACCCGCAGCGCGACCTGCCGCGCGCGATCATGCTGTCGCTGATCATCGTCACCGCGCTGTACTGCCTGGTCGCCGCCATCGCGGTCGGCGCGATGCCCTGGAAGAAGTTCCAGGGCTCGGAGGCCGCCCTCGCCGGGATCATGAAGAACGTCTCCGGCCAGGACTTCTGGGCCGTGCTGCTGGCCTTCGGCGCGGTCATCGCGATCGCCAGCGTCGTCCTGACCGTCCTCTACGGCCAGACCCGCATCCTCTTCGCGATGTCCCGGGACGGCCTGGTGCCCAAGGTCTTCTCCAAGGTGCACGCCAAGAGCGGCGCGCCCCGGATCAACACCGTGATCGTCTCGCTGTTCTGCGGGGTGCTCGCCGCGGCGATTCCGCTGGGCCAGCTGGCCGACGCCACCAGCATCGGCACGCTCTTCGCCTTCGCGCTGGTCAACGTCGCGGTGGTCGTGCTGCGCTACAAGCGCCCCGATATGCCGCGAGGCTTCCGCACGCCGCTCTCCCCGCTCTTCCCCGCCATCGGCTTCATCCTGTGCATCGTCATGATGCTCAGCCTCGGCGCCGTGACCTGGTTGGTCTTCGGGGTCTGGATGGTCGTCGGCCTTGTGGTCTACTTCGGATACGGCATGCGCCGCTCCCGATTGGCCACCGCAGAGAAGTGACCCACCCGCAGTGCGACTGAACGATCTCGACGAACGCATCGTCCACGCCCTCGCCGAGGACGCGCGCCGCAGCTATGCCGACATCGGCCAGGAGGTCGGGCTCTCCGCACCGGCCGTCAAACGCCGGGTGGACCGGCTGCGGGCCGAGGGCGCGATCACCGGATTCACCGTCCGGGTCGATCCGGCCGCGCTCGGCTGGGAGACCGAGGGGTTCATCGAGCTCTACTGCAGCCGCAACACCTCGCCCGAGGCGATCCACCGCGGCCTGTCGCGCTACCCGGAAGTGGCGTCCGCCTCCACCGTCACCGGTGAGGCGGACGCCGTCGTCCAGGTCTTCGCCGCCGATATGCGGCACTTCGAGCGGGTCCTGGAACGGATCGCGGGCGAGCCCTTCGTGGAGCGGACCAAGTCCGTACTGGTGCTCTCGCCGCTCCTGCGCAGATTCGGGTCGGGGACGCCGAGCTAGGGCCCGTCGTGTGGATCACACCGGGCTCGCGGGGTGTCCGAACGACAGATCGCGGGGACGACCCGGCCACGTGGACGCGAGGTCATGGGGCGTCAGTCGAGGGGCGCTCCGACACCGCCCGCCAGGACGCTCAGCGCCTCGTCGGCCGCATCCCGCAGGAGGCCGGGCACGTCCAGGCGTCCAGCGCCGGGCCGCAGCCCTCGGCGTGGTCCTGCTGGAGGGCGGCCCGCCCGCCGGGGCTGCGCAGGCTGATGCCGTCCGCGGCCGGCTGATCGGGGGCCGCGCGGAGATCCGGGTGCTCACCGCCCTGGTGGGCGCACGGCAGATCGGGCAGCTCCGGCAGGACGGCCGTCAGCCCCTTGACCATCTCGTCGAGGACGGACTGCTCCTGGACACGACCCGAGACGGCGTACCAGATGCAGGCGTGCAGAGTGACGACGTGGCCGGCCAGGCCCCCCTTGGCGAGGTGGTCGGGGACGGCGGCCGCGGCGCGGAGGTCGTCGCCGGGGTCCCCCGTCGGGTAGTCGTTGAGGGTCGAGGACAGAAAGCCGATGCTGGTCTCATGACCGCGGGACAGGGTGTCGGCGAAGTCGTCCTCGTCCTCACCCTCCGGGTCGATGACCGGCGCACTGCCAGGGGCGATGATGTCCGCCGTGATCCTCGCGTATCCGGCGGTGCCGACCGGGCAGAGGTAGAGGTCCTTGGCGTCCTCCTGCGTCCATGCGTCGTCCTCGCCCTCCGGCTTGCCGTTGGCCAGGAGCCGGACATCGGGGCTCTGGTCCCAGATCTCGTCGTCCCACATCGCCGCCAGGTCCCGTTGCCAGGGGTGGCTGCCGTGCGCACAGGACGCCTCGCGCAGTGCGCGGTGGCAGGCGAGCAGGGCGTCGACCGCGCACTGCGCGACGTCGGCCGCGGGCCCCGGCCGGCCGGTGAGGTGCTCGGCCGCCCCGGTCAGCGCGTACACCCACAAAGGGGCGTGCCGGCCGCCGGGGTCGGCGGCCAGGCGGGCGGCACACTCCCGTAGCGCCGCATCGGGATCGGCGCCCGTGGCCGGGGTGTCGGCGCCGGCCCGGAGGCCGGCGGCCCGCTCGATCGGATCGGTGATGTCATCCATGATCACTACGACGCCGGCGAGGGCCCCGCGTTGCCGCGCCGCACCGCCGTGCAGCCGCCGCTCGCACCGTTTGGCCTGCGCAGGCGCCACGGCGCAACGAATCACCGCAGAGCCGCTTGAAC
The DNA here is from genome assembly GCF_043199095.1 of Streptomyces sp. NPDC048650. NCBI lineage: Bacteria > Bacillati > Actinomycetota > Actinomycetes > Kitasatosporales > Streptomycetaceae > Streptomyces > Streptomyces sp. NPDC048650. The sequence continues at coordinate 344,763 of NZ_JBICVM010000002.1, read as the reverse complement.
GCGCAACGAATGGTCCGTCGACGCGCAACACTGGCGCCTTGTCCTGGATCGGCGGCGGCCCGTACCGTCAATGCGTCCCGCCCGCACCGTTCCGTCGAGGGGTCCCATGCCGTCCCTGCACACCGCCCTGCTCCAGAGTTCGGGACGGCCCGGCGATGTCGCACACAATCTGCGGGTGTTGGCGGACGCGGCCCGCGCGGCGGCCGCCACCGGCGCCGAACTGCTCGCCTGCCCCGAGCTGTTTCTCACCGGCTACGCCATCGGCGCGGACATCCACCGCCTCGCCGAGCCCGCCGACGGCGACAGCGCCCGCGCCATCGGCGAGATCGCCGCGGAGCACGGCATCGCGGTGCTCTACGGCTACCCCGAGCGCGCCGACGACGGTGCGGTCCACAACTCCGCCCAGCTGATCGGCCCGGGCCCGGCACCCGACGGACCCGGCCGGAGTGCGGGGGAGGAGGGGCGCGGCGGCAGCCGCCTCGCGAACTACCGCAAGACCCACCTCTTCGGCTGCTTCGAGCGCGAGTGGTTCACCCCGGGGCAGCAGGCCGTCGTGCAGGCGGAGCTGGCCGGCGTCCGGATCGGCGTCATGATCTGCTACGACGTCGAGTTCCCGGAGAACGTCCGGGCCCACGCGCTGGCCGGCACGGACCTGCTGCTGGTGCCGACCGCGCAGATGCACCCCTTCCAGTTCGTTGCCGAATCCGTCATCCCGGTGCGTGCCTTCGAGAACCAGATGTACGTCGCCTACGTCAACCGGGTCGGCACGGAGGGCGAGTTCGAGTTCGTCGGACTCAGCTGCCTGGCGGGGCCGGACGGCGTGGTGCGCACCCGGGCCGGCCGGACCGAGCAGCTGGTGCAGGCCGACGTCGACACCGCCTTCCTGAAGCAATCGCGGGCGGACAACCCGTATCTGCACGACCGGCGGCCGGAGCTGTACGGCCCGTTGACCTGATCCGTCCGCCCGCACCCGCGCCTCCCGACCGCGCCACCCTCCCGACACCCCCCTGATCCGCCGCGGGCCGGCCCCACCCGGCCCGCGCCGCCCTGCCCTGCCTGCAAGGAGTCCGCCCCGATGACGTCCACGGTGCCCACCGCCGCCCACCACGCGGATGCCCAGCCGCCGATCACCATGTTCGGCCCGGACTTCCCGTACGCCTACGACGACTTCCTCGCGCACCCGGCGGGTCTGGGCCAGGTCCCCGCCACCGAGCACGGCAAGGAGGTCGCGGTCATCGGCGGCGGCCTCTCCGGCATCATCACCGCGTACGAGCTGATGAAGATGGGCCTCAAGCCCGTCGTCTACGAGGCGGACCGGATAGGTGGCCGGCTGCGGACCGTCGGCTTCGAGGGGACCGGGTCCGAGGCGGCGGGCCTGACGGCCGAGATGGGTGCGATGCGCTTCCCGCCGTCGTCCACCGCCCTTCAGCACTACATCGACCTGGTGGGCCTGCACACCAAGCCGTTCCCCAACCCGCTGGCGCCGGAGACCCCGTCCACGGTCGTCGACCTCAAGGGCGAGTCCCACTACGCCACCTCCGTCGACGACCTGCCGCAGGTCTACCGCGACGTGATGCATGCCTGGAACGCCTGCCTGGAGGAGGGCGCGGACTTCTCCGACATGAACCAGGCGCTGCGCGAGCGCGACGTGCCGCGGATCCGGGAGATCTGGTCCCGGCTCGTCGAGAAGCTCGACAACCAGACCTTCTACGGCTTCCTCTGCGATTCGACCGCCTTCAAGTCCTTCCGCCACCGCGAGATCTTCGGCCAGGTCGGCTTCGGCACCGGCGGTTGGGACACCGACTTCCCCAACTCCATCCTGGAGATCCTGCGGGTCGTCTACACCGAGGCCGACGACCACCACCAGGGGATCGTCGGCGGCAGCCAGCAGCTGCCGCTGCGCCTGTGGGAGCGCGAGCCGGCCAAGATCGTGCACTGGGCGCCGGGCACCTCGCTCGCGACGCTGCACGACGGCGACCCGCGCCCGGCCGTCACCCGCCTCCACCGCACCGCGGGCAACCGCGTCACGGTGACCGACGCGGCCGGCGACATCCGTACCTACGAGGCCGCCGTCTTCACCGCGCAGTCCTGGATGCTGCTGAGCAAGATCGCCTGTGACGATGCGCTGTTCCCCATCGACCACTGGACGGCGATGGAGCGCACCCACTACATGGAGTCGTCCAAGCTCTTCGTCCCCGTCGACCGGCCGTTCTGGCTGGACAAGGACGAGGAGACCGGCCGGGACGTGATGAGCATGACGCTCACCGACCGGATGACCCGCGGCACCTATCTCCTCGACAACGGCCCGGACGAGCCCGCCGTCATCTGCCTCTCGTACACCTGGTGCGACGACAGCCTCAAGTGGCTGCCGCTGGAGGCCAACGAGCGGATGGAGGTCATGCTGAAGTCGCTGTCGGAGATCTATCCGAAGGTCGACATCCGCAAGCACATCATCGGCAACCCCGTCACCGTCTCCTGGGAGAACGAGCCCTACTTCATGGGCGCGTTCAAGGCCAACCTGCCCGGCCACTACCGCTACCAGCGCCGGCTGTTCACCCACTTCATGCAGGACCGGCTGCCCGAGGACAAGCGGGGCCTCTTCCTGGCGGGCGACGACATCTCCTGGACCGCGGGCTGGGCCGAGGGCGCCGTGCAGACCGCGCTGAACGCGGTGTGGGGCGTGATGCACCACTTCGGTGGTGCCACCGACGCCACCAACCCGGGCCCCGGGGACGTCTACGACGAGATCGCGCCGGTCGAGCTGCCCGAGGACTGAAGTCCCGGACGCACCGGTCACAGGCCGGCCGCGCGGATCCGGGCGTGCAGCTCGGCGGCGCGGTCGGCCAGCTCCTTGCCGTCCCGGCAGAACACCTGGAAGTCCAGCAGCACCTCGCGGGCACCCGCCTCGGCCGCCGCGGCCAGATCCTCGACGACCTGGTCGTGGCTGCCCGTGTACGGGCGGCGGTCCGCTTCCGGGAGCGGCGCCCCGGTCAGCTCGACGCCCACCCGCATCGAGACGTCGATGTCCGCTGCGGTACGCCCGTGCCGCTCCGCCGCCTCGGCCAACGTCCCAAGGAGCGGAGCGAGTTGGGATCCGGTCAGGTGGGTGGGCAGCCAGCCGTCGGCGCGCCGCGCCACCCGCTCCAGCGCCCGGCCGCCGGTCGCGGCCAGATAGACCGGGATCGGTCGCGCGGGCTTGGGCCCGATCGAGGCCGGGGCGATCTCGGTGTACGTCCCCTGATGGGCGACCGGGTCCGGGCCCCAGACCGCGGCGCAGACATCCAGCAGTTCGTCCAGCTGGGCGCCGCGGTCGGCGAAGTCGGTGACCCCGGCCGCGCGGTACTCGTCCCGGGACCAGCCGGTGCCGAGCCCCGCCAGCACCCGGCCTCCGGACGCCGCGTCCAGCGTCGCCAGCGTCCGTGCGAGGGGGAAGGGGGCGTGCAGCCCCGAGACGAGCACGCTGCTGCCCAGCCGTACCCGGTCGGTGACGGCGGCGGCCAGCGTCAGCGTCACCAGCGGGTCGGCGCACCTGCGGTAGTGGTCGGGCCAGGGGAGCCCCGGCACCTGGTAGAGGCCGTCCAGCGGCTCCCGGGGGAACACCGTCCGCTCGAAGACCCACACGCTGTCGTAACCGGTCTGCTCCGCCGAGCGGGCCACTTCCCGGACATCGCGCCCCAGGGCGTACTGCGTCATCTGCGGTAGCCCGAGTCCCAGCCGTAGCGTCATGGGCGGCACCATACGGCGCCGGGCGCCGAACCGGCACGAGGCGTGGTCCGGCGACGGCCAGCCCGCCGCCCACTCCTTCGGCGCGCGGGATCGGGCCGGAGCTGGTGTGCTGGTGGGGAGGCCGATGTTCCCGCGTTCCGGAGAGATCCAGATGAGTGCCTATCGAGTCGCGCAGGTGGCCGCCGCCGGCGGGCCGTTCGAGATCGTCGAGCGGGAGGCGCCGCGGCCGGGCCCCCGTCATGTGCGGATCGCCGTGGAGGCCTGCGGGCTCTGCCACAGCGACGCCTTCTTCGTGACCGCCGGGGTGCCGGGCGTCCGGTTTCCGCTGGTCCCCGGCCACGAGATCGCCGGGCGCATCGACGAACTCGGCGAGGGGGCGCAGGACTACGGCTGGCAGGTGGGGGACCGGGTGGCGGTGGGCTGGTTCGGGGGCAGCTGCGGCCACTGCACGCCCTGCCGACAAGGCGACTTCATCGTGTGCGAGAACCTGAAGGTCCCCGGATGGGCGTACGACGGGGGCTACGCCGAGGCGATGATCGCGCCCGTCGACGCCTTGGCGCGGATCCCCGACGCGCTGGCGGCGGTCGACGCGGGGCCCATGGCCTGCGCGGGAGTGACGACCTACGACGGGCTGCGACGCAGCTCGGCACGGCCTGGAGATCTGGTTGCCGTCCTGGGCATCGGCGGTCTCGGCCACCTGGCGGTGCAGTACGCGGTGGCGATGGGCTTCGAGACCGTGGCCATCGCCCGGGGAGCCGACAAGGCCGACCGCGCCCGGCAGTTCGGCGCCCACCACTACATCGACAGCACGGCGGACACCACCGTCGCGGACGCACTGCAGGCCCTCGGCGGCGCCAAGGTCGTCCTGGCCACCGCAGCCCACTCCGGCGCCATCACGGCGACCGTGGACGGGCTCACGCACCGCGGCGAACTGGTGGTCATCGGGGTGGATCCCGCCCCGCTGGGTGTCACCCCGACCCAGCTGATCATGAGCGGCAGGGTCGTCCGCGGCCACCCTTCCGGCACCGCGCAGGACGTCCGGGACACCATGGCGTTCAGCGTCCTGCACGGAATCCGCCCGATGGTCGAGACCGTGCCGCTGGACCGGACCGGCGAGGCGTACCAGAAGATGCTCTCCGGGACCGCCCGCTTCCGGATGGTGGTGACCACCGGCTGACGTCCGCGCGCAGGCTGACGTCCGCGCGCCGGCCGGCGGCCGGACGGGCCGGCGGGGGAGACACCCGAGGGGAGCGGGTCCTACGACAGCGGTGTCAGCAGACACCGACCCACCAGCCCGACGCTCGCGTCCAGCCGCTCGGCGAACTCCTCGGCCAGCTCGGGCAGCCGGCGCGCGCCCCACATCATCCGGGCCGCGGCCCAGGCGGCGTCCCGCGCCCTCTCCATGCTCCAGGAACCGGCGAGATGGGTGAGCGGATCGGCGATGTCCAGGAGGTCGGGCCCGGGCATCAGGCCCTCCCGGATGCCCTCCTCCAGACCGGTCAGGACGGTACCGACACGGTCGAAGTCCCCTTCCAGGACGGACGGTTCGCAGTCCAGCACCCGGCAGGTGTCGAGCACCGCCAGCGCGAGGTCGTGCCCGATGTGCGCGTTGATCCCGGCCAGCGCGAACTGCAGCGGACGGACCCCGGGGTGGCGGCGGAGTTGGAAGAGCGGGCGCCAGCAGGCGGGCGGGCGCAGGCCCGCGCCGGCGGCGTCCACCGCGGCGAAGTAGCGCCGTGCGAAGCGGATGTCGAGCTCACCGGCGGCCACCGGGTCCGCGAACGCACCGTCGTCGATGCGCCGCGCCACCGCCTCGGTGACGGTCAGATAGACCCGGTTGAAGACGGCCACTCCGTCCTCGGCGGGCAGCGCCGCGTCCAGCGCCCGCATCCGCGCCAGCACCTCGCCCACCCCTGCCGCCGTCGCGGATCCCGGTGCACGGCCGCGCTGCTGAGTTGTCGTCATCCGTTCAGCGTGCCAGCAGGCCCCGGAAATGCGGCCTTTGCCGTGTGCCGATGACCTGATCGGGGTAACAACTCACGCATCTTCCTGTGCTTTTCAGCTGAGCCTCAAAGAGCGTCGACGGTCTTTGACATCCGCATGTCCCGGCGCTTCCCCGAGGCCGTGAAGAAACTCGGCTGACCGTGCCGGGATGGGCCGTGCCGGGATGGGGCGCGCCGGGTCGGTGCGTGCCGGGCCGGGGCGCGGGTGCTCAGCGCGACCCCGGCCCGTTCTCCCCCTTCTCCCTCTTCTCCCTCTTCTCCCCGTCCTCCCCGGTCGGCCCCTCGCCGTGCGCCGCGTCGCCGTCCGCCCCCTGGTCGTACGACGAGGTGCCCTCGTCCAGCAGCGGCGGCTGCACCTTGAGATGGGCCGGAGCCAGCGCGCGCAGACCGTGGTAGCCGGCGAGCACCACGATCGTGCCCAGCGCGATGCCGCTCAGCTCGAAGTTGTCGCTGATCTTGAGGCTGACGCCGCCGACGCCGATGATGATGCCCGCAGCGGTCGGGACGAGATTGAGCGGATTGCGCAGGTCCACCTTGTTGTGCACCCAGATCTGGGCACCGAGCAGGCCGATCATGCCGTAGAGGATGACGGTGATGCCGCCCAGCACCCCGCCCGGGATGGCGGCCACCACCGCGCCGAACTTCGGGCACAGGCCGAAGAGCAGGGCGAAACCGGCCGCCGCCCAGTAGGCCGCGGTGGAGTAGACCCGGGTCGCGGCCATCACGCCGATGTTCTCGGAGTAGGTGGTGTTGGGCGGGCCGCCGAGCGCGGTGGAGAGTACCGAGGCCACGCCGTCCGCGGAGATCGCGGTGCCCAACTCGTCGTCCAGCGGGTCGCCGGTCATCTCGCCGACCGCCTTGACGTGCCCGGCGTTCTCGGCGACCAGTGCGATCACCACGGGCAGAGCCACCAGGATCGCCGACCACTGGAACGCCGGTCCGTGGAAGGACGGCAGGCCGACCCAGTCGGCCGGGCCGACTGCCGAGAAGTCCAGGCGCCAGTGGTCGACGACCTTGCCCGCGCCGTTGACCGAGTGGATCTGCCCGAAGACCCGGTCCAGGACGAAGGAGAGGGCGTACCCGAAGACCAGCCCGAGGAAGATCGCGATCCGCGACCAGAAGCCGCGCAGACACACCACGGCGAGCGCGGTGACCAGCATGGTGAGCAGCGCCGCCCACTGGTCCTGCGGCCAGTACGTGCTCGCCGTCACCGGCGCCAGGTTGAAACCGATCAGCATCACCACCGCACCGGTGACCACCGGCGGCATCACCGCGTGGATGATCCGCGCCCCGAACCGCTGGACCGCCAGGCCCACCAGGAAGAGCGCGACGCCGACGACGAGGACCGCCCCGGTGACGGTCGCGCTGGTGCCGCCCTGGGCGCGGATGACCGCGGCGACCCCGACGAACGACAGCGAACAGCCCAGGTAGGAGGGGACCCGGCCGCGGGTGGCGAGCAGGAAGATGACCGTCGCGACACCGGACATCATGATCGCGAGGTTCGGGTCGAGGCCCATCAGTACGGGCGCCACGAAACTCGCACCGAACATCGCCACGACATGCTGCGCACCCAGGCCCGCGGTCCGCGGCCACGACAGCCGCTCATCCGGCCTGACCACGGCTCCCGGGGCCGGATTGCGCCCGTCGCCGTGCACGGTCCAGCGCACCCCGAGGCCCATGACTGCTCCACTTCTCCGAATGGTGATGACAGAGCAGTTTCCCATCCCGGCGGGAAAAGCGTGCTAAGCGGCCGCTTACTATGGGGCGAAAGGCGTACCCCGAGAAACCCCAGCAAGAACCCCAGCAAGAACCCCAGGAGCACTACCCGTGAGCGTCGAATCCCTGCAGGCCGCCGACCCCGTCGCGTACGGGCGACTGGTCCCCGTCACCGTCCACTTCGACGACCTCGACGCACTCGGCATGCTCCACAACTCCCGCTACCCGCTGCTGGTCGAGCGCGCCTGGGGCGAGTACTGGCACGCCCACGGCTTCGGCTTCGACGGCGACTGGGCTGCCGCGGGTGACATGTGCAACGTCATCAAGGAGATGCGCCTGTCCTACGAGCGCCCGGTCACCCGCGCCGGCCGCTACGCCGCGCACCTGTGGGTCGAGCGCCTTGGCCGCACCGGCCTCACCTACGGCTTCCGGATCTGCTCGGCGGACGGTACCGAGACCTACGCCCGGGGCCACCGGGTGCTCGTCCGGGTGGACTTCGCGACGATGCGGCCCACGCCGTGGTCGGACCGGGCGCGGGCCGTCGCGGACGAGCTGCGACGACCGGAGGCGGCCGCGGAGGCGGCCTGAGCCACCGCGGCGGCGCCGGGCTCGTCCGTGGCCTTCCCGCCGTCCCGTCCGGTCACGAACGTTCCAGATCGGTCGCGGGCGCGGCCGCCGTCGGGTGGGTCTCACGCCCCGGCACCCGCAGCACCCGCGCCCCCGCAGCAAGCCCCAGTGTCAATGCCGTCACCAGCGCGAACGACACCGTCAGCGAGGTGGCCTGGGCGATGCCGCCGATGGTGGAGGGAGCGATGAGGCCGGAGGTGTAGGTGATCGTGGCGACGCCCGCGATGGCCTGGCTGGGGGCGGGGCCGCTGCGGCCGGCCGCAGCGAAGGCGAGCGGCACCACGACCGCGATGCCCAGGCCCATCAGGGCGAACCCGGCCATCGCCGGCGCCGGATGCCGGGCCGTCATGATGAGCAGGCCGCCCGCCGTCGCCAGGACGCCCCCGCCGCGGACCGTGCGCACCGCCCCGAAGCGGGCCACGACCTTGTCGCCCACCAGCCGGGCGACAGCCATGGTGCAGGCGAACGCGGTGGTCGACGCGGCCGCCAGGCCCGCATCGGTGCCCAGCACGTCCCGCAGATAGACCGCCGACCAGTCCAGGCTGGCGCCCTCCGCGAACACCGCGCAAAAGCCTATGGCCCCGATGACCAGCGCCGACTTCGGCGGCAGCGCGAAGCGCGGCGGCGGACCGTCCTCCGGGTCGCTGCGCAGATCCAGAACGCCCTGACAGGCCACGGTGCCCAGGAGGGTCAACAGCAGTGCGGCGACGCCGAGATGGATCCGGGCGTCCGTGCCGGCGTGCGCGGCGACGGTGCCGGCCGCCGACCCCACCAGCGCGCCGGCGCTCCACATGCCGTGCAGCCCCGACATGATCGGTTTGCCGAGCCGGTTCTCGGTCTCCACGCCCAGCGCGTTCATGGCGACGTCCGACATGCCCGCGGCCCCGCCGTAGAGCAGCAGCGCAGGGCACAGCACATAACCGGACGGCGAGAGAGCGGGCAGGGCCAGCGCCAGCGTCCAGAGGGCGAGCAGCACCCGCAGGGCGGCGCGGGCGCCGAGGTGGTGGCTGACCCGGCCGGCCAGCGGCATGGCCAGGGAGGCGCCGATCGCGGGGAAGGCGAGGGCCAGGCCGAGCTGGCCCGGGGTGATGCCGGTGTGGTCCTGGATCCAGGGGATGCGGGTGGCGAAGTTCCCGGTGACCGTGCCGTGGACGAGGAAGACCAGGGCGATCGCCCAGCGTGCGCGGCGCAGCCCGTCGACGGGGGGTGGGGTGGAGGCGTCCGTGACGCCGGTGCCTGCCATGGCCGGTAAAATATCAGGAAGCCTGCCTGATAATAAGAGGAGACGCCGCCGGGGGGTGAAAGGATCCGGCCATGCATGCATCGCGCGCGGCGGCGGCCGGCCGCACCGCCTCCCCGGCCACCGCACGGCGGATCAACGACCGACTCGCCCTCCAACTCCTGCAGTCCGAAGGGCCGCTGACGGCAGGTCAGCTCAAGTCACTGACCGGCCTGTCCCGGCCGACGGTGTCGGACCTGGTCGAACGCCTGCAGACGGACGGGCTGATCGCCGTGGTCGGCGAGAGCGGCGCGCAGCGGCGCGGACCCAACGCCCGGCTCTACGGGATCGTCGCCGACCGGGCCCATCTCGTCGGCCTCGATCTGCGCACCCGCAGTGCCACCGTCGCGGTCGCCGACCTCCTGGGGCGGGTGCGCGCCGAACGCGCCGTCCCCCTCGGCCCGGACGGCCCGCCAGGCAACCCCGTGGCGGCCGTCCTCGCCGCCCTCGACGAGGCCCTCGACGCGGCCGGCGCCGGCCGTCCGCACACCGTCGCGATCGGCGCCCCCGGCCTGATCGACCCGGCCACCGGCCGCACCGGCGGCGACTGGAACCCGCCGTGGCACGCCGCGCTGGTCGGCGAACTCCACGACCGGACGCCCGGATCGGTCCTGCTGGAGAACGAGGTCAACCTCGCCGCCGTCGCCGAACAGCGCGCCGGCGCGGCCCACGACCGGGACACCTTCGTGCTCCTCTGGCTCGGCCACGGCACCGGCGCCGCGGTCGTCCTGGACGGCGCGCTCCGCCGCGGTGCCTCCGGCGGCACCGGCGAGATCGGCTTCCTCCCCGTTCCCGGCACCGCCGGGCTGCCCTCCGCGCGTGGCTGCGACGGCGGCTTCCACTCGCTGGCCGGCTCCGCCGCGATCTGCGCGCTGGCGGCCGACCACGGGCTGACGGCGCGGGAGCCGGCCGAGGCGTCCGACGGCGACGCCCCGCCGGCCGAGGCCCTCGTGCGGGATGCGGTGGCCACCGGTGCGACGCCGTTCCTCGACGCGCTCGCCGCGCGGATCGCCCTCGGGGTGGCGGCGGTCTGCGCCGTGCTCGACCCCGGGTGCGTCGTCCTCGGCGGTGAGATCGGCCGGGCCGGCGGCGACGCGCTCGCCGAACGGGTCGCCGGCCACCTCGCCCGGCTGTCCCCGCTGCGCACCGAGGTGCGCGCGGGGACGGTCGGCGGGCGGGCGGTGCTGCGCGGTGCGGTGCTCGCGGCGCGCGACGCCGCACAGAACGACCTGTTCTCCCCCGGGAGCTGAGCGCGCGACCCGGTGTCGGGCGCCGCTTCACCCCGGGCGCCGCCTCAGCGCGCGTTCCCCGCCACGTTCCCCGCCGCGGCCCGCTCCGCCAGGAACTCCGCGTACGTTTGCCGCCCGTCCGCGTGCTCCGGCGTGAGGTTCCCGCCCCGCCGCAGCGCCCCGAACGTCCGGCCCGGCAGCCACAGCGGTGCCAGCAGCCGGCGCCGCCCGCCCGCCTCCAGAGTGGCCCGGACGAGATCCCCGGCCGCGAGCACCTCGGGGCCGCCGAGATCGGTGACCCGCCCGGCCGGTGCGCCGGCCGCCAGCCCGGCCAGCCGGGCGGCCACCTCCGTCACCGCCACCGGCTGTACCCGCACCCCCACCGGCACCGGCAGCACCGGTGACCGCGCGCCGCCCTTGACCAGTGCCAGCACCAGATCGTGGAACTGCGTGGTGCGCAGCACGCTCCAGCCCAGACCGGAGTCCTCGATCAGCTGCTCCACGGCACGCTTGCTCCGGTAGTAGCGCAGCGGGACCCGGTCCACGCCGACGATGGAGATGTAGACCATATGGGGGACCGCCGCCGCCCTCGCCGCGTCGATCAGCCGGCCTGCCGCCTCCGTGTCGCCGCCGGAGGGCGCCGAGGCGCAGTGCACGATCGCGTCCGCACCCGCCACCGCCTCCGCCAGCCCGGTGCCGTCGCGCAGATCGACCGCGTGCACCCGCAGCCCGGGCCGCTCCCGGCCGGTGTGCGGCCGCCGGCTCAGCGAGCGGACCTCATGGCCGTCCTCGAGCAGCCGGTCGACCAGGGACCGTCCGAGTGTGCCCGTGCCGCCGGTCACCAGAATTGTCGCCATCGGAGATCAGTCCTTGGGGGTGGGAGGGGTGGGTGGCCTCGTGGGCACGTACCGTCGCGGGCGCGTGTCCCTCCACTGTGACGACACCCCCGTGCGGCCTGTGACACCCGACGCGCACCGTCGCCTGTGAGCCACCCCACAGGCCCTCGCCCGCATGGGCGACGATCAGCCGTGGCAGACTGAAGCTGTACTGACATAAGAGCAAGCAGCGCACTCCGGGGTCGGTGTAATTCCGAACCGGCGGTAATAGTCCGCGACCCGTCCGCAGCCAGCGGCCGGTTGAGCAGGTGAAATTCCTGCACCGACGGTGAAAGTCCGGATGGGAGGCAGTGCGCGGCGGGCGAGCTTCGGTACACCGCCGTCGGCGGCGCGTCCGGTCGTATCTCCGGACGGGCCTTCTGTTCCGGCCCCGGTGTCCCGGTGGCCTCGTTTCCGTTTTCTGTCGTTCGACAGCCCCGGAGTCCGTGCCCGAAGAGGCAGGAGGACCCGGTGGCCACCGCAGCCCCCGATGAGACCGCGGCGATGCGCCGTGCCATTGAGCTCGCCGCGCGCGGTCTCGGGCACACCAGCCCCAACCCGGTGGTCGGCTGTGTCGTCCTGGACTCCGACGGCCGCATCGCGGGCGAGGGCTGGCACCAGCGGGCCGGCGGTCCGCACGCCGAGATCCACGCACTGCGCGCGGCCGGCGAACGCGCCCGCGGCGGCACCGCGCTGGTCACCCTCGAACCCTGCAACCACACCGGCCGCACCGGCCCCTGCGCCCGGGCACTCGCCGACGCCGGGATCGCCCGCGTCGTCTACGCAGTCCCCGACCCCAACCCGACCGCCACCGACGGCGCCGTCACCCTGGCCGAGGCAGGAATCGACGTCGAGGGCGGACTGCTGGCCGACGAGGCGGCGGCGGGCAACGAGGCATGGCTGACCTCGGTCCTGCGCCGTCGGCCCTTCGTGCTGTGGAAGTACGCGGCCACCCTCGACGGCCGGATCGCCGCCGCCGACGGCACCAGCCGCTGGATCTCCTCGCCCGAATCGCGCGCCGATGTGCACCGCCTCCGGGCCGCCGCGGACGCCGTGGTCGTCGGCTCCGGCACCGCCCGCGCCGACGACCCGCAGCTCGGCGTCCGGATCAGCGGCCTCCCGGACCCCGAGGTCAGCCAGCCGCTGCGGGTCGTCGTCGACTCCGACGCCACCGCCGTCAAGGCAGGCGCCCGCGTCCTGGACGGCACCGCCCCGACCCTCGTCGCCGTCGCCGAGGACGCCGACGCCGCCCACCTCGACGGCCTCGCCCCCCTCCTCCGGCTGCCACGCGCCACCCAGGGCCGCGGCCTGCACATCCCCGCACTCCTGACGGCCCTGTACGAGCGCGATGTGCGCTCCGTACTCCTCGAAGGCGGGCCCACGCTCGCCGGGGCCTTCCTCGCCGCCCGGACCGTCGACAAGGTTGTCGGCTATCTCGCGCCGGCCCTGCTCGGCGCCGGACCGGCCGCGGTCGGCGACGCCGGAATCACCACGATCGGCCAGGCGTTGCGGCTCGATGTGACCGACACCGAACGGCTCGGCCCCGATCTGCGCATCACCGCCACCCCCATCCGCCACGCCCTCCACGAGGAGAACTGAAGTGTTCACCGGAATCGTCGAAGAACTGGGTGAGGTCGTCGCCATCGAGGACCTCGGTGACGCCTCCCGGTTCCGACTGCGCGGCCCCGTCGTCACCGAGGACGCCAAGCACGGCGACTCGATCGCCGTCAACGGTGTCTGTCTGACCGTCGTGGACACCGCCGAGGGCGAATTCACCGCCGATGTGATGGCCGAGACGCTCAACCGCTCCAGCCTCGGCGCGCTGGCCACCGGCTCACGGGTCAATCTGGAGCGCCCGATGGCGCTCGGCGGACGGCTCGGCGGGCACCTCGTCCAGGGCCATGTCGACGGCACCGGCACCATCGTCGAGCGCACCCCCGCCGAGCACTGGGAGATCGTCAAGATCGCGCTGCCGGCCGGGCTGGCCCGCTATGTCGTGGAGAAGGGCTCCGTCACCGTCGACGGCGTCAGCCTCACCGTCGTCGACGCCGCCGCCGACCACTTCACCATCAGCCTCATCCCCACCACCCTCGCCCTGACCACCCTGGGCATCAAGAAGGTCGGCGACCCCGTCAACCTCGAGGTCGACATCCTCGCCAAGTACGTCGAGCGGCTGCTCGGCGGGGGCGACGCCGCCGGCACGGACCTCAGGGACCTCGACAACCTCAAGGAGATGGACCGTTGAGCGCCCTCGGCTGGCTGAACGGCGAAGCCTTCACGGCCTTCGGACAGCACGTCATCTGGTCGGACATGGTCGGCAACACCATCGGCCTGCTGGCCCTCGCCCTCGGCTGGCGGCGGTCCATATGGACCTGGCCGGCCCAGTTCCTCTCCGGCGTCATCCTCGTCGCCGCCTACGCCTCCGCCCACCTCAGCGGCGGCGTCGGCAAGCAGCTGCTGGTCATCGGCGTGGCGCTCTGGGGCTGGCGGCAGTGGCAGCGCGGCCGGCAGCAGGCGCAGGACGGCTCCATCGCCGTACGCTTCGCCGGCCGGCGCGAGCGCGCCGTGCTGATCGGCGGTACGGCCCTGGGCACCGCGGCCGTCGGCGCACTGTTCACCCTGCTCCCGCAGCTGTCCTGGAACCCCTGGCCGGACGCCTACATCTTCGTCGGCACGCTCGCCGCGATGGTCGCCCAGGCGCGCGGCCTGGTCGAGTTCTGGTTCGCCTGGCTGCTGGTCGATGTGGTCGGCGTCCCGCTCGCCTTCAGCAGCGGCCTCGCCTTCTCCGGTTTCGTCTACGTCGTCTATCTCGCCCTCGTCGTGTGGGGCATGCGTGACTGGTGGCTGCGCTCGCGCGCCGCCACGCGCCCCGTCCTGGAAGGAGCAGCGGCATGACCGCAGCGCAGAGCTGGTACGCCGAGGACACCGAGGGCCTGGTGCTGGACCCCGTCGAACGGGCCGTCGCCGACATCGCCGCGGGCCGCCCGGTCGTCGTCGTGGACGACGAGAACCGCGAGAACGAGGGCGACCTCGTCATCGCGGCCGAGAAGGCCACCCCCGAGATCGTCGCCTTCATGATGAGCGAGTGCCGCGGACTGATCTGCGCCCCCATGGAGGGCGCCGAACTCGACCGCCTGGAACTCCCGCAGATGGTCGACCACAACACCGAGTCGATGCAGACCGCCTTCACGGTCTCCGTCGACGCCACCGCCGCCCACGGCGTCAGCACCGGAATCTCCGCCGCCGACCGTGCCACCACCCTGCGCCTGCTCGCCGCCGGCGACTCGGTCCCGGGCGACTTCGTACGGCCCGGCCACATCTTCCCGCTGCGCGCCAAGCCCGGCGGCGTCCTGGTCCGCAACGGCCACACCGAGGCCGGCGTCGACCTCGCCCGACTGGCCGGACTCCGCCCCGCCGCCGCCATCGTGGAGATCGCCGGCGAGGACGGCACCATGCTGCGGCTGCCCGAGCTCGTCCCGTTCGCCCGCAAGCACGGCCTGTCCATCATCTCCATCGAGGACCTGGTCGCCTACCGCCGGACCTCCGCCCCCACCGTCCGCCGGGAGGCCGAGACCCGGCTGCCCACCGCCCACGGCGAATACACGGCGTACGGCTACCGCTCCACCGTCGACGGCGTCGAGCACATCGCCCTGGTCGCCGGCGAGATCGGCGACGGCGAGGACGTCCTGGTACGGGTCCACTCCGAGTGCCTGACCGGCGACATCTTCCACTCGCTGCGCTGCGACTGCGGCCCCCAGCTGGAGGCCTCGCTGCGCCGGATCACCGAGACCGGCCGCGGTGTGGTCATCTACCTCCGCGGCCACGAAGGACGCGGCATCGGCCTGCTGTCCAAGCTGCGGGCCTACGAGCTCCAGGAGCGCGGACGCGACACGCTCGACGCCAACCTCGAACTGGGGCTGCCCGCCGACTCCCGCGACTACGCCGCCGGCGCACAGATGCTCCAGGACCTGGGCGTGCATTCGCTGCGCCTGATGACCAACAACCCCGACAAGACCGCCGCCCTGGTGCGGTGCGGCCTCGACGTCACCGGCCGCGAGCCGATGCCCGTCCAGGCCGGTGAACACAACCTGCGGTACCTGCGCACCAAGCGGGACCGGATGGGCCACGACCTGCCCTGGCTGGACTCCGATCGCGCGTCCACCTGCGGCAACCAGTAACCACCCGTCAGCACGAGACACCACATCACCCGTACGAGGAGAACCGTGAGCGGCAAGGGCGCACCCGAACTGACCGTGAAGAACTGTGGCGACCTGCGGGTGGCCGTGATCGCCGCCCAGTGGCACGAGCAGGTGATGGACGGCCTGGTGGACGGCGCGCTGCGCGCACTGACCGAGCTCGGCATCGACGAGCCGACCCTGCTGCGGGTGCCCGGAGCGTTCGAGCTGCCGGTCGTCGCCAAGGTCCTGGCCGGCCGCGGCTACGACGCGGTGGTCGCGCTCGGCGTCGTCATCAAGGGCGGTACCCCGCACTTCGAATACGTCTGCCAGGGCGTCACCCAGGGCCTGACCCAGGTCTCGGTGGACACCGGCGTCCCCGTCGGCTTCGGCGTACTGACCTGTGACACCGAGCAGCAGGCCCTGGACCGTGCCGGCCTGGAGGGATCGCCCGAGGACAAGGGCCACGAAGCGGTCACGGCCGCGGTCGCCACCGCCGCCACGCTCCGCTCGGTCAGCGAACCCTGGCGCTGAGGGCGGCCCGCGCGTCTCCCACCACCACCCTTCGGTGGAGGCGCTGCGCGCCGCTGTGACTGCACCGCGTAGGGTAGGCGTCACCATGTCCAAGAAGACTTTCGAGGAGCTCTTCACCGAGCTCCAGCAGAAGGCCGCCAACGGCGACCCGGCCACCTCCCGTACCGCCGAGCTGGTGCAGGCCGGTGTCCATACCATCGGCAAGAAGGTCGTCGAAGAGGCCGCCGAGGTGTGGATGGCCGCGGAGTACGAATCCGACGACGCCGCCGCCGAGGAGATCTCCCAGCTCCTCTACCACCTTCAGGTGATGATGGTCGCCAAGGGAATCTCCCTCGACGACGTCTACGCCCACCTCTGATCCTTCACCCGTTCTCACCTCAACTCCCTTCAGCTGCAAAGGAAACCTGCACCCATGCTGCGCATCGCTGTCCCCAACAAGGGTTCACTGTCCGAGCCTGCGTCGGCGATGCTGCATGAGGCCGGCTACCGCCAGCGCAAGGACCGCAGGGAACTGGTCCTGGTCGACGCCGAGAACGAGGTCGAGTTCTTCTTCCTCCGCCCGCGCGACATCGCCGTCTACGTCGGCTCCGGCAAGCTGGACATCGGCATCACCGGTCGGGACCTGCTGCTGGACTCCGGCTCGCAGGCCGAGGAGATCATGCAGCTCGGCTTCGCCGGCTCGACCTTCCGCTACGCCACCCGTCCGGGCACCGCCAAGGACGTCGGCGAGTTCGGCGGCATGACCATCGCCACCTCGTTCTCCGGCCTGGTCACCCAGCACCTCGCCGACAACGGCGTGGACGCCTCCGTCGTGCACCTCGACGGCGCCGTCGAGACCGCCATCCAGCTCGGCGTCGCCGAGATCATCGCCGACGTCGTGGAGACCGGCACCACCCTGCGCAACGCCGGCCTGGAGATCATCGGTGAGCCGATCCTCAAGTCGGAGGCGGTCGTCATCCGCCGCGCCGGCGCCCCCGAGGACGACCCGAAGGTCCGCCAGTTCCTGCGCCGTATGCAGGGCGTCCTGGTGGCCCGCCGCTACGTGATGATGGACTACGACATCCGCGTCGAGCACGTCGAGAAGGCCGTCGCCCTCACCCCCGGCCTGGAGTCGCCCACCGTCTCCCCGCTGCACCACGAGGGCTGGGTCGCGGTCCGCTCGATGGTCCCGTCCAAGGAGGCCCAGCGCATCATGGACGAGCTCTACGACCTCGGCGCCCGCGCCATCCTCACCACCGGCATCCACGCCTGCCGGCTCTGACGCCCGCAGTCCCACCAGACGACGGAAGACCGACGACGTGCCCGCCGAGCCCGCCCCCGAGCCCTCGACTCCGCTCGAGCAGGGGGGACCCCCGTCCTTGCCCAGCCTCCCGGTGACCTTCCGGCCGGCCCGTACCCGGGCGGTCCTGTACTTCGCCGGCACCGCCCAGCTCGCCGTCCTGACGGTGATCGCGCTGCTGCTGCCGAAGCTGACCGGCGGCGAACGGCTCAGCTTCGTCGGCACGGGCCTGCTGATCCTGGCCGTCCTTCTGCTGCTCGCCCGCCCCAAGGTGGTCGCGCGGCAGGAGGGCATCACTGTCGTCAACCTCACCACCAAGCGCGAGCTGGCCTGGGCCCAGGTGCTGCGGGTCAACCTCCGGGCCGGCGACCCCTGGGTCCACCTCGACCTCGCCGACGGCACCAGCCTGCCTGCGATGGGCATCCAGCCGGGCATCGGCCGGGACGCGGCCATCCGCGACGCCCGCGCACTGCGCCGGCTCGCCGAGAACCACGGCGGCGTCGGCCACACGGCCGGGTGAGCCTGCCCTAATCCGGGCCCGTCTGATTACTCTGTTCCCCGGGGTGCGTCCCGCGCCCTGCCCCCGAGGGGGCCCACCGCGAACCGAGGAGTGACTCCCTCCGGCAATGGACGGATCGTCCTGTAGTACCTGCGCCGCCCCTCCCCAACCCCCGCACACCACGGAGGCGGCGGCATGACCGACCCCCTGCTGCTGCTCGCGGCGGCCCTCGTCCTGATCCTGGCCAACGGTTTCTTCGTGGCCGCCGAGTTCGGACTCGTCACCGTCGAGAAGGCGGACGCCGAACGCGCCGCGGCCGACGGCGACCGGCGCGCCGCCACCGTCGTCGCCGCACTCCGCGAACTCTCCTTCCAGCTGTCCGGCACCCAGCTGGGCATCACCATCACCTCACTGGTCGTCGGCATGCTCGCCGAGCCGGCGCTGGCCCAGCTGCTGAGCGGCCCGCTGCGCGCCGTCGGCCTGCCCGCGGCCGCGGCACCCGGCGTCGCCGTCGTCCTCGGCATGCTGCTGGCCTCCGCCGTCCAGATGGTCATCGGCGAGCTGGTGCCCAAGAACTGGGCGGTCTCCAAGCCGCTCCAGGTCGCCCGGTTCGTCGCCGGCCCGCAGAACGCCTTCTCGCGGTTCTTCCGCCCGGTGATCACCCTCCTCAACACCGTCGCCAACCGCCTCGTCCGTGCCCTGGGCGTGGAACCGACGGACGAGCTGGCCTCCGCCCGCACCCCCGGCGAACTGGTCTCGCTCGCCCGGCACTCCGCCCAGGCCGGCGCGATCGAACAGGACACCGCCGACCTGTTCGTCCGCACCCTCTCGCTGGGCGACCTGACCGCGGAGAACGTCATGACACCGCGGGTGCGGGTCAGCGCGCTGCAGGCCTCCGCGACCGCCGAGGACGTGGTGAACCTCACCCGCGCCACCGGTCTGTCCCGCTTCCCCGTCTACCGCACCCGGATCGACGAGGTCATCGGCATGGTGCACCTGAAGGACGCGCTGGCCATAGCCGCCCACGACCGGCTGCGCACACCGGCCGGCCGCATCGCGGTGCCGCCGCTGCTGGTGCCCGAGACGCTGCCGGTGCAGCCGCTGCTGGAGCGGCTGCGCAGCGAACAGCCGATCGCGGTCGTGGTCGACGAGTACGGCGGCACGGCCGGCGTGGTCACCCTGGAGGACATCATCGAGGAACTCGTCGGCGAGGTCCGCGACGAACACGACAGGGTGGACCTGCCCGAACTGGGCCAGGCCCCCGCCGAGGACGGCCGCCCCACCTGGGACGCCGACGGCGGCTGCCGGGTCGACACGCTGCGGCGGATCGGGCTGGAGGCCCCCGACGGCCCGTACGAGACGGTGGCGGGGCTGGTGGCCCACATACTCGGCAGGATCCCGGCGCCCGGTGACACCGCCGAACTCGACGGCTGGCGGCTGCGGGTCCGGCTGGTCTCGCACCACCGCGCCGAGCGGATAAGAATCGTCCGGACGGCCGCCACGGCCCCGCCCGCCGTACCGCTCGCCGCGGAGGTGGCCCGGTGACCCTGGCCCAGCTCCTCTTCGCGATACTCCTCGTGCTCGCCAACGGCTTCTTCGTCGGCGCCGAATTCGCCCTGGTCTCCGTACGCCGCAGCCAGATCGAACCGCTGGCGACGGAAGGTTCCAAACGGGCCCGCCAGGTCCTGCACGGCCTGGAGAACCTCCCGCAGATGATGGCCGCCGCGCAGTTCGGCATCACCGTCTGCTCCCTGACACTCGGCGCGGTCGCCGAACCGACCGTCGCCCACCTGCTGGAGCCGGCCTTCGAGGCGGTCCGGCTCCCCGAGGCGCTGATCCATCCCCTCGGCTATGTCATCGCGCTGGCACTGGTGGTCTTCCTCCACCTCGTCATCGGCGAGATGGTCCCCAAGAACATGGCGATGGCGGCGCCGGAGAAGACCGCCCTGTGGTTCAGCCCCGGGCTGGTCGCCTTCGCCCGGCTGTGCCGCCCGGTGACCGCCCTGCTCGGCGCCTGCGCCCGCGGTGTACTGCGGCTCTTCCGGGTCGAGCCCAAGGACGAGGTCGAGGCGGTCTTCACCAGCGAGCAGCTGACCCACCTCGTCGAGGACTCCGGCCAGGCGGGCCTGCTGGAGCCCGAGGAGCAGGAGCGTCTCTCCGACGCCCTGGAGCTCGGCAGCCGCCCCGTCACCGACGTCCTCCTCGACCGGGCGGGCCTGGTGACTGTGGACCCGACGGTGACGCCCCGCCAGGTGGAGGAGCTGACCGTCAAGACCGGCTACTCCCGCTTCCCGGTCTGCGCGCCCGGCGGCGCCTACATGGGCTACCTGCACGTCAAGGACGTCCTGGACCTGGAGGAACGGGACCGCTCGGTGCCGCAGCGCATCTGGCACCCGATGGCCACGCTGCGCGCCGAGCTGCCGCTGGACGACGCGCTCACCGCGATGCGCCGGGCGGCCTCGCACCTGGCGGCGGTCGCCGACGGCACCGGCCGGGTGCTCGGTCTGGTCGCCTTGGAGGACGTCCTGGAGATGCTGGTCGGCGAGGTCCGCGACCCGGCCCACCGCCGGGCACCGGCGGCCCGCGCCGAGCGCGTCGCCGCGCCGCGTGCACTCCCGGAGGCGGATCGGGCGCTGGCGGGCTGACCCACCCGCGCCGTCGGGGCGCGGGGCACCTGCGGCCTAGGAGTTGTTTTCACATGTCACGCCCACATCAGGAGTGATGCGAGGGTGACGGCTGCAGACCGCCTCGGGACCGTCCGAGTCCGGGGCTTCGGGCCCCCCTTTTTCGGGCCCCGGCGGCGTGCTGGTTGGTGCGGACGACGGTGGAGTCGACCGGCACGAGCCAGTCGATGTCTCCGGCTGCGTCCGCCCGGGCCCGGGCGGACGCAGAGCATCCGCTCGAAGGTGTCGTCCAGGGCCCCTCGCCGGAAGCGGGTGTGCAGCGTGGCCCACGGGCCGTACCGCTCGGGAACGTCCTGCCAAGCGGTCCCGGTGCGGAACTTCCCCACGATTCCGTTGAGCACGGTGCGGTCGTCCCACCACTTCCGGCCCCGCAGGGATTCGGGCAGCAAGTGGCCGGACGAACTTCAATCAGGATCCGGACACGTCGACAGCGATCAGATCCTGCCCAACCGAGACTCACCGAGCCTCACTCGCGCTGAAATGCATGTGTATCGGGTTTCGATATACGGGTCGGCTGAACATGGGTAATTCAGTGAATGTTGGCAGGTCAGGTCATGGCTTCCCACCTGGCGCTTTTCTCAAGGGAGAGCGGAAACCAGGCTGCAGGTGAGCGATCGCCCCGGGACGCGAACAGCGGGACGCGGGGGAGCTTTCGCGCTAGCAGACATGTCCGAAAATCGCCTGCTGGTTGCCGGGTATCTCCAGCCGCACCCTCAAGCCAGACCAAGCGGTTAGCCTCCCCCTCGCACACCACAACAGGGGGACACGTGGACGAGGGGAAGGCGGCCCTCTATGCCGCCATCATCGGCTTCGCCGCAGCCATCATCGGCGCCGCGGTCGGAGGCTGGGCCAGCTGGAGAGCAGCCAAACACAGCGCCGGCGCAACCTTGCGCGCCACAATGGAGCAGCTATCCGGGCAAGCCATCAACGAACGAAAACACTGGGTGCGACAAGAACGTCGAGCCGCCTACGCATCAGTGATCGATGCATATATGAGCCTTACGAGGGCCGCAGCGCTCCTCGCATCCGGGCTTGGAGGAGAGACCACGGAGCCATATGAGCGACAAGCCGAGCTCAGCATGGCCTGTAAAAAGCTCGCCCTCTTCGGGCCTGACTCCGTCGAAGAAGCAGCACTCGAACTGCTGAGACGTGCCGACGACAGGGTTAGGCGCCCCTTTGAGGCCGGCGTGAGCGCGAGCGGAGGTACGGCCCTCAACGTCTTCCTCACCGCATGCAAAGAAGCCTTGTCGCGAGACGACGAAGGCGACGAATGACAGAACTGACACGACCAACCCCGGCGAGGCCCTTCCGGCGCGCAAGTTCAGACGGTCACGACCGGCCGGAATACTCGCCGGCGCTTCCGCCTTCCCAGCGACGGCGTGCTCCGGCGAGGCAGCCAGCGCGCCGGAAGGCAGGAGCGCGCCCGCGGTCGCCAGGCCGGCCGAGCGACCAGCAGCACGACTCGACGCCTCTGAGACATGCGTTGTGCGGACACGGCTCTTCCTTCTCGGGTCCGACGCGTGGTTCGTCAACCAGGTCAACCAGATGGAGTCGTACCGTGCCCGGCGTGGCCCAGAAGGTTCAAGAAGGCGCTCAACGCGCTCTAGAGGTCCAGCCCCTTGGGTGGCGGCCCCTGCGGGTCGGGCCCGCGCCCGGACAGCACCTCCCCGTATGCCTGCATGAGATCGGGCAGCCGCAGTGTGGCGAGGTCGTCGCGGGTGGGGGTGCCCCGCCAGGTGGACAGTCGCAGGTCGCGGTAGGCGCAGCTCTTCTCGTACAGGGTGCGCAGGAAGCGGCCGTTGCCGAGCTCGTCGATCCAGCCCTGGTCGACGACATGGCCGCTGATGCTGCCCAGCTCGTCGCGGGCCTCGTCGTCCCAGCGGTCGCCGTTCTCGGCGGCCAGTACCTCGCCGATGGCGGTCAGTTCCAGCGGGCGGTAGCTGGGGAAGTCGACGCGGCTGGTGAAGCGGGACGACAGGCCCGGATTGGCGGCCAGCAGGCGGTCCATGCCCTCCGGGTAGCCGGCCAGGATGACGACGAGCCGGTCGCGGTTGTCCTCGGCGCGTTTGAGCAGCACCTGAAGGGCCTCGTCGCCGTAGGCGTCGCCCTTGCTGTAGCCGGAGTTGGACAGGCTGTACGCCTCGTCGACGAACAGCACCCCGCCCAGCGCCGAGTCGATCAGCTCATTGGCCTTGACCGCCGTCTGACCCAGGAACTCGCCCACCAGATCCGCGCGTTGCGCCTCCACGAGGTGGTCGCCGCCGAGCAGCCCCAGCGCGTAGAAGACCCGCCCGAGTATCCGGGCCACCGTGGTCTTGCCGGTGCCCGAGGGCCCCGAGAAGACGAAGTGCCGCTTGGGCGGCTGTACGGGAAGTCCCTGGCTCGCGCGCAGCCGGGCCATCCGCAGCTGGGCCGACAGCGCCCGCACCTGCCGTTTGACCGGCTCCATGCCGACCATCCGCTCCAGCTCGGCCAGTGCCTTCTCCAGCAGAACGGGATCGGCGGGGCCGGTGGGCAGCCGCTCGGGGCCGCGTGGGCCCGGCGCCGCGGCCTTGAGCCGGGCGGTGGTGCCGCTCGCCGGTGGCGGGCCGGCCCGGTCGGGATCCGGTGCCTGCGGCCCGTCCGGCTCGCCGGTCGCCAGCAGTTCGCGGCCGTCCACGGTGTCGAGCGGGGCGAGCGGGTCCAGATCGCCGGCCGCCTCCTGGCCGGCGCCGGAGGCGGAGACCGTGGCAAGTCCGGGGCCGTCGTCCAGGCCGTCCGCCTCGGCGATGGCGGCCAGGCGGGCCGCGGTGTCCATGAACGCCCGGTCGATGCGGTGGACGGCGCGGTAGAGGGGGAGGGCCGCGGCGCTGCGGCCGGTGCCCTCATGGGCGCGGGCGAGCCAGTAGCGCAGTTCCTTGCGCTGCGGCTGCTCGCTGCGGCAGCGCATCAGCGCGGTGGCCAGTAGCGGCTCGGCCTGCCCGTACATCTCCAGCCGCACCCGCGCCATGCCGCCGAACAGCCCCGCCTCGATGCCCAGCACCGGGTCGGCCAGCAGCGGTTCGGCGTGTCGGACGAGCTGGTCCCAGTCCTTGACGAGGTAGGCGCGGCAGGCGTGCAGAAAACGGACCTGGGGGTCGGTGTCGACCGGCGGGCAGCCGGCCAGTGCCTGGTCCAGCTCGGCGACATGGCGGCCGTCCAGCCAGTGGGAGGCGTGTGCGAGCAGCAGGTCGCGGCCGGTCTCCAGCACCGGCTGGACCCACCAGCCCAGCCAGTACCAGGAGTTGAGGGTGCGGTGGTGGCGGGCGCGCTGTTCGCCGAAGCGCTCGCGGTGCTGGTGCATGCGCAGCAGCGCGATGGAGGTGTCGGCACGCAGTGCGTGCAGGCCGAGCCAGGCGTCGGCCATCGTGGGATCGAGCCCGACCGCGGCCCGGAACTCCTCCTCGGCCTGCGGATACGCGCCCACGGTGTAGGCGTCGACCGCGCGCAGCCAGGCGAGTTCGGCCGGGGCCGGTGGGCCCTGCGTGCCGAAATCCATCCCGTCCCCCCACAAAACGTCCCCCCGAGGTGTGCACCGCCGGGCGTGTGCCGGGCCGCGGCCGCCCGAACCGGCACATGGTGGGCGGGAGTTGTCCCTCGCCGCGCACACAGCGGTCCGGGCCCTTCGGGGCACAGACCCGCATCGTACCCGCGAGATCGGTGCAGGCCGAAGAGGGCGGCACGGGGCAGAGCTGCCGGTGCGGCGGGGATCGGCGGCGCGAAGAATGCGGTGACCGAGGGTGAGGGACGGGCGCTGTGCAGGCGGTCCTCAGAGGGGATTTCGCGCAGAACGAAGCCCCCGATCACGGGGGAACAACCGGGGGCTTCGCGTCTGCAGGCGGTCCGTTGAACCGCACATTGAGAACGTAAGTCCTGTACGCCCCTTAGGTCAAGCCGAGTTGGGGCACTCGGCGGGACCCTGTCGTCGCCTCAGGGGGTGGCGGGCGCGCGCTGTTACGGAGTGTGAAATCCGGGGGCGATCAGGTCGTTCCGGATGGTCCCACGCGCACCTCGTACCCCACCGGCCCCTGATGAATCAGTAGATCGGCGCACGGGCGCGTGGGATCCGCCGCAAAGTGCGCGTGCTCCGCACGGATCCAGCCATCCCAGAAGTCCGACAGGCCTGGCCCGTCCCGGAGTTGCCCCCTTTCCCATGAGTCCTCGCGCGCCAGTTCCATCCACAGCAGGCAGGCCAGGGAGGGGCGCAGCGCGCGGCGACCCGCTCCGACGCCCTCGACCAGCACCACGGGGGCGGGCGGCACCTCCCGCCGCTCGGCGAACGCGCGCCGGACCCAGTCGTAGACCCCGTAGTGCGCGGCCTCGCCCCGGGAGAGCGGCTCCAGCACCTGCTCCCGGAACCGCCCGCCCCAGGTGAACAGCTCGTCATGGGTGGCCAGGTCGTCGGTGTGCACGACCGGCGCCCCGCCGAGGGCGTCCGCCAGATGACCGGCGAAGGTGCTCTTGCCGGACCCGGCGTGCCCGTCCACCGCGATCAGCCGGACCGGCCCACAGGAGGGCGGCAGGGCGCGTAGCCGGTCCGCGAGCGGGGTCAGGTCCTGTTCCATCGCGCCAGAGTACGTCAGTGGTCCACACCAATATTCGTCCGGCGACGCGCGCCGAACCGCTGGCCGAAGCCCATGCCGAGCGGAGATAGTTGGCCCATTGCTGTCATGCACGTGCCTGCCCGCCGTCCCGGCCCGACCCCGCGCACCCGCTCGCCCACATCCGACTGGGGGACCTCCATATGACCAGCTCCGCGCCCCGGCGTGCCGTCCTCGCCGCCGCGCTCGCCGCCGCGGCGGGCGTCGCCGCCCCCTCGGCGAACGCCGCCGAAGAGCCCCGCAAGGCCACCGGCGCGTCCGGGGGCACCGCAGCGCAGAACGCCACCGCCCGCAGATCGAAGAGCCCCGTGGACTATCACGCCTGGAGCAGCGCCGCCGACTGGCATGCCGGCAAGCACCTCGGCACCGGCCCCGCCCGCGGCGCCCGCCCCGGCATCCGCATCGCCCGCCCCCACGGCACCGTCGACTACCGGGATCCGCACACCGGCCGCACCGCCACCTGGGAGTACGCCACCTGGACAGGCCCGGCGCACACCCTCGGCGTCCCGGCCACCGAGGCCGTCGCCTCCTGGAACGCCCACACCCCGGTCGGCACCTGGATCACCGTCGCCCTGCGCGGCACCTACAGCGACGGCAGTCGGACCCCGTCGTACGTCATGGGGCACTGGACCGCGGGCGACGGCGACGGCGACATCCGGCGGACCTCCGTCGACGGCCAGAAGGACGGCAGGAGCAGCATCTCCACCGACACCTTCGCCATCGACGACCCGGCAGGCGGACTGCGGCTGGTCTCCTACGAGCTGCAGGTGACACTCCACCGCAAGCCCGGCAGCAGGCTCACCCCGACCGTATGGCGACTGGGCGCCATGGCCTCGGACCTCCCCGACCGCTTCGAGGTGCCTGCCTCCGAGCCCGGCCGGGTCGGCCGCGAGCTGGTCGTGCCGCGTTACTCGCAGGAGATCCACAAGGGGCAGTACCCGCAGTACGACAACGGGGGAGAGGCATGGTGCAGCCCCACCTCCTCCCAGATGATCATCGAGTCCTGGGGCCGCAGGCCCGCCCCCGAGGACCTGGCCTGGGTCGACCCCGACTACGCCGACCCCCAGGTCTGCCACGCGGCCCGGCAGACCTTCGACTACCAGTACGACGGCTGCGGCAACTGGCCCTTCAACGCCGCCTACGCCGCCACGTACAAGGACCTCCAGGCGGTCGTCACCCGTCTCGGCTCCCTCACCGATGTCGAGCACCTCGTTCACGCGGGCATCCCGGTCATAACGTCCCAGTCCTTCCTGAAGACCGAACTCGACGGCGCGGGGTACGGCACCGCCGGGCACCTGATGACCGTCATCGGCTTCACCCGGGACGGCGATGTGATCGCCAACGACCCGGCGTCGCCCGACGACCCGGCTGTCCGGCGCGTCTACAAGCGGCGGCAGTTCGAGAACATCTGGCTGCGGACGAAGCGCCACGACGCAAACGGCCAGGTCAAGAGCGGTAGCGGAGGCGTCTGCTACCTCTACTTCCCGGCTAAGCCGGCACCAACTCAGCACCGGGTACTCGCGGAGCTGGGAATCCGCTGAGCATGTGCACCCCGAAGGTGGCCTCGATGACCTGACGGCAGCGCTCGCTGCCGTCGGGGGTGAGGTGGCCGTAACGGTCCACCGTGATCTTGATCGAGCTGTGGCCCATCCACCGCGACACCTCATGGATGGGCACACCGTTGCTCAGGGTCACGGTGGCCCATTTGTGCCGGAGGTCGTGCGGGTTGTAGGCGGGAAGGCCGAGGCGTTTCAGGGCGCGATCCCAGGACTTACGGAAAAGGTCCGGGTAGATCATGCCTCCGACTTGATTCCGTATGGGGAGTCGTTCAATGAGCGGCTCCAGGGTGACAGGCGCAGGTATGTCATGCCACTCGCCCTCTTTCCGATGCTTCAGGGGCGCATAGAGGGCGACGTACTTGCCCGACGAATTCTTGATGGCGCACGTCTTGCCGTCGGCAACGCATGGTGCCATCGAGGATGTCTTCCGGAAATACGCCCAGCGATTCGCCGATGCGCAATCCGCAACAGGCCATAAGCCATACGGCTGGCTCCAAGCGGGGCCCAATTTCCTTAGCCACGGCTGAAACCTCTTCGTAGCTGGGGAGCGCCCTCTCATCTACTTGCATGATGGGGTTGTCGGGCTTCTCGGCCAGCTTGACTGGGTTGTCGCGGATCCTTTTGTGCCGTACGGCATGAGAGAACATCCCCGAGAGGGCAATGCGGCGGGAATCGATCGTGTTGGCCGCCGCGCCCTGCCGGCGCCAGTAGGCGTACAGCTCCTCCACGTCCGCCGCGGTGACCTGGGAAATCGTCTTCTTGCCCAGTTGCGGGAGTACGTGAAGGCGCATGATGCGCTCGTAGGACTCCGCCGTACCGGCCGCCATGCTCTTCAGTCCGAGCCAATCGGCTGCATAGCGCCGGACCGACACCTTGCCTGCATCCGGATCGACG
This sequence comes from Streptomyces sp. NPDC048650, assembly GCF_043199095.1. Classification (NCBI taxonomy): domain Bacteria; kingdom Bacillati; phylum Actinomycetota; class Actinomycetes; order Kitasatosporales; family Streptomycetaceae; genus Streptomyces; species Streptomyces sp. NPDC048650. The sequence continues at coordinate 317,065 of NZ_JBICVM010000002.1, read as the reverse complement.
TAGAGGTTCTCCCTTTTGTCGTTCTCGATCTTGGTCGCGAAGCCCATCGCGTCCTTCTTGCGGTCGAACGACGTCTCACGCTGCCGAGCACTACGTCCGCCGGGCTCCCGGTAGCGTACGAGCCACCGCTTGCCGGGCATGCCGGCACCCTTGTCCAGGACTGTCGCCAAATCACACCAACCCATTCGAGCTTCCCCGGCGAGTCTTCCCGATGGTGTGTGTTGTTGTAGCTCGAAATTCCGGCCGCGCCAAATGTGAGCCTCGGTAGAGAATTTGGCTGCGTGGCTACTCGGTCAAGGGCTTCAAAGTTGTTTCATTGACGACGGGGGCGCGGTCGGCGAGAGGGGCGCTCGGCTCATGCCTGGTCATCCGAAGGCGGCAAAGAGGGCGTCGCTTGGCCTTTCGCCGCGGAGCGCGTTCACGTCCACCAAGGTCTGTCATGAGAGCAGTTGGCGACGTGCCTTCACCGGACTGGCGGCTTTCGGCAGACTGTCCGCGTGGGCTGGGGTGCGACACCGATGGTGGCTGAGGTGTTCTGACGCGACCGCCGCCGTGGCTGAACGCTTCAAAGCGGCTCGGCTCTGCCGACCGATGGGGCGACTCGACGGTCTACCTGTCCAGGAACCCTCAGCGCGGGATTCGCACCGAGAATCGCTGCCGATGTGGCGCACGCAGCAGTCGTCCGTGCGCCTGCTGCGGATCGTCACCAGCCATGAGTGGTGGATCCGCCATGCTGTTGTCAGTAGTGTGCGCACACGATCGTCAGTCTTGGGGGGCACGTGATCGAACTGTCGGAGATGGTCCGCGAGTTACGCCGTGAATTGGTGGCCGCGATAGCCGAAGGGGACGGGGAGCGCCTCCGCTTCGAACTCGGCCCGGTGGAGATCGAGGCGTCTGTGTCCGTCAGCAAGGAGGCAGGGGGAGACGCCAAGCTGCGCTTCTGGATCGTGGACAGCGGGGCTGCCGCGAAGCTCGCGCGTTCCGATACCCAACGCATCACCTTCACACTGCATCCGCGGCTGACGGACTCTGGTACCTCCCCGTTGATTTCCGGTGACGATGCTCCCCACGAGCGCTGAAACGTCTTCCGAACCCGCAGCCGGTCTGGACCCCAGACGCGTGGCAGAGATCATCGTCTCCTGCGGAGACGAGGTCGGTCGCCGTGGGTCGGGGTACCTGGTTGCCATGGGCCGTGTTCTGACATCGGCCCACGTCGTCAACGATGCTCACAGCATCCATGTGAGGTTCGACGCCGATCTACCGACGGAACAGACCCATCTCGCCGAGATCGCGTGGGCTAACACTCAAGTCGACATCGCAGTGCTGTCAGTCTTGGGAGAGCAAAAACGCGTCATTTCCGACTTCGGTCGTGTCACCGAGCGGGATGCCGTCCTGCAATGCAGCGCCATGGGATTTCCCCTCTTTAAAATGCGCATAGACCATGACGGCTCCAGGTACCGGGATGCCTGTCACGCCGTTGGAACCTGCGCGGTGCTGTCGAACCGTCGAGAAGGCACCCTCGACCTCCGAGTCGCGCCCCCACAAACAGACGCTCGTACTGGGCGCTCCCCGTGGGAAGGGATGTCCGGCGCCGCGGTGTTCAGCGGCAACAGCATCATTGGCGTAGTGGCCCGCCACCATCTATCCGACGGACCTGGCCACCTGGCCGTGCTCCGCGCGGACCGCTGGCACGAGCAGCTCCCTGCCGCAGAGGCGCGGCGTCTGGAAGACACAATCGGCGCCCCACTGCTCCCAGCTCGTCTCACCGATGTCTGGTGTCGACCCCGTGCAGTGGCTCGGCGGGACAAGGGAGCTGCAGTGGGCCAGCCCTTGCAGGCCCTTCCGCACGAGCACGCCCTGGCCTTGGAGGTTCACCCGGCGATCGAGGCGGACGGGGCCCGCCAGGCACTCGGTGTCCTTCCCCCGTACCTACACCGATCTGGTGTGGATGACCGGCTGCACGAAGCGGTCTCCGACGCGCAGCGACACAGCAAGATGGTGATGCTCGTTGGCGGTTCGTCGACGGGGAAGACGTGGGCGGCTTGGGAAGCGGTTCGCTCCTGCTTACCGGATGGGTGGCGCCTGTGGCACCCGCTCACACCCGACCGACCGATCTCGGCACTCGAGGCACTTCGCGTCGGCCGAGTGGGCCCACGAACCGTCATTTGGTTGAACGAATCCCAGCTCTACCTGAGCGGACGGTCACACGGCGAGGAGGTGTCCGTCGTGTTGCAAGAGCTTCTGACCAACCATGAGGTGGCGCCCGTGCTGATCCTGGGATCCCTCTGGCCCTCCCACTGGCGAGAACTCACCGCGGTGCCAACAGAGTCAGAGTCAGGCGAACCCCCGCGTGAAGACCCCCACGCGGCCGCCCGTGTGCTGCTAAGCCAAGCTACGGTGATCAACCTTCCTGATGCGTTCGCAGAGGAAGACCTTCTGACGCACAAGCAGCTGCTCGACAGTGACCCGCGGCTTACGCAGGCTGCCACGTCAGCCGGGGGGCACATCACGCAGTTCCTCGCCGGTGCGCCGGAACTGATTCGCCGCTACCAGCAGGCGCCTCCTCCTGCACGAGCTGTTGCTTGGGCGGCCATGGACGCCCGACGGTTGGGCCACGGCCCGCGTCTGCCAAGGGAGTTCATCGAACGAGCGGCGTCGGCCTACCTCACCGATGACGAATGGGATGCTCTGGATGATGCGTGGTTTGATCAAGCGTTGGCGTACTTGGCCTCGCCTTGTCGTGGCACGAGGGGGCCGCTGAGCGCTATCCGCCCACGCCCTGGTTCCAGCGTGGCTGACGGGCGGCCGTACTACCGGCTCGCTGACTACCTGGAGCAACACGGCACTGCCGAGCGACGACATATGACGCCGCCAGCCGGCTTCTGGGAAGCCGCGTTCCACGCCGCAACTCCGCAAGACGCCCGGCACCTTGCCGATTCCGCTCGACTGCGTTGGCGACTGGCCCATGCAGCAGGTCTCTACGCACATGCTGCTAGGAATGAAGATGGGGAGGCGCTGCACGAACTTGCTGAGCTGCGCCGCCACACAGGCTGGGATCCGGACACCCACCAGCAGCTCGAAGAACGTGCCGAAGGGCTGGATCTCGGGACTGTCGTTGACTTGCTTCTCACCCCACCACGCCACGATCGCGCATACGAATCCGGCCACGAGCACGCTGGCCTTCCGGGCAGGTTGCTTCCTCAAGAAGTGCCAGCGGCGGACGGGGACCAGCAGTCCGATGCGATGTGGGCGATGCGCCGACTCGAAATACGTCAGCCGACGGAAGGACACGAGCAGGCGGCACCGCAGAGCAGGGGCGTGGTTAACGCGTCGCCCTATTCACTTGCTGAGTTCTACGACGCGCGGATGTGGCGCGACCTTGCGCCGCTGCGGGAAGCAGCTCCGGTCATGAACGATGCCGAGGATCTGGAGACCACAGCAGTCGCTGAAGGGAACACTCGGCTTCTGTTCAGCCTGGCCCTGATTAGAGAGTTGGCTGGTGATCTCGATGGTGCCGAAGCACACCTTCGCCGCGCCTTGAGGGCAGGTCACGTCCCTGCCTTGAGCGACCTGGTGCGATTACGGCGATTGGCCGGCGACCACGAAGCAGAAAACCGATTTGCCTTCGACGTTGCCCGGGCGACTGACGCGGGGAGCGCAGAGGTTCTGCCTGCTCTGGCTGCCCGTCGCATTCGGGCTGAGGGAGCCCACAGCAGCTGGACCCAGATCTGGCGCTTCGGCCTCACCGCCGAAGGAAGCGTTAGTCCACCTTGGTGACCCGCCTCTTGTCTCTAGGGCCACTTGCACGCTCACGATTTCCGCGGCCCGGCGCCAAGCGCCCGCCAACGCGATGGATTTCGGCTATCGCACGGTCTGTTCGTGGTTGGGCTGCAGCTCGGACCAAACCATCGCGTCATCTCCCGCAGCCGTCTGGTAGATCGCCACGCCTTGATGCCGGGAGCTAGCTCCTACTGCCCAGCCGGAGGCATGGAGTGCACTCCTCGGGCGAATGCGAACGGATGCTGACGAGGATGCCGTCGTGGCAAGGGCCGACAGTTGAGTACGCGAGATAACCAGGACGGATCTCGTCGTCGGCTCGGCATCGTGCACTGTGGGGTTTCCCTGCTCTGCACTGCTTATTCGGCACGAGCCATGGTGGCTCAAAGTCTCGGAGTCAGTGGATAGCCCAGCTCGTCGTGCGGTCGCCCCGTTTGAGAGTGTCCAGTCGGAAGGCGAGCTGGGACGCTGCCTCAGGGTCTCCCAGATCGGTACGGCGGATGAATGAGCCGAGCGTGTGGAGATCCCGCAGTTCGGTGAGCACCGAGAGCCCTGGCCAGTCAGTGAGGTCATAGCCGTATGCGTCGGAGAAGGCCCTTAGAAGCCATCTCATTTGGCGAGTCTGCGGTAGCAGATGAGGGTGCAGGCGATGCTGGTGAAGGCGAGGAAGTGCTCGGCTTTGCGCTCGTAGCGTCGGTGGAGACGGCGGCAGCCGGCGAGCCAGGACATGGTGCGTTCGACGGTCCAACGGTGGCGGCCCAGTCGCTGTGAGGACTCGACTCCCTTCCTCGCGATGCGGTGCTGGATGCCGCGCTGTCGTCACCATCGGCGCAGGTGGGAGTAGTCGTAGCCTTTGTCGGCATGGAGCTTGTCCGGCTTGCGTCGTCGACGCCCGCGGCGGGAGCGGATCGGCGGTATCCCTTGCACGAGGGGGATCAGGGCCTGGCTGTCGTGCAGGTTCGCCCCCGAGATTGCGACGGACAGGGGCAGACCGGTCCGCTCCGTGATCAAGTGGATCTTCGACCCGAACTTGCCTCGGTCGACAGGATTCGGACCTGTCAGGTCCCCTTTTTCAGGGCTCGCATGTTCACCGAGTCGATCGCACACCGGGACCAGTCCAACTCGCCGCGGGCGCCGAGTTCGTCGAGGACCAAGCGGTGGAGTTTGGCCCACACTCTGCCCTTCGACCACTCGGAGAAACGCCGATGAGCCGTTGCCCCCGACGGCCCGAACGACGCAGCGGGCAACTGCTGCCACGTGCAGCCTGACGTGGCCACGAACACGATCGCGGCCAGGACCTCGCGATCACCATGCCGGCGCCGCCCACCACCCTGAGGCCGCGACGGCGCCTCCGGCACCACCCGCTGGAACAACTCCCACAATTCGTCCGGCACCAGCCGCTCAACGACCTCCACCATGACCGACAGCCTACCGACCACACCAATTGAGATGGGCTCTTAGCTGGGTAGTGGTGCGACCGAAGCGGACACCCTGGAAAGTGTTGGCGAGGTCGGTCTCTCGAGGGCCGATCGCCGCCTCGTCCCAGTCGCCGAGCCGCGCGGAGCGGTGTCTCCTCCCTGGCCTGCCGCATCCGGTCGATCGCGGCCAGGGACAGTTCGTGATCGCCGATTCGGGCCGCCGCGCGAGCTTCGATCGCGGCGATACGGATACGAGCCTCGCCGGCCGGAGCGAGCTGGGCGGCGTGTTCCGTCAGCTTCAGCGCCATCCGATTTTGTGGCGACCACTCGATGATCAGCGCGGCCGTGCCCGCAGCCCACGCCCGCAGCCCGGTGTGATCCGCCTGTTCAAGCGCACATGCGCGCGGTACGGATCTGCGCCATCGCGGATGCCTGTTCGCCGAGGTTCTGTGAGGCGTGCGCGAGGAGCAGGCACGCGGTCCCCGCGAGCATGAAGAGCTCGCGGCTCTGCTGGGGGCGTTGGCGGCCTTGCAGTCGGTCGAAGAGCTCATCCCGCACCGTGACGAGCTCGGTGAACAGCGGGAGTAGCGGTGCGTGGACGTAGTCGGTGGCGATGCGGGCGAGAGCGAATCCGAACTGCTCAAGCTCGTCTGCGCTGACATTGCTGGACGACATGAACTCAGCGAACTCGCTGGAGGACTGCGCAGCCCCTGTGGCGAGTGAGCGCAGGTGATCTGCTTCGTCACGCTCGGGCTCCGATGCCTTGCGCACAGGTGCACTGCCGGGAGCGAGCGGGCGGAGTTCGACCGGCACATCCAGGGCGTTCAGGAACGCCTGGGTCTTGTCGACGCGCGTGAGGCGACGGGCTCCGGATTCAAGCTGAGATAGGTAGCCCTGGCTGAAGCCGGTGAGGTGAGCGAGGTCGTCTTGTCGCAATCCGGCGTATTGCCGTACGAGACGACTCACCCGCCCGAAGTCCATTACTCCGAGGGCTTCTTGGATCTCGGGATCCGACCATATGCGAGTCGGGATTGCGGGCAGCACGGGCTCTGCCGTTGTGGGGGTGCCTCGTGCGCACGCCCCACGCAGTTCCCGTTCGTCCGGGTTGTAGCGGCTGAGGCGGCACCCGCACTTCAGGCAACGACGCTCACCGCTCACTGCCCCTCCCGACCTCGACCGACCCGTATGGATGCTCATGCTGGCATTGCAGTTGCCATATTGCAGCCCAACTTCCCTTATCGCTCGGGTGATATGCGATCTCGAATGCTCGGTGGCAGCGTGTGCCGCCAGCCGTTGCCGAGGCGAATCGACCTCGGTGTGGCAGGGACCTTGGGAGGTACGTCCATGGCGGCGAATCAGCAGATCGCGTTCCGCATCCGCTGCGAGGAACCGGCGGTTGTCGGCTCCCGGCGCAGCGGCTGCTGCCGAGTCCGTGGTGGATCCCGGCGGATGGTGTGAGGGCCGGCGTGAACATCGCCCTGGCCAGGGAGGCCGTCATCGAGCACGCCGAGCTGCATTTCGGATTTCCCTTTCCGCCGACGACCTGGCTCCCCGTCGGGCCCGTGCATTCACCCGGACGAAGCTCACCGAGTGGGGCCTGGAGGCTCTGGTCGATCGCGCACTGCTCATTGTCAGTGAGCTCGTCACGAACGCGCATCGCCACGGCAGGACCAAACCCGAGGGCCAGTTGGTAGGAGATCGCCCTGACGATCTCCTACCAGAACGCAGTCGTGGGGATCGAGCTGGAGGACAACTCCCGCCAGCTCCCTGCACCGCGTAAGGGGTCGATCGGCGCGCTCGATGGCCGGGGCCTGCGCCTCGTAGCCGCTGAGGCGGACGCCTGGACCTCATGCCTGAAACCAGACGGCACCGGCAAACGAGCCCTTGCCTTCTTGCGCTGGCCGTCGACGCCGCCGGCCGTCTGACCGCGCCAGTCCTCACCACTCAAGCGCCCGATCAGATCCTGGAGCTGTTCGTCATGCCCGCACACTCACCGCCTGCCCTGCTGACCCTCCTTACATCGCGGGAAACCGCGAACCTGGCCCTTGTCGCCGATGGCTTGGGGAGCAGCGAGATCACGGCCTGCATCGGCTTGGCCGAGGACACCGTCAAAGGCCCTCTGCTACGCCGACGAAGGAGCGCGACCCGATGACGGCATCCGGGCTCAGGCGTGCGCTCATCCTCGATCTCGACGGCGTCCTGCTCGATACGCGGCCGGTCATGCGGAACGCCTGGCGTGAGGTACGCGAACGCCACGGCATCGACGTGCCGTTCGAGGCGTACGAGCAGCACCTCGGCCGTCCCTTCGACGACATCATGGAACTGCTGGGCCTCACCGAGGCAGACCGGGTCCATGAGACGTACGCAGAGGCATCTCGGCGCGGCTGCGAGCTGGCCCGACCGTTCGATGGTGTGGGGGAGGTGCTCCACGCATTCGCTGCCGCTGACTGGCTGCTCGGGGTCGTCACGTCCAAGCCGTTGGAGCGGGCTGCTCCATTGCTGGCTCGGCTCGGGTGTCGTTTTGCCGCGGTCCGGACTCCCAGCGGCCCGGGGCGGGGTAAGCCGGCACCGGATCCGCTGATGCTCGCGCTCGTTGATCTCGCCACTGATCCCGCTTCCGCGGTGTTCGTGGGCGATATGGCGGTCGACCGCGAGTGCGCCCGGCGGGGCGGGGTGCTCCGCGCCGGCAACGCCCTCGGCAAAGGCGAGGACGGCGGCGCCACCGCGATGCTCCTGTCCACCATGGTCCTCGTTACCATCGCCGCCGTGCGCTGGCACTCCGCCCGCGGCCACGCCCAGCAAGCCGCCGCTGCCCAACAGGCCGCCCAGCACCTTCGTGCTGCTTACCGGTCCGCTGCCGCTGCCCCCATGAACGCCATGCGCGAGCAAGGCCGCCACCTCCCTGCGCCTGTACGGCAGCGCTACGCCGGCACCCTCGAATCCACCCTGCCCGAGCAGGCCGACCGCCTGATACGCGAACCTGGCTGGGACGCACTCGCCGCCACGTTGGACCAGGCCGAGCGAGCTGGCCACGACCCCGAAGCTCTGCTCCAGCAGGCCATCGAACGGCGTGAACTGGACACCGCCGACGGTGTCACCGACGTACTCGTCTGGCGACTGCGACGCCTGGCCAAGCTGCCCGCGGCGGTGAGCCAACCACATGCGCGTGATGCTCGAAAGACGCCCCCGGCTGAAGACCGCTCGATCCGGCCAACGCCGAGCATGCCCCCAACTCGCGTGGTGCAGCCCGATCTGCGCGCGCGTTCGCCGAGGCGCTGAACTGCACAGCGAAGGGCTGGACGCACAACAGCGGTTGCTGCGAGTGGTGATCGCGGAGACAAGAACGGGAGCTACTGATGCTGAGTGAGGACGTCCGAGCCCACTGAACCGTGTCGCCGCCGGGCACCCTCGCTGACGATCCGTTGCGTTTCCGGGCCGAGCCGCAGCTGGCTGACGAGTACATCCTCGTACCGGGAACGAGTCGAATACGCCCGTCCGGGTGAATGTCGCGCTTATGGGCAACGGCTACCGACTCGAAAACTTCCTGGTCAGTGGCCCATTTATCGTGAGCAGCGCGGCGCGCCCGGCAGGACGCTTGCATCTGGGCACTGACACCTGCAGACATCATCACGTGTCACACAGGACTCTCTGTCAAGAACACTCAGTAAAGTGAGATGGAGGAGTGACGGTGCTTGATGCCGTCTTGAGCCGGCGCAGGGCCATTCTGGTCAGCGCGGCAATTCGTATGGGGTACGCCTGGACGGTCCGGCGCGATGAACCACGGGCCTGGCGCGAGATCATGAGTATGGCCGGCGTCGTCAATTCGCTCCTTGGCCCTGACCGGGAAGCCCTGACGCCGTCTGAGCTGGTCGATCAACTGTCGCGGTATCCGTTGCGGCGGCTTGCCCCTGAGGTATTCCAGGACGATCCCCTCGGATGGCTGACGGTGCTGGAATGGGACGAACTGAGCGACGACGTCTACTCCGACGGGTGCTCAGCGATCGTCGAGCTGCTGGAAAAGGGCGATCGGGGGCGGGGCTGGATGCCCAGCTGGACCTGGCTCCAGCAAGAGATCGTGCAGAACGATGCCTTCCTCAAGATCAAGACTGGTGCGAGCGACGAGGACTACGTGGCTCGCCGGCGGTTCGTGATCGACACACCGGCTGGTCCGCTGGAAGAGATCGCCGATCAATGCTGCGCTTTGGGGATCCAGCCCCCGGTCCGATATGTACCGCTCCCGCCCGACCGAGTTCACCAGGGACGGCATTGGTGGCCGTGCCCAGTGTGCCGGTGGCCCATGCGGGTCAGCGGAGTGGCCGTTCGCTGCAGTTACCCGGCACACAACGCTCGATACGCCATCCGGAGCCTGGAGGACGGACGTGGACCGAAACTCCGTCCAGCCGATGACACGGTCCGCCGCCAACCTGCAGCCCGGCGTGTGCAGTTTGAGGGCGACCGGCGAACAGTGTGTGTGGAACTGCCGGTGTGGCGGTACATCGTCGTGCCTGGGGTCGAGGAGCTCGCGCTGTACAAGAAGTGGCATGGCCGGGCGCCTCTTGAGGTCAGTCTGTGGCCTCATCAAGACGCCTACGACCTGAAGTTCGCCATCGAGCCGCTGGGCTGGATGCTGGCGATCGATCTCAAGGATGTCGCTAGCGCCAGTGCCCTGGCCGACGAGATCTCCAGAAAGCCGCTCGCCGCGAAGACCGTGGTCCTCCCCGACCACCGGGGGAAGGCTCAGGCTCAAGAGCTGCAGGATCTGCTGCCCGACTACACCGTCTTGCTCGTCGAGGACTTGAACAAGATCGTGAAGAAGAAGCTGGCCGAGGCGAGGCGGGAGCCGTGACCGACGAACGCGATGGACTCAGCGAGCGCGAGAGGAAGCTTCTGCCCCGCCTCGTCGCGTGTGCCTGTGCCAGTGCGCAGGCGTATTTTCCGGCGGACGGCCAGGCAGTCGCTTCGCTGACTGCCGCGCACTTCTTGCTGACGGGGAAGTACGACCGGTGGGACGGTTACGACGACCTGCCCCTGGAAGACCAACTGCGACTGAGCCGGCTGCTGCACCATCGGCCGAACCAGCTTGCCAACGACACTGCATTCCGTAGACACGCCAGCGATTTCTTCGATCAAGGCGATATCCCTGGGTTCCGACTGATCGACGGGGCAGAGCAGGTGAGCGCTCATCACGGTCTTCCCCCTCGCGACTGTATTGACCGGTTGCTGGCCGAGATGGACACGATCCGGGCCGAGCACGTCGCCTCGAGCCAGATGGCGAAGCCAGGGGAGCACACCCATACGCTGCGTGTGCCCATGGCTGGGCGGCAGAAAGCTCCGGTGCTGGCCTACTACACCTTCGAAGAGCACGACGTACCTGCGTCACCCCCTCAAGCCACTCGTCTGAGAACCGCCCCAGAGCTCAGCGAGGCAGTGCTCAAGGTCCAGGATTTCTTGCAACTGAACGCTGAGCTCGACGAGCAGACGGCTGCGGCATTCCGGGTGGAGACCCTTACCCCGTTCTTCCGGCGTATGCGGACTGCGCAGGGTCAAGCTGTCGGAGACGCCCTGCGGCTGGACGCGGGACCCACCCGGGTCCTGAGCGCTCCCACAGGGTCAGGCAAGAGCGTCCTGCTCCGTAGCTACGCCTCCTCGGCGGTGCAGGAAGGCCACACAGTGGCTCTGGTGGTCGACACCAACGCGAACGCACTCAAGCTCGCGCATGCCATCGAGCAAGACCTGGAACGGTCGGGCATCGCCAAACGCCTGGGCGTGGAAGCGTCAGAGGTGGTCGTCCCACTGATGTCGCCGAACAGCCTGATGCAGGAGCTGGAACGGACAGTCAAGGGGGCCGAGAATCCCGCATACGTCGACTGGGTCTTCGCGCGGATCGGCTATTCCTGCCAACTGCCCGCGCTCGCCTCGGTGGACGAGGCCGTGGACACGTGGGTACCGGGTGGAGAGCCCTGCACAGATCTGACCCAGGTGCGTCCAGAGCGGGGCAAGCCTTACCGAAGCATGCCCGCCCCGAAGGTCTGTCCCTTCAAACGGGGGTGCGGCAAGTTCCGTCTGGCCCGCCAAGCGGCGTCGGCCCGGATCATCGTCACCACGCACGCCAATCTCTACGGGGGCCGGATGCACATCCCCTTTGAGCTGGATGACGGGACGGTGACCGAGAACGTCAGCGTGGAAAAGTTCATCATGCGGCATTGTCAGATCGTCCTCGTCGACGAACTCGATGCCTTCCAGTCGACGGTGACGGACCGCTCAGGACGCGGCCTGACTCTGGCCTGGGGGGATCGAGGGCACGATCGCCCTCTGATCGACGTGGACACGCAAATCGTCAGCGCCTTTTGCCGCCTGCCCGCAGCCCTGGAGGAGCGGGCACGCTCGAACATCTCAGAATGCCGGCGCCTGGCAGAGACCTACACGATGCACCTGGCTCGGGAAGAGCTGTCCTTGAGTGACCAACTTCCCGACGAACCGCACCAGCGGCCGCACCGGCACGGGAGCGCCAGACGATGGATCGTGCCGCAGCGATGGGACGGTTGGTTGGTCAAGTACTTGGACGCGTTCTTCGCGAACGATCCAGCCAGGGTGTCCACCGAGCCTGGACCACCGACCCCGGCAGGGCTGATGTTGCTGGAGGCGGTCTGTGATCGAGGCGTTGCGTCATATCTCCTGCCGGAGCACGTCAGGGAGTTCGCGCACTCAGTACGTGAAATCACGGCGGCGTCAGATGCGGCCGGGATCCTGGAGCATGTGCGCGGTGAGCTGTTCGAGATGCTCGCGTCATGGATTCCGTCGACCAAGACCCGTGCGGCAGTCATCGACCGCTTGGTTCGTAGGAAGTTCCTGGTGCCGCTGAGGAAGATGCTGTACAGCTTCGTCCACGATGCTCCACAGCTGAAGCTCGCGGGAGTGCCCGCGGCTGAAGAGATCGCACGGGCACTGGGCGGCTACGAAACCTGGCGTGCAGTACCGCATGGGCCACTCGGACGGCTCATGTTCGCCTTCACGGAGGACCACAACCCCAAGTCCCCGCACGACACCAAGCTCAGCGCGGCCGCCTTCGGCGGTGACCCCCACAGTTACATTGCATCCCTCGGACAAGTCACTGCTCTCGCCCAAGCGGGGCATCGGCGCGTCGTACTCGGTATGTCGGCAACTGCCTACATGCCTGGCGCGCACCGACATCACATCCACACCCTCCCCTCTTTCATCGTCCCCGATGAGGGCTCCGAGGTGGAGATCGATGCGCGCCCCATTCCAGGGCTGGAGGGCGAACTGATTCGGATCTCGGGTCTGTCCGGCAAAAAGCGACGCGAGGCCACAAGAATGCTCGGCGCAAAGCTCTGGAGTGAGCTGTCCCGCGAGCTCGAAGACCTCGCCGCGCAGAACACACCAGGCGTCCAGGACGCGATCCTGCTCGCCACGACGTCCTACGAAAGCTGTCGCGACCTGGCTGAAGGAATGCGCGTGGCCGGCGCTCCACCGGGCCTGATTGCTGTCGCGGTACGAGCCGACCCCGAGGCCGGCACGGCCTCTGCGCAGCAGCTCGACGACCGACCCTGGATCGAGATTGCCGGAGACCAGCTCGAGGAATTCGGCGGCCTTGCCCATGCACGTATCCTCATCGCCCCTCTCAAACGCGTCGAGCGCAGTCTCAATATCCTCGCGCCCGGTCAGCGTCGATCCCGAATCGGTTCGATCTGGCTCGCCGTACGTCCCATGTCGATCGTGGACGACCCTGACGAGCTGCTCGCTCATATGGGGGCCCTAGCGTTGGACGACCGCCGTTCCCATGACCGGCCGTGGATCGAGCTGGAGCGCTCCATGAAGGTAGCCGGGTCGTACCTCGACGAACTACTCAGCAGCCGTCGCTACTTCAGCGCACTTCCCCATCGAGCGAAGAAGGCCATCGCCGCCGAGCTGATCGCCTCCATCATCCAACTGGTGGGCCGTGCCCGACGCGGCGGCACTCCTGGACGACTCCGGCTCGTCGACTACGCGTTCTTGGACCCAAAGGGCAACTCCGACCTGCCCAACCTCATCCGCGAACTTCGCGCGGACTGGGCCCGCACCGGCGAACTCGACGTCCTGCTCACCACCAACGGCGCAGCACTCCGGGCGTTCTTCGCTTTCGCCGACAACCACAACGTCACCCGCGACTCCCTGGACACCGCATGCTGACCACTCTGGCTTACCTCCTGGACTCCGAGCGCCTTGGCCACGCGGTGTTCTACCCGCTGACCAAAGACTTCGGCCAAGCATGGAGCCGACTGCCTCGCTACCGCGACAACGACAGCTCCAAGCCGCTGCGCCCCGCCTACGCCGGACTGGCCACAGCGCTCTCCGCTGTCACCAACCAGCCGGTCGTGATCATGCCGGATACGATCGACCCACCCGAGGTTGATCACGATGTCCCTGTCGTTCTGGTCACTACCGCCCCCATCAAGCCGCGTCTACTCACCCGAGCCGTGCGGAGCTGGGAACGGCATATCCGAGACGGCGCTGACGACGACACCCTCGCGCCTCTCCTGGCTCAGGCCGTGAGGACCAAGCGCCCGCTTGGCTCCTTCGTACGCAATGCAGCTTCGGGCCGGCCGCGCGCACCGCAGTGGTTCTATCGGGTCGCCGCTTGGAACTTCGCTGCAGAACTAGCCCGTGTCCCGCTCCAGCTCCCCGGCTCCACCGGCACCCCCGGGCAGCGTCTGAACTGGCTCATGGACACCAACGGGAGCCTGCTCGCCTGGGACCACGTCCTGAAAGGAGAGACCGAGAGGCCGGCCAGGACCGGCTATGCCATGCACAAGCTCGACTTCCGTGTCATCACCTTGCCCGGCGAGCCCAGGATCGGCATCCATGTCCTCCCGACCTTCAGCCGACTCGCCACCCACTGGGCCAGTACCCGCACCGCCTTCGTCGCCCGCGGCAAGGAAACGGCGCTCCGTCTGCCCGTCGGGCACCGCCGCACGGAGGAGGGATGGGAGCCATACGTCCGTAACTTTGCCGCCCAGGTCGTCGCAGCCTGCAACGTGGAGGCCATCGAACTCGGCACCAACGAGACGCTGGCGGCGATGAGCGGGCCGACGCGCGCTCTGGTCCCCGGTCCCACCGAGCACCCGCTCGGCAAGGGGACCGGAACCCGATTCAACCTCGCCCTCGCGAACCACATCAAACAGGCCACAGCCAAACTCGGACCGACCCAGGTCACCTACGAACGCACCGACGTGGAGGTCACACGCACGACGAAGGGGCCCGTAGTGCGCGAAGACCTCGACCACGCACTCAGCGGCACAGGACACGACCGGGTGCGCATCCTCGCCTTGTACGACCACGAGTACACCCGCGAACGCATGGTCACCGCCCTGACCCCTTACCTCGAAGAGCCGGACCAGGCAGCAGGCTGGCACGACCACCGAGACCACCGGCTCACCGATCGACTCAGCGTTCAGCTACGACGCCTGCCCGCTCTGGTCTCCCCGACGTGGGTCAACTGGGCCCACGAACTCGCCTTCCTCAACGATCTCAACAAGACCGCCCTCACCGGCGTGTGGGCCGAGACCATCTGGAACCCCAAAAAGCACACCTCCCGCAGGAACCAGCAACCCGATCGCTACGACCCCAAACGCGATCTCCGTCGGCACTTTCACCAGCACGGCATGGTCTCCCAGTTCATCGCCCAGCGGCCCCGGCCCAAGCCCCGCAAGCCCGAAGACGCAGAGGAGACAACTCCGGACTTGGAAAATCTCCAGACCTTGGAGGCGGAAGCCGGAGCCCAGCCACCACGAGCAGTCAACGACGGAGAGCCAGCGCCTGAGGAAGGCGAGGACACCAAGAAGCCGAAGCAGCACCGCCCGCGCCTCGACTACCCAGCCATCAACGGGCTACGAGATTTGGTCCTCCGCCTTGGCGCCGTCGACCGACGCCTAGCGCAAGGATTGCTCCTGGATCGCCCCACAATCCTCGTCGGCCTGCACCTGCGCCAGCAGCGGGTCAGCACGCGGACATTCGGCTCTGCCGACAAAACGCAGATGGTGGAAGTCTTCACCGCCCTGCACACCCACCCCGACCCAGAGCGCCCTTGGCGCATGGAGATGTACAGCCACCGCGACCACGCATGGCTATCCCTACCCGAGGGCGAGGCTGCCTTCGGCGCCGGCCCCATCGGCATGGACGGGCATGCCCGCCACAAGGAAGGCGCTGAGCTGGTACGCGCCCACGTCAAGGCAGCGCTGCGCATCCTGCCCAAGGAGAGTCCCCTCATCATCTTCATCGACACGGAAGCCGGCAGGACCATCTGGCCTGGCCTCCAGCACGCTCAACTGGGCGAAGGCATGGTCCCTGGGGACGATATCGACGACGGCCGCTCGATCGCGGTCGTCAGTATCAACACCTCGTACGGCGAAGTGCCAACGCCTGTCGATCGCTCCGACGCCCGGCGCCGCGATCAGGCGCGTCCCGCGGCCCCGGATGACTGGCTCCACCAGCGAACGACGGCCACGGGCGTGACGAGCTGGTATTTCGCCCAAAAATCCCGCAGCTACGACGGCTTCGGTCAGACCAGCATCAACGGGAGCACCTACACCCGCTTCACCATCCCAAAGGATCTCCAGAAGGCGTTGCTACGCAAGGACTGGCACAGCTTTACCGCCACTCAAATCACCGTCCCTCGGCCAGGAGAGCACAAGCAGGAGACCCTTGCCGCACTCGCGGCCGCTCTCTGCCACCAGTCCCTCGCCTGGGACGCCCGCACCCGGCACCCCGTCCCCCTCCACGTCGCCGGTGCGATCGACCGGAACCATCCCGAGTACCGCGGTGCCAGCTTCGAAGCCGAAGCCAGCGAGGCCAACGAGGGCAACGCTTGACTGTTCCCGGGGGAGTCAGTGGCGGACAGCAAGGTGTCAGCCCCCTACGACGCACTACGAAAGATTGATCCCCCCAGGGACATCGTGCTGCTACCGATCTGGTCGAGATCCGTACCTTTGGTTCGTTCCTGCCCTAGCTCTACCTATGCCCTGAGTTGATGGATGGGCAGGTCAGCCCTTGGCCGAAACAAGCCGCTCAGCTAATTGTTCCATCCCACTTGACGCCTTAGGCTCCTTCTGCTGTGCGCTCACAGCGACTTCGGCCTGCACTGTCACGGGGGAACCGCATGACCTACGACCAGGATTGGGACCGCCGTCTCAATCCCTTCCGCTACAACGCGGACGGATCGCTCACAGACTCCGCCAAGCGGCAGAACGTGACGATGGAGCTCAACTCCGCTGGGGGTGGCGGAGGCGCAGGTGGCACAGGCGGGCAGGTATCGGTCCATAAAGCCGTACTGAACAAGGCATCTACCGCGTTGGACGATCTGCGCACTGACACGGACAAAGTGGATCAGAAGGCCATAGATGAAACCTCTGACGCCTCGGCGAGTGCGCTGGATGACTGGCAGTACGGCCTCGGGCTGGACAGCATGCTCAAGCGATGGGGAGACGGGGCCAGCAACCTCAGCGTGATGTTGTCAGATGCCGCCAGCAAGCTGCACAACACCGCCGCGTTTTACATGGACACCGATCACGCCGAGAAGTCCAGGATGGACTCGCTCAATGGCCGGAGGAGCTGATCATGGTCACATTCTCTGCTCTCCTCCACACTGATTTCGGGAAGCTGCAGGCTGCAGCGGACGAGTGGAAGCTGCTCCCGAAGAAGTATCAGGGTCTGCAGGAGCTTTTCGAGGCCCGCGTCGCCAAGCCCGTGAAGTCCGGGTGGTCGGGCAACGCAGCTGAGGAAGCGCAAAAGTCCCTCGCCAAGATCAAGCAGCAGTACCAAGGGGCGGCGGTAGAGGCACAAGCCACCGCGACGCTGCTTCGCGATGTACACGCGGAACTCAGTAGTGCGCAGAAGAAGCTTCGCCGGATCATCGATGAGGAAGCGCCGTCGGAACACCTCGAGGTGCTGGGAGACGGGACAGTCATCGATGTGAAAGAGCTGCCGGATGACTATTTGGGCCCTTCCTACATGAGGCCTGACCAAAAAGAGCGCGACGCAGCGGTCGATAAGATGAAGCACCGCATCGCGAAGGTCCTACGGGAAGCCACGGAAGCAGACGAAGCTGCGAACTGGGCGATGCGCCAGGACCCCAACGGCAAGAACGACGACTCGTTCAACAAGAAGATCTACACGTCTTTGGACGCCGCGCGGGGAGCTCAGAAGGACTACGCCGAGGCACTCAGGCTCACCAAGAAGGGCGGAGAAAATCTGTCCAACGATGAGTTGGCTCGCCTGGGAAGCCTCCTTTCCAAGCGCAAGAGCGACATGGTCTTCGCCGAGAAGCTTGCTCTCTCCATGGGCCCGAAGGGAGCATTGGAGTTCTGGCGTGAGGCGTCCGGGCCGGCTTCCGGTGAGAGGGGTCTGGAGCGTAACGCCGCCCTCAAGAAGTTGCAGTCGGGGCTTGGTGCCACGTTCGGCATGGCCACCCAGAGCGACAGCGTCGCGATGGACGGTTGGAAAGAGAAGATGCTGGCGCTCGGACCCCAAACGATCCACCCGGACAGCGGTCTAAGCGCCAAGGGCTACCAGCTGATGAGCAGTCTCATGCGAAGCGGTAACTATGACACCGACTTCCTCCACCACTACGGCCGAGATCTCATCAACTACGAGAAGAATGCAAGCAACCATTCGACGACGCCGAAGCTTTTGTGGGCTCCGGACGCCACGATGCCAATGATCGACTACATCGGAGGCCGTCCGGGCGCCGACCCCATGACGGGCTACATGGATGCCCTGAGCAAGAACCCTGACGCCGCCACCGGCTTCCTCGATCCGGGGGACGATCTACACAAGAACGGCAATCTCAAGTACCTCGTGGATGACCGGGAATGGGTGGAAGACGGTTTCGACAAGAAGACCGGTCAGGGTTCGTTGGCGCTGGCCATCGAAGCCGGCTCCACCGGGCATCAGCCGGGGCAAGAAGACGCGGTCCGTGAGCACACTGAGTCGCAAGCCAGGATCATGCGCGACAGCATCAAAATGCTCGACGGAGGCCCGACGAACGAGACCCTGCCGGAAGGGATGCATCGTCCGATCGCCAATGCCCTGGGCGACTACGTTTCCGACACGCAGGACATGCTTTCGAGCTTCAATGACGAATCAGCGGGTCACTCTGGTGAGAATGCATCGGGGGTGTGGACGGATAAGAAGACCGGACAGGTGCGCATGGCTGTTGATCCAGGGGCGTTGATCCGGGTGATGCGTGGGGCGTCGGATGATCCTCAGGCGTATCACGTGATCCAGGAGGCGCAAACCGCTCACACGGCTCAGCAGTTGGCTGATATCCCTCCGGGGATGAACGCAGAGACGGCCAAGAAATTGATGGCTGATTCCGTCGCGGCAACAGGAGCCATCGACGCTATCCAAGGCGATGTCATCCTCGATCGCGAGAAGGAAGGGCTCTCCGACCATAAGTGGTGGATAGGAAAGGCCGGATACCATGGCGTCGCTGGAATTGTCACCAAAGTCCCTGTCGTTGGCGACATCGCGGTGCGCCTAACTGATGCGGGGGCTACCGCATGGCAAGAGCATATGGATTCCGTAACCCATAAACACACGGCAGAGGAGATCGCGGAGAACACACTTACCGGAAACGCAGCCAAGGGTGGAAAAGCCAGTGTCAACGCGATGGTTGCCGAACTGTACGAGGCGCGAGGAATAGGCGCTGATGAGCCGGATGCGAACTGGGCTCAGAATGAATTGCGAAGCACTTATGAGAATGGTCGTACCGATGTGCAAGATGCGCTTGGCACAGGAAAGAACAATAAGTGATCATGGCTGACGCCACGGAGAAGCGCCGTATCGGTGACCCTGATCCTCGCATCACCCGCCGCGAACGCAAGCGGTGGTTGTTCGCCGCGGTGATCGTCCTCGTAGTAGCAGTGCCCAGCATCTTCTATTTCACTGGGGCGTATGATCGTTGGCAAGATGGCCGGAGTCTGGCCAATACTTGCAGGGGCAGTGTTGATACCGCGGAGGTCAAGAAACTGCTCGGGGTGGACCGTCTGCGCGGGCATGATGTTCAAGTAGATCAGGGAGCTATCCCGCGTGCAGGACGGCTGCACAAGTGCAACGTCAGTGATTCCGATGGCAACGCATGGCTGTCAGTCGCGATGGACTGGAGATCCGATGCTGCGGGGGCTCTTCACGACTTTGGCGGGTTTGAGCCGTATGGTGATGTGGGAATGGCAATTCCTCTTGGTCATGGATGGGAAGGCGTAATGGACGAGGGACGCTTGGGTAAGGACCTCGTCGCCACAGTCGCCATGCCCTGTGTAAATCGTCGTAGCGACCCTCAGCATTCCTCTTTGATTATCACGGTGCAAGGGGCGGCCACGCGATCAGTGGAGGGAACCACCCAGCGCGCTCGTTTTGCCCGAACGACAGTGAAGACGGCGGAGAACGCGGCTAAAGCTTGGGGATGCACCGCCCGGTCTGGGGGCGCCATCAGTCGGGTACCGGACAACACTGCGCATGCGAAAATACCGCCGGGTGGGGCCCGTGGAACTTGTGCGGGCATCGCGACCGCTGTCCGTGAGAGTGCCACGGACTCAAAGGCGCCAATCGAGAACTGCTACCTTCTCTCGGACTCAGACACTTCCCAATATCGTGTCAGCGCCTTCTACGGCCCGTTCGCCAAGGCATTGCCAGATCAGCTGGGATATGCGGACGAGATCGACCGGGGGAAGCCTGCCGGCCATAAGGGAAGCGGTCTGTGGGCTTCGGCCGAGTGCCCTTCTGCCGGTCGGGCTTTGTACATCGCGACGGGGCTGGCCAAGACGAATGATCGCTTCGATCCGGACGGTACTTTGGAAAAGTCCGCGCTGAAGACGTTCGCAACTCGGTCCGCCAAGCGTCATGGTTGCGCTGATCTCAAATTGCCGTGACGGCGCCGCCCAGCAAGGTGACCGTCTCCCTGCCTCACCATGCAAGGGACAGTCGTTGGTCGTTCGTTCACCCATGTGCGGGTTCCCTGCTGGCGTCATGCAGCTTGGGCTCGTGATCCCGCATTTCGTGGTCAGCCACATCAACGTCGCTTTCAGGACAGATATGAGGAGTCCAGGCATCGGCCAAGAAGCTGGTTGACCTGATGTTCTGATGGCAGGTTAGATGAGTCCGCTCTGTGTGTGGTTGTCAGCGCCAGACACAGCTCTCAGTGCAACACACCGGGGGGTTACAGATGGCCGAGGAATACCGAGTAGATCTGAGCGCGCTGCAACAAGTCATCACGCGGCTCAACTCGCTTGTGGACGCCATGGATGGGGTTGGGGCCACTGCGGAATACAAAACCGAGTTGCCGGAGGGGTACCTCGGCCGGGGCTTCAGTCAGGAGGCCGGGATCCGGATCGCTCACGGCAATATGAAGCAGTCCATCGCCGGCATGGTTGCGGAGTTGAAGGCGATGATACGCGAAGTCAGCGAGAACACGAGGGTAGTTGAAGTTGGCTACCACACTCGTGAGGATGAAGTCCGCAAATCCATGGGCTGAGGCAAATCACCCGGAGCATGCGTACGTGAGTCGGCACAACGGGGAGGAATGAAAGATGGGCCGCGGGGGCGGGGAGACCAACTTTTCAAGCCATACGCTTGAATCGCTGAAAGCCATGGTGCGTGACGCTCAGCCAGACAAGGTCGATGAAATCGCCGACCACTGGATGTACGTACATGACCAGCTGGCCGGTGACGCGCCGGATGGCTGTGTTCGTGATCTGCTGGATAAGGCCGTGGCGGATGTCCTGGAGTACTGGGACGGGGCCGCCGCTGATGCTTTCGCCAAGCATGCGAAAACCTTGAGTGCGAGCCTCAAGGCCGGCTCTCTGTATGCGAAGAATACTTCGCACGTCCTGAAGGGCGCGGCCATCGACGTACGAGAGGCCAGACACGCTGTTACCCAGCTACAGGACACCGAGAGCGAGAGAAAAGGCGGAAACTGGCTCACGACAACAATCTCGGCTGTCGGGGATGGTGTGGATAAGGCTAAGGATCTGATGAGCGGCGGAGGCCGCGATGACTCCGGGCTAAATCGTGACATTTCCAAGGGAGTGAGTGCTGATAAGGCGCGGGCGAGGCATGCTGATGAGCTTTCGCGTGGGCGGGAGATCGCCTTGCAGGCAGCCGCTCACATGGAGAAGCTAGGTGCCTCGTACAACACCAAGGCGCGTCAGTTGGCGGACAAGCCCACTTGGGAGAAGAGTAAGCCCGTTTCCTCACCAGCCACGATTGTGCCGCTGCCGACCCTTCCAGCTGGGAGTTCTGGGAATGCGGCGGGACCGCGGCGAGTCAGCCCGAGTTCATCCACGTCCGTAGGAGGCCGCAATGCGGCAGGTGGAGCCGCTGCGAATGGGGGCCTGAGCTCACCGCATGTGACGAAGGCGGACGGCACTGCCCAAGGTACCCCCCACGGTGGGACACATCAGCCGATGCCGAAAGCGCCCCGTGCTGGTACCGCCTTGGATGGTGTTCGTGGTGGTGTGCCTAATCCGGCGACCCCTCCCGCCGCAGGTCCAGCTGGACCGGTGGTCGGCGGGACCCCCGGCAGTCCCGGTTCGGGGCCTGGCGGGCCGGGGATACCTCCTGGCGTTGGGCCGGTGGTCGGCGGGCGTGGGCCGAGCGGAGGCAGCAGAATTCCTCGCTCCACCACGCCTGGTGTTAAGGGCACGACTCCCGGCGGTCGCGTGGGTTCGAAGGGACCTGGTGCACCGGGTGCCCCCGGACAGCAGGGCCAGGCAGGGCGTCCGCCGATCGGTGGTGGCGTCGGCCCGGGTGGCTCCGGGAAAGCTGGCACCCGTGGGCGTCCGGGAGGGCTGGCGCGACGCCCTGGTGGTGTTGTTGGAGAACCGACCAAGCCTGGTCTGCCAGGGCGTGGCGCTCAGGGGGGCGCTGGCCTGCATCGCAGTCGTGGTGGTGCCCTGCAGAGCGGTCCGGAGGGTGCATCTCGTGCTCGGGGCCCGATGGGGGTGCCGCCCGGGGGGCGGTCCGAGCGGGGCGACAGGGAGCGGCGGCGGTCTTCGCGTCCCGATTACTTGATCGAGGATGAGGAGACTTGGGCGCCGCAGCGTGAGGTTGTGCCGGGAGTTGTCGGCGTGTCGGCCTCTGAGGAGGCCGGTGAGGCTGATGTAGCGGATGAGCGTAACCGTGAGGCAGGGTCGGATGGTTCGGAAGGAAGCGGCCGGGCGTGAGGTTCGAGCGGTGGGTGAGAGTGGCAGGCGGGGCGGCGATGCTGTGCGCAGTCAGCATCGTGCCGGCGGGGGCTCCGGCTGCGGCGGATTCCATTCGCGATCATCAGTGGGCCTTGTCGTCGCTCGATGCGGAGGCGATGACAAAGGTTTCCACGGGCCGGGGGGTGACTGTCGCCGTCGTTGACACCGGCGTCGACGGAACCCACCCGGATCTCAAAGGCAGTGTCCTGTCCGGCAAGAACTTCATCATGGACCACGGCCGTGCCGACCGCGAGACGGAAAGTTCTCACGGAACCGGAATGGCCTCACTGATCGCCGGTCATGGTCATGGGCCGGGAGATACGGCAGGTATCAAGGGGCTGGCTCCTGCGGTAAAGATCCTGCCCTTGCGTGCCACGACGGACGACAACATGGCAGTCGGCAAAGTCGGTCGGGGCGGCCCAGTGGCGCAGGCGATTCGCTATGCGGCCGACCACGGTGCGTCAGTGATCAACCTGTCCATGGGCTCCCCTGATGACCCGGCGCTGGAGGAAGCTGTCCGCTACGCACGGCAGAAAGATGTCGTAATGGTCGCCGCAGCGGGGAATGACGGCGCGGGAACGCCTAACTTCCCCGCGAATTATCCCGGAGTGATTTCGGTGGGCGCCGTCGATTCGTCAGACAAGATCTGGCACATGTCCAACTATGGGTCACACACCTTGCTTTCGGCGCCTGGAGTGGGCACGTACAACGCGGGCCTGGACCACGAGTACCAGGTCGGTGATGGTACATCCGGCGCCACCGCCTTCGTATCAGCCACCGCTGCACTCCTCCGTGCGAAGTTCCCAGACCTCACCGCGGGACAGATCGCCAACCGTCTGGTGAAGACGGCGAAGCTGCCGACGTCGGTGAAGGGGGCCAAGCTTCCCGACAAGCATTACGGCTACGGCGTGATCCGCCCGTACCGTGCCCTGACCCAGGACATACCGCCCGGCTCAAAGAACGGACCGCTTTCCGCATCGTCGGCTTCCCCGTCCGCAGCACCTGAGTCTTCTGATTCTGCCGATCCGGACGCGCCTTCTCACAAGGGACGGCTGGCATTCGTTGTCTGGGGTGTTGTCGGCGTAATGGTGCTCGGGCTGCTGGCCGTGGTGACAGTGGTCGTCGTCAAGCGTCGGCGTCGGGTCGTTCCACCTCCTCCGCTCCCGCCGATCCCTCCACAGTTCCGTCAGCAGCCTCCTGGCCCTGATGTTCGGCAGTAGACGGATAACTGTTGGCAACTGTCACCATCAAGCGACCGCCGCGCGCGACGCCCCCTGAGTACCCCAAGGGGGAGCTGCAGCTGAAGGCGCCGCCCACGCTGACCGAGCGCAAGGCTGAGCCTGTTCTCCTCATGTTGCTGCCCATGATGGGAATGGGCAGCAGCGCGGCCTATTTCTTCTGGCCCGGTTCTCCCCCGTTCATGAAGGTCATGGGAGCCGTCACAGCCGTCTCCGCTGTGGCGATGGGCCTGGCGCAGGTCGTGCGTTCTCGGCGTGGTCCGGCAGCAGGCATGCATCACGCGCGTAAGGACTACCTGAAGTACCTGGCGCGTACCCGTGAGGAGGTGCGGGATACGGCAAGTTCGCAACGCTTGGCCGAATGCCGCACATTCCCCGAACCGGGACAGCTATGGGCGGTGGTCGCGGAACGCAAGCGTCTGTGGGAGCGTCGTCCCGGCGACGACGATTTCGCCCAAGTACGTGTCGGGCTGGGGCCGCAGAACTTGGCGACTCGCCTCGTGGTGCCGCAGGCGGAGCCTGCGGAGGAGTGGGAGCCGCTCTCCGCGCATGCTCTGCGGCACTTCGTCGATGCGTACGAGTACCTCGAAGGGCTTCCCCTGGCGCTGTCTCTGCGTGCGTTCGCGCGGTTGACGATCCGGGGTGAGGCCGACACCGTCCAGGGGACTGCTCGGGCGGTGGTCTGCCAGCTGGCGGCGCTGCACTCGCCCGACGACCTGTGGATCGCGGTCGTCACGGCTCCAGGGGCGGCCCCGGAGTGGGACTGGATCAAGTGGCTGCCGCACGCGCGCCCAGCCGCGCACGGGGGCGCCGGCGGCCGGGGAGGTTCCCGACTGCTGATCTATTCCTCGCTCGCCGCCCTCGAAGAGGGGCTCCCCGAGGATCTCTCCAGGCGCCCCGCCTGGGAACCGGATGCCCAGCCTCTGCTCGATCGACCGCACGTAGTGATCCTTCTTGATCCCGATCCCGAGACGACGCTTGTCTGGCCATTCGACCGGGACGGATTTCTGGGCGTGACCGTCATCGAGCTCGAGTCGAGCATCGGCTCCGAGCAGCAGCGTCGTATGCGCGGAGGCGGGACTTATGGACGGGATCGCCGACCGGGTCTGGCTGTCGAACCGAATGCCCTCAGCCTGGTCTCCAACTCCGGCTCCGTCTACACCGGCATCCCGGATGCCCTGACCGCAGTCGAGGCCACGGCAGTCGCGCGCGCCCTCTCCCCCCTGCGGACCAGCGACGACGAGGACGAAGACCCGCTGTTGGGCAGTCTCGGGTTCACCGACCTGATGGGTATCGACGACCCGACAACCTTCGATCCCCCCACGGCGCAGCCGGCTTCGCACGACCGCTTGCGCGTACCGATCGGAGTCGATGCAGAGGGCAAGCCCGTTGTCCTCGACCTCAAGGAAGCGGCCCAAGGCGGAATGGGCCCGCACGGTCTCTGCGTCGGAGCCACGGGATCCGGCAAGTCCGAGCTGCTGCGCACGCTGGTCCTCGGGCTCGCTACCACCCACAGCTCCGAGACGCTGAATTTCATCCTGGCCGACTTCAAGGGCGGAGCGGCATTCGCCGGCCTGGCCGATCTGCCGCACGTGGCCGCGTTCATCAGCAACCTCGCCGAGGACCTTACCCTCGTTGACCGCATGCAGGACGCCCTCGCCGGCGAACTTCTCCGCCGTCAGGAACTGCTCCGCTCCAGCGGCAACTTCGCCAATATCGGCGCCTATGAGAGGGCCCGGACGGCAGGCGCACCGCTTCAGCCGCTGCCCACCCTGCTGATCATCCTGGATGAGTTCAGCGAACTGCTCACGGCCAGGCCCGAATTCATCGACATGTTCCTGCAGATCGGACGCATCGGCCGCTCGCTCGGTGTGCATCTTCTGCTTGCCTCGCAGCGGGTGGACGAAGGCCGCCTGCGGGGCCTGGACACCTACCTTTCCTATCGGCTGGTGATGCGGACCTTTTCTGCAGAGGAGTCCCGGATCGCACTCGGTGTCGCGGACGCGTACCACTTGCCCAACGTCCCTGGGGCCGGCCTGCTGAGCCACGGGACGGAATCCCCGACGCAATTCAAGGCCGCATACGTCTCCGGCCCGTACCGAGCCCCGCGGGCCACGGTCGCGGGGCATCGGGAGGACGTTTCACCGATGCTCTTCACCGTCGAGTCCGCCCTCGCCGATGTCGACTCAGCTGTCCCTGGCCAAGAGGCACCCCCGGAAGAGGGTGACGGGACCGGCCCTTCCGTACTGGACGTTCTGGTGGAGCGACTCCAGGACCAGGGGCCACCGGCACAGCAGGTCTGGCTGCCCCCGCTGGAAGATTCCCCTTCTCTCGGCGACCTGCTTCCCCCGCTCACGTCCACGGCCGAACGGGGCCTGCAACCTGCCGAATGGCGGGAGATGTCATTGGTCGTTCCGATCGGCATCGCCGACATTCCGTTCGAGCAGCGCCGGGAAATCCTCAGCCTCGACTTGTCCGGTGCGCAGGGCCATGCCGTAGTCGTCGGCGGTCCGCGTTCGGGGAAATCCACCCTGCTCCGCACCCTCGTCACAACCGTTGTCCTGACCCACACCCCCCGCGAAGTGCAGTTCTACTGCCTCGATTTCGAGGGCGGCGGCCTCTCGTCCCTCGCCGATCTGCCGCATGTCGGGGGAGTCGCCACCCGGCTGGACGCGGCCAAGGTACGCCGGACCATCGCCGAGATACGAGAGATCCTCGACGAGCGGGAGGAATTCTTCCGGGCCCACCACATCGACTCCATCCGGACCTACCGCGGGCGCCGGGCCGTGGGACATTACCCCGACCACCTCTGGGGGGACGTCTTCCTGGTGATCGATGGCTGGGGCACCTTCAAACGGGAGCACGAGCAGCTGATCCCCGACATCGAGGCCATGGCCACTCGGGGCCTTGCCTTCGGTGTCCATCTCATCCTTGCCGCCGGCCGGTACAACGAGATCCGTCCCGCCTTGAAGGACCAACTCGGCACCCGGCTGGAACTCCGGATGGCCGACCCCCTGGATTCCGACCACGACCGCAAACGCGCCCGCAACGTCCCCGCATCCCGTCCCGGCCACGGCCTCGCCCGTGGCGGACTGCATTACGTTGCCGCACTTCCCCACGCCGATGGCCTGGACGCCGTGCAAGACCCTCCGGATGGTGCTGCAAGCTCCGCCGGACTGGTTGCGGCCATCGCGTCCAGCTGGTCCGGTCCGGTGTGCCCGCCAGTGCGTATGCTCCCGGACCGCCTGCACGCCGATGCCCTCCCCAAGGCAAGCGAAACACCCGATCTGGGCTTCGCCGTGGGTTTCGACGAATCCGCCCTCGCCCCGGTCTACGTCAGCTTCGACACCGATCCGCTCCTTGTCATCTACGGCGACAGCGAGTCCGGGAAGACCGCGCTGATTCGTCTGCTCGCCCGGCAGCTCGCCGAACGGCACCAGCCCCATGAAGCCCTGGCGATCGTCGGCGACTACCGACGCGCACTACACGGCCAACTCCCCCCGGACCACGTACTGCACTACGCCCCCGCCTCGGCATCCCTCGAAGAGGGCCTCAAGCGCCTCGTCCCGCTCCTTCAAGCGCGGATGCCATCTGCGGAAGTAACCGCCGAGCAGATGCGCGCCCGCAGCTGGTGGCACGGCCCTGAGATATTCGTCATCATCGACGACTACGACCTCGTCGCACTGCCATCCGGCAACCCCCTCGAAGCCCTTGCCGAACACCTCCCCTACGCCCGCGACATCGGCCTCCGCGTGATCGTCGCCCGCAGCACCGCCGGCGCAGCCCGCACCTCTTTCGACCCGGTCACCCGACGGCTCAAAGAACTCGGGGCGACGGGCATCATCCTGTCGGGAGACCCTGACGAAGGGCCGCTGATAGGCGCCACCAAGGCTCAGCCCATGCCACCCGGGCGGGCCCAACTCATCGCTCCCCGGCAACGGCCCCGCATCATCCAAATCGGCTGGTACGCCCCCAACTGAGCAGCACGGGCAGCCAGCCACCGAAGTTCTGGTGGCTGGCACAGCGCAGGGTCTTCCCGTCCGCACCCGTGCGACAGCGACCTCCACCGACTCGTCCCGTACACCCACCGACTCGCGGACTTCCCCAGCGGTAACCCTGGTCCTCGAAAGCGTCGGCGTCCGAGACCAGATTCCGGACCAACTCCAGCGCACCCCGCTTCCGCGGGACAAGGCGCTGACCAGCGCAAAAAGGGCTGGACACCGGCAGCCACGCCTGTTACGGCTGGTTGAAGAGAGACATGGAGACGATGCGGATGCTCAGCGAATACCTTCAGGCCCCGAGAATCGCTCTGCCGGAGACGACATCCGGCGATGACCTGCTGCTGCGGCTCCAGCAGGAGACGCAGCCCGTGGGCGGGAACATCGGTCAGCGCGCCACCACACACCCCGAGGAAATCCGTTTCACCGGGATCACCGTCATGTGCCCCCAGTGCGGCGCCCGACGCGACTGGATGGTCATCTGCGACCGCAACGAGATCAGCATCCGCTGCCGCTGCGCACACCAATGGGTCGAGCGCGAACTGACCCGCGCGGACTACCTGGCGATGATCGGCGAAGGCATGGGCCAGGACTACCCGACCCTGGAGGCCGCAGCCCAAGCCGCGGGGTACGACGGCACACTGGCTGGCACCTATCTGTCTGAGCCCCGTTCAGAGTGAGGCTCTCGACCGCGCCCGCGTATGCCCCGGCCGCGGGGACCAGCGGCTCTACACCCGCCTGACCGTCTCGTAGTCGGCCGCCTGTCCCGCCCACACGGGACGACACGAACCGTTCGCCCTCTCAAGGCGAGGCGTGCTCGGGACGGGGCCAAGAGTTATCACCGCGAGCTGGCCGAAATCTTTCGACGTCGAGCAGAATGCTGGTCATGACGGAGGGCGCGCCAGAGGAAGACATCATCGAAGCCGCATGGCAGAAGCTGCTTACCACCCAACGCGTGGACGGCCAGTTGCTACGCGCCGCCTACGCAGAGCCCCGACTACGGCAGCTGTTCCCTTGGGTCGGCATGGCCGAGTTGCACTTCAGCCGGTGCACAGAGCCGCGTTGGACCTGGGACATCCCGTTCATCGCCCCGATGATGGGCGGCGGCGGCGGCGGCTTCTTCGTCGGCGGGCCCTCACGGTCCCAGAGCGTCGGCCCCGCCCCGACCGCGGAGGCTGCCATCGCGATGGTGGCCGAACGACTCCCGTCAGACTGCGGTCGCGCCTTCGTCGGCACGTCCGAGGAACTGGCCGAAAAAGAACAGTCGGAGTAGTCAGGGGCTGACGCCATCGTCCTCCAAGGCCGCCGCGACACAGGTCAGTGGGCGCTCCCTGGGGGCCCAGGACATTAGGGCCTGTCCAGCGGATCACGTGACTGCTCCAGGATCGACTCGTTGGCATGTCCATGGGGCGAGGAGATCTCACGAACGATGAATGGACCCGGCTGAGGATCTGCCGAAGTCCGGCAAGCGGGGCGGTCGTTGGGTGAGCCATCGCAGGATCATCAACGGGATCCTCTACCGGAACCGCACCGGTGTGCCGTGGAGGGATCTGCCTGCACGTTTCGGTAAATGGAAGACCGTGTACGAGAGGCACAGACGCTGGTCAGCGGACGGTACCTGGGACAGACTCTTCGCGGCCGTCCTGACCGACGCCGACGCCGAGGGCCGCATCGACTGGTCGATGGTGAGCGTGGACTCCACCTCCTGCCGGGCCCACCAGCACGCCGCCGGCGCCCGCAAGAGACGCCCGCGGGTGCCGGGAAAAGTACAACGCCCCGGCAGCACCGACCCGACGAGGGACTCGGACGCTCCCGGGGCGGCCTCACCTGCAAAATCCACCTCGCCGGGGACGGCGGGCGCCGCCCCCTGACCTTGCTGATCACACCGGGCCTGCAGGCTCGCCGTCCGCGCCGACGGTGACTTCGACACTTGCCGGGCCTGGTACGAACAGCAGGAATCCATCCGCAACTCCCAGTTGTCCTACCGTCACTGACTCTTACTCACCTCTTGATCGACATCCCACTCATTGAAGCTGCGCTCATCGCCGGTGCCTTACAATCGCATGATTCACAAGAGGGGTGCCGCGTGCACGGCGTCTGGGGGCAGGAGAGGCATGGCAGCGTCGAGCTTAGAGGCCCTGCGGAAGGTGTGTGTTCCGAGGGAGGATGTACTTGAAGGCGGGTTAGCGGACAACCACTTCGCAGCGCAGCTGGACAAGGTGGTCCGCGACGCGGAGCACTATCCGGTGTACGGCGACGCGCAAGCGTTCTTCGCACATACTTACCCCACGAGCGGCCTCAAGACGCTGCTTACCAAGACCTTCGGCCGCCTGAGCGGAGCGAAGGGTGTCGCAGGGGAGAACGGCGTGCTTCGCCCCACGACCTCGTTCGGGGGCGGTAAGACTCACGGCCTGACCGCCGTCTACCATCTCGCCAGGGGTGCCCGGCCGTCCAACATCGCTGAATTCCTGGACCCGATCCTGCTTCCCGACGGCCCGGTCCAAATCGCTGCCCTGGTCGGCGATGCTCTCGACCCCACCGCGGGCATCGAGACCAACGGCCATCGCACCTACACGATGTGGGGTGAGATGGCCGCCCAAATCGGCGACGATGCGTTCGCAGCGATGGAGGCTAACGACACCCAACGCACGGCTCCAGGCACCGCCACGATCAAGGCCGCCTTCTGTGGCAAGCCGACGGTAGTGATCGTCGACGAGATCGCCAAGCACCTGCGTGCAGTGACCTCCTCTGGCAGCGAGGACGTACGCCGCATGGCTGGCGCAATACCCGTCTTCCTCGGCAACCTCTTCGAGGTTGCTTCCGACCCGACCAACAAGGTCTCGGTCATCATCACCCTGGCCGCGACCACGAACGCGTTCGGAGCAGAGACCACCGAGATCAGTGAGCTGACCGGTGAGGAGAAGGAGAAGGCGGACGCCGCCAATGCAGCCTCGGTCAAGGCCGCCCAGGAGACTGGTGACGTACTGGCCCGTGCGGTGCGGCCGAGTGCGGTGATCACGCCGGCCGATGACAACGAGATCGGAGAAATCCTCAAGAAGCGCATCTTCGCCTCCGTCGACGAGGATGCCGCCAGGGCAGCTGGGGATGCCTACCGGGGCTTATACGAACAGCTCGCCAAGACCGAGCAACTCGCCGGCGGCGCCGAGCACCCGGCTTCCTACGGCCACTTAGTCACAAAGACCTACCCGTTCCACCCTGAGCTGGTCCGCGTCCTCGATAAGCGTCTGGGCAACATAACCGAGTTTCAGCGCGCCCGCGGTGCCCTGAAACTCCTGGCCGAGGTCGTGGCCAACATCTACGCCGCCAACGACGACACAGTGATCATCAACATCGGCGATATCGACTACGCCAACGAGCCGGTCCTCAACCACCTCACTGACGGCCTCGGCCGCGCCGAGTACGCGAGCGTGGCCAGGGGCGACTTCGCTTCCAATGCCTCCCACGCGGCTGTCGTCGACGCTGACGTCTTCCCTGGCAAGCCTGCCTATGCCACCCGCGTGGCTCGCACAGTGTTCACCCACTCCCTGGAGATGGTCTCCACCGCAGGGGCGGGCCGCAACGACTGGCTGGTCGGCACTTTGTGCCCCGGCGAGGACGCCACCATCTTCGAGAAGGCGCTGACCGAGTCGGAGAAGGTCTTCTGGCATCTCTCTTACGACGGTGCTCGCTGGCGCTTCAACATTGAGCCCAACGTCAACGCCATTATCGAGACCGAGAAGCGCAACGTCGCCAACACTGCGGTCGCCGCAGAAGTCGACAGCCTGGTGCATAAGGCGTTTGCCAACGACGGTGGCGTCACCGCGATCCATTTCCCGTCAGGCCCTGTCGAGATCCCAGACAAGGACGCGCTGCGGGTGGTCGTTCTCGACCACGATGTTGTCACCGTCGATCCGCGTCACGCCGACCAGCCGCCGGCACAGATCGTGGAGATGCTCGACAAGGCCGGTTCGGTCGGCACGCCGCGCAAGTACCGAAACTCTCTGGTCTTCGCCCTTGCCGACGCAGTCCAGGTCCCTGCACTCAAGGATCGCGCACGTGCTCTGATCGCCTCCAACAACCTCGCCGCGGATACCCACCGGCTGGGCCAGTTCAGCGAGGAGGTCCGCAAGAAGGTCGAGGCATACGACAAGGAGGCCCGCCTCCAGGCACGGATCGCGGTTACCCGGTGCTTTAAGCACATCTACTACCCGGCCGATGAGAAAGCCACCGGTTACCTGCGTCACGGTGAGCTCGCCGCCCGGGCCCAGGGAGACCCGAAGAATGCCACCTCCGCTGTCGTCACCCTGCTGACCGACGAGGACAAGATCCGCACCAGCCCGTTCACGGCCTCCTTCCTCCGCAACCGCACTTGGGCCAACAAGGAGGCCACGAGCACGGCAGCGATAGCCGACTACTTCTGGTCCGACCATAAGGTCTCCATCGTCCGCAACACCTCCCTGCTGCGTGACGCGATCGTCAACGGCGTCAACCACGACAACTGGGTGTACTACGACTCCGCCAGAGGCAAGGCTTACACGGCCAACAACCAGGCTGGCATGTCGATCACCTTCAGCGTCGACACCGAAGTCATGACGATGACCGAGGCGCAGAAGCGCGGCCTGCTGGTCCGTAAACCCAACCAGACCGACCTCCGCTCCGTGCTCACAAGCGACCAGCTCACCGGCGCCGACCTCCGCGCCCGCCTCGAGGCCGCCTGCGGCGGCGAACCCTCCAAGACCGACGTCCTCGACCTACTGGCCACCGCCGTTCAGTCCAGCGAGTACGGCTGGTTCGTCGTCACCGACACCGAGCCTGCCGCCGGTGTCCGAGCGCTCTCACCCTCGGCGATCAAGGATAAGGGTCTCGACACCCTCCACGTCCTCCCCCGCGACACCGCCGACGAGATCCGCGTCGAGGTTCCCACCCGTACTGTTACCTCCAAGACCTTCTCTGCGAGCGGACCTGGCGGCGCGGCCATGCAGAGCCTGCTCGATGCCGTTTCCGACTACACGATCCGCAACATCTCGACCCTCACGTTGAAGGTGAGCGCGGATGCCGCGTCTGGCACCAGCGACCTCGACCTCGCCGTCGCCTCGCTCGGCATGTTGCAGAGGCAGACCATCACGGTTCGTTCCACCATCCGCGCCGAGTACAAGGGGCTCACCGGAGGCGGCATCCAATTCCAGGGCGCTGCCGAGCGCGCTGAGTTCCAGGTGGCCTACGGCCACGCCAAGAAGGCGCTCACCGCCGCCACGAAGGTGGTCGGCGACGTCACCCTCACCTTCCGGTTCCACCCTGCACTCGACGTCGACGACCCGCAGTTCGCGCAGATCCACGATGTGATCAAGAAGCTCGGCATCAAGAGCACAACGATGACGGCGGAGGTGACCAAGTGACCATGTCTCAGCGGGCGACGACTGTCCCAAGTCGACGGCTCGCTGCCGTCGCCGGCGTCCGCGGGTTCCGTCTCATCGTGAAGCCCGGCCGCGGTGAGACCTACGGCCTCACCGTCGAGGAGACATATGGCGAGTTCGGCTCCGTCCTTGCAACGGCCCTCGTCACCCTCACCCCGCGGCAGACGGGTCGCGTCGTCGACGCCCTCTTCGCTGCCGTGAAGCGATCGGGGCATCAGCACAGCGTGCTGGCCTTCAACCGCAAGGCACCCATCCGGCTCACCGAACCCGACGGCCTGCGCCTGGCCCTGATCCTTCTGGCTACCCAGCCCATCGCCAAGCATGAGCGCGTCCGCGCACTCGTCGCCGGCATCAACGCGATGAGCACTGAGGAGACTTACTACTGGTACTCCAAGTGCATCGGCGTCGACGCCAACCGCGCCCGCAAGTCTCTCCGCACCCTCCTCTCCGACGACTGAAAGCAAGCACCCGTGACAACGCGGCCCAAGGTACTGGCTGAAAATTGGCTGCCGGTGGCAGCTCTGAGCATCGAGTCACGACGCGAAGCTGCCCCGATCCCAGGACAGTTCCCAAAGCTCAAGACCCTCCATCAGTGGTGGGCTCGTCGCCCTATCGTCGCCTCGGCGGCCACAGTTCTGGCGGGTATCTTGCCGGCCTGGAGCAAGGAGCTTGCGGAGCGGCACCCTACGATCAGCGGGCTGCAAACCGAACGGGCATATCGCGACTGGTTCAACCGCCTCGTCGGCATTTGGGGAGACCCAGTGCTGGCGAAACGAACTAGTGATGCCGCCAAGGCCGTGGGTGTCAAACTCAAGGACAACCCATACACCTACCGCCCAGCGTTCAAGAACAGCGTTGGCGAGCAGGAGATCCGAGAGTTACACGACGTTCTCGTCGACACATGGGGCTGCCTCCCTGCCATTGCTGATGTGACCGCGGGGGGAGGCTCCATCCCTTGGACCGCGCTGCGTTTGGGTCTGCCGACCTACGCGAACGACCTCAACAGCGTGGCCGTGTCGATCTTGAACGCAAGCCTCACGATCCCAGCCAAACACGGCACGGCGCTAACTCCAGTCCTGCGCAAGTGGGGTCAGCGGATCGTAGACGATGCCACGGCCAGGCTCCTTGAGTACTTCCCGAGGTCTGGCAGGGAGACGGTTACGAACTACCTCTACGCCCATGCGGTGGCTTGCCCCCGTACTGGCCGGATCGTGCCGCTGATGCCGGATTGGTGGCTTCGGAAGGGGCCAAAGTCAGCCGCAGTGCAGATGCTGACTAAACTCGGCGGAGTCGAGTTGCAGACGCCGAGATTTGAAGTCGTGCATGGGCCGGATATCGACTTTGATGCTGACAAGGGCCTCTTTGCGGGTGGCCGCGCAGTCAGTCCGTACGACAATCTTGTCGTCGACGGCGACTACATCAAGGCTGAGGCCAAGGCCGGCCGCATGACTCAGGTCCTCTATGCAGTTGTCGTCAAGACCTCCTCTGGACGAACCTTCCGGTCGCCGACCGATGCCGATCTTGAGGCAATCGATAAGGCTGAGCGACTGGTAGCGGAGAACATTGCGCTCTGGGAAGCCACTCACGTCATTCCCTCGACCCCCATTCCCGAGGTGTCGAACTATGACCGCGGTCATCGGATGTACGGCATCAATAAATGGGCCGACTTCTTTTCCCCTCGCCAGCTCCTCACCCATGCTGCCTTCGTCCAAGCGTTCCGCAAGGTTGCAGCAGAAGCGCGGGCTGAGCTCGATGAGAGCCTCTCGAATGACATCTTCACCGAGCTTGCACTGATGCAGGGAAAGGCACTGAACTACAACGCGCGGCAAACGTCTTGGCACGTGAACCGTCAGTCGACTCGCGCTGTCTTCGAGAAACACAACTTTGCGTTCAAGTGGACCTTTGTTGAGTTTCCGGGACCAGGAGAACTGCTGCCGTGGTGTTTGAACCAGTTGATTGACGCTTACCACGAGATCGCACGTCTACTCGAAGAGACTGGCAGCAGTGCTCCCGGTGCACGCCTGGATCGCATGGTGCAAGTCACCGCCGGGCCCGCGGCCGATATCCCTTCCATACCTGATGGTTCCATCCGGCATATCTGCATGGATCCGCCGTACTATGCCAACGTCATGTACTCCGAGCTCTCCAACTTCTTCTACGCTTGGGAGCGGGAAACCCTCGGGGTTGTGGCGCCGAAGCTCTTCGAAGAAGAAAACACCGACCTCGAAAACGAGGCTGTGACCAACGGTGCACGGTTTGCAGCACTCGGGCCCCGTAGGAAGGCGATCGCTGACCTCGATTACGAGGCAAAGATGGCCGCGATCTTCACTGAGGGCCGCAGGATCTTATCCGACGACGGCGTACTCACGGTGATGTTCACCAACAAGAACGCTCGGGCATGGGATGCACTGGGCTCGGCGTTGATCGCAGCGGGTTTCACGGTTGAGACGTCATGGCCCGTCGCTACTGAGCCAGAGACCAGCAGCCACCAAGCCAACAAGAACGCCGCAGAGTCCACGATCATGTTGGTTTGCCGTAAGCGGGACCAGATCGATGATGGAGGGAAGCGGTACCTCGAAGACGTAGCCCACGAGGTTCGCACAGAAGCACGTAACGCGTCACTCCGCTTCGCAGAAGACGGTATCGAAGGTGTCGACCTCATGCTCGCCACCTACGGCCCCGCACTGTCTGTCATCTCACGAAACTGGCCCGTCTACTCGTCGATACCCGACGAGGATGGAGCCGACCGGCTACTGAGGCCCGAGGAGGCTCTGAATATCGCGCGCGAGGAGATCGTCGAACTCCGACGTCGCCGCCTCGTAGGCGAAGTGGTCCAAGTCGATAGCCTCACCGACTTCGTACTTATGGCCTGGGACATCTTCAAGGCGCGGGAAGCCGACTTCGATGCTGCTCGACTGCTTGCCCTAGCCGTTGGCGGACTCGACATAGACCACCTGACAAGAGCCAAGGTGCTCAAGAAAAAGGCTGGAACTGTGGAGTTGCTGACACCTGAGGAGCGGATCCGCCGGGGCAACGAAGGCGATGCTCCCGGAGTCCGCCCAGGGGCAGCCAAGTTTGGGCACCTGATCGATGCCATCGACACGATGCTTTACATCGCCAAGGTTGACGGCATGCAAGCCGCGAAGCGTTTCCTCGATCGGCATGGATACACCAGTGACGGCGCGTTCATCTCCACCATTCAGGGCCTGATTAACGCTATCCCTCGCAAGAAGACAAAGGGCGCGTGGACCTACCCGGAGGCGGGGCTTCTTGACACGCTGTGCACGCTTTACTTCGATAGTGTCCAGCTTCCAGTCGACGTACTCCCTGTAACCCAGATCAACGAAACAGTCGCTCTCTTCTAGATGGAGTGAGGTTGACCGAGCACGGCGACACGTTGTTTCCCGGCGCCGCCAAGTCGGCGGCGCCGGCGCAGGATGGCCTCTTCAACCACGACCCGGCCACGGCTGAGGACTCGTTCCGCAGCGTGCCGCTGAAGGCGATGTACTCGCCCGACGATGCACCGTTCGAGACGTTCTACGAACCTCTGCTTTCCGGGGCTGTAGCCTACGACCGTGCGGTCGGCTTCTGGTCCGGGGCAGAGTTGCAGTTTGCCGCGCAGGGCACTGCGTACTTCATCGCCAGTGGCGGCGTGATGAGACTCATCGTTGGTGCCCAACTCGGCAAAAGGGACGTCGATGCGGTGCTCTCCGGCACTCCGCTCGACGATGTGGTCGCCGAGCGTTTACTGGCTGACCCTGGCCTGGAGGGCACGAAAATCGTGCGGAGCGAGCACCTCAGCGTGTTGGCCTGGATGGTCGCCAACGCTCGTCTCCACATTCGGGTCGGCATCCCGGTCGATAAGCACGGCCACTTGCTCACCCATCAGGAGTCGGGCCGCTACTTCCACACCAAGTACGGTATCTTCACAGACCGTTACGGCCACAAGGTCGCATTCAGTGGCTCCAACAACGCCTCGGTCACCGCATGGGTCAAGAACCACGAGACCTTCGACGCCTACCGCTCCTGGCGCACCGAGTCCTGGGAGGACTACGGCAAGCCCAAGGAGCGAGCCTTCGAGCGGCACTGGCGCGCCGACCCTGACCAGGGTTGGGCGATCATTGATCTGCCCACCGCAGTCCGCGAGCACTTGATAGAGCATGCCCCCGACGCTCCGCCGTTCGCCTTCGACGCGCTCGTGCCGCAGCCGAGGCACGGAGAGGCCGATCACGCGGCACTGCCTGTCGACATGGTCCCCGATACCCAGGCGGCCTGGGAGGAGCTGGTCGCTCTTCGCGATGCGCCGAAGGGGTCCGCGTGGACTGGGGTAGGTACGGCGTGGGCTCAGCCTCTGCCGCACCAGGCCGAGGTGATCGACCGGGTGGTGTCAACGTACCCGCGCGGCTATCTCTTCGCCGACGAGGTGGGTCTCGGCAAGACCGTCGAGGCAGGAATGGTGCTACGCGAGCTCTTCACCTCGGGCCGAGCTAAGAAGGCGCTGCTGCTGGTGCCTGCCTCGGTGATGAAGCAGTGGCAGGAGGAGCTCCACGAGAAGATGAACCTCGACGTCGCCCGCTATCACAAGGGCGGCTTCGTCGACCGGTTCGACCAGCCCATCGCGACCGGTCCGGAGTCGAATCCGTGGTCGGCTTTCCCGATAGTGCTCGCTTCCTCTCACCTCGCTCGCCGCCGCACTCGCCGTACCGAGATTCTTGAAGCCGGACCATGGGATGTCGTCCTCGTCGATGAAGCCCATCACGCTCGCCGTCGCGGCTCCAAGGCGACCGATACTCCCAACTCCCTGCTCGCACTGCTGCAGGAGATGAAGAGGCGCGACCTGTGGCGTGCGATCTACCTCGCTTCGGCGACCCCCATGCAGATGTACCCCCACGAGGCATGGGACCTCATCGAGCTCCTCGGGCTACCAGGCAAGTGGGGTGAGCAGGCGTTCTTCTTCACGCAATACTTCACCAACCTCGGAGACCCACCTGAGAGGCGCAGCTGGAAACTCATCTGCGACATGCTGGAGGACTACTTCTCCGACCCACTCGCCGAACACGACTACGAGCTAGAGCAGCAGGTCAACGACGTACTTGGATGGGCCGACGCGTTCACGGTGACCAGGATGGCCGACAATCCACCCTCGCCTGACCTCATGGCGCAGTTCCCCAATGCCACCTCCGAGTGGATGGATAAGTGGGCTCGCAGGCACACCCCAATGCGCGATCGGGTCTTCCGCAACACCCGCAAGACCATGAGGGCTTACCAGGAAGCGGGCATCATCCCGGCCTCGGTCATTATCCCGTATCGGCACGTCACGGACGAGTTCATCCGCCTGACGCCGAACGAGCGGAAGCTGTATGACCGCATCGAGGAGTACATCCGCCGCCACTACAACGCTTACAAGTCCAACAAAGCTACCAAGGCCCTCGGCTTCATCATGACCGTCTACCGGCGCCGGCTGACCTCCTCCTTCGAAGCGATTAAGCGGTCCCTGCAACGCCGCCTCAATGTACTGGAGCAGGGCAAGAGCCTCGCCGATCTCCTCACCGACGACGACAGCGCCGACCTTGAGAACTCTCTCTTCGACCCTGAAACCTTCGACGTCAGTGCCGACCGCCTCAGGGAAGAGATCGTCGAGCTCCGCTCCTTCCTCAACGACCTCGGCGACATTTCCGGCGAGGACACCAAGGCCAAACAGCTCGTCGAGGATCTGGCTGAGTCGTTCAAGACGTATGACTCCTCAGTGGTCTTCACTCAGTACGCCGACACCATGGACTATGTTCGCGAGCGCCTCTTAGCTGCTGGCTACCACAAGCTCGGGTGCTACTCCGGCCGCGGCGGCGAGATATACGATCCCGTAGAAAAGGATTGGATCCCGGTCACCAAGGCCGAGATTAAGACCCGATTCCGTAACCGCGATGTCGAGGTCTTGATCGGCACCGACTCGATGAGCGAGGGCCTCAACCTGCAGACGTCAGGTCGTCTAATCAATTACGACATGCCCTGGAACCTGATGCGCGTCGAGCAGCGCATCGGCCGTATCGACCGCATCGGCGCCGCCTACGAACGCCTCCAGATCAGCAACTATTTCTACGAAGACACCGTCGAGGAGCAGGTCTACACGGGCATCAAGGAGAACTATGACGACTTCACCAACATCCTCGGCGGCGCTGCCCCCGTCCTCGGCACCGTCGAGAAAGTCATCGAAGACCTCGTCCTCGCCGCGAACCTCAGCGACGAAGTCATCGCCAGTGAGATCGCCGGCATTCGAACCCAGATCGACGACATCAACAACCAGCCCGTTACCACCGATGACCTCGGCACCCCCAACCAAGACATCACCATCAAGCCACCGCCGGGCCTGGTCGGAGACATCACTCCGTCAGACCTGGCCACCAAGCTCGCGAACAACCTCCTCGCAAGCCGGTGCCTAACGCCAGACGACGAGCGCCCCGGTATCTACACCCTCACCCTTGCGCGTGACGGCGCTCGTGTGTCCTTCGGACGTTCCGACGGCGCCATGTCCGTGGAGAGTTACTTGAGCCAGCCGTCCACGGCCTCAGTCCCCGTGACGTTCGACCGCGACACCTGGGACACCAGCAGCGACAGTGACCTCGTTTTCTTGACCTATGGGTCACCCGAGTTGGGATCCCTCCTACCCGCCGAACCCGGTGAGTGACCGGTATTGAGGTGGCCCCTTGGTACCCAGACCTGGATGACGGGCGCGGCCTGCTGTCCGTACAGCACGGCCGCTCGCGGAGCGGGGCGGCCCCTCCTGACAAGAAGCCCCCGACTCCAACCGCGAGCGCACTTGTGGTTACAAGAGCTCCGTACCGTCATAGACCTGCGCACAGCGGGCCCGTGGGTCTGCCTCCAGCCATGCGGCGGTGAACGCTGATGCTGGATCAGTACACCGCTTCCGCACCCGAACGCAGTGCTCTGTTCGTCAGCAGTGCGCGTTGCCCAGTCGTGGCCTCCGCGTTCCGGGGTCAGGAGACTGCTTCGAGAGGCAGGTCCGACGCGAACGAGGGTGGACGCATCGGTCCTGTGATGCCGGCGGGGCGTCCAGGCCGTCCAGGAGCACGATGACCCGGTCGATGTTGGTGAGGCGCTGCTGTCCGGACTCCAGCCTCCACAGGAAGGGTCGGCTCAGCCTCGTCAGGAGGGCCATGTCCTCGGTCAACGCGGCCTGGGCGGATCCTGTCGAGGGGGACTTTGCGGGGACTTTCCGCCACAGGGAAGGCCCTGAAAGCGGCGAAAGACACGAACGCGCTGGTCAGGGCCTATTTTCTCAGCACATCGATGATGTTGACGGCGAGCCCGCCCCGCGCCGTCTCCTTGTACTTGAAGTTCATGCAGCCTCTCGCTCACGGCAGTTGCTTTCCAGCCAGTGCTCTATCTCGCTGGGCCAGAACCGAAGTTGTTGTCCAACGCGGAAGCTGGGTATGGCCTGCTTCTCATGGTTGCCGTAAACCCATGAGACGGGCTTCTGGAGAAAGACGGCCAGGGTCGACACGGTCCACATGGGTTGGGTCATGGCTGTCCACTTTCGTAGGGCGGGCGCGACACGATATGGACGGATCGCGGCCGCACCAAACGGCCTCATGCCACGCCGCGTGACTCTTGTGGCCCCGTCGTGGTCGGCCTCCCTGAGGGAGATGGCGTTGGGTACGAGGTGACGCACAGTGAAGAGCGAGTGCGTCTCGGCCCGGGTCTGTCTGTGCTTCCACGCGCCGGCGCCAGAAACCAGCACCGATCCAGCACGACGCCCCCGAACGGACCGGATGGGACGGCAGTGGAACTCAGCACGAAGTCAGCACGGCCTGGCTTGAGCTCGTTAGGAGTTACCGAGCTCAAGCCGTTGACCTGCATGTTTGCCGCCTCGCACCGCGTCTGCTAATGCCCCCCATCCCAGTTCGAGAACATCTGGCTCAGGACAAAGCGGAAGAACGCCGACGGCAAGGTCGTGGGCGGCAGCGGCGGGGTCTGCTATCTGTACTTCCCGGTCCGTATTTCCGCAGTTCAGCGGCGCGCACTCGCTTCGGTGGGAGTGCGCTGAGCATGTGCACCCCGAAGGTGATGGCCTCCATGACCTGACGGCAGCGTCGCTGCCGCCGAGGAGGAGGTGGCCGTAGCGGTCCACCGTGATCTTGATCGAGCTGTGCCCATCCATGACACCTCGTGGATGGGCACACCGTTGCTCAAGCGATGGGGAGACGGGGCCGGCAACCTCAGCGTGATGCTGTCAGACTCCGCCGGCAAGCTGCACACACCAGCAACCTCTACTGGGATACCGATCACGCCGAGAAGTCCGAGATGGACTCGCTCAATGGCCGGAGGAGCTGATCATGGTCACGTTCTCTGCCCTCCTCCATGCCAACTTCGGGAAGCTCCAGGCCGCAGCGGACGAGTGGAAGCTCCTCCCGAAGAAGTACCAGGGTCTGCAGGAGCTCTTCGAGGCCCGTGTCACCAAGCCTCTGAAGTCCGGGTGGTCGGGCAACGCTGCTGAGGAAGCGCAAAAGTCTCTGGCCAAGATCAAGCAGTAGTACCAGGGGGCGGCGGTAGGGGCGCAAGCCACCGCAACGCTGCTTCGCGATGTGCACGCGGAGCTCAGCAGTGCGCAGAAGAAGCTTCGCCGGATCATCGATGAGGAAGCGCCGTCGGAGCACCTTGAGGTGTTGGGAGATGGGACGGTCGTCGACGTCATGACCCGGCCCGATGATGTTTCACCCTGGAACGACCTCACTGGGTACGGCGATAGGCGTCAAGCCGCCATCGACGCGATGAAGCACCGCATTGCGAAGGTCCTGCGGGAAGCCACCGAAGCAGACGAGGCTGCGAACTGGGCGCTGCGCCAGGACACCACGGAAAGAACGACGACTCGTTCAACAAGAAGATCTACACGTCTTTGGACGCGGCACGGGGAGCTCGGAAGGACTACGCCGAGGCACTCAGGCTTGCCAAGAAGGGCGGAGAGAATCTGTCCAACGATGAGCTGGCTCGCCTGGGAAGCCGCCTGGCCCGCGAGAACGACCACCGCCCCGACATCTCCGCCTCACGCGTCTACTGGACCTCCATCGCGAACATGACTCGCCGCCTCACCACACCCGCCCCCACCTGGCGCGACCCCCTCGGGCTGGCCGCGTGAACGTCATCGAGCTCCTGGCAGACCTCTGGGCCCAGCACGACGAGACCACGGCCCGGGCCGGCGAACTACGTGACCAGATCGAGCACTTGACCGCCGCCCTCGCCGAGACCGAAGCGCGACTCGCGGACCTGGCCACCACCCGGAAGGTCATCGCTCAACGCGTCCCACCCGGGACCGAGCCCGATCCACCCACCGCCTACCAGGCCATCGTGAACGCCTTCAACCAGCTCCCCGACCAGGCATTCAGAGCCCGTGAACTGCACGAACTCCTCGGCATGCCCACCGACGAGGCGACCGTCAACATCACCCGCAGCCGCCTCGGACGCCTCGTCCGCCAAGGCTTCCTCACCCAACCCGGACGAGGCCGCTACCAGAAACGGACTTAACGCGCTCTCACACCGCAATCAGCGGCCACACGGGAAAAGCTGCTTCACCACTCAGCCCGAGGTCAAGGGATGTCCTCGCTGGGGCAGTGCTTGGTAGGGCTTGTCCACAGGTGTCCGTTCACGCGCCCCGCCCAGGTGACACAGCTCTGTTTGGCGTACTGGAATACAGGGCCGGCGTAGTTCGCGTCCTGAACGGACTTGCGGACAGGTGGGTACCCGGTCGACTGCAAGGAAACCGCAAAGGATGCCTTTGGCGACTCCTCATTGCGAATGACTACGGCGCAGTATGAAATTGTCGAAGGCTCGAAGCCAAGGTACAGAGTCGCCGACACATCGTCTCGGCTGATGGGATGTTGATCGATGATCTTGTAGTCAGGGCCGCACATCTGCTGGGCGGAATACTGAACGGGGGGTTCTTCGGTCCCGCCGGAGCCTCTGAGCCAGATGAAGAGGCCTGCTAAGGCGATCGCGCCAACTATGGTGGCGGCGTACATCCAGCTTCGACGCAAAGCGGAATCCCCTTAACGTGAACAGCCGCTGAGCCCGGTCGCAGTGCCGGGCCCAGCAGTCTTAGCCTGCTCGTGTCACACTACCGGCCCAGTAGCTCGTTTGTCCTCTTCGTGACTCGCTGGGTATAGGCTTTCGCCTTCGTGGCAACTTCCGGGTTGTCCTTGAGTAGCTTGTTCTGCCAGGCAACCTCGACCTCATGCATAGTTTTGGCCACTCGGAACTGCTGACGGCACGTAACATCGCCCTTCGCCGTCGATATCTGCTCGGAGGAGGTGCTGTTGCCGGACCAGCGTTCGTCGTCGTTCGCGGCCCAAGGGTCCTTGTATGCGAATCCCTTCTTCTTCATACAGGCCGACCACTTGGACCAAACCGCCTGAACCCTTGGGTCCGTTTGCGTCTTATCCCAACCCTCGCGCTCAAGCTTGTTGAACGCGTCCTCGTTGGTGTCGGTTCCTGCAGTGATTCCGCTCACTTGCTCTTGGGCCCGGCCGTTGCATCCATGGCTGGGCACCGGCATGCCGTTGACGCGTGGTGCCGACTTGTGGGCTGCCTTCTGGCCGGTATAGCGGCCCTCCCAGCCGTACAGGACAAGCTTTGTGGTGGCATCGAGGTCGCGATCTTCGCTGGAATTCCTCGTGACGCGGCTGGTCTTTTCAGCTACTTGAGGCCAGCCGTAGCCGTACTTGGAGACTTTCTCCAGGTCATGATCGCCGTAACGCACGTCCATTCCGTTGCGGGGGCCTCCGGTGTCATCCGCCGAAGCCTCTCCCCAGGTCTTCGGCACATGCAACGGGTAAGTTACACCGAAGCTTTGAGCGCACTTCTGCTCAGCAACCGAAGTCGCCGCCAGCCGCAAGATGTTGTTCGTTTCGTTCTGGGTCACCTGATACTTCTGCAGCGGAAGCGTCCAGGTTGCGGGGTCGTCTGCCGTTTCCTTGACCCGCGGGATGTTCCAGACTCCCCGCCCATCCGACGCGTGCTGCTGATGCTCGCTTGCTGTCTGGGCGACGGCGCTATGACGGTTGGCGCTGGCTACGGCGAGTGCGCCCCCGCCCACGGCTGCAAGCGCAAGGAGTGAAATCGCCTGCGCTCTTTTAGGGAAACGCTGGGATATACGGCTGGCTTGGTCTTTGAGGTCCTGATCCGTCAGCACTCGGGCCCCCTCCACTTGAACGAGGCGTTCTCGTTGTACGTGTTCGCGAGTTTCCGACGCCCCGAGTTTACGTCGTCGTACACACCCTTGAACTGGCTGTGAAAGTAGACGCGCCCCGTGCAACCGCCATTCTTGTCGTTAGTCGCCGCGGCCGCGTGGTTCTTGACGTTCTTGCCGGCACCGGCTCCGGTCCCCTTGCAGAAGTTGAAGATCAGGTGACCGGCCGTACCGTCATTTGCCCCGAAGTTCTCCTCCGTGTACCCAAATCGAATCCAGGCACCCTCGTAATTGGAGCGGTAGTGGAACTTCATTCGCCAGCCCAAGTAGTCGTCGTCGCAGAGCTTGGGCGATACATTGGCGTCGTTCGCCTGCGCGGAGGTCGGCAGGGCAAGAGGAGTGAGAAGAGCCGACGCTACGGCTAGGCCAGCTGCTGATCTACGTAAACCAAATTTCAACTGTTCCCCCTGTTTGTTTGAAGGGTGGCGCACCACCACCCGTTGACAGTGAAGATAACAGTTGTTTACGGAAAACC
The DNA here is from genome assembly GCF_043199095.1 of Streptomyces sp. NPDC048650. Classification (NCBI taxonomy): domain Bacteria; kingdom Bacillati; phylum Actinomycetota; class Actinomycetes; order Kitasatosporales; family Streptomycetaceae; genus Streptomyces; species Streptomyces sp. NPDC048650. The sequence continues at coordinate 272,254 of NZ_JBICVM010000002.1, read as the reverse complement.
CGTACGCCTAAGGTGTCTCCAAGGTGCTTGGCTGGATGTGATCGCCCGGGGGAATTCGTGGTTCCGCGGTGTGTGGAATTCCGCTTCGGCATGTGACCTCAACATCAACATCATTGCTGCATCTGTGCCGCCGCGAGGCCGGACTACGCGCTCGCGCTGGCCGGAATGCCTACCACCAGCGCGTGTCATGCTGAACTGAGCCGTACTCAAAAACCGTTGTCCTATCGATCAAGAGGCTTTCCTGGCCGAACAGGGTTCGTGCACGGGTGATCGCGTAGAAGACGCGTGACGACGAGCACGCTGTCATTGGATCGCCGTCTCTCGCGTACGGGCGAGCAGCAGCCCGGCCATCACCGAGGCCATGGCGTCCCCTCGGCGGCGATGATCCTGATCAACAGGAATTCTGTCGCCGGGTACTTGCGCGAGCCCAGGTGAACTGGCGGCAACGACGAGGCCGGGCGCACCCCGCATGGTGTGCGGGGTGCGCCCGGCCCGGTACCGGTGGGCTGCTACTGGGTGTTGTCCTTCGGGGTGACTTGGAGGTGGTCGATGCCCATCTGCCCGGAGCGCTCCTGGCGCGAGCCGCCCCTCCGCATTGTGCGCGGGTTGTGCCGGTGCGGTCGGCGGCTCGGAGCTCTCCTGCGCGGGGGCGTTGCTGCTGGACTCGCCGAAGGCGCCATTCGAGCCTCATGAGTGCTCAACCGGCTTGCGTCGGCGCAGAGCCATGCCCATGCCCATGCCCATGCCCATGCCAGAGCCTGGCCAACAGCCCTTCTGATCCCTCAACTCTGTTGTGTCACAGCGCTGTAGTAGACATCCGGTCCAACGCCGTCCAGCCCTCAGGCGGCAGCCCTAGCCATTGGGCCGGCGCAGGCTGCGGTACAGCTCGATCGCGGAGTCCGGCGGAAAGTTGGGGACGTAGGTGACGGCTCCGTCGCCTTTGGCGATCACCATGTGACTCCCACCCAACGGCGGCAGAGAGCCGGGCGGCGGTGGGGGCATGACGGCGTGGACGAGGAAGCCGATGTCGAACTCCGCTACGTACAACGGCGCCGGGTTTCCTTCCAGGTCCAGTACTTCGAATCGGGCGCGAGCGGCAGCCAATGCCTCTTCGGAAGTGGTGGGGACGGGCTGTACCGGTTTCGGCGCGTCGGGATGCGACACGGACTCTCTCCTGTCAGTGAAGGGGCGGCTGTGGTCAGGCGCGGTCATGGGGCTGAACTCAGACTGGGTACTGGAGAGTTGGTCGTCGCTACGTTGCTACGTCGAAAGGTTGAGTCGCAGCCGAGCCGATGCCGAAATCGATACGGCGCAAACACTCGACCCTGGCTGCCGTGACCGTGCTGCCGTGGCGGCCCTGCAACCCCGCTGTACGGTCGTCACACGCCCCGTGGTGCGGGCCGTGTCACTTGCTCGTGGACTTCAACCGCACCCTGTCGCCGAACTGGTTCTCCGGCTTCTACTCCTTGATCAGAGCGTTGTTGAAGTCCTCGTTCTCCTTGCTCTTGAACCCGTCGCCCATGACTGCGTCCCCGTTCACCAACCGGCGTCATCGAACTGCCGGTTCACGTCCGTTTTGTGTCTGTGCCAGCGTACCCAGAGGCACTGACAAGCCCTCAACGCCTGGGTGTCACAGTGCTGTCTCCGGGAGCGTCCGGCCGACATGCCTTCCGCGACAAAGCGATCGCCGTGTTCGGGGTAGCCGACGTCGAATTCGTGCACCCGCAACGGCGTCTGGGTTCCGGCAGGCCCGGTGGGGCCGAAGATGGGCGAACCATTTCGAGGGCCTCCCCATCGTTCGCCGGTAGGCGGTGCGCCGGCGAGACGGGGCCCGACCCTCCGTGGGCACGGGCACGGGCACGGGCACGGGCCCTGGCCCTTGGTCCGTATCAGGCCCCGGGCTCAACCGTGGTCTCCGACTCGGTGGCGTGGCGGATCTCGGTCATGCGGTCGCCCAGCGCGTCCATGGGGAGCTCGTTCTTGATGGCGTCGGTCGTTCCCATACGTCCCAGCAGGATGCCCTGGGTCATCGCCCGGAGCGGTCCGCTCGCATGGTGCTTGGGGGCGCGAAGGTCGAGCTGGTACCACGAGCCAGGGGGCGGTGGACGCCCGAAATCCGAGCGCCCGCCGGCAAGGCCTCTTCGGCGGCGGGCGACGCACTTCCCAACAGGACGCCGGCCCCGGGTCGCCATCCCACCTGCCAGGTGGGTGACCCGGGGCCGGCGTCTGTGCTCACACGATCGGCCGAGACGGCGTTTGGGGGCTCGTCGCCGAGGTGATCCCTGACAGGGCCGCAATCACCACCCCAACCCCCTTTGAGGAGCATCTATGCGCATCCATTCCGCGATCGTCGCCGGCGCACTGGCCGCCACCATCGTCCTCGGCACTGCCAGCACCGCCATGGCCGGCGGCGGCGAGCACCGCCGTCACAGCTACCGTCACGGCTGCAGCTTCTCGGCCGGCTTCTTCCGCGGCGAGCCGATCGTCGAAGACGGCTGCGCCGAGCGCGGATTCAGCAGCTACGACCGGTAGGAGCTCACTCGATGTCAGCACCCCACGTTCGCGCGGCGGGGTGCTGTACGACCAGGACGGCGATGTCGCCCTCCCAGTCGCCGGGGAACTGGCGGAACAGCTTGACCCTGAGGACGCAGCAGCCACCCGGAGAGCATGGCCGAGCAGACGGGTTGGCGTACCGGGAAGGGCTGAGGCACGCCCTCGCACCCGCCGGTGCGAGGGCGTTTTGGTGTGTCGGTCGAGCTGGTCACCGAGCCGCCGTGGCAGATGCGGCGCATGCGCCCGAGCCCCTTCAAACGGGTCAGGCGCTCCGGGGCGGGGCCAAGAGTTATCAGCGCGAGCTGGCCGAAAACTTTCGGTGTCGAGCAGAATACGGGGCATGACGGATGGCACGCCCGAGGAAGACATCATCGAAGCCGCATGGCAGAAGCTGCTCGCCGCTCATCGTGTGGACGGCCGGTTGCTGCGCGCCGCCCACGCCGAGCCCCGACTACGGCAGCTGTTCCCCTGGGTCGGCATGGGTGAGCTGCACTTCAGCCGGTGCACGGAGCTGCGTTGGACCTGGGACGTCCCGTTCATCGCTCCGATGATGGGTGGCGGCTTCTTCGTCGGTGGGCCCTCACGGTCCCAGAGCGTCGGTCCCGCCCCGACCGCGGAGGCCGCCATCGCGATGGTGGTCGAACGACTCCCGCCAGGCTGCGGTCGTGCCTTCGTCGGCACGCCAGAGGAACTGGCCGAAAAGGAACAGTCGGAGTAGTCGGAGTGGCCGGAGCGGTCGGAGCGGTCGGAGTGGTGGGAGCGGTCGGAGTGGTGGGAGCGGATGCTCCTTTGGGGGGCGGGCCGCAGGAGCGAGGCCGGTTTGCGTGATGGGCTCGGTGGGTGGGCTCGGTCGATGGGCTTGGTGGATGGGTTCGGTGGATGTGTTCGAGAATGTCCTCCGGGACAGCCCCGAGCGGGTTCTCCGGGGTTCTCCAGGGTTCTCCACCTGCCAGGGCCTATCCGCGGGCCGTCCGAACCGTGGGCTCCGCCCGCATCCAGTGGCCGTCGGTGCTCCAGCCGAGGAAACGGCGGGCTCGGCCGTCCTGCGCGGTGCCCGCGTCGTCGAACGCGCCACCGTCGGCGACCAGGCGCAGCCCGGCGACCGCAGGTGCCAGCCGGGCGGCGACGTGGCCGGGCTGCCGGGCGGTCTCGTCCTCGAGCCAGGACACGACGGCAGCCGCCTCCGTGGGCCTGCACAGCGACAGATAGAAGACCATGTGCCGCCACCCGTAGGCCGCGTCCTTGATGGCGTTGAGCGGCCGTGGGTTGTGGTGCACACGGGCCGTCAGGCCGCAGACCGCGGTGAAGCAGCGGCAGGCGAGGTCGGCCCAGCCGGGGGCTGGAGCAACTCCCGTTTTGTGAACCAGCGTGGCCAGGTTGTGGCTCGTCAGGATCTGGGCCTGCTCGATGACCATCCCGTTGACCGCCGGTGACCAGCTTCGACGGGCAGCCGCGCGCTTGTGGCAGAGGTCTGCGAACGCCTGGGACGGGCGCTCGCCGTATTGCTCGGTCTTGGTGGTGGCATCGATCGCGGCAATGGTTCGGTAGTCGATGCCGTAGTAGCGCTCGTAGAGCGTGCCGCGGAGCAGATCGCCCGCGATCTTCGCTGCCGCGAGGAACTTGCGGGAGAACGTGCCCATGAAAATGTCCACGGCCAGCTCCTCGACGAGCGGCACGTCGACGCCGGCCTCCCGAGCGAGTGCGCCCATCTCGCGGAGGAGCGGGTTGGGCAGGATGGTCGCCGGGAAGCCCTGAAGGGCCAGTTCGCCCAACTGCACCAGTGCGGCGCCCGCACTGTGTCGGGCCTCGTCGCCGCCGCGGCGATGTCCGGCCACCGCTTGGACCCACGGCAGCTCCTCGAGCCTCACCTGGTGCTCCAGATTGAGCAGCAGCAGCGAGCGGCGCCTGCGGAAGGCCCGGTAATGGGCGGCCATCAGCGAACGCAGCGCCTCGTCGCCGTAGGCCAGTGCGGTGGTGGAGGCGACAAGCTGCGGCACGAGTTCGGCCAGGACCTCGGCGGAGGGCACCACGCCCCGCTCGATGAGGGTGCCGATCGGGGCGCTCAGCGCTCCCTCGACAGGGCCCCGGATCGCCTCCGGAATCCGGGCGCCCACGGGCAGGCCGGACAGCTCGTGCTCCGCCTCGGTGACCGGTCGAAGGAGCGATTCCACCTCGGGCGTCCCCGACTGCTGGGGGAGGGCGGACAGTCGGCGGACCACCAGCTGCGCCAGGGTGTGGAGTGGGGGGCACGCGGCAACGTCTGCCTGCCGCCCGCGGAGGGCGGCATGCTGCTGCGAGCCGGGCAGGCCACGGCGGCGGACCATCGAGTCGACGGCGTGCTGGAGCAGGCCGATGTGGCGTGCGCTCAGGGGGCGGCGGGCCGTTGCCTTCTCCAGCGCAGTGCGGAGGATGGCCAGGTTCTCCTTCGGCTTGCGGTGCTTGCCGCAGCGGGTGTGGGCGGCGGCCAGCTGCCGGTAGCGCTTCAGCAGCGCGGTGCCGCGCACATACCAGCTCCTGTCCGGGGTACGCGCCAGGACCCGGCCGGACTCGAGGGTCTCCAGCCAGTGGGAAAGCAGCTCGTCGGCGAAGGGGTTCCAGACCGTCAGCGCTTCGTTCATCGCCTCGAAGGCCGGGTTGGGGCGGCGGTCGGCGATCGCCTCGCGTGCCTCGCCGACCGTACGGCGGTACGCCATCTGTGCCGTCGGCACGGGGAGGCCCGTGGGCCTGGGGGCGAACCGGAGGCGGTCGGCGAACGGTTGGAGGACCTCGAGGAGTTCCAGCGCGCCGAGCCGATCACCCGAACGCACCAGCCATGCGACGACGAGCAGCGCGGCCTCCTCGGGGACGGCTATGTCGTAGCTGCCGCCGTCGAGCATGGCGGTCAGTTCGGAGAGGCCCGCTTCGGTCAGACCGTACGCGAAGAGCGCGCGGCGACTCTTGGGGATGCCCGCCTCACGGGCCGCCTCGACCTCGTACGGTCGGAGGGGCCCGCCGGCGCTTGCGGTGCCGGTGGCGAAACCACCGCGGACGACCTCGGGCGTCACCCAGGCGGGGAGTCCGGCGGCGGGTGTGCGTGAGCCGATGGTCAATGTGCCGTCAGCCATGCCGTCCAGCACGCAGCTCCAGCGACTGATGCGGTCCTCGGCGCGGCGGCGGGTGTCGGCGTCCTCGTGGGTCACCGCGGTGGTGAAGGCCCGGGCCAACTGGCCTGCTGCGTAGCCGGGGTGCCGGAGCACCGCTTCACTCTGCTCATCGTGGTCGTTCATAGCCAGCGTGGCGGGTCCCGCCCCCGCGCCCTCCGGGTCTCAAGCCCGGCGCTCTACTGCTGAGCTACACGCTGATGCGGTCGAGACTAGGCGGAGTCGCGGCAGGTGTACAAACAACTTTTCGACGATCGGGCCGGGCTGCCGCACGACCCGGTCCGCGTCGAGCGGCAACCGCGGCCTACCCCTCCGGCGGAAAGGCAGGTTGTCCCCGTCGCGCAGCAAGGAGAGGGCGTCGGTCCGAGAACATGGGTCCGACTCTTCCGACCGACGTCGGGCCGACGGCGGAGGGGGGATTCCGCACTCGGCCCGATGGCCTGCCAGGATGCGGAATCTCTGCAACGCCTCCCGCTGTGCCCCCTGGCGTACGGATCCGGGCGGCGACATCCGTGCCACTCGGAGGGGGAACGGCATGACCGAACAGGCGGCGCTCATCGACCACGGGGCGGCGATCCGCAACCTCTCGGAGCGATGGCTGGAGACCGTGGCCGCCGATGACTCCGTACGCTCCGGTGGTGGGGATTTCGCCTGCTCGCCGGCCGGTCTGTGGCTGGCGCTGGCGGCAGCTGCCGCCGGGGCGAAGGGCGTTACGGCTCAGGAGCTGCGAGACCTCCTCGGCGCGGCGGAGGACGAAGCCGCCACTGCCACGACCGAGGTGGCCCGCGCGCTGGCGCATACGGACGCCCTGGCCGTCGCCACGGGGGCATGGACGTGTACACCCGTCCACCGGGCCTTCCGCGAGGCACTGCCGGACATCGGTTTCGGGAACCTCGATCCGGACGATCTCTCCGCCATCGACTCCTGGGTCAAGGAAGCGACCGGCGGCCTGATCGAGAAGCTGCCCGCCGATCCGGACGAGGGGACACTGCTGCTCCTGGTCAACGCGCTCGCCCTGACGGCTCGTTGGGAGTCGCCATTCGCCGCGCGCCGTACCGGGCCGGGAGATTTCACGGATGCGGTCGGCCGCACGCACCAGGTCGCGACGATGCGCCGGCTGATCCCGGTCGGCGACGCCTGGACCGTACCGTCCGTGGACGGCCGGGCCACGACGGTGGTGGAGCTGCGGTGTGCGCCGGCCCGCGACGGCAAGCTCCCCGCGACGGTCCGCTTCGTCCTCGGCCCGCAGGACGCGCCCGCCGCACACGTCCTGCCCGCATCCTGGGCCCCGCACGAGGCGTGCACCGCGTTCGACGCCGACGATGTGAGCGTCGCTCTCCCGCGACTCGACCTCCGGACGAACCTCGCCGTGACACCACACCTGGAGGCGTTGGGCATACGGGAGGCCACCGGCGACGACGCCGACTTCTGCGTGATGTCCCCGGAGCCGCTGACGATCGACAAGGTGGTGCAGGAGTGCCTGGTCCGGGTAGCGGAGAAGGGCGTCGAAGCCGCGGCGGTCACGATGGTGCCGATGGGGAACCCGGGAGGACGGCCGCGCCCGCGCCGTATCCACCGCATCGCCTTCGACCGGCCCTTCGGCCTCGTCGTCCTGGACGGGAGCGGCGAGGTTCCCCTCTTCACCGCCTGGCAGGCGACCGCACCGCGCGACGTGCCCGCGGCCCGCGATGCCACTCGGGGCCCGGTGGGCCGCGCTCTGCGACGACCGGTCACCCGACGACGGCCGCTGCCGTGAAACTCCGGAAGCAGGCACAGGGCCACAGCCCTTGATGCCGGATGAGTTGCGGCAGGGGGCAGGTCAGGGGTCGTCGGGTTCATGGTCAGCGCCACCGCCGGCCTTCCGGACGACGAGCAGGGACTGGCCACGGGCATCGCCACCATGACCCAGCAGGTCGGCATCACCCTGGGCATCCCCGTCATGAGCGCGATCGCCACCGCGCACAGGGGAGCGGCCACCGGGCCCGACGCGGTTCTGTCCGGGGTGCGTACCGCCGTCGGGGTCAACGCCGGCCTCATCCTGGTCGGTTCGGTGCTCGCAGCCTCGTTCCTCTCCCGCCGCGTCCGGGCCCGCACGGGCGCCACCGCGTGATGCCCACCACCGGCGCGAGCACCGCATCGTCCCCGCCGGCCGGAAGGGAACAGCATGATGGCGGCCACCCGGTCCTCCCTGTCCCGGCCGTGTCGCGCCCCGGCCGCGTCGACCCGGGCGTCGGACGCACCGTTGGAGCCCGGGGCGTCTTCCCGGCCAGGGCGGCGGCCCCGGGGCCCCGTTCGACGGAGGCCGGTGCGGGGGCGCTCCCCGAGGCCGCTACACTTGCTAGGTACAAGCAATATGTTTATCGGTCCGTCGGGGCGACCGAACGGATGAAATCGGGGGAGCACGACGATGGGTAACGGCACCGTTCAGCCCTGCGACCGGACGGGGCCGCCGGTCACGCCCGCGTCGGGGCTGGACGAGGCGGCCGCCGGGCTGGGCACGGAGATCGTGCGCTTCTCGCGGCTGATAGCGGCGTGGAAGCAGCGTGCCAAGAGGGACACCGGCGCAGCCGACCGGGTGCTGCTGGCGAGGCTCGTGGTGGGCGGTGACCGTCGGGCGACCGATCTGGCCGCCGACGCTTTCCTGGATCTCTCGACGGTCAGCCGGCAGGTGCGCTCCCTGGTGGAGCGGGGGCTGGTCGCCCGGCGGCCGGATCCGGAGGACCGCCGCGGGACGCTGCTGACCGCCACCGACGCGGGGCGCGCCGCCTTCGAGCACTACCGGCGTCAGCGCGACGCCGAACTGGCCGCGCTCTTGGAGCCGTGGCCGCCGCAGGACCGGGCCGATCTGATCCGACTGCTCGGCCGGCTCAACGAGGACTTGGCAGAACAACACGCACGGCAGATCCCCGGGGGCGACCAGGGCGCCGCCGGGGAACAGGGAGACACACAGGTATGAGCACATCCACGTCGCCGCCGGCGGCGGACTCCAAGGAGATAGCCGGCTCGGGGGGACTGACTCACCGGCAGATCCTCACCATCCTCAGCGGTCTGATGCTGGGGATGTTTCTTGCCGCACTCGACCAGACCATCGTCAGCACCTCGATCCGTACCATCGCCGACGATCTGCACGGCCTGAGCCAGCAGGCGTGGGCCACCACGGCCTACCTGATCACCTCGACGATCGCCACGCCGCTGTACGGCAAGCTGTCCGATCTGCACGGCCGCAAGCCGTACTACCTCGCGGCGATCACCATCTTCGTCGCCGGGTCCGTGCTGTGCACCTTCTCCACCTCGATGACCGAACTCGCTTCGTTCCGTGCGGTGCAGGGACTGGGTGCCGGTGGTCTGATGTCGTTGGCGCTGGCGATCATCGGTGACATCGTCCCGCCGCGCGAACGCGCCCGCTATCAGGGCTACATGCTCGGTACGTTCGCCACCTCCAGCGTGGCCGGACCGCTGATCGGCGGCGCCCTGGCCGGCCAGGACCAGATCCTGGGCATCACCGGCTGGCGCTGGGTCTTCCTCGTCAACGTGCCGATCGGCATCGTCGCGCTGTTCGTCGTCGCCAAGGTGCTCAACATTCCGCACACCCGGCGCGATCACCGCATCGACTGGTGGGGCGCGCTCACCATCGCCGTCGGTGTCGTGCCGCTGCTGCTCGTCGCGGAGCAGGGGCGCGAGTGGGGCTGGGGCTCGACCGAGTCCATCGTCTGCTACTCCGTGGGTGCGGTCGGCGTCATCGCCTGGATCTTCGTCGAGCGGTGGGTCGGCGACGACGCGCTCATCCCGATGCGGCTGTTCCGCAACGGCACCTTCAGCATGACCAGCCTGCTGTCCGTGCTGATCGGTATGGGCATGTTCGGCGGGATGCTGATGATCCCGCAGTACCTCCAGATCGTGAAGGGCGCCAGCCCCACCAAGTCGGGTCTGGAAATGCTGCCGTTGATGGCGGGCATGATGATCGCCTCCATCGCGTCGGGCCAGATCACCGCCAAGACCGGCCGCTACAAGATCTTCCCGATCATCGGTACCGCGCTGATGGTCGGCGCGATGCTGCTGTTCCACTTCCGCGTGCAGTGGGACACCCCGCTGTGGGAAACCATGATCTACATGCTGGTCTTCGGCCTCGGCCTGGGCGGCTGCATGCAGACCCTGGTGCTGGCGGTGCAGAACGCGGTGCCGCCGCGGGACATGGGGGTGGCGACCGCCTCCTCCACCTTCTTCCGGCAGATGGGCGCCACCGCCGGTACCGCGATCTTCCTGTCGGTGCTCTTCAGCACGGTCGGCGACAAGATCGGCTCGGCGTTCAAGGACGCCGCGAAGACCGAACGCTTCCAGGCGGCCCTGCACGACCCCTCGGTGCTGCACGACCCGGCAAGCAAGCCGGTGCTGGGCATGCTCAAGGGCTCCGGCGGCGGCAGCTCCTCCGGGGTGCTGAGCGACTCGTCGTTCATCCAGCAGCTCGACCCGCGGCTGGCCGAACCGTTCAAGCGCGGCTTCGCCGACTCGATGCACACCGTCTTCCTGATGGGTGCGGTCGTCGTCGCGCTGGCCTTCTTGCTGGTGCTGTTCGTCAAGGAGATGCCGCTGCGGCAGATCTCCGGTCTGCAGGCGCGTGCGCAGGCGGACGCGGAGGCGAACGGTACGGCGCCGGGTGCGGACACCACGGACGTACCCGCGGTCGATGCCGCGGCCGGCGACACGGCTGCGCAGGCGCTCCTCGACGCGGCCCCGGTGGCCTCCGGTGCCGAAGCGGCGGGTGGCCCGGTGGTCCATGGATCCGTACGGGACGGCAACGGCGCTCCGGTGGCGCAGGCCGTGGTCACCCTCATCGACGTCGGCGGCCGGCAGCTCGGCCGGGCCTCGACGACCGCCGACGGCGGCTACGAACTGCCCGTACCGGGCCCCGGCACCTATGTGCTGATCGGCTCCGCGGGTTCCCGGCAGCCGCAGGCGGCGACCGTCGTCGTGGCCGACGCGCCGGTGCGGTTCGAGCTGACGCTGAGCGGGTCGGCGGGTCTGTCCGGTGAGGTGCGCGAGGCGAAGGGCGACGACCCGGTGCCCGGCGCGCTGGTCGTGGCCACCGACGTGCGGGGCGAGGTCGTGGCCTCGGGCTCGGCCGGCCAGGACGGCGGCTTCAGCTTCGGCGAACTGGCCCCGGGCAGCTACACACTGGCCGTCAGCGCGGACAGCCACCGCCCGTCCGCTCTCCAGGTGGAGGTCGTCTCCGGCAACCGCAACTGGTACGAGGTCCGGCTGACGCACGGCGCGCGGGTGCACGGTGTGGTCCGTGCGGCGAGCGGCAGCCCGGTCGAGGACGCCCGGGTGACCCTGCTCGACCCGGCCGGCAACGTCGTCGGTACGGCCACCACCGGCCGTGACGGCGCGTACGTCTTCACCGACCTCGACGGCGGCGAGTTCACGGTGATCGCCAGCGGCTACCCGCCGGCCGCCCGGCCGTTGCGGTTGGAGGGCACCGGGCGCAGCGAGTTCGACATCGAGCTGGGGCACGATCCGGTGGTCTGACGGCTCATCCAGGAGGCGGCCCGACGGCCCGTCCATGAGCGGTGCGAGCGCCCGGCCGGGGTTTCCCGGTCGGGCGCTCCGCGCGTCGGGGCCCGGCTCAGCTCGCGGCGGTCTCCGCGGCGGTCTCCGCGGGGCGGTCGGCGGCCTGCGGTGTGTCCGCCGGCCCGTCCGCCGCCCCCGGTGCGGGTGCGCAGGCGACCAGGCAGACCGCGCTGACCAGGGCGATGCCGGCGAAGGCGAACGCGACCGGGGTCCAGGAACCGCCGAACGAGGTGGCGAGCCAGCTGGTGGCGGCCGGCGCGAGGGTGCCCAGCAACCCGGCGGTCTGGAAACTCATGGACAGGCCGGTGTACCGGGTGCGGGGGGTGAACCAGCCGGAGACGAGGGTGCCGATCGCGGCGTAGGCGATGGTGCTGGCCAGCATCGGCAGGCACATGGCGAGCCAGAGCCCGGCCACCGACCGGGTTTCGGCGAGCCAGAACATCGGGAACGCGACGACGAGATGGAGGAGGATTCCGGTGAGGGTCACCTTGCGCAGGCCGAAACGGTCGGCGGCGAGGGCCGCCAGCGGGGTGCAGACGATGACGACGACGGACGCGGCGGTGCCTGCCCCGGCCGCCTGGGAGTCGCTGAAGCCGAGTGCGGACACCGCGTACGTCGACATGAAGGTGACGACGATGTAGTAGCCGCCGACGGTGACCAGGAAGGCGCCGGAGGCCAGCAGCCAGGTCCGCCAGGCGTCGCGGACCACCGCGATCACCGGGGTCTCCCGCTTCTCCGTCCCGGAGCCGGCCTCCCGGGCGGCCTCGAACTCGGGGGACTCCTCCATCGTCGAGCGGATCAGCAGGCCGACCAGGACGAGCGCGGCGGACAGCAGAAACGGTATGCGCCAGGCCCAGGCGACGAGGACGTCGTGTCCCAGCAGGGCGATGGCGGCGAACGCGCCGGTCGACAGGAAGTAGCCGACGCCATCGCCGACCTGCGGGAACGAACCGAAGAATGCCTTGCGCCGGGGCGGTGCGTGCTCCACGGCGAAGAGGACGGCCCCGCCCCACTCGCCGCCGATGGCGAGGGACTGCACCATCCGGATCAGGACGAGCAGGACCGGCGCGACGAAGCCGATGGAGCCGTAGCCGGGCAGCAGGCCGATGCAGACGGTGCCCCCGCCCATGAGGAGCAGCGACCAGATCAGTGCCTTCTTGCGCCCGTAGCGGTCGCCGATGTGTCCGAAGAGGACGGCGCCGAGGGGGCGGCCGAGGGCGCCGACGAACAGGGTGGTGAAGGACATCAGGGTGCCCAGGGCGCGGTTCAGCTCGGGGAAGAAGAGCTCGGGGAAGACCAGGGCGGCGGCCGTGGCGTAGATCCCGAAGTCGTACCACTCGACGCTGGTGCCGATCAGTGAGGCGGTGGCGATCTTCCAGGGTCCCGACCGCTTCGCGGGCCCGGAGCCGGGTGGGGCACCTGCGGTTGTGCTCATGTCGACGCTCCTCACGGCGGACCCAAGGAGCAATCCAATGGGCTTGCCTGGGATCCAAAAATGTTGAGGCGACGGTAAGAGTGACCCTTGCCGGTGTCAATAGGTTCCGTGGCAGATCCAATACGATGGATGCCGTATCCGGGGCGTTGTCGACCGAGGGGGAGCGGCTGTGGGCGGTACGGGAGCCGAGGAGCCGGTCAACGGCACGGCGCATGCGTCCTCGCGCGCCATGGTGGCCGAAGCGCTGCGCCAGCGCATCGCGCTGGGCGGTTTCGGGCCCGGCGACCGGCTGCCGCCGGAGCGGGAGCTGGCGGCCGCCTTCGGCGTGGGCCGCAACACCGTCCGTCAGGCGCTGCGCGAGCTGGCGGACGAGGGCCTGGTCGTCACCACCCTCGGGCGCTCGGGCGGCACCCGCGTCGCGCCCACCCGGCCCGGCGGGGACAGCGCGCGGGTGGCGGTCACCGCCGGCATCCGGGCCTCGCTCCGCGACTACATGGAATACCGGCTGGCCATCGAGCCCTTCGCGGCGCGGCTGGCCGCCGAGCGCGGCGCGGGCGCGGTGCGCCGGGAGCTGGTGGCGATGCTGGACACCGAGGTCGACGACCTGGGTGCCTATCACCGTGCCGACACCCGCTTCCATCTCGGGCTCGCCGCGGCGGGCGGCAACGACGTGCTCTCCGAGGCGGTGACCCGGGCGCGGGCCGAGATGTTCGTGGCCGGCAACGCGCTGTGGCTGGGCTCGGACTGGAGCCGGGTCTACCCTTCCGAGGGGGACTTCGGCCCGGCCTTCCGCGAGGAGCACGAGGCCATCGCCTTCGCGGTGCTCGCCGGGGACGGCGCTGCCGCCGAGGCCCGGATGCGCGACCATCTGCGCGATGCGCACCGGCAGTTCCTCGCGCTCCTCGACCAGTTCGGCGCGCAGGGCTGACCCGTCCCGGGCCCCGGGCATGGTGCGGCCGGTCACGCCCGCTCTCGATTGACGCCCACGACGCGGACGCTTACGCTCCGGGAAATGGATCCGGATGAGATCCAAAAATCCCGACCAGGAGACACGCCCGTGCACGCTTACGACGAGGACCTCACCCAGCAGGTCATGCAGCACCTTCTGCACCGGCTCCGGCTCGATGCCCCGCCGCTGGGCCGTCCGGGCGACGCCGGCGAGCTCTCCGTCGCCCTCAAGGAAGCGATAGGCGCCGGGCCGCGCCCGCCCGCCGAGGTCCTGCGCACCTACGCCGAGGATCTGGAGCCCACCGTCGTCTCCTGCGACCACCCGGCGTTCCTGGCGTTCGTCCCGGGGGCTCCCACCAAGGCCGCGGCCCTCTTCGACATGGTGCTCTCGGCGTCCTCGCTGCACGGCGTCTCCTGGCTGGAGGCCGCCGGGGCGGTGGCCGCGGAGAACCAGGTGCTGCGGCTGTTCGCCGACCTCGCCGGGCTGCCGGCCGGCGCGGGCGGCTGCTTCGTCAGCGGCGGTTCGGCGGGCAACCTCTCGGCCCTGGTGGTGGCCCGCGACACCGGGCGGCGCCGGCGCGGCCTCGACGAGCGCGCCCCGGTCCGGATCGCGGTCAGCGACCAGGTCCATTCCTCGGTCGGCAACACCCTGCGCATCCTGGGGGTCGAGGCGCTCGTCGTCCCGACCGAGGACCACCGGCTGACCGGCGACGCCCTGCGGGCGGCTCTGGACGCGGCCGAACGGGACGGCGGTGCACCCGTCGTCGCCGCCGTCGCCACCGCCGGCACCACCAACGCCGGCATCGTCGACGACCTGTCGGGAGTCGCCGGCCAGACCCGCGCCCGCGACCTGTGGTTGCACATCGACGCGGCCTACGGCGGCGCCGCCCTCTTCGTCCCCGCCCTGCGCGACCGGCTGCGCGGCATCGAGCATGCCGACTCGCTCGTCGTCGACCCGCACAAGTGGATGTTCGCGCCCTTCGACTGCGGCGCACTGCTCTACCGCGAACCGCACCTGGCGCGGGCCGTCCACACCCAGGACGCCTCCTATCTCGACGCCATCCACGGCGCCGACGGTGCCGGCCCCGACGAGTGGAACCCGAGCGACTACGCCTACCACCTCACCCGCCGCCCCCGCGGCCTGCCCCTGTGGTTCTCGCTGGCCGTGCACGGCACCGACGCCTACCGCGACGCCGTCGCCCACGGCGCGGACATCGCCCGCTGGACCGCCCGTCAGGTGGACGCGACCGACGGCCTGGAGATGCTGCGCGAGCCCGAGTTGACCGTCGTCCTCGTCCGGCGCACCGGCTGGCGGCCCGAGGACTACTACGCCTGGTCCAAGCGGCTGCTGGCGGCCGGCACCGCCTTCGTCACCCCGACCGTCTGGGAGGGGGAGACCGTCGCCCGGCTGGCGTTCCTGCACCCCGGGATCACCCGGGAGACCGTGCGCGGCATCCTGGACTCCCTCGTCGACGAGGGGGCGGACACCTCCCGGGAGGTGTCCGCACGTACCGCCTGAGGACTGTCCCGCCGGGGACCGCGGCGGACCCCTCACTCTCCGGCGACGGCGTTCTCCCCCGTGTCGAGGCCGAGTTCGCGGGCGAGCGCCTCGTCGATCCACCGCTGCACGGTGCGCCGCGGCAGCGCACCCTCGTAGGTGATCGTCTGTACGGCGAAGCCGTCCAGCAGGGCGGTCAGCCGCCATGCCGCGCCCTTGGGGTCGGCGCAGCCGAACTCGCCCGCCGCCGCGCCCTGCGCGATGACGTCGGCGAGCGCCGCCTTCCACTGCCGGTCCAGGTCCTGGGCCACCTCGCGCAGCACCGGCTCGCGCAACGCGGCGGCCCAGCCCTCGATCCACAGCTTCCAGCCCTTGGCCTGCCCGGTGGGGGAGTACCAGCGCAGCGCGGCGCGCAGCCGGCGCAGGGCGCTGCCCCGCCGGCCCAGCAGCGAGCGCAGATGGGTCAGATCGGCCTCCGCCGCGAACCGGAAGGCCGCCGCGACCAGCTTCTCCTTGGTCGCGAAGTGATAGAGCACCAGGGCGTTGCTCACCTCGAGTTCGGCGGCGACATCGGCCACCCGCAGGGCCGCGACCCCGCGGCGCTCGATCTGCCCGACCGTCGCGCGCAGCAGTTCCTCGCGCCGCTCCGCCACGCTCAACCGTACTCTCGCCACGCCGTCACCCTACTCAGTCGCTGCCGAAAACCGCCGCCGACCTCTTGACCGGCTGCCACGGCGACCACCACAGTCTGCTCATACTGACTGTTCGTTCAGTCAATACCGGATTCACCCCAGGGCTGTCCCGACCGGTCGCCGCGCAACGCCACGCCCGCAGGAGGTCGTCCACGTGACCCCAGCACCGCCGCCCGACGAAGCCGACTCGCCGGACCTGTCCGCCGGCTGGCGCTCCCAGCGGGGCCGGCTCCGCAAGGACCTGCGCCGCCTCGACGTCTTCTTCTTCCTGGTCTGCACGCTCGTGGGCCTGGACACCATCGGCTCGGTGGCCGCCGCCGGACCGCAGGGGCTGACCTGGATGGCCGTGCTGGCCGTCGTGTTCTTCCTGCCCTACGGTCTGCTCGTCGCCGAACTCGGTTCGACGTTCCCGGTCGAGGGCGGCCCGTACGTATGGACCCGGCTCGCCTTCGGCCGGCTGACCGCCGGCGTCAACCAGGTGCTCTACCTCTGATCTTGGCCAGTGCTCCGCCTTCAGGGCGGGGGTGAGGGCCATCCTTGGCCCGGAGGCGCGGAGCGCCGGAGTGCTCTGCGCCTCCGGGGTGACGGTCAGACGGGACGCTGCTGGTTTTCGATGTACTGCTTGACAACGGTCAGGGGTGCGCCGCCACATGAGCCGGCGAAGTAGGAGCCGGACCAGAAGTGTCAGCTCGGCTTCGAAGTCGGCGCAGACCTCCCGCATGATCTCTTCGGTGCGGGTCAGCATGACGTCGGTGAACGCCTTCCGCCGGTACTTCGTGACGAAAACCAAGTGGACGTGCAGGTTGTAGACGACGTGACGTCCGGTGCGTACATCGGGGTTAGAGTTCCAGCGCGGTGACATAAACCAATGCATCCTCTCGATCGTGAGTCAAGACACCCTGGTCAAGCGGCAGTTCGGGCACCGTGCCCGTCTTTCGCTATCGCGCGCCGAGGTGTTGAAAACTGATAGCCAGGCACACGCGGCCCGCACCATGTGGAACCTGCTGCACGCCTGGTGGCGGATGATGCCGAAGGGAAAACGGACTCTTGCGAACGCGGATGCCGCCATGCGCCAGGCCCGCGAGGACATCGACTTTCTCGCTGTTCTTCCCGCGCAGGCCGCGCAAGCGGTGTTGAAGACGTACTTCCAGGCGTGGAAGAACTGCTGGGACGGCCGCGCCGACGCCCCGAATTTCAAGGGCCGGTTCCGCACGGTGATGTCCGTGGACATCCCGCAGGGCCGCGACCTGAACAGCACCCGCGTGCACCGCCGCTGGGGCATGGCCAACATTCCCAAAGTGGGCCGGGTCCGATTCCGGTGGACCAAAGACCTTCCGGTCGGCAAGCATGCCAACGCGGAGAACCGGATCACCGGGGCCCGGCTGATCAAGGACGCGCTCGGCTGGCACATCGCCTTCCGTGTCCAGACCTTGGAGGCCGAGCCCGAGCCCCACCAAGGGCCGGAGGTCGGCATCGACGTAGGCGTCACCGTGCCCATCGCTCTCTCAGACGGTGAGGCGTACGAACACGACGAGTGGCTGACGGAGGGGGAGCAGGCGAAGCTCCTGCACCTGGAGCGGCGCGCCGCGCGGCGTAAGCAGCACCGCAAGTCCGGCGAGCGCACCAGCCGCCGACTGCACCACACCTACGACCACATCGCAGGACTCCGCGCGAAAGCCAAGCGCAGGGCCCTCGACTGGCAGCATCAGACGACCACCGCCATCGCCCGCAGATACGGCGTAGTCGTGGTCGAAGCACTGACCATTACGAACATGGTCAAGTCCGCCAGGGGAACCATCGAGGAGCCGGGAAGGAACGTCGCTCAGAAATCTGGGCTGAACCGCTCGATCAGCGGGGAGGCGTGGGGCCGGACGGTCACCATGCTGACGTACAAGACTGCCCAGCACGGCGGCACCCTGCACAAGGTCCCCGCCCCCAACACCTCCCGGCGATGCTCCACGTGCGGCTTCATCACGCCCGGGAGCCGGGAGTCCCAGGCCGTGTTCGTTTGCAAGAACCCGGACTGCGGCTGGTCAGGCAACGCCGACTGGAACGCAGCCCGGAACGTCTTGCATCTGTACCGGATGGGCCACGCGCTCATCCCGGCTGCCGGGAGGGCAGTCGTCAGGCGTGCCAAGCGCGTCAAGCCCGCTGCCGCAAGGTAAGCAGGAATCTCCCGGCTTCAGCCGGGAGAGCACTTCAATGGCTCTCCAACCCGGTCTGGCTGGGCGGCAGTCTGTGCATCATCGCCCTGACCACCTGGGAGCAGTTCTTCACCCCGCTGCCGGGGGTGTGGAAGTACGTCGCCGGGCTGGCGTTCATCTGGGTCGGGGCGCTGGCCGTCGTCCGGTCCGTCCGGGTCGGCAGGTGGGTGCCCATCGCCGGGGCCGTGGCCCGCATCGTCCTGCTCGGCTTCTTCCTCGTCTCGGTGGTCGTCCACGCCGCCCGGCACGGCGTCCACCCGCTCCCGGCCGGCGAGTTCGCCCCCACGTACACCGGCTTCGTCGCCCTCGTGCCCGTCCTCATCTTCCACTACGTCGGCTTCGAACTCCCCAGCACCGCAGCCGAGGAGATGACCAACCCCCAGCGCGACATCCCGCTGTCCATCCTCCGCTCCGGAACGGCCTCGCTGGTCCTCTACGGGGGCCCGATCCTCGGCATCCTCGTCGTCCTGCCCGGCGAGCGCATCGGCAGCCTCGGCGGGTTCGTCGACGCCTGCAAGGCGGTGTTCACCGTCTACGGCGGACAGGTCGCGGCCGACGGCACGGTCACCCTCACCGGCTTCGGCGCCGTGTTCGGCGGCATCGCCGCGGCCGGACTCGTCGTCGGCGTCCTGACCAGCGGTGTCACCTGGGCGATGGGTGCCCACCGGGCGCAGGCGGTCGCCTGCGCGGACGGCGCGGGGCCGACCTGGCTGGGGACGTTCTCCGAGCGCCACGGCACCCCGGTCCGGGTCAACGTGCTCTCCGCCGTCATCGCGTCCGCACCGCTGGTCGTCGCGCTCCGGCTGACCGGCGGCGACGGCGAGAAGTACTTCGCGGCCGGACTCGGCCTCACCATCAGCACCACCTTCATCTCCTATGTCATCACCTTCCCGAGCCTGCTGGTGCTGCGGCGCAAGTACCCCGACACCCCGCGCCCCTACCGGGTGCCCGGCGGCCGGGCCGGCGTCCTGGCCGTCACCGTGCTCGCTACCGGACTGGTCGCCTTCACCGTCGTGGTGCTCCTCTGGCCCGGCTTCGGCGTCGGCTGGTTCGGCACCGCCGGCTCGCCGGCCGCCGCACTGCCCGAGAGCTTCGCGGGCCACCGCCTGCAGTACACCCTCAGTCAGGTCGTGCCCCTGCTGTTCTTCCTCGGGGTGGGCCTGGTCTTCGTCGCACTCGGCGCGCGCAACCGGCGGCGTCAGCCGGACGCCGCGGACACCCGGCCCGCGCGCACGGCCTCCACGAGCGCCTGATGGTCCCGCTCGTTCTGGTCCGCGTAGCACTCCGCGAAGCGGGCCAGCGCCCGGTCGAAGACGTCCCCGCGGCCGAGATAGGCGGCGAGGGCGATCCGGTCACCGCTGCGCGCGTGCGCCCGCGCCAGCGTGGCCCCGCACAGCGCGGCGAACCGGCGCATGCCGCGGGGCACCATGACGGACGGGTCCAAGATGCCCTTCCAGTCCCTCAACTGCCGCACATAGAAGTCGCGTTGCCGGCCGTCGGTGCCGGTGGTCCGCTCCCAGCCGAGGAAGATGTCGCCCGCGGCCTGCATCAGCCGCTGCCCCGTCACCACCCGTTGGCCCTGATTGCGGTGGATGCTGGGCGCGGTGTGCGGGGCGAGGACGGACTCGTCGGCCTCCTTCGCCTGGAGGATGAGCGGGTCCCGGGCGTCCTTGCCGAGCAGCAGCACGATCCAGCAGCGGGTGCCGACGCTGCCGACCCCGACGACTTTGCGGGCCATGTCGACCACCCGGTACTGCGCCAGCAGGGTGCGGTGGTCCGAGCGCAGGCTGTCGGCGTACCCGCGGATGAGGCCGTGCAGTCGATCGGCGGCCCGCTCGCCCTCGTCGCCCGGGAGCAGGTCGCGCAGCGGCACGATCAGCGGCGGATCGGCGGCGAACCGCACCCGGTCCCCGTCCACCCGCACGAGCGAGCGGAACGCCTGGAGGCTGTCGCGCGAACGGGCCTTGTCCATGGTGCGCTCCAGCCGGTCCCGGCCCGTGCTGTCGAGGCGGTGGGCCTCCGCGATCCGCACGTCCTCCATGTCGGCCCGTTCGTACCAGACGTCGAGGGTGCGCATCCCCGCGTAGCGGCGCAGCTGCTCGCGGTAGGACGCGGCTGCCGCGCGGACGATCCCGGCCCGGGTGGAGCGGCCGAAGCCGTTCTCCCGCGTGGCGATGACCAGGCTCGCGGCGAGCCGTTTGATGTCCCACTCCCAGGGGCCGGGGAGCGTCTCGTCGAAGTCGTTGAGGTCGAAGAGCAGCCGGCGCTCGGGGGAGCCGAGCAGCCGGAAGTTCAGCAGATGCGCGTCTCCGCACAGCTGGGCGGTGAGGCCGGTGGCGGGGGTCGTGGCGAGATCGGCCGCCATGACGGCGGCGGCGCCACGGTAGAAGCGGAACGGTGACTCCAGCATCCGGCCGTACCGCACCGGCACCAGATCCGGCACCCGCAGGGCCGACTGCCGTTCGATCAGCTCCACCGGATCGGTGCGGCCGGCGGCCGGTGCGTACTCCGCGTGGGCGGAGCGGGGGACTTCGGCGCGCAGCGCCCTGCCCGCTTCTTCCCGCTCGCGCGGGGTGGCACCCGCCCGCACACCGGACATCGCCGGATCCCCGGACCCCGGCCCGGTCAGCCCACTCGGCGCCGGTCACCCGCGCACAGGGCCCAGACGATGGTGACGTTGAAGGCGAGCAGCACGATGCCCCAGAAGGGGGCGTGCGGAATCCACAGGAAGTTCGTGAGCGCGGCGATCCCCGCGAGGGTGACGCCGACCATCCGTGCCCACACCGCACCGCGGAACAGCGCGAGGCCCGCGAGCAGGATGACGATGCCCAGGATGAGGTGGATCCATCCCCAGCCCGTCAGGCTGTACCGGACGAAGTAGTCCGGGCTCTCGGCGAAGACGCGGTTGTGGGCGAGGGCGGAGATGCCCTCCAGGATCGTCATGATCCCGCCGAGGACCATCAGCACCGCGGCCAGAAACGTCCAGCCGCCGAGGTGCTTGCGAGAGGCCATTGCTCACTCCTCACAGGAGAGACGGAGAGACCTGGCCGTCGACACCCGAGCCCGTCGGCGGACACGTTGCCCTTTCACGTTTCCACAGGTACCGGGCGCTCGCATCTTCGTCGAAGGCCCCCTGGCCGCCCTTGGATCAGGGGTGCTCGAAGAGCTGGAGCACACCGGCGAGCGAGAAGCAGACCGCGCCCGCGAACGTCGCCCAGTTGGCGATGGCGACGCTGATCGGGCTGCCCGTCTCGGGGCGGGTGAAGGCGGCCAGTGCGGAGATCAGGAAGAGCGCCGATCCCAGTTGGTTGATCGCGACGATCCACCAGCCCAGGTTCCGCCGGCGGACGCAGGGGCGGCCGTGGCAGACCTCGACGAAGGAGAGGTGCCCGGAGATCAGGAACAGCAGGCAGCCGACCATGTCGGGGGACCAGACGAGCCGGTCGGTCTGCCGGGTGGTGAGCCCTTGGAGGAAGGAGTCCAGCAGGTCGACGCCGAAGACCAGGGTGCCGACGAACAGGGTGAAGGTGCTGAGCCAGTCGATCCGGCCGGGCTCGTAGCTCCACCGGTTCCAGTGCGGGGTGACCAGGGCGCCGGCCGTGCTCTCGCGGCGCGGTGCGTTGATCGCCTGGAGCAGGGACGCGTAGGCCCCGGCGGTGAAGAAGGCGCCACCCACGAAGTACACGGCGGCCCAGGAGGTCGGGCTGTGGGGGCCGAGCTGGGCCAGAGCCGCGCCGAGCGCGAAGAGGAGTCCGCCGAGGACGAAGGAGACGGCGGCCGTGGCGTTGAGCCGGTGCAGCCGGGCGCGCGCCACGCCGTCGGCGCCGCGCGGCCGGGCCGCCGCCTCCCCGGGGCCCCGTACGGCGAGCGTGCCGCGCTTGCGTGCCGCGCGCGACTCCCACACCGCGGTGCCGCCCTCCGGGAGGGGCCAGGTCAGCCGGGTGGTGAAGGGTCCCGCACGCTCGGCGCGTTCGGCGGTGGGTGCTTCCTCGGGTCGGCCCATCGGCCGAGCGTAATGAGCGCACAGCGGAGGGTGTGGGACCGCCGCCCGGACGGCGGGCGGCGGTGGCTGCCGCCGGGCGGTTCAGCGGTAGCAGCCGTACCTTTCGGCGATCTGCGGCAGCCGTTCGGCGACCAGGGCGTGCGCGGCGGCCCGCGGCGTGCTGCCGTCGGCGTCGGCGCGGGCCAGCATCCGCTCGATCAGCGCGCGCATGGAGGCGCGCACATGGGCGAAGGCCCGGTCGGCGTCGGCGTCGATGTCGCCGAAGAGGGTCCACCACCACCATGCGTTGGTGGCCGAGTTGACGACCACATCCGGCAGGACGGTGACGCCGCGGGCCGCGAGCAGCACCTCGGCCTCCGGCACGACCGGCATATTGGCGGCCTCCACCACCCAACGCGCCCTGATGTCCGCCTGGTTGCCGGCATGGATGCAGTACGAGACCGCCGCCGGGACCAGTACGTCGGCGTCGGCGGACAGCCAAGCCCCGGCGGGCAGCTCCACATCGCCCGGCCCCAGCGTCGCCCGGTCCATCGCCCCGAAGGCGTCCCGGCCGCGCAACAGCGCCTCGACGTCCAGGCCGTCCGGGTTGGCGAGCGTCCCCTTCACATCGGCGACGGCGACGATCACCAGGCCCGACCGCGCCAGGAACCGGGCGGTGGCGCCCCCCATCGTGCCCAACCCCTGGAGGGCGACCCGGGTGCCGGCGTACGGCCGGCCCGCCCGGTCGAGCGCCGCCAGCACCGCCTCGGCGACCCCGCAGCCGCCGGCCAGCTCGTCCAGCCCGATCCCGTCCACGTCGACGGCGAAGGCGTCGGCGAGCCGCTGCCGGGCGGCGCGTTCGTCGTCGAGCAGCGGATAGACGGCCTGTACGGAGGAGACCAGACCGGCCTCAGCGGCCGCCCGCTCGACGAGGTCCTGGGTCAGGCCCAGATCCTCCCCGGTCGTCCAGAACCGCTCGATGTACGGGCGCATCGCCCGCAGGTAGCGGGTCAGGACCCCGAAGGCCTCCGGGTCGTGCGGATCGCAGTCGATGCCGCCCTTGGCGCCGCCGAGCGGTATGTAGCGGGCGCCGGGGGTCCAGTGCAGCGCCTCCTTCGTGGTCATACCGCGGGCGAGTCCGGTGACCTCCTCGAGGGTGCAGCCCCGCCGCATCCGCAGCCCGCCGCTGGAGACCCCGCGTACCAGCCGGTCGACGACGAGGTGGCCGCGGTGGCCGGTGAGGTGGTCGGTCCAGGTCAGGGAGATCAGCGGGGCGGTGGGGGTGCTCATCGGGCGGTCTCCTCGGCGGGCGCGCCGCAGGGTGCGGCGGACGGCGGGTGCGGGAACGGCGGCGGCGGGGCGGGCGGTTCGGGGACCGTGATGACGGTGGGCCCCGCCACGGTCAGGGCGGTGCGCAGCGCGTCGGCGAGCGCGGCGGGCGTGTCCGCGCGGGCGCCGTGCCCGCCGTAGGCGCGGGCCAGTGCGCCCAGATCGAGCGGCGCGTGATCCACGGCCACCGGGGTGTCGCCGCGCGCGGTCATCTCGTCGCGGATCTCCCCGTATCCGCCGTTGTCGAACACCACGATCGGCAGCGGCAGCGCCAGCTCGACCGCCGTCGCCAGCTCCTGCACGGTGAACTGCAGCCCGCCGTCCCCGCTGAGCGCCACCACCGGGCGGTCGGGTTCGCCGGCCTTGACGCCGATGGCGGCGGGCAGCGCATAGCCCAGGGTGCCGAATCCGGTGGGGTGCAGACAGCGGCCGGGTGGGTCGACGGGCAGGTGGGGCAGCGCACCGTGGTAACAGCACTGGGCGCTGTCGGAGGTCAGCACCGCGGCGGGCGGCAGCACGGACCGGATCGCGGCGAGATACGGCAGCCGGTCCGCGTCCGGCCCGGTGACCGCGGCGTCGGCCTCGCTCCGCAGGTCGGCGACGGTGCCGTGCGCCGCGGTGCGCCCGGCCCCGGCGGTGCCCGGCCCGGCGAGCAGCCCGCGCAGGATCTCGCGCGCATCCCCGACCAGAGCGATGTCCGCCGGGAGGGCGGCGTACATCTGGGCCGGGTCGATGTCGGCGCGGATCAGGGTGCCGGTGAGCACGGGCAGCGCCGACCAGGTGTCGGACTCGGCGAGTTCGGTGCCGACGGCCAGTACGGCATCGCTGTCCGCCAGCCACTGCTGTACGGCGGGGCTGTGCAGCCGGACGCCGAGCGAGAGCGGATGGGACTCGGGGAAGGCGCCCTTGCCGTTGGCGGTGGTGACCACCGGCGCGCCCAGCCGTTCGGCGAGCGCCAGGGCCTCGGCCCGCGCTCCGTGGGCACCGCCGCCGAGCACCAGCGCCGGCCGGCGGGCCCGCTCCAGCGCTCCGGCCGCCGCCCGTACCGTGTCCGGCTGCGGACGTGCGGGGAGTTGCGCGGGCGCCGTCGGCGGCGGCCCCGCCGGTTCGGTGGCCGTCAGAAGATCGAGCGGCACCTCGATGTGCACCGGCCTGGGCCGCCCGGTACGGAACAGGGTGAACGCGCGGGCCACGGCCGCACCGATCTCCGCCACCGACGAGACGCGGTGGCTGGAGGCCGTCAGATGCCCGAACGCCTCGCTCTGGCCCGGGGTTTCGTGCAGCAGGCCGGTGGCCGGCCGGGGGTGCCGCAGCGGCATGCCGGGCGAGACCACCAGCAGGGGAACGCTGTCGGACCAGGCCTGGCCGACGGCGGCCGCGATGTTCAGCAGGGCGGGCCCGGCGGTGGTGACGGCGACGCCGGGCCGGCCGGTGACGCGGGCCAGGCCGTCGGCGGCGTAGCCCGCGCCCTGCTCGTGTCGGGGTGCGATGTGCCGGATGCCGTACGCCGCGAGATGGCGGTAGATCTCCAGGTTGTGGGTGCCCGGGATGCCGAAGGCGAGATCCGTGCCATGGGCGGCGAGGGCGCGTACGACGGCCTCGCCGCCGGTGATCGCCCGGGGCCCGGCCGCCATCACAGGCCCCGTGCGATGACGAGCCGCATGATGTCCGACGTCCCCTCTTCGATCTCCTCCAGCCGGGCGTCGCGCATCCACTGTTCGACCGGGTACTCGCGGGAGTACCCCCAGCCGCCGAGCGTCTGCACCGCGGCCCAGGTGCAGTACGCGGCGGTCTCGGAGGCGGTCAGCTTCGCCATCGCGGCCTCGGTCGTGGCGGTCAGCCCGGCGTCCAGCCGTTTGGCGGCGCGCCAGGTCATCAGACGGGCCCGCTCCAGCCGGGTCCGCATGTCGGCGAGGCGGAAGGCGACGGCCTGGTGTTCGATGACCGGCCTGCCGAACTGGCTCCGGGTACGGGCGTAGTCGACGGCGTACTCGTAGGCGGCGCGGGCCACGCCCGTCGCGGCGGCCCCCAGCACCGTGCGGGAGATGTCGAAGGTCCGCATCAGGCCCCGGAAGCCCTCGCCCTCCGCGCCGAGCCGGTCGCCGGCGGGCACGAAGGCGTCCTGGAAGAAGATCTCCCGGCAGACGATGGCCCGCTGGCCCATCTTGCGCAGCGGCGGCCCGAAGGTGACCCCTGCGGTGTCCTTGCGGAGCAGGAACGCGGTGACGCCGCGCGAGCGCAGTGTGGGGTCGGTCTTGGCGAAGACGACGTACTGCGCGGCCTCGCCGGCGTCGGAGATCCAGGACTTCTGGCCGTTGAGGAGATAGCCGCCGTCGGTCCGGGTGGCGGTGGTGGTCATGGCGGCGGCATCCGATCCGGCGCCGGGCTCGGTGGTCGCGAGCGCCGTCATCGGGGTGTCGTCCCCGGTCAGCGGGCCCAGCCACTCCCGTTGTTGCTCCTCGGTGCCGAGCTCGGTCACGGGATCGGCGAAGAAGCCGTTGGAGCAGAGCAGGTTGCCGATGCCGAGATCGCCGACGCACAGTTCCTCCTGCACCAGGACCTGGGTGAAGACATCGGTGAAGCCGCCGCCCCCGTACTCCTCGGGAAGCATGAATCCGGTGATGCCGACCCGGGCGGCGGACCGCCACAGGTCCCAGGGAGTGACGGTGTCCGCCTCGTCGACGGCCCGGGCCCGGGGTCGGATCTCGTCGCGGGCGAAGGCGCGGGTGAGGTCGACGATGTCGGACTGCTCGGGGGTGAGCGGGACCAGTTCGGTGGGGAGCACGGACACGGCGCCTCCAGGCGGCGGCAGCGGGCAAATAACTGAACCGCGAGTCAGTATCTGGAGTGCGGGAGAGGGCTGTCAACGGAGGCTGCTGAATTGCCGTTCAGTAAGCCTCAGGTGACCGAGAAGCCGCCGTCCACGAACACGGTCTGCCCGGTCACATACGCCGCGCCCGGCCCCGCCAGAAACACCGCCGCCCCCGCGAAGTCGTCGAGCTCGCCGTTGCGGCCCGCCATCGTCCGGCGGGCCATCGCCGCGGTGCGCTCGGGGTCGGCGAAGACGGCCTCGTTGAGCGGGGTACGGACGAATCCCGGGGCGATGGCGTTCACGCTCACCCCGTGCCGGGACCATGCCTCGGCCTGCGAGCGGGTCAGGGCGGTGAGCCCGGCCTTGGACACTCCGTACGCACCGCTGTTGCCGAACGCCCGGATCGCCTGCTGCGAGGCGATGTTGACGATCCGGCCCCAGCCGCGGTCCGCCATGCCGGGCGCGAACCGCTGCCCCAGCAGAAACGGCGCCGTCAGGTTCACGGCCATGGCCCGGTCCCAGTCCGGGACCGCCAACTCGCCCATCGGCGGGCGGGGGTTGACCCCAGCGGCGTTGACGAGGATGTCCGGCTCGCCGTGCCGCCGCACCACTTCCTCCGCAGCCGCCTCCAGCGCGTCCCGGTCACCCAGATCGGCGCCGACCCAGTCCGCCGCGCACCCCGCCGTCCGCAGCTCCCCGACCGCCTCGCGCAGCGCGTCCGTTCCACGGGCCACCAGCACCACCGCCGCCCCGGCCCGCGCCAGCGCCTCGCCGATGGCCCGGCCGATTCCGGAGCTGCCCCCGGTGACCAGGGCGGTGCGGCCCGCGAGGGAGAACAGTGAGTCGAGGTAGGCGGTCACGGTGCGAGATCCTCCGGCGGCGGGCAACGGTGTGCCTCACGGTAGTCCCGCCCCCTCCCACGGCTCGCGCCGGCCGTCGCTCCGGGGCGTCGCCACCGAGCGCCCGACGCCGCCGGCCGCCCGTTGGCCCGGGTGGACGACACGGATACGGGCCGCCCATGTCGAGGACCCCGAAGGACACCTCGTCGAGCATCAGGAGTGGCTGGTCCCGTGCTCGTCGGCCGCGGACCGACCCACCAGGTCCAGCACCGGCCGCAGCCCGTCCGGCCGCCGGTCGACCGGTAGATGGTCCACCGGCAGATACCCGCAGCCCAGCGCCGTGGCACCGCCGTCCGCCGTCCGGTCGTCCCCGACCATCAGGACGTCGGACGGCGCGAGATCCAGCGCCTCGCAGGCGATCGCGAAGAGCTTGGGGTCCGGCTTCTGGACGCCGTGTTCGAAGGACAGGACGTAGCGGTCGACGTAGCGGTCCAGACCGTGGGCCCGCAGTACCGGACGCAGATCCCAGCCGATGTTGCTCAGGACGCCGATCCGCGTCCCGCCCCCGTGCAGCCGCGCCAGCACCTCGGCCGCGTCGGGGTACGGCGACCATGCCTCCGCGGTCATATGGCGGTCGTAGAGCGCGTCGTACCACTCCGGCCGGGGCAGCAGCACGCGACGGGCCAGGCCGGTGTACACCTCGCGGTGACGAGCGGCGTCGCGGTCGCGGAGCGCCCACAGTTCCGCCAGCTCGCCGGGGAGCTCCGCGGGGGAGGGGCCGCCGGGCAACGCGCCCGCCCGCTCCAGCGCGGCGGCGAGCCGCGCGGTCCGGGCGTCGTCCAGGGTCGTACCGGACGCGTCCACGACGGCGCGCAGCCACGACTCGGCGGACTCCATCCGCATCAGCGTTCCGGAGAAGTCGAAGAGCACACCCTTGACCGTTGTCATACGGTCATCCTGCCCGGCGTGCGGCGCCGGGCCAACCCCCCGCGGGCGGGGGCGCATACGCCGGTGACACCGCCGTCGCCGCGGCCACCAGGGCACCGCCCAGCAGCCATCCGCCGATCACATCCGACGGCCAGTGCACGCCCAGGCAGACGCGGGTGACGCCGACCCCGACGACGGAGACGGCCACCACGGCCCGCGCCGCCCACAGTCGGCCCGCCGGTGCCCCGTGCAGCCGCAGCAGCCACAGCACAAGGGCGCCCGTGACGATCGCCGACAGGGCGTGCCCGGAGGGGAAGGCCGCGTAGTGTGCGGAGTCCACCGGATCCGGCCAGACGGGGCGCGCCCGGCCGATCACCGCCTTGAGCGTCTGCTGCAACGCCGTACCGGCCAGCGCGGTGACCGCCACCCACAGCGCCTGCCGACGCGCTCCACACCGTACGAGGTCGCACACCACCACCGCGAGCACCGCACGCATCGTCCACGGATCCCACAGCCAGTCGCTCAGCAGCCGGTTGGCCCGGGTCCAGGCGGGCCAGGCGACGGCGATCCGGTGCAGGGCGGTCGCCAGCGAGGTGTCGAGCGCGAGCAGCGGACCCCAGCGCCCGGCGACGAGGAGCGTCACGAGCACGGACAGGAGCGCGAGCAGGACGGCCGGTGCCCTGCGGCGGGTGGCGCTGATCCGCGGACTCGGTGTCATGGGTGATCTCCCCTGCACGCAAGGCTCTCCCGACCACGGGCTGTCCCGACCACGGGCTGTCCCGACCACGGGCTGTCCCGACCACGGGCTGTCCCATGAATGATCTCCGGTGCGCCTCCGCCGCTCACCCATCCGGCGAGGGCGAGTTCGTGACGGCGTGCCGCGAGTCGTCCCGTCGCGCGTCCCCGCACGACGGGACGGCTCGGCAGCCGGGCTCCGCCGACCTGCACCGGCGTGGCGTCAGACCGGACGACGACGCCGCGGACCCCGCCCTACGGGCGGACGACGGGACGTTGCGGACAGCCTCTAGGTCAGCGCGCTGAGCCCCGGGACGAAGGCCACCAGCAGCGGTACGGCCGGAACCAGGGCCGCGTACGCCGTCATGCGCAGCCGGCGGCCGGGGGTGAAGCGGGGGGCGGCCGCCAGCAGCCGGTCCACCCGCTGGGGGACCTGCGCGAGCTGGGGCGGGCAGGGGCCGAACACCCCGCGGTCCTCGTTGAGTTCGACCAGCGCCAGGGCGATCGCCAGCCGGCCGAAGCGACGCGATGCCGAGTCGTCGGCGGCCAGTTCGATCAGCCGGTGCACCTGGTCGCGGAAGGCGGCGAAGACCGGGACCTGCGGGAAGCCGACGGCCAGCGCGGAGGCGCAGTGGAGGAGGAGGTCGTGCCGGGCCCTGGCGTGGCCCTGCTCATGGGCGATCAGTGCATCGAGTTGACGGCCTTTCAGTCGCCGCAACGCCGAGGTGGTGACGACCAGTTGGGGCGCGGGCTGCTGGAGCCACCATGCTTCCGGGCGGTCGCCCTCCAGGACCACCAGACGCTCCCCGTTGGGCTCCTCGCCGGGCAACAGCGGTGCGCGGCGCAGCAGATCGGCCCGGCGGTGGCGACGGCGGGCGCGGGCGGCCCGGACCTCGCGGGTCAGCGCGACGGCGGTCCAGGCGCCGCCGCCCGCCAGGAAGAGGGCGAGCGCCCCGGCCCACGGCCCGTGCGGCTTGAGCGCGTACGCCTCGACGACCACCCGCGGCGCGAACCCGAACACCGGGTTGCGGACCGTCTCCCAGGCCGCGGCGGCGCTCAGCGACATCGCGAGCACACAGCACAGCAGAACGGCGGCCACCACGCACTGCCACAACCACAGGGCCAGCACCGGCTCGCGGTCGGGCCAGTCGGAACGGGCCATCAGGCGCGGCGCCATCGCCGCGGCCAGCACGCCGAGCGTCATCAGCGCGAGGGGGACCATCATGGCGCCAGCCTATGAGCGTGGGCTACCGGTGGGTACGGCCGCGCGGGGTATGTGATGTACGACACCTTTGAGAGAGGTGTGAAACAGGTCCGGGCGAAAAACCGGCAGCCGGAAGTACGTCGCAGGTCAGAGCGTCAGCAGCATCGCGAACATGGCGATTCCCATCGCCACCCGGCAGGCGCCCACCAGCACGGGACGGCCGCCGCCCACCACGGCCGCCGGGCCGTCCGTCACCACTGCCGCGGGTACGAGCCGCACCCCGGCTGCGATGACGAACACGGTGTAGTACGCGAGCAGCAGGCCGGTCAGCAGCGGCACCCCGCCCGGTGTCGAGTGGCTCATCCGGCCCATGTCGTTCATGGCGGCCATGCGGTGCACCGAAGCCGCGCCGCCGGCCCCTGCGGCGTCCGTGGCGGGAAGGACCATCACCAGCGCCATGTACACCATCGCCAGCGCACCCACCGCGTGATGGGTGTGACGCCGCGCCACGGCCCACACCGCCATCACCCCGAAGGCGCCGGCGAACAGCCAGGGCGACCAGGACGGCGCGGCCACCGCCGCGGGTATCGCCATCACCGCCATCCCCAGCCCCATCAGCCCCTCACCGCGCGCCTCCCTGCGCTGCGCGGTCGTCCCCGTACGCGCCCGGGACAGGCAGTAGGCGCCCGCCGCACCGCACAGCAGCACCAGCAGCCAGCCGACCAACGGCGGTCCGTGCACGGAGCACCTCCCCACGCCCGCTTCACGGGCAGCCCGCATCGGTGCGGGGCGTCCGTCCCGCACGACCGCAGGCTTCCCGGCCACGGCCGGGCGTATGGGAGCGCATCGGCGCACCGGGGGAGCGCAGATGGCCTCGGGGATCTCCAACTCCCTTATCGATCAGCCGAGTCGGGGAGTCGGCGGCCGTCCGCCGGGAGGCGTCCGAAGCCGCCGGAGCGCTCCCGCGGCGTCGTCAGGGGCGGTAGCGAAGCGGATGGTCCGCGGGGACCTCGGTGATCACGATCCGGTGGCCGTCCGGGTCCGTCAGCCACATCTCGATCAGACCCCACGGTTCGCGCACCGGTGGCCGCAGCACCTGGACCCCGCGCGCCGTCAGCTCCTCGTGCGCCGCCGTCGCGTCCGCCACCTGGAGCCACAGCTGGAGCGTGCCCGTGGCGGGCTCGGCGGAGCGTCCGGAGACCTCCAGGAAGCCGCCGCCGAGGAAGTACACCGTGCCGCGGTCGGGCCCCGTGCCGAACTCCCGGTAGATCTCCAGGCCCAGCGCCTCCCCGTAGAACGCTCTGGACCGCTCGGGGTCGGACGGCCGCACCAGCACCCTGCTGCTCAGTACCTGCACCATGGGGCGACCCTACGCCGCCGGGGCGTGCGGGCCGAGGTGGCGGGGCGGTGCCGGGCCGAAAGGCCCCGACACGGCGGCCGCCCCTCTTGTTAGCCTCCTGGGGAGCCCCCTGGAGCATCCCTCTCCAGCCCTCCGTCCCGCCACCTTCCGGCCCGAGAGGACCCCCGCACCATGCCGTCCACCAGCGAGCTGACCTTCCGTACCGCCGTCGACGCCGACATCCCCGGGCTCGTCGAGCTCATCGAGTCGGCGTACCGCGGGGACGCCAGCCGGGCCGGCTGGACCACCGAGGCGGATCTGCTCCAGGGGCAGCGCACCGACCCCGAGGGCGTCGCCGCAGTCGTACGCAACGACACCGGCCGGCTACTGATCGCCGAGCGGGACGGCGAGCTGATCGCCTGCTGCCAGCTCGAACACCGCGGTGATCACGCCTACTTCGGCATGTTCGCGGTCCGTCCGACGCTCCAGGGCGGCGGTCTGGGCAAGGTGATCATCGCCGAGGCGGAGCGGACCGCGCAGGCGGCCTGGGGCGCCCGCGAGATGCGGATGACGGTCATCCGCCAGCGCGAGGAGCTGATCGCCTGGTACGAGCGCCGCGGCTACCGGCGCACCGGCGACCTCACCCCGTTCCCGTACGGCGACGAGCGGTTCGGCGTTCCGCAGCGCGCCGACCTGGAATTCGAGCTCCTGGTCAAGCCGCTCGGCTAGCGGATGTCCGCACCGTCCCGTCGTCCGCCCGTAGGGCCCCTGGAGCTTCCCGCCTAGAGCCGCCCGGCCGCGGTGATCCGCTCCAGGAACCGGCGGGTGCGCTCCTGCCGCGGGGCGCCGAAGATCTCCTTGGGTGTGCCGCGCTCCAGCACCACCCCGCCGTCCAGGAAACACACCTGGTCGGCGACCTCGCGGGCGAAGCCCATCTCATGGGTGGCGATGACCATCGTCATGCCGTCGTCCTTGAGATCGCGGACGACGCCGAGCACCTCGCCCACCAGCTCGGGGTCGAGCGCCGCGGTGATCTCGTCCAGCAGGAGCAGCCGGGGGCGGCTCGCCAGCGCGCGCACGATCGCCACCCGCTGCTGCTGCCCACCGCTGAGCCGGTCCGGGTATTCGCCGGCCCGGCCGCCGAGCCCCAGCCGCTCCAGCAGCTCGCGGGCGCGAGCCTCCGCGTCGGCGCGCGGGACGCCGTGCACCCGGCGCGGCGCCAGCGTGATGTTGTCCAGCACCGTCATGTGCGGGAAGAGGTTGTAGGCCTGGAAGACCACGCCGATCCTGCGTCGCACCACGTCCACGTCGACCCGCGGGTCGGTGATCTCCGCGCCGTCCAGGAAGATCGCGCCGTCGTCGATCTCCTCCAGCAGATTCGCGCAGCGCAGCAGCGTGGACTTGCCCGACCCCGAGGCGCCGATCAGCGCGGTCACGGTGTGCGGCGGCACCTCCAGATCCACGTCCCGCAGGACGACCGTGCCGCGCCCGTACGTCTTGCGGACCGATTCGAGCCGCAGTACCGGCCCGCCGCCCGTGGTGTCCGTGCCCTCCGCGCGCCCGGCCTCCGTGCGCGCGACGTCCGCCGCGCTCCTGCCGTCCCCTGCGCTCATACGGTCCCTCCCTGTGCGCGCCGCCGGTCCATCCGGGCCGTGACCCAGTCCGTGAAGCGTGTCATCGGGATGGTCAGCGCGACGAACACCAGCCCGGCGACGACATACGGCGTGTAGTTGAAGTCCTTGCCGGCGATGATCTGCGCCGCGTAGACCGCGTCCACCGCGCCCGCGATGGAGACCAGACCGGTGTCCTTCTGCAGCGACACCAGGTCGTTCAGCAGCGGCGGCACCACCCGCCGTACCGCCTGCGGCAGGACGACGAACCGCAGCGCCTGCCCGGCGGACAGGCCCAGTGACCTGGCCGCGGCCCGCTGCGAGGGGTGAACGGACTCGATGCCGGCCCGGAAGACCTCGGCCACATAGGCCGAATACGTCAAAACCAGGGCGGAGCCGCCGAGCACCACCGGATCGGTGGTCACCCCCTGGAGCCGGAGCGCCGGAACCCCGAAGACCACCATCAGCAGACAGATGATCAGCGGCAGGCCGCGGAAGAAGTCGGTGTACGCCGTGGCCAGGGCGCGCAGCGGGAAGAACACCGGGCCGCGCAGCGTCCGGGCGACGGCCAGCAACAGCCCGATCACCAGCACCGCCGCCCCGCACACCACCAGCAGCCGCAGATTCAGCAGCAGCCCCTCCAGCACCTCCGGCAGCGCCTTGCGGGCGTACTCGGCGCTGAAGAACGTCGCCCGGGTGCGCGGCCAGCCGGGGGAGCGGGTGATGACGAGGAAGAGTACGACCCCGGTGACCAGGGTGCTCAGCGCGGCGACGGCGGTGGCCCGCCGCGCCCGCGTCCGCCGGAACCGCTCCCGCGCGATCCGCCGCGCGGACGGGACATAGGCGTCACCGGCCACCGGCTCCTTCTCCAGCACACCCCTGCCGTCCGTCATCGCAGCACCGGCACGGCCACCGCATCGGTCAGCCACTTCTTCTCCAGCGCGGCCAGTGTGCCGTCCTTGCGCAGCGCGTCCACCGCGGCCGTCACGCACCCGGTGATCCGGCTCTCCTTGTCCAGGACCAGCCCGAACTGTTCCTTCCCGGTGCCGCCGGTGCGGAACTGCCCCACGACCTCGGCGTCCCGGACCTCGGTCGAGGTGATGTAGAAGGCGGTCGGCAGATCCACCACGATCGCGTCCACCTGGCCGTTCTTCAGCGCGGACTTGGCCAGGTCGTTCTTCTGGAAGACGGCGGGTGTCCGGCTCGGACGGATGGTGTCGTTGACGAAGTCGAGGCTGGTGGTGCCGACCTGCGCGCCGAGCTTGGCGCTCTTGAGGTCGGCGATGCTCTTCGCCTTCGCGGCCCGAGAACCCTTGAGCGCGATCACGGCCTGCCGCACGTCGTAGTAGCCGGAGGAGAACGCGACGGCCCGCTTGCGCGCCGCGCTGATCGAGATCTGGTTGATGTCGAAGTCGAACTTCTTCGCACCGGGCGCGAAGGCGTTGTTGAACGGCACGGTCTGCCAGCGCACCGCGCCCTTGCCGTACCCCAGCCGCTTCGCCACGGCATGGGCGACGGCCGATTCGAAGCCCTTGCCGCCGGCCGGGTCGTCATCGACGAACCACGGCGCGTAGGCGGGCTTGTCGGTGCCGACGGTGAGCTTGCCGGATGCCACGGTGGCCAGTTTCCCGCGGTCACAGCCCCGCGCGCCGGGCCCGGTGGCGGAGCCGCCACCGGGGGACTCGTCCTGCGGGGCACAGCCGACGGCCGTGGTGAGCAGTATGGCGGTGGCCCAGGCGGCAAGGCGGCGCGGGCGGTTGACGAGGCGCATGGCGGGACACTGGCAGTGCGCACGTCCTTCTGTCGAGATCATCACGCCGAACGTCCGTATGGTGGACGGTCGTTGCGCGACTGTGAACTGCGAGTTTCCGCCGGTGACCGCCTCAAGGGGCGCCGCGCTGTCAGGCGGTGAAGCGCACCGCCCGCCGGATCTCGGGCTGGTCGGTCACCACGCCGTCCAGTCCCAGCCCGCGTGCGAGCCGCAGCTGGTCGTGGGTGTTGACCGTCCAGCCGAGGACCTTGAGATGCGCGGCGTGCGCGCGCTCGACCAGTTCGAGGGTGAGCCGGCGGATGTTCAGCGAGAGCATGTCCGCCCCGACGGCCTGTGCGCGGTCGACGACATCGGTGCCGTAGCGGCTTCCCACCAGGGCCGTGCGGACGCCGGGGACCAGGGTGCGGATCGCGGCCAGGGCCTCGTCGTGGAAGGAGATCACATCGACCCGACCGATCAGATCGCGCGAGCGCATCACCTCCGCCAGCGCCTGCGCGGCCGCCACATCCTTGATCTCCGCCTGCAGCGGCGCCTTCACCGCCTCCACGACCTCCTCGAAGACCGGGATCCGCTCGCCCCGCCCGGCGTCCAGCTCCCGCAGCTCGGCCAGGGTGCGCTCGGCGATCGGGCCGGTGCCGTCGGTGGTGCGGTCCACGTCCGCGTCGTGCATCACCACGAGCGCGCCGTCCTTGCTCAGATGGAGATCCAGTTCGATGACATCGAGGCCCTCGTGCTCGGCGCGCACGAAGGACCGCAGGGTGTTCTCCGGCTCGACGCCCATGACCCCGCGGTGTCCGATGGTGAGAAAGGACAAGGCTGCCTCGCTTCTGTCGGTTCGCTTCTGTCGGTGAGAAAGTGTCGGCCGAACGTGTCGGCCGTCGACAAACTGCTGCCCGAAACGGCGCACAGCCTAATCCGTTCCGGGCGTCGGCGCCGCAGGGACAAGCACTCCCCAAGGGGTGTACCCGTAGTCCCTGGCGGGCGCACGACGACAGCTACGGCACCCTGCCGCGTTGCCGGAACGCCCGCATTCGTCCGGCATGCGGACGTCCCTCCGCCTCGCGAGGCACCGCTTCCGACGCCGCGCGCCGACCCGCCAGGGATTACGGGGTGCCCCTTAGGCCGTACGGGTGCCCAGGCGGTGCGCCGGCTACGCATCGCGCGGCCCGGCCCGGCGTGGGGCGGGCCGGACGGCCGCCCCCGCCCCGCCGGCCGCCGCGTCTCCTGCCTCCCCCCTGCCCCCCTGCCTCCCGCCTGCCTCTCCCCTGCCTCCCCTCCTGCTTCCTCTCTTGCTTCCTCGCCATATGACGGCTAGTCATATGACGAATCGAAACAGGAGTGCGCCGGAACGCAACCCCGGGAGACGCCATGAAGTTCTCGGTCATCTTCGAGGCCCAGCTCGCCGATCCGACCGTCGAGCGCGAACACCAGCTCTTCCACGACTGCGTCGACCAGGCCGTGCTGGCCGAGCGGATGGGTTTCGACCGGATCTGGGCCGTCGAGCACCACTCGCTGAAGTGGTACGCGCACATGAGTGCGCCGGAGATCTTCCTGACCTGGGTCGCGGCCCGGACGAGCACCATCCGTGTCGGGCACGGTGTGGTCTGTATGCCGTTCCGCTTCAATCACCCCGCGCGCGTCGCCGAACGCGCCGCCACACTCGACCTGCTCTCCGGCGGCCGGCTCGACCTCGGCGCCGGGCGCGGCGGCACCGAGCAGGAGACGTCGCTGTGCGGCGTCGACCGCGACCGTACGGCCCAGGAGGTAGGGGAGGCGCTGCGCATCATCGGCCGTGCCTGGCGGGACGACGAGCTGGAGTACCACGGCGAGCTGATCGACATCCCGCCGCACCCCATCCTGCCCCGGCCGCGCCAGTCCCCGCATCCGCCGCTCTTCCTCGCCTGCAGCCGTACCGACACCCTGCGGCAGGCCGCCGACATGGGGCTGGGGGCCCTCGTCATGGGCTTCGCGGGGCCGGATGCCGTCGCCGGGATGCGGGACGCCTACGACGCGGCGCGGGCGGCGCGCACCGGCGACGACCTGGTCTCCACGGAGATCAACGATCACTTCGCCGTACTCTGCCCGACGATCGTGCTGGACGACCGCGACCGGGCCCGTGCCGTGGGGCTGCGCGGCCAGCGCTTCTTCGCGCAGTCGATCGGCCACTGGTACGGCGGCGCGGGGCTGCCGGACGAGGCCGTGGTGGCGGGTGCGAGCGCCGCGGACGCCGAGGCCGAGCTGCGGCGGGCCGCCGAGCAGGTCGTGGCCCGCCTGAACGAGCAGCGGGTCCCGGTCCGCCCCACCTCCACCGCCACCTTCCACGCCGACCACGCCTACGGCACCGCCGAGGACGCCGTCGCCCATGTGGCCCGACTGCGGGCGGCGGGCGCCGATGAGGTCATGTGCCTCATCCAGATGGGCACGGTCCCTCAGGAGGTCTGCCTGGAGACCATCCGCCAGTGGGGTGAAAAGGTGATTCCCCACTTCGCGGACAACCGGAAGTAGCGGAAATCGCGGGCCTGCGGCCGCCTCGGGGGGTGGTGTGGCATATGCCACACCACCTTTCGAAGTTTCACGGCGCCCTGCCGCCCGACCTCCGGCGGAATGGTCGATTCCCCTGCCTGTACGGGCAGAACGTCTCGTTCCTGCCGTCACCCGCAGGAAAAAAATGCGCCTCCGGCGGGTCTGCGCAGAATAATTTTCACCTCCTCCTCTTGAGCGGGCGATCCTTGGCTGGTTACCGTGTCCTCACAAGACGATCTACCGCCGGAGGGCAGTCATGACGGAAATTCTTTCGCCTGTGGGTGTCCCGGAGGCCACCGCGACCGCAGAGCGTGTGGTCGAGCACCCGGCGTGGCCCGTACTCAAGGACGCCGTCGAAGCCATCCGTCCGTGGCAGTCCAAGGACGGCTCGATCGACCTCGAGGCCGAGGGCGCACCGTCCGCGGACGCCGTGCGCGCCGAGGTCGAGCGCGCGATAGCTGCCGTCCGGGAGATCGCACCGCTCCTCCCGTACGACGCCGCCTACCACCAGGCGCTCGAGGCCGACCTGCGCCGCTGGGCCGACGACGGCTTCGGCGTGCCGGACTTCCTCGACTCGCTGCTCGCCTTCCAGCCCGCCCAGCAGCGCGCGGACGGCCTCCAGCACCTCGTCGTGTTCCCCATGTACACGCAGAACGGCAACCCGGACCGCAATTTCGAGGCCGTCGTGCTGCGCATGGTGTGGCCCACCTGGCTCGCCGAGCTGGAGCGCACCCGCTACGACAACGCCCTCTTCTGCGGCATCACCTTCGAGGACTTCACGGCCGGCTACGACACCAACTCCGCCGTGCTCTTCCCCGAGACCATCGCCGTGCGGGAGGCTCCCGAGCGCTTCAGCTGGGGCGGCATCTTCTGCGACCGCGAGGCCGCCCGCTTCCGCCGGGTCAGCGAGGCCGCCGTCGAGACGCTCGGCGTCGAACTGCCCCAGGACGTTCGCGAGATGCTGGCCGACCAGGCGCGCTGCCAGGAGGCGTTCGTCCTGTGGGACATGGTGCACGACCGCACCCACAGCCATGGCGACCTGCCGTTCGACCCGTTCATGATCAAGCAGCGGCAGCCGTTCTGGATGTACGGCCTGGAGGAGCTGCGGTGCGACCTCACCGCCTTCAAGGAGGCCGTGAAGCTGGAGGCCGAGGGGTACCGCCAGGCGCGTGATGTGCAGTTCGCGGTGATCTTCGACCGGATGTTCCGGTTCCCCGTCACGGGCGACCGGGTCCGCAACTACGACGGCCTCGGCGGCCAGCTGCTCTTCGCCTACCTGCACAAGCACGACGTCGTACGCTGGACGGACAACACACTCCACATCGACTGGGAGCGGGCGCCCAAGGTCACCAACCAGCTGTGCGGCGAGATCGAAAAGCTCTACCGCGACGGCATCGACCGGCCGAAGCTGGTCCACTGGTTCGCCGCGTACGACCTCGTCTCGACCTACCTCGCACCGCACCCGGGCTCGGTCTGGGCCAAGGGGCCGGACGCCCTCGACCTGGACCAGCCGCCGCGCAAACTCGTGGACGACGTGCTCCCGGACGAATTCCCGCTCAGCATGTTCTACGAAGCTCTCCGCAAGAAGCTGCGTACGGTGATCGCCTCCACCAAGGGCATCACGGCCGACAGCGACGCGCTGGCGGCGGCGTGAAGACCGAGCGGAACACCACCAGGCGGACGGCCGTCCAGGGGCAGGACGAGGAGGCGACGGAGATGGGTACTTCGACGGGCGGTCAGGGACCGCTGGAGGGCGCGGTCATCGCGGTGGCGGGAGCGGCCGGCCCGGCCGGCCGGGCCACCCTGCTGCGGCTCGCGGAGGCGGGTGCGGTGGTGGTCGGCTCCGACTCGGACCCCGAGCGCCTGGCGCAGGCCGTGGACGCGGCGCGCTACGCACACGGCGGCGCCACCGTCATAGGGGACACCGTCGATCTCCTCGACCTGGACCAGACCCGCGAATGGGCGGACCGTACGGAGAAGGAATTCGGCCGGATCGACGGCCTGGTGCACCTCGTCGGCGGCTGGCGCGGTTCGTCGACCTTCGCGGAGACCAACCTGGCGGACTGGGACGTGCTGCACAAGCTCCTGATCCGTACCGTCCAGCACACCTCGCTCGCCTTCCAGGACGCCCTGGAGCGGAGCGGAAACGGCCGCTACCTCCTCACCAGCGCGGCCGGCGCCTCCAAGCCCACCGGGGGCAACGCCGTCTACGCCGCCGCCAAGGCGGCCGCCGAGGCGTGGACCCTCGCCATGGCGGACGGGCTGCGCAAGTCGGGGGGCGAGCAGGGCCCGCGCGCCGCGGCTGCCATTCTGGTCGTGAAGGCGCTCGTCAACGACCAGATGCGCGCCGAGCGACCGAACGCCAAGTTCGCGGGCTTCACGGACGTCACGGAGCTGGCCGAGGCCATCGCCGGCGTCTGGAGCCGGCCCGCCCAGGAAGTGAATGGACAGCGTCTGTGGCTGACCCCCGAGCCGTGAGCGGAGCGACGACCGACGCCCGGCAGCACCACGACACCGAGGTACGCGGCTTCGCCAGCGACAACTACGCCGGCGCCCACCCGGAGATCCTCGCCGCGATCGCCCTCGCCAACGGCGGCCACCAGGTCGCCTACGGCGAGGACGACTACACGGCGAACCTCCAGCGTGTCATCCGCAGCCACTTCGGGCAGAGCGCCGAGGCGTTCCCGGTGTTCAACGGCACCGGCGCCAACGTCGTCGCCCTCCAGGCGGTCACCGACCGCTGGGGGGCGGTGATCGCCGCCGACACCGCGCACATCCACGTCGACGAGTGCGGCGCGCCCGAGCGGGTCGGCGGGCTCAAGCTGCTCACCGTGCCGACCGAGAACGGCAAGCTCACCCCCGATCTGATCGACCGGGAGGCGTTCGGCTGGGACGACGAGCACCGCGCCATGCCGCAGGTCGTCTCGATCACCCAGAGCACCGAACTCGGCACGGTCTACACCCCCGACGAGGTCCGGGCGATCTGTGAACACGCCCATGAGCGCGGCATGCTGGTGCACCTCGACGGCTCCCGGATAGCCAACGCCGCGGCGACGCTGAACGTCCCGATGCGGGCCTTCACCAACGCGGTGGGAGTCGACATCCTCTCCTTCGGCGGCACCAAGAACGGCGCCGTCTTCGGTGAGGCGGTCGTCGTCCTCAACCCCGACGCCGTGCGCGCCATGAAGCATCTGCGCAAGCTGTCCATGCAGCTGGCCTCGAAGATGCGCTTTGTCTCCGTGCAGTTGGAGGCTCTGCTCGCCAAGGACCTGTGGCTGCGCAACGCCCGCCACGCCAACACCATGGCGCAGCGCCTGGCGGCCGGGGTGCGCGAGATCGACGGCGTCGACATCCTCTACCCGGTGCAGTCCAACGCGGTCTTCGCCCGCCTGCCGCACGACGTCAGCGAGCGGCTCCAGAAGCGCTACCGCTTCTACTTCTGGGACGAGCAGGTCGGCGATGTGCGCTGGATGTGCGCCTTCGACACGACCGAGGAGGACGTGGACGGATTCCTTGCGGCGCTCCGGGAGGAAATCGCGCGCTGATCCACCCACGTTCTGCATGACTATGCGTTCGACCGGAAAAACATTGCCATCCGGTCGGGCGCATCGTTACGCTCCCCGGTCATGGAGCTGATCCAGAAAACCCCGGACATCGCCGCATGCTTGGCGGCCGACGACGTCATCGATCATGAGCACCCGCTGGTCCGTGAGACCACGGCCATGCTGCGCTCCCGCGTCGCGGATGCATACTCATACGTGGATGCATCCGCATACGCCAAGGCCGCCTATGAATTCGTCCGCGACACCATCCCGCACAGCTATGACTCGGGCGATGCGCGCGTCACCTGGCGCGCCTCGGACGTCCTCGCGCGGCGCACCGGCATCTGCCATGCCAAGTCGCACGCGCTGGCCGCCCTCCTGCGCGCGGAAGGCATCCCCACCGCGCTCTGCTACCAGAAGCTGGACGTGGTCCACGGGCTCGTCGCCGTCCGGCTCCCCGGTGCGGACCGCTGGGCGCGGCAGGACCCTCGGGGCAACAAGCCCGGCGTCGACGCGCAGTTCCGCACCGACCGCGAGCAGTTGGCCTGGCCGGTCCGGCCCGAGTGCAATGAACTGGACTATCCAGTCCTGTTTGCTGAACCACACCCGGCCGTGCTCCAATGCCTGAAGGAGGCGGTCGACCGGCCGCACCTCTCGCAGATTCTGCCCACCGAACTCTGAGGCGGCATCCCGATGACCCGTCCCCTGCACGTTTCCGACGAGGTACGCGCCCTCGCCCCCGACTTCCGCCACCTCGCCATCGAGGCGCACGGCCTGACCAACGGCCCCAGCGACGCGGCGAGTTCGGCGCTCCTGGACGAGGCCGCCCGGCGCCTGGCCGCCCGCCTCGACGGCCGCGCCCCGCAGGACGATCCGCACATCGCCGCCTGGCGCGCGGCCTACACCGCCTTCGGCACCAAGCCCTCGCGGACCCGCAACTCCGCCGAAGCGCTCGCCAAGCGCGCCCTCGCGGACGGCGGACTGCCCCGGATCAACCGCCTGGTCGACCTCTACAACGCCGTGAGCGTCGCCCACCTCGTCCCCGTCGGTGGTGAGGACCTGGACCGGATCCAGGGCGGGATGCGGCTCGTACGGGCCGCGGGTGACGAACCGTTCGTGACCGCGGCGGGCGGCGTCGAGGTCATCGAGCACCCCGAGCCCGGTGAGGTCGTGTGGTGCGACGACCGGGGCGTCACCTGCCGCCGCTGGAACTGGCGCCAGGGTGTCCGCACCCGCCTCACCGAGGACTCGGTCAGCGCGCTGTTCCTGCTGGAGCGGATGGCCCCGATGACGCTCGACGAGCTGACGACGGCCGGCGCCGAGCTGGCCGAGGCGCTGCAGAAGGCGTGCCCGGACGCCCGGATCGAGATCGGTGACGTCCGGTCGCAGTGACCGGCCGGGGCCGACCGGCCCCGGCCCCGTCGCTGAGGGCGGACGCCCGCGGCGCTACCGCCCGGCGCGCCGGGCGGTAGCGCCGCCGCGCCGTTACGCGCCGGGCGCCGCCGGGGCCGTACCGCCCAGATGGGCCGGCATCCACCAGGTGTCCTCGGCGTCCCTCGGGCGCACGGGATAGGCGCGCTGGGCCGCCTCCAGCAGGTCCTGGACGCGGGCCCGCAGCCGGTCGGTGATCTTTTCGGCCTGTTCGGCGGGGTCGGCGGTCACCGGCTCGCCGACCCGGATGGTGATCGGGAAGTGGTTACGGCCCAGGTCGCGCTTGTGGCCCTTCGTCCACAGGCGCTGGGTGCCCCACAGAGCCAGCGGGACCAGCGGGACACCGGCCTCCTGGGCGAGGCGCGCCGCACCCGACTTGAAGGTCTTGAGGGTGAAGGACTCCGAGATGGTCGCCTCGGGGAAGACGCCGATGACCTCCCCGGACCGCAGGGCGCTCAGCGCGTGCTTGTAGGCGTGCATGCCCTGGGCGCGGTCGACCGGTATGTGCTTCATCGCCCGCATCAGCGGCCCCGACACCTTGTGCCGGAAGACCGACTCCTTCGCCATGAAGCGCACCAGCCGCTTCGCCGGCAGCGCCGCCAGACCGGCGAAGATGAAGTCGAGATACCCGATGTGATTGCTCACCAGCACCGCACCGCCCTGGCGCGGAATGTTCTCCGCCCCGGCGATGTCGAACTTGAGGTCGAGTGCCTTGAAAACGGTGCGGGCGGCGCCGATCACCGGTGGGTAGACGAGCTCGGCCATGTCGGGGGACCCCTTCTCTGTGCCTGGGGAGGGTTCTCCCGGCGAAGACTGTGTACAGCTGCAACCTACGCAGCCGTAACTGAGCGGCTTTCGGGAGATCGTGCCCGATGACGGGCCTGGCGGCCAGCGTGCGCGCCTCCGGGGCCGCGAGATTCTTGTCACGTGATCCGGCTCAGCGGGTCGCTCTCCGCAGGAGAAGGTACATCTCGCAGCCGAGGCAGTACCCGAAGGCGGCATTCAGAAACGCGGCCGCGAGTGCGCAGCCGGTGGCCGCGGTGCCCAGCCACTGCGGCCCCAGGACGTAGCCGGCCAGCCCCACGGCGGCGAAGAACAGGCCGACGCCCTGCGCGAACCGCGGCGGCGCAGCGGCCTCGAACTCGGTCGGCGGGGCCAGGCGTGGGCGTACCGCCACCTTGAACAGCCAGGCGTAGGGGGAGCGCTGGACCCCGGCCACCGCCCCGACGGCGAAGACCAGGGTCTGGAGGACCAGCAGCGGGCCGCTCCCGGTGATCAGTACGGCTGCCAGGACCACGGAGGTGAGCGCCGCACCGAACCGCGGGCCCCGTGCGTCGATCGTGTTGGGGGACATGGCTCCACCCTCCCGCAGAAAGACCGGTGTCCGGTGCCGGGAATCTTTGCGGTCTCGTGAATGCTGCATGCTGAGATGACTGGATTCGTGGTGTGCATCGCAGTACTCGCGGCGGCGAGCGCCTTCGGTGTGTGGCACCGACGCCGCAATGGGAGGCCGACCGTGCGAGGGCGCGACGAGGGGAAGCGGCTGGGCGCCGCCGAGATCGGCGCGGAGTTGGGGGCGCGGGCCACGCTCGTGCAGTTCTCCAGCGCCTTCTGCCAGCCCTGCCGGGCCACCCGGCGGACGCTGGCGGAGGTCGCGGAGATCGTGGACGGCGTGGCACATGTGGAGATCGACGCCGAGGCCCGCCTGGAGCTGGTGCGGAGCCTCAACATCCTGCGCACCCCCACCGTGCTGGTGCTGGACGCGGACGGCGCGATCGTGCGCCGCGCGGCGGGCCAG
Source organism: Streptomyces sp. NPDC048650 (assembly GCF_043199095.1). Taxonomy (NCBI): domain Bacteria; kingdom Bacillati; phylum Actinomycetota; class Actinomycetes; order Kitasatosporales; family Streptomycetaceae; genus Streptomyces; species Streptomyces sp. NPDC048650. The sequence goes on along the minus strand of NZ_JBICVM010000002.1, from coordinate 228,374 downwards.
CCCCGGAAGGCCGATGTCATCGCCGCACTGGGCGCGGCCGTCCGTGATTGATCTCCCAGATGCCGGGCGCCACTTGACGGTGCGGGCCGAGCATCGTCACTCTGACGTGATGCGGCCAGGACCCCTTCTGTACGGACGCGCGCACGTGGACCTTCTGCGGACCGCCAGCGCCTGCTGTCCCAGCGTGTGAGCAGCGACGACACCACCGCTGCCGGCAGCCGCGCGGCTGCCGTCGGCTCTGCCACCGCTCGTACACCACAGAAGGACAACTCCATGACGGCCTCGCCCGACCTCGGCACGCCTCGCACCGCCACGCCCGAACTGCTGCGCTCCGTCTTCCGGCAGCACGCCGCCGGCGTCGCGGTGATCACCGCGCACGGCTCCCGTCCCGTCGGCTTCACCGCCACCTCCCTGACCTCCGTCGCCGCGGAACCCCCGCTGCTCTCGTTCGGTATCGGCACCGGCGCCTCCAGCTGGCCCGCCGTCGCGGCGGCCGAGCACATCGGCGTCCACATACTCGGCGAGCACCAGCAGGAGCTCGCGGCCACCTTCGCCCGCAGCGGCGCGGACCGCTTCGGCCCCGGAACCTCCTGGCGCACCGGCCCCGAGGGCGTGCCCCTCCTGGACGGTGTGCTGGCGTGGCTGGTGTGCAGGGTGGTGGCCAAGGTCCCGGCCGGCGACCACCGCCTCGTGCTCGCCCAGCCGGTCGTCGGCGACCCCGCCGGCCCCGGCCGTCCGCTCCTCTACCACCAGGGCCGCTTCAACGCGCTGCGGGACTGACGGGTTCCCGTACGGCTTCGTCATCATCCGGTCAGGGCCGTTGGCAACGTCACATTTCAACGGCCTTGATTCGGGGCACCAGACTGTATGTACTGGCGAGTAATATGAGGGTCGGCGCGGGGATCCGTATCCGACCCGGAGCCGCCCCAACAGGCGCCTATGCTGCCAGCACAAGGCAGTTCTGAAGAGACGAAGCAGGTAGGAGAGCCGGCGTGAGCTTGAGGATCGTTGTCTGTGTGAAGTACGTGCCCGACGCCACCGGCGACCGGCACTTCGCCGAGGACCTGACCGTCGACCGCGACGACGTGGACGGTCTGCTCTCGGAGCTCGACGAGTACGCCGTCGAGCAGGCCCTGCAGATCAAGGAAGCCGCCGACGACGCGGAGATCACGGTCCTGACCGTCGGCCCCGAGGACGCCAACGACGCCCTGCGCAAGGCGCTGTCGATGGGCGCCGACAAGGGTGTCCACGTCGAGGACGACGACCTGCACGGCACCGACGCGCTGGGCACCTCGCTCGTGCTCGCCAAGGCCATCGAGAAGACCGGCTACGACCTGGTCGTCTGCGGTATGGCCTCCACCGACGGCACGATGGGTGTGCTGCCCGCGCTCCTCGCCGAGCGGCTCGACGTCCCGCAGGTGACCCAGCTCTCCGAGGTCGCGGTGGCCGACGGCAAGGTGACCGGTCGCCGTGACGGCGACACCGCCAGCGAGCAGCTGGAGGCCGCGCTGCCGGCCGTCGTCTCCGTCACCGACCAGTCGGGCGAGGCGCGTTACCCCTCCTTCAAGGGCATCATGGCCGCCAAGAAGAAGCCGGTGGAGTCCCTGGACCTGGAGGACCTGGAGATCGAGGCGGACGAGGTCGGTCTCGAAGGCGCCTGGACCAAGGTCGAGGACGCCTCCGAGCGCCCGGCGCGCACGGCGGGCACCATCGTCAAGGACGAGGGCGAGGGCGGCAAGCAGCTCGCCGAGTTCCTCGCGGGCCAGAAGTTCATCTGAGCCGCGCCGTCACGCCAACCGCCGTCATTCTTCCCGCAGGAGAGCAATCCCATGGCTGAAGTTCTTGTCTACGTCGACCACGTGGACGGTGCCGTCCGCAAGCCCACCCTCGAGCTGCTCACCCTCGCCCGCCGCATCGGCGAGCCGGTGGCCGTCCACCTCGGTGCGAACGCCGAGGAGGCCGCGAAGGTCCTCGCCGAGCACGGCGCCGTGAAGGTGCTGGCCGCCGACGCGCCCGAGTTCGCCGAGTACCTCGTCGCCCCCAAGGTCGACGCGCTGCAGGCCGCCTACGACGCGGTCTCGCCGGCCGCCGTGCTGCTGCCGTCCTCCGCCGAGGGCAAGGAGATCGCGGCCCGCCTGGCGCTGCGCATCGGCTCCGGCATCATCACCGACGCCGTCGACGTCGAGGCCGGCGACGAGGGCCCGGTGGCCACCCAGTCCGTCTTCGCGGCGTCCTTCACCACCAAGTCCCGGATCAGCAAGGGCACCCCGGTCATCACCGTCAAGCCCAACTCCGCCGCCCCGGAGGCCGCGCCGGCCGCCGGCACGGTCGAGCAGCTCACGGTGACCGTCGCGGACTCCTCCAAGGGCACCAAGATCGTCTCGCGTACCCCGCGCGAGTCGACCGGCCGCCCGGACCTGACCGAGGCCGCGATCGTGGTTTCCGGTGGTCGCGGCGTCAACGGCGCCGAGAACTTCCCGGTCATCGAGGCGCTCGCCGACTCGCTCGGTGCGGCCGTCGGCGCCTCGCGTGCCGCCGTGGACGCGGGCTGGTACCCGCACACCAACCAGGTCGGCCAGACCGGTAAGTCCGTTTCGCCGCAGCTGTACATCGCGGCGGGCATCTCCGGCGCGATCCAGCACCGCGCCGGCATGCAGACCTCGAAGACCATCGTCGCCATCAACAAGGACTCCGAGGCGCCGATCTTCGATCTGGTCGACTACGGCGTGGTCGGCGACCTCTTCGACGTCGTCCCGGCGCTCACCGACGAGGTCAAGACCCGCAAGGGCTGAGCCCGTCGGTCCCGCCGCGCCCGTCCCGCGGCAGGGCCACGAGGCCCCGTACGCGTGCCGCGTACGGGGCCTCGGCCGTTCTCGGCGCCTCCCGGTCAGTCGCCCGTCGCGCCGTCGATCCGCTCGCGCAGCAGATCCGCGTGACCGTTGTGGCGCGCGTACTCCTCGATGAGGTGGACGTACGCCCAGCGCAGGTTCAGTGTGCGGCCGCGGGGTGCCAGGAAGGTCTCGTCCAGGCTGCGGCCCTTGACCGCCGCGTCGACGGTCTCGATCTCGGCGCGGAAGGTGGCGAAGTCCGTCTCCGCCCCGGCGGGGTCGGCGTCGTCGAAGTCGGCGTCCTCGTTCCGTTCGAGGTCGTAGAGATCCTCGAGCCGCTCACCGGCGAAGCGCTCGCGGAACCAGGAGCGCTCGACCAGTGTCATGTGGCGCACCAGGCCGAGCAGGGTGAGGGTGGAGGGCGGGGTGCTCGCCTCGACGAGCTGCTCCGGAGTGAGTCCGGTGCACTTGCCGAGCAGTGTGTCGCGGTGCCAGTCGAGCCAGCCCTGCAGCATGTCCCGTTCGCCGGCGGCGGTGGGCATCTCCCGGCGGGTGATCTGTGGTGCGGTCCAAGTCATGGGGGAATTCTGGCGTGGGCGGCGCCGCGGTGCCACAGGGTTATGGGAGCCGCGTGGGCCCGTGACCTGCGTCGGCGCCGGCGGGGGTGTTGACCTCGATACCCACCCCCGATAACTTCACTATACGGATTATTGATTCCGTTAAGCGGAAAGTGCTCGACCGTTGAGGTCGGGCTCACATATCGGGAGGGCAACGAATGGGGCAGCAGGAGACCGCGGCGACGAGCCTCGCGCACACCGTACGCGAGGAGATCGGCGCTTCCCTCGCCGCGGTGGACGCCGATCTGGCACGGCGCTACCCAGGCGACCCCGGCACCCGCCAGCCCGTCCACACGGTCTACGTCCCCGGCGACGCCTTCGCCGCCGACACCCTGCGCTCCTGGGGCGACCAGGCGCTCGCCGCCCTCGACGCGCACGCCCCGGACGCCGACGCACTCGCCGCCGTCCTCGGCATCCCCGACGAGCTCGCCGGCGACGTCCACGAGCGGGTGCGCGCGAAGCTGGAGCGCGAGCCGATCGAGGACCTGCGCATCGACTTCGAGGACGGCTACGGCCCCCGCCCGGACGCCGAGGAGGACGCGGCCGCCGCCCGCGCCGCCGCCCTCGTCGCCGCCGCCTACCAGGACGGCACGGCCGCGCCGTACATGGGCATCCGGATGAAGTGCATGGAGGCCGCCGTCCGCGACCGCGGCATCCGCACCCTGGACATCTTCCTCACCGGCCTGATGGAGGCCGGCGGACTGCCCGACGGCCTGGTCCTCACACTGCCCAAGGTGACCTATGCCGAGCAGGTCACCGCCATGGTCCGGCTGCTGGAGAGCTTCGAGAGGACCCGCGGCCTGGAGAGCGGCCGGATCGGCTTCGAGATCCAGATCGAGACCACCCAGTCGATCCTGGGGGCCGACGGCCGTGCCACCGTCGCCAGGATGATCGAGGCCGCCGAAGGGCGCGCCACCTCTCTGCACTACGGCACCTTCGACTACAGCGCCTCCTGCGGCGTCAGTGCCGCCCACCAGTCGCTCGACCACCCGGTGGCCGACCACGCCAAGGCCGTGATGCAGGTGGCCGCCGCGGGCACCGGAGTGCGCCTCTCGGACGGCTCGACCAACGTCCTCCCGGTCGGTTCCACGGACCGCGTGCACGACGCCTGGCGGCTGCACCACGGCCTCGTCCGGCGCTCGCTGGCCCGCGCCTACTACCAGGGCTGGGACATGCACCCCGCGCACCTCCCGACCCGCTACGCCGCGGTCTACGCCTTCTACCGCGAGGGCCTGGAGCAGGCCGCGGCCCGGCTCGCGGCGTATGTCGCCAAGGCCGGCGGCGACGTCATGGACGAGCCCGCGACCGCGAAGGCGCTCAGCGGCTACCTGCTGCGCGGCCTGGACTGCGGCGCCGTCGACACCGCCGAGGTCGCCCGACTGACCGGCCTGACCCGCGCCGACCTCGACGCCCTCGCGGGCCGCCCGGCGAAGACCGCCTGACCCGCGTCGCACGCCACGGGAGCGTTCCGGCCACACCGGCCGGAACGCTCCCGCTCGGCTTCCGCCCGCCGCCGCGAACTCCCGGCCGCGGGGACCGGTCAGCTGCCGTCCGGCCGGATCTCCCCCGTACCGCGGGCTATCAGGCGGGTGGGCACGACCACCTGCCGTGGCGGCTCGTCGATGCCGTCCAGGCGACGGAAGAGCAGCCCGGCGGCGGTCCGACCCAGCCGCGCCGCGTCCTGGGCGACGACGGTGATCGCGGGCCGTATGAGATCGGCCAGCTCGAAGTCGTCGAAGCCGACCAGGGCGACCGGGCGCGGGCGTTCGCCCAGCACGCGCACCGCGGTGACGGTGACCCGGTTGTTGCCCGCGAACAGCGCGGTGACCGGCTCGGGGGCGTCCAGCATGGCGGTGGCCGCGGCACGCACCCGCTCGGGGGCGGTGGAGCCCAGCGCCACCCAGGACTCGTCGACCGGCAGCCCGGCGGCGGCCATCGCGGTGCGGTAGCCGCGCAGCCGCTCCTTCGCGGTGTGGATCCGCGGCTGGTCACCGATGAAGCCGATCCGGCGGTGGCCGTGCGCGATGAGATGGGCGACCGCGTCCCGGGATCCGCCGAAGCTGTCGGAGAGCACCGCATCCGCGTCGATCCTGCCCGCCGGGCGGTCCACGAAGACCGTCGCGATGCCGGCCGCGATCTCCGGCTCCAGATAGCGGTGGTCGTCACCGGCCGGGATCACGACCAGCCCGTCCACCCGCCGCGCGCACAGCGCGAGCACCAACTCCTGCTCCCGCGCCGGGTCCTCGGCGCTGGAGCCGTTGATCAGCAGCGCGCCGTGGTCGCGGGCGACCTCTTCCACGGCGCGGTTGAGGGGCCCGTAGAAGGGGTCGGCGAGATCCTCCAGGACCAGGCCGATGCTGGCCGTCCGGCCCTTGCGCAGGACGCGGGCGGAGTCGTTGCGGCGGAACCCCAGGGCGGTGATGGCCTCCTGGACCCGTCGCTCGGTGTCCGGTGTGACCCCCGGTTCGCCGTTGACCACGCGGGAGACCGTCTTGAGGCCGACCCCGGCACGTGCCGCGACATCCTTCATCGTGGGCCGGGTGCCGTAGCGACGGGAGGTGCCCCGGGCGGTGTCGGTCACGGTGCGCGGTCCTGATTCTCTGGGGGGCGGTGGGTGCCGACGAGCATAGCCTCTGGACAACGTTGTCAGCTGCGGGAAGACTGGCGTTCTCACGCCCGGCCGACCTCCCCCTTGGCCCCGGTCCCACCAGGAGATTCGACACCGATGCAGACCGACCTCAGCGCAGCGCTCGACATTGGCGGCACCAAGATCGCCGGTGCTCTGGTGGACGGGCGCGGCAGGCTGATCGTACGGGCCGCCCGGCCCACCCCCGCCGACCAGGACGGGGCGACCGTCATGCGCGCGGTCGCCGAGGTGGTCCGGGAGCTGGCGGCGGGGCCCGAGTGGGCGCGGGTGGCGGCCGTGGGCATCGGCAGCGCGGGCCCGGTGGACGCCTCGGCGGGCACCGTCAGCCCCGTCAACATCCCCGGCTGGCGCGACTTCCCGCTGGTCGCCGGGGTGCGGGCGCTGGTCGGAGAGCGGCCGGTGGTGCTGGTCGGCGACGGTGTCGCGATGACCGCGGCCGAGCACTGGCAGGGCGCCGCGCGCGGGCACGCCAACGCCCTGTGCATGGTGGTCTCCACCGGAGTCGGCGGCGGACTCGTCCTGGACGGCCGCCTGCACACGGGCCCCACCGGCAACGCCGGACACATCGGCCACATCAGCGTCGACCTCGACGGCGATCCCTGCCCGTGCGGCGCCCGCGGCTGCGTCGAACGCATCGCCAGCGGACCGAACATCGCCCGCCGGGCGCTTGCCGACGGCTGGCTGCCGGGCCACGGTGACACCAGCGCCGCCGCCGTCGCCGCTTCGGCGCGCGCCGGAGACCCCGTCGCCGTACGGTCCTTCGAGCGTGCCGCCCAAGCGCTGGCCGCCGGGATCGCCGCCACCGCGACGCTGGTCGAGATCGACATCGCGGTCATCGGCGGGGGAGTGGCGGGCGCCGGGGACGTCCTGTTCGTCCCGTTGCGCAAGGCCCTGCGCGACTATGCGACGCTGTCGTTCGTCAGGGGCCTGACGGTCGTGCCCGCCCAAACGGGAACGGACGCCGGGGTGGTGGGTGCCGCCGCGGCCGCCGCGCAACAGTCCCGTCTCGATGCCTTCGTTCCCCTGCCCTGAAGCCACCACCCGCCCCCGCGCGCCCCTTAGTCTGTTGGCGACCGCGCCGGGCGCCGCGAGACATGCGGCGGACGGGCAGACGCACGGGTATCGAGGGGATCGGCGACGATGACACCGGGGGAGCGTGAGCTGCGCGGACCGGACGAACCGGGGGAGCCCAGCGGGGCGAGCGGCGAGGCGGCCGCGGCGCCGCCCGGCAACGGCGCATCCGGCCATGGAGCGCCCGGCGGCGCCGCATCCGCGGACGGCACGCCGGGCAACGGAGCCGACGGAGCGCCGGCCGCGGCCGCGAAGAGCGGCCCCCGGCGCGGCACGGACGCGGATCTGACCGGCCGGCTGCTCGGCGGCCGCTACCGCGTCACCGGCCGGCTCGGCCGCGGCGGCATGGGCGTGGTCTGCCGGGCCGTCGACGAGGTGCTGGGCCGCGAGGTCGCCGTCAAGGTCCTGCGCGCGTACACCGACGCCTCCGCCCCGGAGCTCGCCGATCTGCGCACCCGCATGCAGCGCGAGGCGCGGGCCGCCGCTCGTATCCGGCACTCCGGCGTGGTCACCGTCCATGACGTCATCGACGAGGACGGCCGCCCCGTCATCGTGATGGAACTGGTCGACGGACCTTCCCTGGACGACGCCATCCAGCAGCAGGGCGGCCTCGACCCCCGGGAGATGGCCCGCATCGGCGCCCAGGTGATGGACGCCCTGGACGCCGCCCACCAGGTGGGAGTCCTGCACCGCGACGTGAAGCCCGGCAACGTGCTGCTGGATCGCACCGGCCGGGTGGTGCTCACCGACTTCGGTATCGCCAGCATCGAGGCCCCGGGCGACGGCGCCACCACCAACATCACCCGCAGCGGCGAGCTGGTCGGCTCGCTCGACTACCTGCCGCCCGAGCGGGCCCAGGGCCAGGACCCCACCCCCGCCTCGGACATCTGGTCGCTGGGGATGACGCTGTACGCGGCCGTCGAGGGCAGCGGCGCGCCGTTCCGCCGGACGTCGGTCTGGTCCACGCTCACCGCGATCGTCACCGAGCCGCTCCCGGAGCCGCAGCGGGCCGGGCCGCTCACGCCCGTACTGCACGCCCTGATGGCCAAGAACCCTGCCGACCGGCCGTCCGCCGCCCAGGCGCGGAGCATGCTGAAGGCGGTGGCCGACGGGCAGGAACCGGGGACGGTGCCGACGCCCGGTGCGCCGCACCTGCCGACCGCGACGGACATCCGGGCGGTCCCACCGCCCCCTCCGCCCCAGGACTTCGGGCCGGCGGCGGCCGGCCAGGGCGGCGCCGCCCCCGTCGGAGCGGCCAACGCCGGTTCCCCGCCCGCCAGTTGGCTGGCCGGGGGCCCGGGTGCGGCGAACGCCGCCGCACCCCCCGGTGCGCACGACGTTCCCACGTCCGCCTCCGCCATCGGCCCCGGCTTCGACCCGCCCGGGGTGGTGAGCGGCCCGGCCGTCGGCAGCACGGGTACCCAACCGCATCTGGCGAACCCGTCGCAGGCGGACACCGAGCGGCTGCCCGCCCGGCGTCGCCGCCGGGTGCTGCTCACCGTGGCGGCCGTGCTCGCGGTGCTCGCCACCGGTGGCGGCGTGACCTACGCACTGGTCGGCGGCGGGCCGAGCGACACCGTCGCGGGCGGCGGGCGGCAGTCGGCGGCACCGGCCGGGAAGCCGGGCCCGGCCGCCGACCCGAGCCCGGCCGGCAGCGAGGACGCCGGCAAGGGCGAGGGCAAGGGTGAGAGCAAGGGCAAGGGGAAGGGCGAGAGCGAGGGGAAGGGCGCGGGCAAGGGCGGAGATCCGTCGGCGCCGGCCTCCGAGGACCCCTCCGGCGGCCCGACCAGGACTCCCGAGCCCGGTGCCGCGGGCGGGAGTTCGGGCGATCAGACCGCCGGCGGGGCCACCGGGGGCGGTGGCGGCGGCACCGACGGTGGCGGCGGCACCTCCGGGACGTCCGGTGGCGGCGGTGGCGGTGGCCACACCTCGGGGCCGGCGTGCACGGCCGCCGGCGGCGGCAAGGCCAACTGCGACGTCTGGCGCACCGCCACCTCGTACACCGCCTCCTTCCAGCAGGCCGGCACGCTCAACATGGGCACCAACTACTTCTACTGCCAGGCGAAGCTGGGCCGCCGCGAGACGTACGGGAAGTGGACGAACGTCTGGTGGGCGAAGACCGATGACGACAGCGGGAACACCGGGGTCTACGTCAGCGTCGTCTACCTCACGGGCGGCGAGAACGACCAGCCGGTGCCGGGGCTGCCCACCTGCTGATGCCCTTCGGGCGGTGCTTCAGCTCCGGTCGACGGAGATGCGGTAGACGGTGGTGCCGTGGGCCGGGACGGTCGCCGAGACGGTGCCGGTGGTGCGGGAGTCGCGGTGCTGCCACAGGTCGCGCAGGACGTAGCCGTCCGCCTGGGGCAGGCCGGCGTCCCGGGCGCTGGTGGTGATCTGCTGAGGTCGGTCGGTCTCGTTGAAGAGGGCGACCGCGCGGTCACCGTCGGCGAGCTCCTTGACCAGCGTCCAGCGCCCGGAGTCGGAGTGCAGCACGGTGGCCTGTTTGCCCAGCGCGTCCTGGTCGAGGGCGATCACGTCCTTGTTGTCGAGGATCGTGAAGGTCTCCTCCGTCGCCTTGCGCAGATCGGAGCCGATCAGCAGCGGGGCCGACATCATCGACCAGAGGGAGAAGTGGCTGCGGTATTCGGTGTCCGTCATACCGCCGTTGCCGACCTCCAGCATGTCCGGATCGTTCCAGTGGCCGGGGCCCGCGTACGGGGCCAGGGGCAGATTCTGCTTGACGATCCCGAGCATGCTCGACCAGCTGTCGTTGATGTCCCCCGTGGTCCGCCACAGATGCCCTACGTCCGATGCCCACTCCCAGGGCTTGTTCTCGCCCCATTCGCAGATGCTGTAGACGATGGGGCGCCCGGTGGCCTTGAGCGCGTCCCGCATCGTGCGGTAGCGCTGTTCGGCGTCCGTCCCTTGGTTGTTGCAGTTGTCGTACTTGAGGTAGTCCACGCCCCAGTCCGCGAACTGCTGCGCGTCGGACGCCTCGTGTCCGAGGCCGCCCGGGAACCCGTTGTCGTTGCAGGTCTTGGTACCCGCGCTGGTGTAGATGCCGAACTTCAGCCCCTTGGCGTGGACGTGGTCCGCGACGGCCTTGATGCCGTGGGGGAAGCGCTGGGGGTCCGGCACGAGCTTGCCGTTCGCGTCCCGCTCGGGCAGCGCCCAGCAGTCGTCGAGATTGACGTACCGGTAGCCCGCGTCTTTGAGGCCCTTGGTGACGAAGAGGTCGGCGATGCGCTCGACCATCTCCTCGTTGAACTCCGCGCGGCAGTTGGTGGAGTTCCAGTTGTTGAAGCCCATCGGGGGCGTTTTGGCGAGCCCGTCGGGGAGCCGCGGGGCGGGCGTGTCGGCCGCGGCCGGCGGGGCACCCAGCGCCGCCGCACAGAGCAGCGCGGCGGACAGCGCTCCGACGATTCTTCCGTGACCGTGACCGTGACCGTGACTGCTGCCGTGACCTCGGCTGTGCCGGTGGGTGGTGCGGATGTCGTGCATGCGCATGGTTCGCGTCCTCCGTCTTCGGGCGGGTGGGGGGTGTGCGAGCGTCATGTATCCGTCACTGGCGAGCCCTTACGGTAGAGCTTGTTGGAGTATGTTGAAAGAGGGTGGTGTGGGTTGCTCGGTTTCCCTCAACTCTCCGAGGAGAGGCCAAGGTTCGGGGGTGCGGTCCCCTCATCGACGTTCGTTTCTGTTTGGTTCCTTACTCGGCCACCGAAGCGGTTCCCGACGCCGAAAGCGAAGGTCGGGCGCCTCCTCCGACGGGTCCGAAGCGAGGCGGAGCGGCCGGGCGTCTCCTGGCACCACTCGCCCGTGCCGACGGCTCGTTCACCTCTTCCGCCGCCGTACGAAGGGACCGCGGAATACGGGCATTCACCGGCGCCGCCACTTCCTCGCATCGCGGTATTTCCCTCGAGCGGCAACGAACTCCCGTCACTTCGATCCCCGGCAATCCGCGTGGCCGGTTCTCCGCCGACCCCACCTGCTCTCCTCACCGACTCCCGTCCTCCGTGCACTCCGCGCGCCGCGGTGAATCCCGCTTCCGCAGGGGAATTTCCTCGCCGACCTACCGGGACGGGGCGGGGAAGGCATGGCGCAACAGGCGGAGGGAGGTGACGAGAACCGGCCGCGGGCCGCTCGATGGGCCGCCGTCATATGCGCCAGGGGCCGCTGTCCAGGTGAGGGTTTCGGTACTGGAGGGGCGGGGGAGCGCTTGTTTGCCGGGGGCTTCGCGGCGGGGGATGCGGTGACCGGCATCCGCCTTCCCGAGCGTTTCCGTGGCAGGGTGTTGCGGGCAACTCACCTGGGTCTAGGGAAGAGGGGAAACCGTGATCGTCTGGCTGAACGGCACGTTCGGTGCGGGCAAGACCACTGCGGCTCAAGAATTGCTCGACCTGCTTCCCGGAAGCACGCTCTACGACCCCGAACTTCTCGGCAGCGGACTGCGGTTGATGCTGCCGGCCAAACGGTTCGAGGAGATCGACGACTATCAGGACCTGCCGGCCTGGCGGCGGATGGTCGTGGACACCGCGGCGGCGCTGCTCACCGAAGTGCCGGGCCCGCTGGTGACGCCGATGACGCTGCTGCGCCAGGAATACCGCGATGAGATCTTCGGCTCCCTCGCAGCCCGCCGGATTCCCGTGCGGCATGTTCTGCTGCATGCGGAGGAAACGATCCTGCGCGAGCGCATAGCCCAGCGCACGGAGCCGGGGAACGTCCCCGAGGCCGACGCGTCCGTACGCCACTGGTGTCTGGAGCACCTCGGCCCGTACGCCCGTGCGCTGAACTGGATCGAAGGTGACGCGCACGTCGTCGACACCACTCGGCTCACCCCCCGGCAGACCGCCGAACGGGTCGCCGAGGCGGTCCGCACCGGAGCCGGCGCCTGCGACATCGTGCAGACCCCGGAGCCCAGCGCCGAGACTCTCGCGGCCGGGGTGCTGCTCTTCGACGACCAGGACCGGGTGCTGCTCGTCGACCCGACCTACAAGCCCGGCTGGGAATTCCCCGGCGGCGTCGTCGAACCGGGCGAGGCGCCCGCACACGCCGGAGTGCGCGAGGTCGCCGAGGAATTGGGCCTCCAGCTGTCCCGCGCGCTCCGGCTGCTGGTGGTGGACTGGGAGGCGCCCAAGCCGCCGGGGTTCGGCGGTATGCGGCTGCTCTTCGACGGCGGCACGCTCACCGACGAACGGATACGGCAACTGCTGCTGCCCGGCGCCGAGCTGCGCGACTGGCGCTTCGCCACCGAGGCCGAGGCCGAGACGATGCTGCCGCCGGTGCGCTGGAACCGGCTGCGCTGGGCGCTGCGCGCCCGTGAGCGCGGCCGTCCGCTCCACCTGGAGGCGGGCGTCCCGATGGGCTGAGGGTCACGAGCGGAGCGCCGCCGGCGGGCGGCGCCCCCTCGTCTCAGGCCCCTCGTCTCAGGCCCCCTCGCCTCGGGCCCGGTCGTCTCAGGCCCGGCCCGCCGCGTACTTCTGCAGGAACAGCGCCTCGGCCAGCGACAGCCGCTCCAGCTCCTGAGGCGAGACGCTCTCGTTGACCGCGTGGATCTGGGCCTCCGGCTCGCTCAGCCCGATCAGCAGGATCTCCGCCTCCGGGTAGAGCCCGGCCAGGGCGTTGCACAGCGGGATCGAGCCGCCCATGCCGGAGGTCTGCATCTCCTGACCGTCGTACGCCTCCCGCATCGCCGCGGCCATCGACGCGTACGCCGGGCTGCCGGTGTCCGCCCGGAACGGCTGACCCTGGCCGATCTGCTCGACCGAGACCCGTGCACCCCACGGAGCGGCGCCCTCCAGATGTGCGGCGAGCAGCTTCGTCGCCTCCACCGCGTCCGTGCCCGGCGGCACCCGGAGGCTCACCAGCGCCCGCGCGCCCGCATGGACGGACGGGGTGGCGCCGATCACCGGCGGGCAGTCGATGCCGAGAACGGTGACGGCGGGACGCGCCCAGACCCGGTCCGCGACCGTGCCGTTGCCGATCAGCCCGACGCCGTCCAGGACCCTTGCGTCCTTGCGGAAGTCCTCCTCCGGGTACTGCAGGCCCTCCCAGCTCGCGTCCGAGGCCAGCCCCTGGACGGTCGTCGAGCCGTCCTCGGCGCGCAGCGAGTCCAGGATCCGGATCAGCGCGGCCAGCGCGTCCGGGGCCGCGCCGCCGAACTGGCCGGAGTGCAGGTTGCCTTCCAGCGCGTCGACCCGCACCCGTACCAGCGTCATCCCGCGCAGCGTGGCGGTCACCGTCGGCAGCCCCACCCGGAAGTTGCCCGTGTCGCCGATGACGATGGCGTCGGCGGCCAGCAGCTCCGGGTGCGCCTCGGCGTACCGCTCCAGGCCACCCGTGCCCTGCTCCTCGGAACCCTCCACGATCACCTTGACGTTGACCGGCAGGCCGCCGTGCTCCTTCAGGGCGCGCAGCGCCGTCAGATGCATGACCAGGCCGCCCTTGCAGTCCGCGGCGCCGCGCCCGTACCAGCGTCCGTCGCGCTCGGTCAGCTCGAACGGCGGCGAGACCCAGGCGGTCTCGTCCAGCGGCGGCTGCACGTCGTAGTGCGCATACAGCAGCACCGTCGGCGCGCCGGCCGGACCGGGCAGGAAGCCGTACACGGACTGGCTGCCGTCCGGGGTGTCGAGGAGGGCCACGTCCTGGAACCCGTCCGCCCGCAGTGCGTCGACGATCCAGTTCGCGGCCGCCTCGCACTCGCTCTTGGGGAACTGCGCCGGGTCCGCGACCGACTTGAAGGCCACCAGCTCGGCCAGTTCGGTGAGGGCACGGGACTGTAGCGCGGCGACCGTGCGCGCGAGCGGGCTGTCAGACATGGAACGCTCCTTGTGGGCGCGACGTGGTGTACGCGGTCCGTCCGTCCTTGTGAGCCGGACGGGCCGGACGTACGGGGATGAGTGCTCCCGATCTTCCCACAGGCGGTTCGCGGAACGACGGCCCGTAGGATGCGGGCGGTACCGCAACCAGGCATCGAACGGGAGCGAACGCACAGGTGAGCAGCGAGCACGCAGCCGAGGACAACCAGCAGGTGTGGGACGTCGTGGTGGTGGGTGCGGGACCCGCGGGCGCCGCGGCCGCGCACGCCGCGGCCTGTACGGGACGCCGGGTGCTGCTCCTGGAGAAGGCGGAACTGCCGCGGTACAAAACCTGCGGCGGCGGCATCATCGGCCCCTCACGGGATTCCCTGCCGCCCGGCTTCGACCTGCCGCTGCGCGACCGGGTGCACGCGGTGACGTTCTCGATGAACGGCAAACTGACCCGCACCCGCCGTTCCAAGCACATGCTCTTCGGGCTCATCAACCGCCCCGAGTTCGACGCCGGACTGGTCGAGTCGGCCAAGGACGCGGGCGCCCGGGTCCGTACGGGCGTCACCGTCTCGCGGGTGGAACAACACGGCGCCGAGGTGCCCGACCGCCGGACCGTCGCGGTGGTGCTGGGCGACGGCGAAGTGGTGCTGGCGCGGGCCGTGGTCGGCGCCGACGGCAGCGCGGGCCGGATAGGCGCCCATGTCGGGGTCAAGGTGGAGCAGGTCGACCTCGGCCTGGAGGCGGAGATCCCGGTGCCGGAGACGGTCGCCGAGGACTGGGCGGGTCGGGTGCTCATCGACTGGGGCCCGATGCCCGGCAGCTATGGCTGGGTCTTCCCCAAGGGGGACACCCTCACCGTCGGCGTGATCTCCGCACGCGGCGAGGGCTCGGCGACCAAGCGCTACCTGGAGGACTTCATCGGCCGGCTGGGGCTGGCGGGCTTCGAGCCGAGCATCTCCTCCGGGCATCTGACGCGTTGTCGCGCCGACGACTCCCCGCTGTCCCGCGGCCGGGTGCTGGTGTGCGGCGACGCGGCGGGGCTCCTCGAGCCGTGGACCCGCGAGGGAATCTCGTTCGCGCTGCGCTCGGGCCGACTGGCGGGGGAGTGGGCGGTGCGGGTCTCCGAGGCCCACGACGCGGTGGACGCCCGTCGCCAGGCCCTCAACTACGCCTTCGCCATCAAGGCGGGACTGGGCGTGGAAATGGGCGTGGGGCGGCAGATGCTCAAGGCCTTCTCACGGCGTCCGGGCATGTTCCACGCGGTGATCACGGGCTTCCGGCCGGCCTGGAACGCCTTCGCGAAGATCACTCGCGGGACGACGACGCTGGGGGAGCTGGTGCGTACACATCCGATGGCGCGGCGGGCCCTGGAAGCGTTCGACCGGGGGTGATCCCGGCGCCGGGCGGGTGAGGTGGCAGGCGGGGGGCTTTCGGTCCGCCGGGCGCCCGCTGTTCGGCCGCCGTCGGCCAATCGGTCCGGCCGACCGGTCCGGCCGACCAACCCCGGACGGGCGGTGCCCGGGCCGTTGGCGTGCTCCGATCCCGTGCTCCGTTCCCGCGCTCCGATGCCGTGGTCGATTGCCGCCGCCCGTAGCCGCACGTGGCGTACGTGGCGTCCGTGCCGCCCGTCCGTTGCCGTGGTTCGGGTGCCGCCGTCCGTGGCCGTCAGCCGTCGTCGGGCTCAGCTTTCGGTGATGCGGAAGACGGGGTGTCGGGCGGCCGCCGCCAGGATCTCCTCGTCGGTGGAGTCGGCGGTGATGTCCCCGAAGTAGGACTTCACCTCCCAGCCCCAGCGCCGGAGATAGGCGCGCAGCAGCGCCGGCGTCTCGGCGGGCGGCAGCTCGACGGCGGTGAACGGGCGGGTGCGGCGGCCGACGCGGAGTTCGCCACCGCCCGCCGCGCGCATGTTGCGTACCCATTCGGAATGGCCGCGCGCCGAGACCAGGTAGCGGCTGCCCTGGTAGGTCATCGGATTCACCGGGACGCGCCGCCATGTGCCGCTCTTGCGGCCTCGCACGGAGAGATCCGCCGAGCCGGCGAGGCTGATGCCGCGACGGGCGAGCCAGCCGATCACGCCGTTGAGGCGGACGGCGAGCGGATTCGGCTTGAGGTAGTGCGAGTGCGACATGGGTGACCTCCGAGTTGCGGCGTCGTCGGCTGTGCGGTCGCCGACCGCTCCGTGAGCGCCTGTCCATAACGAGAGCACTGCTCTCACTTGTGAGCAGTGTGCATCAGAAGGTGAAGCTCTCGCAAGCGCACTGCTCTCTTTTTGCTCTACTGCTCTTGAATTCGTGCGGCGCTCCTCTCTGTACTCACCGATCTGACTTTGGTGCACTGCTCCCACAAGTGGCAGACTGCCGCCATGACTGCGATCCGAGGGGCCAGGGAACGGGCCCGTAGCGAAATCACCACGGCCATCAAGGACGAGGCCCGCAGACAGCTCGCCGAAGAGGGCGCCGTCAAGCTCTCGCTGCGCGCGGTGGCCCGCGAACTCGGCATGGTCTCCTCGGCGCTCTACCGCTACTTCCCCAGCCGCGACGATCTTCTGACCGCGCTGATCGTCGATGCCTACAACGCCGTCGGCCAAGCGGCCGAAGACGCGCGCGACGCCCTGACCGGGGCCGCCGCCAAGCGTCCCGCCGCCCGCTGGACCGCCGTGTGCACCGCCGCACGCACCTGGGCGCTGGACCACCCGCACGAGTACGCGCTGATCTACGGCTCCCCGGTGCCCGGCTACACCGCCCCCCGCACCACCGCCGGACCCGCCGCCCGGGTCGGCCTCGCGCTCATCGGCGTCGTCCGCGAGGCGCACGCCGCCGGCGCGCTGAGGGAACCCGCCGAACCCCTGCCCGACGCGGTGATCGGCGATGCCCTCGCGCTCGGTGCGGAATTGGGGGTGGAGCTCCCGGGCGCGGTGCTGGCGCGGATCGTCGGGGCCTGGGCCCAGTTGTTCGGCCTGGTGAGCTTCGAGGTGTTCGGCCAGTTCAACCGGGTCGTCGAGGCCCGTGACGCATTCTTCGAGCAGTCCGTCCTCCAGCTGGCCCGCGGCGTCGGCCTGACCACTCCTCACTAGGAGATGTCGCGCAGGCCCCGCCCGGTCACTACTCCCCGGGGAGTACGTCCGGCCACCGCGCCGGGCGGACGCCGGAGGCCGGGCGGCGGTCTAGCGTGGCGGGCATGGAGAACGCACGGCCGCCGTGGGCGCGGCGCTGCCTGGGGCCGGTGTGGGAGCGGTGGTCGCCGCTGCGGGAGGAGCCGCTGAGCTGGGCGGGCGCCCGGCTGCCCTGGGTCTCGACGGTCCTGGTGACGCTCTTCGTCACGATCGGCTCCGGCTTCGCGGCGCACGGCCAGCCCGACCGGGTGCCACTGGACGCCTTCGCACGGGCCCTGCTGGTCCTCGGTGGCGTCCTGCTGCTCCTGCGGCACCGCTTCCCGCGGACCGTCGCCCTCGGCACCGCTGCCTCGGCCGCGGTCTACTTCGCGGCCGGGTACCCGTACGGACCGGTCTTCCTCACCGTCGTGCTGGGCGCGTTCGGGGCGATCCTGGCCGGCTACCGCGTCGTCGCCTGGTGTGCGCTCGGCGGCCTGTGGGGCACTCATCTCCTCGTGGGCCACTGGCTCTACCGGTGGCTGCCGCCGCACGACGGGCCGGCACCCTGGGCCGACGAACTGTTCGTCGCCGCCTGGACGGCGGCGGTCCTCGCCGTGTCGGAGCTGGTGCGGGTGCGCCGCGAGCGGCTCGCGCGGGTGCGCGCCGAGCGGGCCGTCGCCGAACGGCGCAGGGCGGACGAGGAGCGGCTGCGGATCGCGCGGGAGCTCCACGACGTGCTGGCGCACAGCATCTCCGTCATCAACGTCCAGGCGGGCGTCGGCCTGGCGCTGCTCGACAGCGACCCCGAGCAGGCCCGGGCGGCGTTGACCACCATCAAGGCCGCGAGCAAGGAGGCGCTCGGTGAGGTGCGGCAGGTCCTGGACACCCTGCGCACCCGCGGTGACGCCCCGCGCTCCCCGGCCCCCGGCCTGGACCGGCTGCCCGAACTCACCGAACAGGCCGGGGGCGCGGGGCTCGCCGTGGACATCACCACCGAGGGCGACCGCGCCGCGCTGCCGCCCGGCACCGATCTCGCCGCCTTCCGCATCGTCCAGGAAGCCCTCACCAACATCGTCCGCCACTCCGGCTCCCGCACCGCCCGGGTCCGGCTCCGTCACACCCGCGCCGCCCTGGAGATCCGGGTCGACGACGACGGCCCGGCGACGGCCGTCACGGGAGATCCGGCGGGCGGCGGCAACGGCCTGGTCGGGATGCGGGAGCGGGCCGCGGCCCTCGGCGGGACCGTCGAGGCGGGCCCGCGCCCGGACGGCGGATTCCGGGTCCTGGCCCGTATCCCGCTGGCCGGGGCACCGGGTCGCGCCCCGGGTGCGGATACGGTGACGCCGACCACCATGGAGGAGGAGTCGTGATCCGGGTACTGCTCGCCGACGATCAGCTGCTGGTCCGGGCCGGCTTCAAGGTGCTGCTGGACGCCCAGCCCGACCTCACGGTGGTCGCGGAGGCGGCCGACGGGGAGGAGGCGCTCGCCGCCGTCGCCGAACATCACCCGGACGTCGTGCTGATGGACATCCGGATGCCCGTACTGGACGGGCTGGTGGCCACCCGCCGGATCACCGAGGACCCGCGGCTCGTCGGCGTCAAGGTCGTCATCCTGACCACGTTCGAGTTGGACGAGTACGTCTTCGAGGCGATCAGGTCCGGCGCCTCCGGGTTCCTCGTCAAGGACACCGAACCCGAGGAGCTGCTGCGGGCCGTGCGCGCGGTCGTCGACGGCGATGCGCTCCTGTCGCCCGGCGTCACCCGCCGCCTCATCGCCGAGTTCGCCGCCCGCTCCAAGGAACCGGCCGCGGCCGACGCCCTGTCCGGGCTGACCGAGCGGGAGCGCGAGGTGATGGCGCTGGTCGGCATCGGCCTGTCCAACGAGGAGATCGCCCGCCGCCTGGTCGTCAGCCCGCTGACGGCCAAGACCCATGTCAGCCGCACCATGGTCAAGCTGGCCGCCCGGGACCGCGCCCAACTGGTCGTGCTGGCCTACGAGTCGGGGTTGGTGCGTCCCGGCTGGCTGGGCTGAGGGCGCCGCAGCACCCGCACCACCCGGACGGCGAAGAGGGCCACCCCGACGACACCGCTCGCCGTCAGCCACGGGCCCGCCCAGGCCCGGTGTACCGGCACCCACACGACCGCGCCGGCCAGCGCCAGGAACCCGGCGACGCCCAGGAGGATCCCGGTGACCAGTGCGAAGGTGATCTCAACGGTGAGGGCGTCGCGCTCGGCCCGGGTACGCGTGGGGGACATGCCCCAAGTCTGCCAGGAGCGGGCGTACTTGGGGTGTGCCCGGGGTCTCTGCGACGGCCGGGCGGGGAGTCGCGGGTGGGGGCGGTGGAGCGGGGCGGCCACGCTGGGTACCGGCGGCCGGTGTGATGATGCCGGACGTCGTCGCGCACCGGACCGGCCGGACGTCGTCGCGCACCGGAGCGTCAACCGGCCGCGGCTGCGACAGCGTCCGGCGGCGGCTGTTGCAGCCGGCCGGCCCGCTGCCCCGCACACTCTTCGGGCGCTCCGTCGCGGCCTGCGCCGTCCCTCTGCCGAGGGTGCTCGGGCCCCGAGGGGACGCCCGGGAGCTCAGACCCCGCCGCGCTCCCGCCACAGGGCTGCCGGCGCGTCGTCGCCGGTGACCGTCAGGCCGTCCCAGGGCAGTCGATTCCACAGCGCGAGGTAGAGCTCCTCGGCGGGCCCCTCGACCGTGCAGTCCACCGCGGTCCCGGACTCGTCGGGCGCGGCCTCGGGAGTCGGACCGGCGGTGCGGACGGTGCGGGGCGGCGCCTCGGAGAGGTGCACCGTCCAGTCCGCGCCGAGGGTGTCCGTCGCGCGCAGCCGCATGGTCCTGGGCGCGTCCGTCCGTATGCGGCTGCGGCCTGTGGAGTGGAAGCCGGTCAGGAGTTCGTCGATGCCGTCGGCGGCGAAGGAGGGCGGCAGCGGCGTGAGTGCGTTCTTCGCGGCCTGCTGCGCGTCCACGCGGTGCACCGACGTCTCATGGGCCTGGCGCCGGGCCCAGAACGCCAGGGGGGACGGCGCGGGCAGGAACGTCCACGTCCGCAGGTCCTGCGGCGCGGTGTGCAGCGCCACCACCAGGCGGTGGTGGCCGTCCCGCAGCCACGGCACCAGCTCGTCGTCCGTCATCTCCGGGGCGGGGGCGGGGCCGCCGCCCGGCGTCTCGACGGGGTCCGTCACCGCGTCCGTCGCCCAGCGGTGCACCCGGCCGACGTGGATGACCAGATCCCGCATCTGCCAGTCGGGACAGGACGGAACCGGGGCGTCCGGCCCGGCCTGCTCGGCCGCGTCGGCCAGCAGTCCTCCGTCCAGCCGCAGCGTTTCGACGAACTCAGTGATCTCCATGCCGACGAGTGTGCCAGCCGTCTCCGACAGCGGCTCGACGCGGTCCCCGGCGACCGCCGGCCAGCGCACGGTGGACGAGCCCCAGAAGCAGCGCGTTGACCAGCGCCGCCACGACGGCCGCGGCCGTCAAGTAGCCGTCCGGCGCGGCCGATTCACCCCACAGCGCGTCCCCGGCGAGCCACAGCGGGAAGACCGTCGGGGCGGTGAGCAGCAGGGCCCATACACCGGAGAACGAGGCGTCGGGGTGGGCTCCGGCCAGGTGGTCGACCAGCACGAACAGGACGGCGGCGAGCACCAGCGCCAGATAGCCGAGCGAGACGGGGTTGCCGAAGGCCAGTCGGGCCGTCCCGCGCAGCCGGTGCGGCCCGGCCGGTCGGTCCGGGGTGCCGCCACAGTCGTCCGGGCCGTGCCTGTCGTCCGTGTCCCGCATGCCGGATCCCCCATCCGTCGGTGGGCGGTGGCGTCCGGGCGACGCCTACCCGGGGGCCCGCCCGTGAACCCCGCTTCGCGGCTCACGCCTGTCCGGCGTGATGCGCCCCGCGCGTACCGTAGGCGATGCCCGCCGCGACCGCCGCGAGCAGGGCGACCGTCGTCAGCGCGAGCGGCAGGGTGAACGCCTGCGCCAGGAAGCCGATGGCGGGCGGGCCGAGCAGCATGCCGCCGTAGCCGATGGTGGAGGCCGCGGCGACGCCGCCCGGGCCGCCGGCCTCGCCGGCGCGGGCGATGGCCACCGGGAAGATGTTGGCGAGTCCGAGGCCGGCGACCGCGAAGCCGAGGCAGGCCGCCCACACGGTGGGGGCCAGCGCGCCGAGCAGCATCCCGGCGGTCGCCGTCCCACCGCCCGCGACCAGTGCACGGGCCGGGCCGAAGCGCTGCACCACGGCGGTCCCCGAGAGCCGCCCGGCCGTCATGGCCAGCGCGAACACCGCGTATCCGGCGGCGGCCGGGCCGGGTCCCGCGGCCAGGTCCTGGGAGAGGTGCAGCGCGCCCCAGTCGGCCATCGCGCCCTCACCGTAGGCGGTGCAGAGCGCGAGCAGGCCGAATCCGAGGACCATCCGGCCGGGACGGCGCCGACCGCCCGGCAGCGCGCGGCCCTCGGCGGAGGGGAGCCGCTCCGGTACGACGGGGGCCGGGTGCGCCAGCAGCGAGCGTCCCGCGACGGCCGCCACCAGCAGGCCCGTGACGGCGAGCAGGGTCAGGTGGAGGGTCGGGGAGAGCCGGCCGGCGATCAGCCCGCCGAGACCCGCGCCGAGCATCCCGCCGAGGCTGAACGCGGCGTGGAAGCCCGGCATCACCGGGCGGCGCAGCGCGCCGATCAGGTCGACGGCGGCGCTGTTCATGGCGACGTTGAGCGAACCGTACGCGGCGCCGAAGACCAGCAGGACCAGGCCCAGCGCGGTCGCCGAGTGGGTGAGCGGCGGCAGGACGATGCTCAGCGCCATGGCGACGGCGGAGGCGACGGTGACGGCATGGCTGCCGAACCGGCGGCACAGCCGACCGGTGATCATCATGAAGGCGACGGCGCCGGCCGAGACGCCGAGCAGGGCGAGCCCGAGGGCGCCCGCGCCGGCGCCGGTCTGCGCCTTGATCGCGGGGATGCGGACGACCCAGCCGGCGAACAGGAAGCCGTCCATGGCGAAGAATGCGGTGATCGCGATGCGGAGCCGGACCAGCCGCGGATCGGTGAGAGAGTCAGGTGTGGGGCGCGTGTTACGGGTGCCGGCCCCCGAAAGGGCCGTCCGTATTTTGTTTAGCGTCGGCACAAAGCCAGAATAGGGGCGTGACCCAGACTCGGACAACCAGGCTGGAGCGGGGCCGCAGCGCCCTGGGACCCGCACTGGAGCTCGTACACACCGGACGCGCGCCCACCCGCGCCGTACTGACCTCCGAACTCGGCGTGACCCGCGCCACCGCCGGCGCCGTGGCCGCCGAGCTCGAAGCGCTCGGCCTGATCACCGTCGACTCCCGGCCGACGGCCGCCGCCGGATCCCAGGGGCGACCCTCCCACCGGCTCTTCGTCGACGAGCGCGGGCCCGTCGTGCTCGCCGCGCAGATCCACGCCGACGGCTTCCGCGTCGCCCTGGTCGGCCTCGGCGGACGCATCGTGGCGACGACCAGCGGGTGCGGCACCATCCCCGCCGACCCGGCGCACGTCCTCGCCGACGCCGTGGCCGCCGGCTCCGCCCTGCTGCACGAGACCGGGCGCCGCTGCCTGGGCGCGGGCCTGGCGGTGCCCTCGGCCGTCGCGGAACCCGATGGTGAGGCCCTCAACCCCCTGCACCTCGCCTGGCCTTCCGGCGCGCCCGTACGCGAACTCTTCCTGCGCGCACTCGCCGACGCCGCGATCCCCGGCGTCACCGAGGCGATCGGCTTCACCGGCAACGACGTCAACCTGATGGCGCTCGCCGAACACCGCCACGGCGCCGGCCGGGGGGCGCGCGACCTGCTCTGTGTGGCCTCCGGCCACCGCGGCGTCGGTGGGGCCCTGGTGCTCGACGGCCGCCTGCACAGCGGCAGTTCGGGTCTGGCCCTGGAGGTCGGCCATCTGACCGTCAACCCCGAGGGCGCGCCCTGCCACTGCGGCAGCCGCGGCTGCCTGGACGTCGAGGCGGACCCGCTCGCCTTCCTCGCCGCCGCCGGCCGCGAACCGGGCCCCGAGGTCTCCCTTCTCCAGCAGTCCGCCGACCTGCTCCGGGACGACCACGCCGACCCGGGCGTTCGTGCCGCGGCCGACCTCCTCATCGACCGGCTCGGCCTCGGCATCGCCGGCCTCGTCAACATCCTCAACCCCGACCGCATCATCCTCGGCGGTCTGCACCGCGCACTCCTGGAGGCCGACCCGGAGCGGCTGCGGGCCGTGGTCGCCGACCGCAGCCTGTGGGGCCGCAGTGGCGGCGTGCCGATCCTGCCGTGTTCCCTCGACCACAACAGCCTCGTCGGCGCGGCGGAGCTGGCCTGGCAGCCGGTGCTGGACGACCCCTTGGTGGTCGTCGTGCCGTAGATCGGTGACGCCGAAGTCCCGCCTGCCCCACCCTCCGTGCGGGCGGCGGGACTTCGGACCGGCTGAGATCCGTTGCGCCCGTTCCGGCCACGGCCACTGCGGGCTCCGGCCTGGAGGGCCTGCCCGACTGCCTCTAGGCTGCCGCCATGATCCCCGAGGTGCTCGCCCGCAGCCCGTACGTCAGCCTGGTCACCTACCGCAGGAACGGCACCCCGGTGGCCACCCCTGTCTGGGCGGTGGCCACCGGGGGCGAGCTCCTGGTGTGGACCCGGGACGACAGCTGGAAGGTGAAGCGGCTGCGCAACGACCCGCGGGTGAGCGTCACCCCGTGCGATGTGCGCGGCCGCCTCGTCGAGGGAGCGTCGACCGTCGAAGGCACCGCCCGGCTGCTGGAGGGCGCCGGGGAGCTGCTGCGGGTACGGAAGGCGATGGCGGGCAAGTACGGCCTGCGCTTCCGGCTGATGGACCTGGGCGGTGCGCTGGTGCGCCTGGGGAAGCGGCCGCATGTGGGGATCTCGGTCACGCTGTAGACGGCGGGGCCACCGGGCCCGGCCAGTCGGCGGCGAAGGCGCGGGCGGGGTTGGCCGTCAGGAAGCGCGTCACCACATCCTCGCCCAGCGTGTGCGCGAGCCGTGCCCGGAGGCGGCGCAGCAGATACGGCATACCGGGGCCGCCGTTCACCGACCGGGCGGCGGCCGTCGTGGTGTCGCCGCCGAGCAGGATCCGGTCGCCGAAACCCGCGGCGGCGAGCGCGGCCAGCGCGTCGGGCAGCCGCCAGTCGGTCGCATGATGCGCCCGGGACGGGCCGTCGAACGCCAGATACGCCCCCGCCTCGGCGGCCATCCGGTGCACCGTCAGGTCCGGCGATCGGCTGAGATGACCGAGGATCACCCGGTCCGGCGCGACGCCCAACTCGCCGCAGAGCAGGTCGAGTACGTCCAGTGCGCCGGTGCCCAGCTCCAGATGGACGCCGATGGCCGCGCCGGTGGCGTGCTGGGCCTCGGCGGCTGCGGCCATGGTGTAGCGGGCATGCCGGTCCAGACCGTGGAACGCCCCGGCGACCTTGATCATTCCGGCCCGTACGCCGGTGTCGCCGATGCCCTCGGTCAGGTCGGCGACAAACACCCCGGCGAGATCGTCCCGCAGCCGTGCCGGCAGCTCGGGCGCGTAGTGAACCGCCTGGTGCAGCCCGGTGGCGGCGACGACGACCACTCCCGACTCCCGTGCCAGCCGCGGCAGTTCGGCGGCGCACCGGCCCATGCCGTACGGCGTCCATTGGATCACCGAGGCGCCGCCGGCCGCCCGGAAGGCGGCGAGCTCGGCGGCCGCGGCCGCCGCGTCGGCCAGCTCCTGGCCCGGTAGCCGGGGGCTGCGCAGGAAGAGATGGTCGTGGGCGTTGCAGACGCCGAGTCCGGCGGGGGCGATGTCGCCCAGGACCGTACGCACGGCGGGGCGCGCGGGACGGTCCGCCGCGGCCGCGCTCACCATCGCCGGCCCGCCGGCAGCGCGTCGGCGCCCGGCGCGGACAGATGCAGTACCCGATAGCTCTCGCCCGCGCCTTCGGGGACGGCGTCGGCCCAGAGGGTGAAGTGGACCAGCTCCCAGCGGAAGGGGTCGAACGCCAGGGAGGTGGTGAACACGCCGTCGTCGGTGGCCAGTTCCTCGTGCCGGGCCAGTGCGTCCGCGATGCAGCCGCCCGGATCGGCGCCCTCGGGGACGGTCTCGGTGCGCCGTGAGAAGAAGCCCGGGGGACGCCCTGAGGCCGGGCCCGCACGGTGGAACAGGCCCTGCCAGTGCCGGACCGCCGGCCGCCCGAAGTCGCGGATCACCCCGCGGAAGCCGTCGCCGGTCAGGAAGCGGTTCATGGCCTCCGGGTCGACCCAGAGGTAGAACGGCGCGTACTCGTTGACCGGCGACCTGTCGGCCCCGCGCTCGCGGACGCCGTACGCCTTGAGGCCGAGCCCCGGGAAGCCGTCCATGAGGTGGCCCTTGGACTGCACACGGTGCCGGATGATCCGCATGTCGTAGTCGGCGGGGAGGGTGATCGCGTACTGCATGGCCTGGAGGGCGGGCACGGTTGCTCCGTACGGGGGAGAAGGGGCTGGTCCGGTCGTGGGGTGGCGGTCAGGCACCCGGGTACTCCGCGGCGGCGACCTGCTCCGCCCACTCGGCCGTACGGCCGTCGGCGGCGGCCTCGACCGTCGCGAGGTGGGTCATGAACGCGTCCGGTGTCGCGCCGTGCCAGTGACGCTCGCCCGGCGCGATCCACACGGTGTCCCCGGCGCGGATCGGCTCGACGGGCCCGCCCGCCCGCTGCACCAGCCCCGCGCCCTCGGTGACGTGCAGGACCTGGCCGTGCGGATGGCTGTGCCAGGCGGTGCGGGCGCCCGGCGCGAAGTGCACGCTGAACATCCGCAGTCGGGACGGCGCCGGCGGGGCGGCGATCTCGTCGAGCCAGACACTGCCGGTGAAGTGTTCGGCCGCGCCCTGCCGGCTGATCCGGCGTCGGGTGATCTCCATGCGGAACTCCTAATGGTCGGTGGGGGCGGTCGTGCCTGTCCCGGCATGCGCCGCGAGCAGGGACAGGGCGCCGCGTACGGCCGCATCGAACGGCGCGGGGTCGTCGGCCGCCCGCGCGAGGACATAGCCGCCCTGCACGACGGCCGCGACGGTGGCCGCCGTGTCCGCCGGATCCAGGTCCGCGGACAGTTCGCCGCGGCTCCGGCCCTCGGCGAGCACCTCGGCGAGCCGGCCCCGCAGCCAGCCGAACATCTCGTCCAGCGGCTGCCTCAGCTCCGGATCCCGCACCATGTCGCGGTCCTGCGTCATCCGGCCGATCGGGCAGCCGCGCAGCACCTGCCGCTCGTGCTGCAGATAGGCGGCGACCCGTTCGTACGCCGTTCCCGGCCCGGCCAGGCACTCCTCGGCGGACTCCGCCAGGGTGTCCGCGGTGCGCCGGATCGCCGCCAGCGCGAGCTCGGACTTGCCCGCGAAGTGGTGGTACATGCTGCCCTGGCCGACCTCTGCGCGCTCCAGGATGGCTTTGGGGCTGGTGCCGACGTAGCCGCGCTCCCACAGGAGTTCCTGGGCGCTGCGGACCAGTCGTTCCCGGGTGCCGGGGCGTCGCTCCTGAGTACTGCTCATGAAGGGACTGTACATACTAGTAGTTACAGAGATCAAGAGCCGGGGCGCCGCCGCCGACCGACGACCGTGGCGTTGGCCCGGAGCGGTGCCGTGCGGCCCGTCTGCTCCCCTCGCCGTACGCGCGAAGCCGCCGGCCGTACGACGACTCGGGGAGCGCCGCGGGCGAGCCTCGAAGGAGACAGCAACAATCCGTTCCACCGAGGAGCTGAGTCCCGTGTTCGAACTCGCGAACCCCTGGTCCGGAGGCGGCCCCGGCCCCTGGGTCCTCCTTGTCCCGGCCCTCTGGGCCCTGGCCGTCGTCGGCGTGGTCACCCTGCTGCGCCGCACGTTGTGGCGGCGCGGCGGCCCGGGGTGGGGTTCGGGTGGCCCGCGGCCGGGCGACCGCACCGACGCGCCCTCACCCCTGGCCGTACTCGGCCGCCGGTTCGCAGCCGGTGAGATCGACGAGGAGGAGTACTGGCGTCGGCTGTCCGTCCTGGAGGAGCACTTCGGCACCGGCGCCAAGGGGCGCGCGGCCTGACCGACCTGGGCGGAGCGACCGGCCGGAAGCCCGGTGCGGTGGTCGGGGGAGTGCGCCGTCGCCGCCGGCCGGTGCGCCGCCGCGCGGTGTTCGTGGCCTCAGCCGACCTTCGTGCCCCCGGTCCGGGGCCCGGTGTCGGCCGGGGAGGTGGCCGCCGTGGCGGGTGGCAGCGGCAGGGGCTGCCAGTGTGCGGGCGCGGTGCCGGCCTCGAGGGTGGCGATCGGCGCGGGGAGGGTGAACCAGACGACCTTGCCCCGGCCGTCCGTGTCCGGATGCATCCCCCAGCTCGCGCTGAGCGCCGAGATCAGCGACAGGCCGCGTCCGCAGGTCTCCCAGGTGTCGGCGGTCCGGATCGCCGGCAGCCGCGGGTCCAGATCGTGCACCGAAACCGTCAACTGTCCGAACAGTGCGTACAGTTCGACCGTGCACTGCTTGCTCGGCCGGGCGTGCCGGTGCACGTTGGCGAGCAGTTCCGTCACTCCCAGCGCCGCCGGATCTATCAGCGCATCGAGGTGCCAGCAGCGCAATTGCGCCGAGACGATCCTGCGCACATGTCCGATGCGCGCCGGGAGGGCGTGGAGCTCCACTGTGCAGTGCCTGCTGGGCTGCCTGATCACGACCGCGACTCCCTGATGAGGCCGGGCGCCCCCCGAACGCGGCAGGGGCGAAGATCGGATCCAGCGATGCCGGCCGAACCGCAGCGTCACCGCTGGTGAACCCTCAGTGATACGAGTTCAGGGTCCGGCAGCCGGTGCTGTCCCGCAACCGCACTCCCCGGTCGTCGCGGCCGGTCAGGGGCGGGGCGGACGCGCCGCCCGGACGGCCTTCAGGAAGCGGTCCGGGGCTCCGAGGGTGAGCGAGTAACGGTGTCCGTTGAGCGTGGCGAACGCCCGGTCACGCGCCGCGAACAGCGGCTTGTGGGCCTGTACGGCCTGCAGCGGGGCGCTGTCGATCTCCGTGCCGTAGCTGGTCAGCAGTGCCAGCCGGCCGTCTCTGATCACGACCTGCCCGGCGCGGGTCAGGGATCGCAGCCATCGCTCGATCCGTACGCCGGTCGCGTTGAACTCCGGCTCCACCATGGCCACCACGTCCTCGGTACGTCGGGCAGGTGCCCTTCACCGCCCCTTGGGAGGAGTTTGCCCCTAGGCCGCCCCGTACACCAGTGCCCCTGGCCGCCCGGCGGCCGCAACGGCCCTCTCCCAGGCCCTCCTTGGGGTCTCTCAAAGTGATGTTTATGCAGGTGAGAAGCGTACCGAGGGTGGTTATAGTCGGAAGTGGCCCGGCGCCCCGCACGGGCGTTCGCAAACCCCGAGGAGTGCGCCGGTGAGCACCGCACAGCAACCGCAGAGCCGGCCGGACGGTGGCATGGCCCCCATGGCGACCGTCGACGTCGACCGTAGCGATCCGGACTACCGCGACTGGCTGAAAGAGGCCGTCCGCAAGGTCCAGGCCGACGCCAACCGCACCGCCGACACCCACCTCCTGCGCTTCCCGCTGCCCGAGCAGTGGGGCATCGACCTGTACCTCAAGGACGAGTCGACGCACCCCACCGGAAGCCTCAAGCACCGGCTGGCCCGCTCGCTGTTCCTCTACGGGCTGTGCAACGGCTGGATCCGCCCCGGCAAGCCCGTCATAGAGTCCTCCAGCGGCTCCACGGCCGTCTCCGAGGCGTACTTCGCCTCGCTGATCGGGGTGCCGTTCATCGCGGTGATGCCGGCGACCACCAGTCCTGAGAAGACCCGGCTGATCGAGTTCCACGGCGGCAGCTGTCATCTGGTGCAGGACCCGCGGACCGTGTACGAGGTCTCCGCCCGGCTCGCGGCGGAGTCCGGCGGCCACTACATGGACCAGTTCACCTACGCCGAACGGGCCACCGACTGGCGCGGCAACAACAACATCGCCGAGTCGATCTACCAGCAGCTGCGCCTGGAGCGGTACCCCGAGCCCGCCTGGATCGTGGCCACCGCGGGCACCGGCGGCACCTCCGCGACCATCGCCCGCTATGTCCACTACATGCAGTACGACACCCGCATCTGCGTCCCCGACCCGGAGAACTCCTGCTTCTTCGACGGCTGGCGCTCCGGCGACGCCGGGACGGACTGTGCGACCGCCTCCCGCATCGAGGGCATCGGGCGGCCCCGGATGGAGCCGAGCTTCGTGCCCGGAGCCATCGACCGGATGATGAAGGTGCCGGACGCGGCCAGCGTCGCCGCGGTCCGCGCCCTGGAGGCGGCGATCGGCCGCAAGGCGGGCGGCTCGACCGGCACCGGACTGTGGAGCTCGTTGAAGATCGTTTCGGAGATGGTGGCCGAGGGCCGCACGGGATCCGTCGTCACCCTGCTCTGCGACCCCGGCGACCGCTACCTCGACAAGTACTACTCGGACGACTGGCTGGCCGCCCAGGGCCTGGACGTCGCGCCGTACGCGCGCACCATCGACACCTTCCTGGCCGACGGGTCCTGGCCGGCCTGAGCCCGGTCGTGGGTACGACTGCGGGTCCGGCCGTGGGCAGAGCTGCGGATGCCGGGGCGTCGCCGGCGGGCCGGGCGGGATCGTGCCGAGCCCGGCCGGTTCGTGCCGAGTCGGGCGGGTTCGTGCGAGTCGGACGGGTTCGCCTCAGGCGGTGGCGAGCCGGCGGTCCAGGGCGCGTGCGGAGTCCCGGAAGGCACGCCCCAGGCCCGGCCGGGCCAGCGTCATCGCCAACTGGAACGGCGCCGGGCCGGCGGCGGCGAACGTCCACCGCAGCCGGGTCCCACCGCCCGCGGGTGTCAGCCGCCAGTCCTCCAACAGGGCGCGCAGGCCAGGTGCGTTGGTGGTGTCGACCCGGTAGGCGTAGTGCGCTTCCGGCTCGGCCGCCAGGACCGTCTCGGTGAACCGGGTGCCGCCCGTCAGTCGCACCTCCCGGCCCCAGCCGTCGTCCGTGGGCGCCGACCGTGAGACGCCGGTGAACCAGCACGACCAGCCCGCCACGTCCTGCGCCAGA
Source organism: Streptomyces sp. NPDC048650 (assembly GCF_043199095.1). Taxonomy (NCBI): domain Bacteria; kingdom Bacillati; phylum Actinomycetota; class Actinomycetes; order Kitasatosporales; family Streptomycetaceae; genus Streptomyces; species Streptomyces sp. NPDC048650. The sequence continues at coordinate 198,309 of NZ_JBICVM010000002.1, read as the reverse complement.
GCGGCGTACACGGCCTTCGGCGGTGCGGCCACCTCCGCGGTGAACACCAGCCGCAGTGGCGCGGACGCGACGAAGTCGAGCTCGACGGGGCGGAGTCGGCGTGCCATGGGCGCGCACCCCCTACGGGACGGTCGGCGGGCCCGTGCGGCCCGACCCGGGGCCGCACACCCTAGCTGACGTCGCGTCAGATGTCTGCGTCGCTCGGCTGTTCGCCCGCCACCAGCAGCTCGGGCGGCAGCTCCGCGAACTCCGCCCGCGCCGCCGCGGGCAGCCCGGCATCCGTCACCAGCACCGCCACCTCCTCCAGCGAAGCGAACGAACTCAGCCCGACCTTGCCCCACTTGGTGTGGTCGGCGACCACCACCACCCGCCGGGCGGATCGCACGAAATGCCGGTTGGTCTCCGCCTCCGCCAGATTCGGTGTGGACAGCCCCGCCTCCACCGATATGCCGTGCACCCCCAGGAACACCACATCGAAGTGGAGCGACCGGATCGCGGCATCCGCCACCGGGCCCACCAGGGTGTCCGACGGAGTCCGCACCCCGCCCGTCAGCACCACCGTCGCGGCCCCCGGGCGCGGTGCCGCCCCGCCGCTCGCGGCCGCCCGCTGGGCGTTGTAGAAGACATCGGCCACCCGTACCGAGTTCGTCACCACCGTCAGGTCCGGCACCTCCAGCAGCTGCTGCGCCAGCGCGAAGGCGGTCGTCCCACCCGCCAGGGCGATCGCACTGCCCGGTGCCGCCATCTCGGCCGCGGCCTTGGCGATGTCCTCCTTGGCGCTCAGCTCCAGGCCCGACTTGGCCTCGAACCCCGGCTCGTGCGCACTCGGCTCGCTGACCGGCACCGCGCCGCCGTGCACCTTCTCCACCAGGCCCTGACGGGCGAGCGCGTCCAGATCGCGGCGGACCGTCATGTCCGACACGCTCAGCTTGCGGGTCAGCTCATTGACCCGCACCCCGCCCCGCCGTCTGACCTCATCGAGAATCAGGGCACGCCGCTGCTCCGCGAGGAGATTCTGGTTGTCGCTCACCCCGGCCCGTCCCTTTCGCCCGACTCACACTTCCGGACCGCTCCGCGCCTGCCGCCGCCCGCGATCACCGTTCCCTCATCCTCGCACGAGGCACCGACAGTGTGACCGGACCGCCGGAGCGGAGACCTGGGCGGGACCGGGCACGTCCGCGACCGCGCCCGCCCGCTCGTGCCCCGGCCCGCCCGCGCATGCACCGGCCCGCCGCCCACCGCGCGCGCCCGTGGCCGCCACCCGCCGCACCACCCCACCGGCGCCGTCCCGCACACGACGACACGCCGCCACGGCCCCACTGCGCGAAACGGGTGCGCGCTCGCCGAAAAGAGAGAATCCTGAACGCAGGGGACCGCGCCGCACGGCGCCAACTGACAACGGGGGACACCGTGGAGACCGCGGACACGACACCGCACGCCCATTGCAACGGCCGGCACACCGCGGAAGTCGGGCCGCCGCCCGCCTCGTCCCAGCGGGTACTGGAACTGCTGGTCCACGGCGTCGGCGGCACCACCCCCGAGGAGATGCTCGGCGACCCGCGGATCCAGCGCATCACCGGTGACGACACCGCCGCCTGCTACCGCCGCACCGAGGACGCGGACGCCGAAGCGCGCCCCGACGCCTACCGCGACGAGCCGGTCCGCGAGGCGTACTGCTGGTCCAACCTCACCTCGGGCAACAGCGCCCGCGCCCTCTGGCTGATCCTGCTGCCCTTCATGGTGGCCAACCTCGCCCACTGGATGCGCCCCGCCGCGCCGCCGGAGCACCGGGCCCAGCGGATCTACGACGTCCTCGTCCGCGTCCTGGCGCTCACCCTCACCGTCCTGCTGGCCGCCGCGGCCTGCGAGATCGCACTCGACCTCACCGCCTGGCAGTGCGCCGGGACCCCCGTCTGCGCCGACGGCAAGTCCTGGCTGGGCTTCCTCAGCCCCGCCAACTCCGGCTGGTGGAGCACCCCCGGCCGGCGCCTCGCACTCGCCGCCGTGATGCCCGTCCTCATCATCGGCTTCCTCTGGTGGCTCTCGCACCGCACCTGGAGCGCCTACGAGTCCGCCTCCCCGCCGCCGCGCGACCCCGGCACCTCCCGCGACACCCCGACCCATCAGCGCACCGTGCTCAGCCTGCACGGCTTCTGGTACGGCCGGCGGCTGGTCGCCCGGCTGCGCGCCGCACACACCACGGCCGGCGTGCTCACCGTCGCCGCCGCCCTGCGCATCGCCACCGCGCAGCTCGACCGGCGCGGCGGGGCGGACCCCGCCCTCGTCGTGACCGGCCGGGCGCTGACGGCGCTGGTCGTCCTGCTCGCCGCCATCACCCTGGTGATCGTCTGGCGCACCGCGCGCAGCGAGGCCGCGCCCGACGACCGCTCCGACCGCCTGGTCGTACGCGCCCTGCCGTACGCCTCCCTCGGCGTCCTGGCCCTGGTCACCGTTCATACCGCCTGGTCGCGCCCCGGAGCCCACAGCCACGGCCCGCTGCCCGGCGCGTCCGCCTTCGGGGCCATCGCCGTCTTCCAGAGCCTGGTGGTCCTCGCGCTCGCGATCACCGCCTGGTTCCTCCAGCGCGCCGCCCGCGAGAAGGCCCGCAGCGCCCTCAACGGCATGGCAGGGCCCGCCGTCGCCCTGCTCTCCTGCGCCGTCGGCGGCGTCCTGTCCGGGGGAGTGGCCCAGCGGTTCGCCGACTGGATGGACGGCGACGCGACCCCGGGCCAGGCGCACGCCCCTGTTCCCGGCCCGCCGGTCCTGCTGTCCTGGCAGGCGTCCGTCCTCCCGGTCCTGCTGGTCGTGGTCGCCGTCGTGGTGCTGCTGGCCGCCGTCCGGGTGCTCGTCGTGCGCGGCCAGGTCACCAAGAACGTCCCCGGCCTCTACGACCCCCGGGAGCGCCCCGACGCGCGCCGCACCCAGCGGATCGCCGGGACCATCGCCCGCGCCGGACTGACCGACGCGGCACCCGTGCTGGTGGCGGCCATCGCCGCCGTCACGCTCGTCCTGGGAGCCGGCGCGGTGGCCGGCGCCTGGCTCACCGATCTCGCGCCCGGCCGCGCCACCGAGGGCGCGCCGCCCGTCGTGCACGCCGCCGCCGAGACCGCGGAGTCCCTCGGCTCCTGGCTGATGAGCGCCGGCATCATCCTCCTGCTCACCATGGGCCGCCGTGCCTACCGCGACCACTCCGCCCGCCGCACCATCGGCATCCTCTGGGACGTGGGCACCTTCTGGCCGCGCGCCGCGCACCCCTTCGCGCCGCCCTGCTACGCCGAGCGTGCCGTCCCCGACCTCACCTGGCGGATGGCCACCTGGACCGAGCGGTTCGACGGGCGGCTGGTGATCTCCGGGCACTCCCAGGGCAGCGTGCTGGCCGCGGCCGCCGTCTGGCAGCTGGACCTGGTCACCCGCAGCCGGGTGGCGCTGCTGACGTACGGCAGCCCCCTGGAGCGGCTCTACGGGCGCTGGTTCCCGGCCTACTTCGGTCCGGCCGTGCTCACCGGCCTGCACCGCGAGATGGACGACTGGCGCAATCTGTGGCGCTTCACCGACCCCATCGGCGGCCCGATCCGGCTCACCTGCGAGGACGGTCAGCGGATCGACGAGGGGCCGCTGCGCGACCCGCTCGCCTTCGGCCGCACCCTCCAGAACCCGCTCCCCGCCCAGATCCTGGGCCATGGCGACTATCAGGCGGACCCGGTCTTCGAGACCGTACGCGCCGAACTCGTCGCCCGGCTCGGCCCGGAGGTGCCGCTCCAGCGGCCCCAGACGCCTCAGGGCAGCTCGGGCAGATCCTCCGCGTAGAGCAGGGTGAGGTCGTCGGTGCTCGGGTCGGCCAGCTGCGCGACCCGGCCCGCGTGCCGCTCGACCATCGACTCGAACGTCTGCCGCGCCGTCCGGCCGTTGCCGAACGCCGGCCCCTTGGGCAGCGCCGTGAAGTACTTCAGCAGCGCCTCGCCGGCCCCGTCGGCGAGGTGGTACTCGTGCTCCTCGCCCTGCTGCTCGACGATCCGCAGCAGCTCCTCCGGCGCATAGTCGCCGAAGGTGATGGTGCGTGAGAAACGCGACGCCACACCGGGGTTGACCGCCAGGAAGCGCCGCATCTCCGCGGTGTAGCCCGCCACGATCACCACCACCGCCTCCCGGTGGTCCTCCATCAGCTTCACCAGGGTGTCGATGGCTTCCTTGCCGAAGTCCCGGCCGGAGTCCTCGGGGGAGAGCGCGTAGGCCTCGTCGATGAACAGCACCCCGCCGCGCGCCCGGTCGAACGCCTCCTGGGTACGGATCGCCGTCGAGCCGATGTGCTCGCCCACCAGGTCCACCCGCGAGACCTCGATCAGGTGCCCGCGCTCCAACACCCCCAGGGAGTGCAGGATCTCGCCGTAGAGCCGCGCCACGGTCGTCTTGCCGGTGCCGGGGGAGCCGGTGAAGACGAGGTGGCGGCGCACGGAAGCGGCCTTGAGGCCCGCCTGCCGGCGCCGGCGGCCCACCTCGATCATGTTGATCAGGCTGCGCACCTCGCGCTTGACGCTGTCCAGCCCCACCAGGGTGTCCAGTTCGCCCAGCACGTCGCCGGAGGGGCGGCTGACGACGGGCGGTTCGGCGGTGGGCGCGGAGCGCTGCGCGGGGACGACGGGGGCGGCCGGGACGTTGCCCAGCAGCCCGGCGGTCTGCGTCGCCTGCTGCACCGCGGGCGAGGTCACCGCACCGGCGCCCGGCGCCTGCGCCGCCCGGCTCTCGTCGCTGGTGCAGTCCTCGACCGTCGGACCGGAGCCGCCGCCGTCGCCGTGCCCGTCGGCGAACTCGTAGCCGCCGCGCGCGCACCGCTCCGTACGGCAGCGCGTCAGCGTCGTACGGCAGCCGTCGATCACATGGAAGCCGAAGCCCGAACTCCCGGTCACTCGGCAGCCGTTGAAGGTGCCGCGGCCCTCCGCCGACACATAGAACCCGGCCTCGGCCGGTGAGCTGACCGTGCAGCCCTCGATGGTGGGGTCCGCGCCCTTGGTGACGATCACGCCCGTCTGGGCGCCGTCGATGGTGCAGTTGGCGAGGGTGCCGCCGCTGCCGTGATCGCGGAACCAGGCGCCCGTCGCCGCCTCCCGGATCCGGCAGTCGTCCAGCTGCACCGTCGCTCCGTCGCTCACCGACACCGCGGTGTTGCGGACCTGGGAGATGTCGCTGTCGACCACATCGGCGCGCGAGCCCCGGTCCAGTACGAACAGGGCGTCCGGTACGTCGTGCACCCGCGTCGAGTCCAGTATCGCGGTGGCACCGTCGCTCACCCACACCGCCGGATAGTCGCCCGTACTGTCGTGGATCTCGCACTGGTTGGCGTCCACCCGGGTGCCCGGATCCCAGACCGACAGACCGTTGCGGCCGAAGTGCCGCACCGTGCTGCGGGTCAGCGTCAGCACCGACCGCGACCGCAGATCGATGGCGTTCTCCGGGATGTCGTGGATGTCGCAGTCGGCGAGCGTGAGCACCGCGTCGGTGTCCAGCGTGACGCCGTCGGCGGAGGTGCGGTGCACCGTGCAGTCGGTGAGATGACCGGTGGCCCGCGAGGCCACCTGGATGCCGGCGCCCTTGATCTCGTAGAGCTCGCAGCCGACCGCCTCGACGGCACTGCCCTCGCCGTTCACCGCGAGCCCGGCGCCGGAGGCATGGTGGATCCGGCAGTTCTCCAGCCGCGGATGGGCCCCGCCGCGCACCGCGACACCGGCCTGCCCGGCGGCCACCACCTCGCACTCCTCGAAGACCCCGCCGGCGCCGTCCAGGACACTGATGCCCACCCCGCCCGCGTTGTCGACCGTGCACCGGCGGACCGTCGGGCGGGCGCCGCCGCGTACCTCGATGCCCGCCGCGGAGCGGGTCACCACCCGCAGGCCGGACAGTTCCGGGGCGCCGTCCTCCACCAGGAGGGCGGGGGAGGCGGAATCGGTCGCCTCCAGATGCAGATCGTGGACCACGGCCGAGGCACGTATGGTCAGCGCCACGCCGTCGGACGGGGCGATCCGCACCGAACCGCGCGCACCGTCGGGCCCGCGCAACGTCACCGCGCGCGCCAGCACGAGGTTCTCGCGGTACGTACCGGCCGGGACGGTGAGCACATCACCGTCCCCGGCGGCCTCCAGGGCGGCGGCGAGCGTGCTGTACTCCCCCGTGCGGCGCCGCCAACGCGACGTTCCGGAGTGCGTCACCTGGACCGAGCCCTGTGCCATGGCGCTGTCGTGCCCCCACCTCGTGCGGCTGTTGTCGGCAAGGCAGAATCCGTCCGCGGATGTCCGCATTCGGGTCTGCGAGGCCCCAGCCGAGAGGCTGGCTGCACCACCGTAGCGCGCCGGGCGAGCGGTAGTTGACATGGTCAGCCACCTCACCGGATACCGGAGTCAGCCGCCCGCCCCGGCCCGTCCCCAGTCCTGGCCCGCGCGCTCCCACTCCTGGTCCCAGCGGCGGAACCGACGCACCATCAGCCGCCAGACGAACAGCCGTCGGCCGCTCTCGACCAGCCCGCCGATGGCGGCCGCGGCGCCGAGACCGGCCAGCACCGCGTGGGTGCTCGCGGTGCTCGTGTCCATCGGCCGCGGCACCACCGCGCCGCGGTCGTCGGTCCAGATCCGGAATCTGTCGCCCGGATCCACGGGCCGCGGTGTGGAGACCTGCCCGAGGTGCTCGCTGCGGTCCCAGGCCCGCCACCGGGCGATGACCCGGCGGTGGGCGTCACGCTGCGAGGAGGTCTCCGGATCGGGGTCGAGCGGCGCCCGGGAGACCAGTCGGTCGACCGTGGCCCAGACCAGATGCCGCTGCTCGTGCTGTATTCGTACCGTCCCCAGGAGCGCGTCGTTGGCGGCGTGCCCGGTGAGCCAGCCCACCGTCGTCGCGCCGAGGGCGATCAGCAGCGCGGCGGCCAGCGCCACCCACGCCTCGAGCCGGTCCGTACGGCGCCGCAGCGGATTGTGCCGCCAGTGCCATATGCCTGTGATCGCCCGCACTCTCGCTCCCCCCTCTCCGTGTCCGTGAATACCTCATCAGGTGCCGCCTACGCCAGAGTTCTGCGGGGAGAGACCGACATCACGCCGGTGGTGCGGGTGGTCAGCGCAGCCGCACGGCCACCGTCACCACGGATCCCGCACCGTCCCCGTCCGCCGCTTCCGCCGCGGCCCCTCCGGGCGCCACCGCGAACCGGTCCGCCACCAGCCGCGCCAGCCACAGCCCGCGCCCCTTCGGCGCCCCGTCCAGCCCCGGCAGCAGCTCGGGAATCACGGCCTCGCTGAACCCGGGCCCCGCGTCGCTGATCCGGCACTCCAGCTCGTCGCCCACCCGCAGCAGCACCAGCCGCCCCGAGCCGCCCGCGTGCTCCACGGCGTTCCCGGCGATCTCGTCCACGGCCAGCACGAACTCGCCCCGCCGCGGCTCGCACAACCCCTCACGGGCCGCGCACTCCTCGACCAGGAGCCGCAGTTGGGGCAGCAGCCGGGCGCTGAAGCGGCGCTGCAGCAGCGGGCGGTCCGCCCGGGAGGCCGCCGTGGAACGGGCCGGATCTGGACTCACCACGGCCGTATCAGCTCCCTCGCCGCCAGCTGCGGCACCTCGTCGGCACCGAGCCGCCGCAGCAGCCGGTGCTGCGCCTGCGCGCACCGCACCTCGACCAGATCGTGGCCCGTCGCGCCCCGGACCAGGGTGAGCAGAGCGGTGGCGCAGCCGACCGACAGGAAGTGCAGCCGGGTCAGATCGACGGCCAGCCGCCGGGCCGCTGCCGTACGGGCCAGCGCGATCTCCAAGGACCTCCTGAACCCTTCCTCGTTGGCGCTGTCCGCCTCGCCCACGAAGCGCAGCGCGTCGTCCGGCTGCCCGCACACCGCCCACAGGCTGCCCAGCCGCTCCAGGAGCACCCGCGGATGCGCGCTCTCCATGGCGGCGACCATCGCGGGCGTGAACCGGCGGCGGTCGTACGCGCAGATCTCGGTGTACGGCCGTCCCGTGAACAGTGCGTCCGCATGGGTCTCACGGTGCGCCACCACGGCGGTGTCCGTGCCGAGCGCGGCCACCCAGCCCATGTCGATGAAGGCCCGCAGGCCCGCATAGCCCTCGGCCGTCGCCCGCTCGGTCTCGGCGCGCAGCCGGCCCATCTGGCGCGCGGCGGTGAACTCCGTGTCCGGCCGGATCACCGTCCGCATGCTGCTGAGCACCAGCTGGCCGCGCTCGCGCGCCAGCGCGGTGCTGCGGCTGGGGAAGTCGATCCGGGCCAGCACCTCTTCCTCGGGCACCTCCGGGCAGGGCAGCACGATCACCTTCTCGCCGCGGGCCAGTCCGAGCCGTACGAAGGCGGTGACGACGTCCCAGCGGACCTCGTCATCGGCGTAGCTCACACACGCGTGGTCCCCGGGCCGCAGTTGCTGGACGGGGAGGAGACGGCCGCTCCTGACGTCTTTCGCAGGCATCGACACGCAGTTCTCGGTCTCCCCCCGTTGCCCGGCCGCCCGTCGCGCGCCCCGGCGGGGCCGCGCCCGACCCGTCAGTCGAGTATCTCGAACGGGTCGCCGATACGGATCGTGCCGGACCCGCGCGGGATCAGATTCTGGCCGAAGAGCAGCCGGTCGCCGAAGCGGCGGTGCCGCCCGAGCGTGCGCAGCGGCTCCTTCCCCCGCTCGGCGGTGTGCTGGTCGGTGGTGGTGACCACGCAGCGTGCGCTCGGTTTGGCCACCTGGAAGATCACCTCGCCGATGCGCACCCGGTGCCAGTCGTCCTCCGCCCAGGGCGCGGTGCCGTCCACGACCACATTGGGCCGGAAACGGTTCATGGGCAGCGGGCCCTCATCGGCGTGGTCGCCCTGGGCGATGAGGGAGTTGAGGGCGTCCAGCGACGAGGTGGCCGTCAGCAGCAAGGGGTAGCCGTCGGCGAAGGTCACCGTGTCGCCGGGCCGGGAGTACGCCGGGTCGACGGGCCGGCGGATCTCCGGGGCGTCGAGATGCACCAATTCGGCCTCGACGCCCAGATATTCGCGGAACCACGCCGCCGCCTCCGGGGCCGCGGGCACCGCTTCGATCTTCTCCCGGAAGTGCTGGACCGGGACGGTCGCACCCGGCGCGGGCACCTCGACGGTCAGCGGTGCCATGCCGGGCGCGGTCAGCCTGAGGCCGCCCGTCGCCAGCCCCTCGGCGTGCGCCGACGCCATCTTCGCCTGCTGCCGCTGGGTCAGCAGCTTGCGCCCCGCGTCCACCACCATCCAGCGTCGGTCCCCGGCGAGCCCCCACGGCTCCACGACCGCCTCGCCGGGACCGGACCCCGCAATGGACTTGATCGGATAAAGGTGGATCGCTCGGAGTGCAGGCTTGGGCATGGATCCATCCTGCCAGCCGCCTCCGACAGCGGAACGGACGGCCGGGTCGGCACCCGCTGCGCCTCCGCCCGGCGCCGGTCGTTCAGTAGCCGCGCGGGTACTGGCGGCCGCCGTACGGGTCGTCGTAGGGAGAGGGCGGGCGAGGCGCCGCGGGGCGAGGGGCGACGGGGGCCGCCGGGCGCATCGCTTCGTATCCCGTGCTGTTGCCCGGGGCGGGGCGCTGGGGCTGCTGCTGTTGGTGCTGCGAGGGGTAGCCGCGGACACCCGCCTGCTGCGGAATGTACGGCGCAGGTGCCTGTTGCAGCGGGGCGACCGGCTGTGCGGCGGCGCCGGGGTAACCCTGGGCCGGCGATGGGTGGGAGGGCGCCGCCGGGAGCGCGGGCAGGGCCGAAGGGAGCGCCGGCAAATACGACGAACCCGTGTCATAGGGAGAGGGATTGACCCGGATCGGGGCGATCTGCGGAGTGCCGCGCTCGGCGACGAGGCTGTCGTAGATCGGGGTGTCCGGGAACGACGGCGAAGCGTAGTAGCCGCCGTAGGTCGAGCGGGGGGAGGTCATGCCTCATAAGTTAAGCCCACGATGTGCCGATTGGGGAGCCTGAAAAGAGGGTTGTTTTACGTGTTGTGAGCGGTCCTCGATCCTCAATGCGAGCGAACTTGCGGAAATCGGTCGCGATTGACCGTAGGAATCGTGTAAAGACCCGCCTTCCCGCAGGTGGACGAGGGGCGTTCGGGAGGGCCCGGGCCAAGTAGGTTGGGAGGCGCCACCACTGAAGGGGCGCGGAGGACGAGAGGAAGTCACGGCGATGTCGATGCTCAAGGGCGGCAATGTTCCGGTTCCGGCCTCTGCGGTCCGGGTGGAACTGGGCTGGCAGGCCCCTCCCGGCACTCCGGATGTGGACGCCTCCGCCCTGCTGCTGGTGTCCGGAAGAGTCCGTGACGACGCGGACTTCGTCTTCTACAACCAGCCGGCGCACGCCTCGGGCGCCGTACGCCACGAGGGCAAGCGGCCGGCCGGCGGCGCCATGGCGGACGGTCTCACCGTGGACCTGGCCGCCGTCGAGCCAGCCGTCGACAAGGTGGTGCTGGCCGCCTCGGCGGACGGCGGCGCCTTCGGCGGCGTCCCCGGCCTGCACATCCGGGTGCTGGACGCGGCGAGCGGCGCGGAGCTGGCCCGCTTCGACAGCCAGGACGCCACCACCGAGAGCGCCTTTGTCCTCGGCGAGCTCTACCGCCGCCAGGGCGCGTGGAAGTTCCGCGCGGTGGGCCAGGGGTACGACACCGGGCTCGCGGGCCTGGCCACCGACTTCGGTATCAGCGTGGCGGCGGAGGCGCCGGCCCCGCCGGCGCCGCAGCCTCCCCGGACACCGCCCGCGGCCCAGGCGCCTCCCGCGGCCCCGCCCGCTCCGCCGACGGCCCCGCCGCCCGCCGCGCCCCCGCTGCCGACCGGTCAACCGGCGGCGTCAATCCCCCCGCCCCCGGGACAGCCTGTTCCGCCGCCCGCACCCGCTCCCGTTCGTCTGACGAAAGTCACCCTCACGAAGGACGCACCGGCCGTCTCCTTGACGAAGCAGGGCGGCACCTCGGGCGCGATGCGCGTGAACCTCAACTGGACCAGCGCCAAGGCGGGCAAGCGCCTGACCAAGAAGCTCGGCCGCAAGGCGTTGGAGGCCATGGGCGCCCGCGGCGCGCTGCTGCCGCAGTCCGGCGAGCTCGATCTCGACCTGTGCGCGCTCTACCAGCTCACCGACGGGGCGGCGGGCGTGGTCCACCCCCTGGGCGGCAACTTCGGCGCCCTGCACGCCCCGCCGTACATCCAGCTCGACGGTGACGACCGCACCGGCGCCGTCGCGGCCGGCGAGAACATGACCATCAACCTCGACCACCAGGCCCGCATCAAGCGCATCCTGATCTTCGTCACGGTCTACGCCGGCGCCCGCAGCTTCGAGGGCCTGGACGCGACGGTCACCCTCCAGCCGCAGCACGGCGCGCCCGTGGACTTCGCGCTCGACGAGTGCCGGGTTCCCTCCACCGTCTGCGCGCTGGCCCTGATCACCAACACCGGCAGCGAACTCGTCGTCCAGCGCGAGGCCCGCTACCTCGTCCCCGAGCCCGGCGTCAGCCCCCAGCGCACCATCGATCACGCCTATGGATGGGGCCTGGACTGGTCCCCGGCCCGCAAGTGACGCCCGCCGCCGGGCGGCCCGCTCACGGTGCCCCGTAGGTCCGGCCCTTCCACGCCGCCCCGCGGCCGCGGTAGTGCTGGACCGCCGAGTCCAGGGTCATCAGCAAATAGAGCAGCGCGGTGAACGGCAGCAGCGGGGCGGTCCACGGCTGCTGGCGGTAGTAACGCAGCATCGGCAGATAGGTTCCGCACATCACCGCCCAGGCGGCGCCGCCCAACGCGGCCGCCGTCGCCCGCCCGGTGGCCAGTCCCGCCACCAGCGTGACGGGCGGCGCGAGATACACCAGCGCCAGGCCGAGGACCGTGCCCAGCAGTACCGCCGGCCGGTGCCGCAGCTGGGCGTAGGCGCTGCGCGAGACCATCCGCCACAGCTCGGCCAGCCCCGGATACGGCCGCACGCTGTCGACCCGGTCCGCCAGCCCCAGCCAGATCCGGCCGCCGGACCGCTGCACGGCCCGCGCCAGCGACACATCGTCGATCACCGCGTGCCGGATCGCCTCCGGGACGCCCGCGCGCACCGCGGCCTCGTCCCGCAGCAGCACGCACCCGCCGGCCGCCGCTGCGGTCCGCGCCCCGGGCCGGTTGACCCACCGGAACGGATACAGCTGCCCGAAGAAGTACACGAAGGCCGGCACGATCAGCCGCTCCCAGAACGTCACCACCCGCAGCCGCGCCATCTGCGAGACCAGGTCCAGCTCCGCCGACCGGGCCGCCGCCACCAACTCCCGCAGGCTGTCCGGTTCGTGGGCGATATCGGCATCGGTCAGCACCAGATACTCCGGCGCCACCCGCTCCCGCGCCAGCGCGATCCCGTGCCGGACGGCCCACAGCTTGCCCGTCCACCCCGGTTCGGGTTCGCCGGGCGAGGTGACGCACAGCGGCAGCCCGCCCCCGCCCGCCGCCAGCTCCCGGGCCACCGCGCCTGTCCCGTCCGAGCTGCCGTCGTCGACGAGGAACACCGTGGCGCGCCCCGGATACTTCTGCGCGAGCAGCGACGGGAGACTCTGCGGCAGCACCGCGGCCTCGTCCCGCGCCGGAACCACCACCGCGACCGACGGCCAGCGCTCCGGATCCCGGCGGCACGGCAGCCGTACGTCCGTCCGCCAGAAGAAGCCCTGCCCCAACAACAGCCACACCCAGGCCAGCAGCGACCCGGCGCCGATCCACTCCATCGCTTGCACGGCCGCAGTCTGCCGCACGACCCCGCCGCCCGCCCGGATACCGGCCCGCGGGCCGGTATGACTAGTCGGGAGCGGGGGACGGTAAAGTGTCCGGGTGAAGATCGCGCTCATGGACTCCGGTAACGGTCTGCTCGCCGCGTCCGCCGCGGTGCGGCGACTGCGGCCGGACGCCGACATCGTGCTCTCGTCCGACCCCGACGGCATGCCCTGGGGCCCGCGCACCCCCGATGACGTCACCGCGCACGCGCTCGACGTCGCCCGCGCCGCAGCCGCGCACGAGCCCGAGGCGTTGATCGTCGCCTGCAACACCGCGTCGGTGCACGCCCTGCCCGCCCTCCGAGCCGAACTCGAACCGGCCATCCCGGTCATCGGCACCGTCCCCGCCATCAAGCCCGCCGCGGCCGGCGGCGGCCCGGTCGCCATCTGGGCCACCCCCGCGACCACCGGCAGCCCCTATCAGCGCGATCTGATCGGGCGCTTCGCCCAGGGCGTGGACGTCGCCCAAGTGCCCTGCCCCGGCCTCGCCGAGGGCGTACAGGAGGCGGACGGCGCCGCGATCGACGCCGCCGTCGCCGCCGCCGCTCGCCGCACCCCCCGCGAGGTCCGCGCGGTCGTCCTGGGCTGCACCCACTACGAACTGGTCGCCGAACGCATCCGTGCCGCCCTCCAGCAGCCCGGCGCCCCTGCCCTCGTCCTGCACGGCTCCGCGGAGGCCGTCGCCGCACAGGCGCTGCGCCGTATCGGCGTCGACCCCGCACCGGCGGCCGCCCCGACCGGCGGCCTGCACGTCATCCTCAGCGGCCGGCCGTCGGCACTCCCGGCCGTGGCACTCGCGTACCCGGAGGGCCGGCTGCTGGCGGAGAGCGGCGGCCCGGCGGAGTCCGGCGCCTCCTTGGTGGCGGACGCGGCCGTCCGCCGCTGACCCGGCCACGGCAGCCGCCGGCGGACCGCACACACGCTGCGCGAAAGACGCTGTCGGCGCACTGCCGCGACGTGCGAAGGCGCGTACGCTGCCTCCCATGAGGGACCACCCCCACGAGGGGGCAGCCGCCCCCGAGGACGACCTGAGTGCCGACGGCGCCGACAGCGGCGCGCGTCCCTTGAACGGCGCCCACGCGGACATTCCCGAGGTCTGGCACGGCAGCGCCACCAACCGCGTCCAGTGGCTCCTGGCCGCCGTCGGTGCCGGCTGCCTGGCCCTGGGCATCGAGCTGGCCGTCGACAGCCCCTGGACCTCGGGCCTGACGCCCCTGGTGATGTCGGTGGTCGGCTGTGTCGCGGCCGGTCTGCTGGTGCTGTTCGGCACGCTCCCCTTCGTCCATGTCGCGGTGCGTGTCGAGCGGGACTACCTGGAAGTGCGGTGCGGCCACATAGGAGTGCCCCGCCGCCGGATCTCCCTCGACCTGGTGGTCGGCGCCGATTTCGACCCCCGGATCACGCCCCGCCACTGGGGCGGCTGGGGTCATCGCTGGCGCCCCGAACAGGGCACCGCCGTGGTGGTCCGCCGCGGTGAGGGCCTGGTCCTCCGGCTCGGCGACGGCTGCACCTTCACCGTCACCGTCGACGACGCCGAGGGCGCCGTCCGCTGCATCCGCCGTCGTCTGAGCCTGCGCAAGGGGACCCCGGCCGGAGCCTGAGCCGCCGGGGGCGCGTACCCGCGCCGCACCGCTTCCGTCCCGTAGGGTCGATGCATGGCAACCCCCGACTTCATCCGTGACATCCGCGCCGCCGTCGGCCGGCAGCTTCTGTGGCTGCCCGGTGTGAGCGCGATCGTGTTCGACGACGAGGGCCGGGTTCTGCTGGGCAAGCGGGCGGACACCGGGAGCTGGGCGGTGATCGGCGGCATCCCCGAGCCCGGTGAGCAGCCTGCCGAGACCGCGGTGCGCGAGGTGTACGAGGAGACGGCGGTACGGGTGGTGCCCGAGAGCGTCGTCCTGGTGGAGGCGATGCCGCCGACGCACTACCCCAACGGCGATGTGTGCCAGTTCATGGATGTCACGCTGCGGTGCCGGGCGATCGGCGGCGAGGCGAAGGTCAACGACGACGAGTCGCTGGCGGTCGGCTGGTTCGCGCTGGACGCACTGCCGTCGCTCGACGACTACGCGATGACCCGCATCAAGCGGGCGGTGGAGGCCGGGCCGACGTGGTTCCAGGGGATGGGGGAGGAGCCGCGGGAGTAGCTCCCGGCCCCGGCCGACAAGGGCGCCGTTCCCGGCCCCCGCCCGGAGCCGCTCAGAGCTCCTCGTTCGACGGTTCGTCCATCGGGTCGCCCGTCTCCTCGGGAAGGCTCGGCAGCTGGGACCCCTCCGGCACTCCCGGATCGTCCGGGCCCTGGGGCCCGGTGTCCGCACCGGACGGCTCCTCGGTGTGCATCTCCCGCCGGTCCTTGCCGCAGGTGCTGATCCAGGTGCCGGTCGGCCCGCTCTCGTACCGGCAGAACCAGCCTCGTACGGCCACCGACCCCGGGCTCTCCCCGTCCTGCTGCGGCGCCCGCAGAAAGAACTCCGCCATCACGTCGTGGGCCTCTTCGCAGCCCACCGTGCCGCCCGCCCCCGGGTCCGCGAAGAGCGCGACGCTCTTGGCCTTGCCCAGCGCATCGGGTATCTCGCCGCAGCTGACCGGCTGGCCCGGGACACCCGCGGACGGTTCGGACGAAGGGGAACCCGTCCGGGAACCTCCGGGAGCGGTCCCGCCGGCCGGCTGCTCCCCACGCTCGTCGGGGCCCGCGCATCCGGCGGCGAGCGCGAGCAACACGGTCGGCACGGCGAAGAGCCTACGCATGATCGGACTCCCTTGGGTCGCTCGCCCGGAACCCCCTGGCCGGACTCCCTTGCGGCGGTGATCCGCTGACGGTGCGCTGCGTCGTCTGACGCTAGGAGCCCCATGAGGGCACGGCGATCCGGGACGACTGTTCGGGTGACCGGGGTGCTGCGGAGGCCGGGAGTGGAGGGTGCGGCGGGGCAGGGGCCGTCCGAGGATCGGTCATGATCATGGCCGCCGGCCACCTGGCGCGTCGTCGCCCAGGCCGTACGGTCCCGGCCGCCGGAGCCGACAGAGAGCCCCGCGCCCCGTCTCCGACGGGCGGACCCGCGAGCAGGGGCGACGGTCTCACCTGTCCGGTCGGCGGCCGGGCGGGTGAAAACCGGCCGCAGGCTGTGATCCGTGGGGGTCCGGGCGCCTTAGACACACCGATGGCACCTGTGACCCGCTCGTCGTCGGCGGCGGACGGTGATCCGAGGCCGTCTCCCGCGCCGCACCTTTCCAGGAGTCCCGTATGCCGCACGCCCCGCACGGCCTTCCCCGCCCGGTACGCAGCCCACCCGGCACCGGGCTGTCGTCGCGCCGGCGGCCCCGCCCCGTTCCGTGGCCGGGGCGCGGCGAGCCGAATCGTCCGGCGGCAGCGTCCGTACCCTCCGGGCCCACCCCGCTTCCTTCCCTCCAGAACAGAGCCGCATGACCTCCTCCTCCACCCCCTCGGCCCCTACCCCCGCACAGCTGTGCGCGGATCTCCCCGACCCGGCGGCGCTCGGCCTGATCACGTCGGGGAGCGATGCCGGCGCCCCGGTGGTCAGCGCCTTCACCGGCCGGTACCTCACCACCGTTCCGGCGTCCGTCCCCGCCGATGTCCACCGGGCCGTCGGCCGGGCCCGCGACGCCCAACAGCAGTGGCGTACCGTCCCGTTGCCGCGCAGGATCGGCATCCTCAGGGAGCTGCGGTCCCGCTTCCGGGCGGAGCGGGACCTGCTGTCGCCCGCCCTGGTGCACGGCTGCGGGCTGAGCGGGGCGGACACCGCGGCCGAACTCCACGCGGCCGACCGCTACTTCCCGTCCTGCGAGACCGCGGCCCGTGCGCACTTCCGCCGCTACCGGCTGACCCGGCCGCAGCTGACCGGCCGCGTCGCGGGGCGCCCGCCGGTCCCGGGACACGCGGTGGTGACGTCCTGCACCGATGACGCCCGCCCCCTGACGTCCCTGCTGGAGGGCGTCCTCCCCGCCCTGCTGTGCGGCACCTCCGTCATCACCAGGCTGAGCGCCCGTACCGCGGTCGCCGCGCTGCGGGTGGCGCAGCACGCCCGCGCCGCCGGACTCCCGGACGGCGTCTGGCAGTTCGTGCTGCCGCAGAGCGCGGACGCGGTCTGGGCCCTGCACGCCGTCCTCGCCGAACACACGGACGCCCGGGCCCCGCAGTGCTGCCCGTCCGCCGCCGGGCCGCAGGAGGACGTCCTGGCCCCGCCCGGGCTGCTGGCGGTGCGGCATGACGCCTCCGTGCCCGCCGCCGTCCGGGCGGCCGTGCCGGCCTGCTTCGGACGGGCCGGCCGGCTCTGCGCGTCCACCTCGCTCGTCGCCGTGCACCAGAGTGCCTGGACGTACTTCGAGAGCGCCTTCACCGCGGCCGCACTCCACTACGCGGCCCATCCCGCCAGCCGCACCGCGCTGCCCGCCACCGACGGCGAACGCGGCGCGGCCTGGGTCCGGGCCGCCCGGGTCTGCGGGGCGCGCCCGGTGCTCGGCCATCCCCGACAGTTGGCACCCCGTCCGGACGGGCTCTGGCACCCCGTGGTCCTGGCGGCCACCTCCTGGGACGGTGCGCCGGTCCCCGCCGTCCCGCGTGCCCCGGTCGCCCTACTGCTGCGCTACACGGCCTGGGCCGAGGTCCTGGACCTGGCCCGGCACACCAACCGTCACCTGGGCATCTTCACCCGCACCCGGTTCTCACCGCTTCCCGCGCATGTGTCGGGCCTGCCGGCCGAGCACATCACGCTCAACGCCGCACCCGGCTCCGGGCTGTCGCCCCGGCAGGCGCTGCACATCCTGCAGCGGCCGGCCGGCGTGTACGGATGATCGGGTGGCGTCCGCCACGGGGACCGGGGCCACCGTGCGTCGATCGGGCCCGGGACCGGGCGCGACCACCTGTCGCGACCATCCGTCGCGACGGGATCCGCACCGCGGTCCGTCGGCCCGTGTCCGGCTCTCCGGCCGGCTCGTCTACAGTGATGTAGACCTTGGGGCCGCCGGAGTCGGCCCTCGGCCTCGCAGCCGTGCGATTCTTCGGCCGTCGCCGCAGGTGCCACCGGCCCGTACCGCAGGGCGGCCGCCGGCGCCCGCGCGACGCACCCACGCCCACCCGCCCCCCTTCCCGGAAGTGGACTCCATGAGCGCGATCACCATCGGCCAAGCCCTCGTCCTCGGAGCCGTCGAGGGGGTCACGGAATTCCTCCCCGTCTCCTCCACCGGCCACCTCAAGATCGCCGAGGGGCTGATGGGGATCCCCGTCGACGACACCTCCGTCGTGGGCTTCTCCGCGGTCATCCAGGTGGGCGCGATCGCGGCGGCGCTCGCCTACTTCTTCAAGGACATCGTGCGGATCATGGGCGCGTGGTTCCGCGGTCTGCGCGATCGTGAGGAGCGCTACCACCACGACTACAAATTCGCCTGGTGGGTCATCTACGCCACCATCCCGATCGTCGTCGTCGGGCTGGCCGCCAAGCCGCTGATCGAAGGGCCGCTCGCCTCCCTGTGGGTGGTGGCGGGCTCGCTGATCGTCGGCAGCGGCGTGATGTGGGCGGCGGACCAGATGGGGCGGCACAAGCGCGGCGAGGACGACACCTCCCTCAAGGACGCGATGTGGGTCGGGTGTTCACAGATCCTGGCTCTCCTCTTCCCCGGCTTCTCCCGCTCCGGCGCGACCATGTCCACCGCCCTCATCCTCGACCTGGAGCGGGTCGCGGCCACCCGTCTGTCCTTCTTCCTGGGTATCCCCGCCCTGACCGGCGCCGGCATCTACGAGCTCAAGGACGCCGTCGGGTCCGGCGCCGCCGTCGCCCCGCTGGCCATCGGCACGGTCGTCTCGTTCGGCGTCGCCTACGCCTCGATCGCCTGGCTGCTGAAGTTCGTGGCGAAGCACTCCTTCAACTCGTTCGTGATCTACCGGATCGTGATCGGCGTGCTCCTGTTCGGGCTGCTGGGCGCGGGGATCGTGGGCTGACGCCCGCTCGGGCCGCCCCGGGCCGGCGCCCGGCACGCCGGACGGTCGCCGGCCCGGGCGACGGGCATGCGCCGGCCGGTGGGGTCCCGGCGCGCCCCCGTGCCGCGAGGGTTACGCGGGCACCCCGGCCGGCGCCGACCAGGCGGCCGGGAGGCGGCTCAGGCTCTGGGTGCGCAGCCCCGCATAGCCGGGGCGGATGGTCTGGTGGATCAGGGCGAGGCGTTCGTCGAAGGGGAGGAAGGCGGACTTCATCGCGTTCACGGTGAACCACTCCATCTCGTCCAGGCCGTAGCCGAACGTGTCGGCCAGGTGCCGGAACTCCTGCGTCATCGTGGTACCGCTGACCAGACGGTTGTCGGTGTTGACGCAGACCCGGAACTTCAGCCGGCGCAGCAGGTCGATGGGGTGGTCGGCGTACGAGGAGGCCGCGCCCGTCTGGAGGTTGGAGGTCGGGCAGACCTCCAGCGCGATGCGGTGGTCGCGTACGTAGGAGGCGAGCCGGCCGAGCGTGACCGAGCCGTCGGCGGCGACGGTGATGTCGTCGGTGATCCGGACGCCGTGGCCGAGCCGGTGGGCTCCGCAGCGCTGCACCGCCTCCTGGATGGACGGCAGACCGACGACCTCGCCGGCGTGGATGGTGACGTGCGCCCCGGCGGACCTGAGGTGGTCGAAGGCGTCTGCGTGGCGCTCGGGCGGGTTGCCCGCCTCGGCCCCGGCGATGTCGAAGCCGACGACGCCGAAGTCGCGGTAGGCAAGGGCCAGTTCGGCGATCTCACGGGAGCGGTCGGCGTGCCGCATGGCGGTCAGCAGGGTGCCGACGCGGATGGCGTGGCCGTTCTCCGCTGCCCGCCGCTCGCCGTCGCGGAAACCGTCGTTGACCGCCTCGACGACCTCTTCGAGGCTCAGCCCGGCAGTCAGGTGCTGTTCGGGCGCGTAGCGGATCTCGGCATAGACGACGCCGTCGGCGGCCAGGTCCTCGGCGGCCTCGGCGGCTACGCGGTGCAGCGCCTCGCGGGTCTGCAGTACGGCGCAGGTGTGCGCGAAGGTCTCCAGGTAGCGCTCCAGGGAGCCGGAGTCGGCGGCATCGCGGAACCAGCTGCCGAGCGCTGCGGCGTCGGTGGTCGGCAGCCCCTCGTACCCCGCTTCGCGGGCGAGTTCGACGATGGTGGCGGGGCGCAGGCCCCCGTCCAGGTGGTCGTGGAGAAGGACCTTCGGCGCCTGCCGGATCTGCTCCTGGTCGAGGCTGCCGGTGCTGACGGTGTGCGCGGTGCTGGGGGAGATCTTGTCTGACAAGTACATGAGGGGGGAGTGTAGTCGCGGCGTTTCGGCACCGGAACGCGGGCCGCCCCGAGGCGCGGGCGGCCCTGGTCGCGGGGGCCCGGTGGGTCAGCGGGACTGGGTCAGCGGGACTGCCACACCGGCAGGGCCGGCGCCCCGGTCGGCAGCATGTACTTGGCCGCCAGGACGGGAGTCCGCCCGGTGTGGACCACCTGGGTCACCAGGACGGCCGGGGTGTCCGCGGGCCGGCCGAACTGCGCGCCGCGGCGACGGCCGAGCATCGTGGCGACCATGGTGGAGGAGCCCTTCAGCGCCATGCCGCGCCCCGATTCCAGCAGCATCCGGAGCATGGTCGAGGGTGCGCCCCGTGCGGCGTCGAGGGCGCGGGCCGGTGCGAGGCCGAGACCGGTGAGCGTCTCGTCGGGGGCCGCCCACTCGTGGGCGAGGCAGGACGGCAGGGCGTTGACCTCGATCATGCTCTCCCAGAACCGGACCTCGCCGTGGGCGGGGAGCAGCAGGTGCTGCGCGGAGAAGTCGGTCGGCTCCTCCATGGTCTGCGCCAGCCGGACGGTGCGGACCGCCTGCCCCGCGCCGAGCAGGTCCTCCATGGGCTTCAGGTTCTCGAAGCCGCGCTGCGGCGGGTGGTGGTTCACGGTGCGGCCCACTCCGCGCCGCACCGTGATGACCCCGTCCTCCTGGAGCAGGATCAGCGCCTCGCGCAGCGCGGGCCGGCTGACACCCAGGTCGGCGGCGAGCCGGGGCTCGGTCGGCAGCTGCGATCCGGGCGGATAGACGTCCTGCTGAATCGCTTCCACGATCCGCTCGTACAGCACGACGACCGGGCGCCGCTGCTGTTGTCTGTCAGCCATGACCGTCTCCTGGGTTGTCATCGCGCCGTCCCGGCTGTCGCCGGCCGGCCGCCCAGCCTACGCATTGCGGCCGCTGGGTGGGGTGTTGCCCACCGGCGAGGGAGCCGGCGCGGCGGGGCGGGCGGCGCGGGAGCGATCTTGACAGTCCTTCGAGTGCACAGGTAGACCAGAGCCTCACCACGTCTTGTCTGACAAGTAAACGTCATGATGTGCAACGGCGCTCCGGGCGCGGCGGTGCCGCCGCCCTGGGCGCGCCCCGAGCCGTACCGCCGCACACATCGGCGCAATCGGCCGGCAGCCGCGGACGCATGGGTCGACCCGCCCCCGTCACCGGCCTCGGGGCCGCCCCGACGCCCCGGGGCCGCCTCGTACCCCCGCCCCGATCCCTCTCCTCCTAGGAGCCGCCATGCCGATGTGCGCCGACCGTCCTGAAAGGCCACGGTCCGACCGTCGTCCCGGCATGCTGCCGGCGATGGTGCTGGCCGTGCTCGGCTATCAGCTCAACGCCACCATGCTCAGTCCGGCCCTCCCCGACGTCATGCACCGCCTGCACACCACCAGCGGGCTCGTCGGACTCTCACAGACCCTGTTCTTCCTGTTCGCGGCGGTCGGGCAGGTCACCCTGGCCCGGCTCAGCGACTACCGCGGCCGCAAGCCGATGATGCTCCTGGGCTGTCTGCTGGTCATCGCGGGCGACATCGCCTGCGCCGCGGCTCCCGGAATCGGGGTGTTCCTCGCGGGGCGCGTCCTCCAGGGCTTCTCCGCCGCACTGTTCACCCTGTCCTTCCTGACCCTGAGCGACACCCTCTCGCCCAGGGGCTTCGGCCGTGCGGCGGGCATCATCACCGCCGTGAACGGCGGGTTCGCGGGGGTGGACGCCGTCTTCGGCGGCCGCCTGGCGGTCACCGTCGGCTTCCGCGGCATCTTCCTCGCCGGACTCGCGGTGTCGGCGGCCGGGGCCCTCGCCGTGTACCGGACCGTCCCCGCCGCGCCGCCGACCGCGACGGGCCGCATGGACTGGCGGGGCACCGCCTTCCTCGGCCTCGGACTGACCGGCGTACTGATCGGCCTGGCGCAGGGGGAGTCGTGGGGCCGGCTGTCCGCGCCCACCGCGGGCTGTGTGGTGGCCGGACTCGCCTGCCTGGTCGCGTTCGCGCTGTCCGGCCGGGGCAACCGGGACGCCGTCATCGACACCGGGCTGCTCGCCTCGCGCCGTGCCTGGCCGCTGCTGGCCACGACCGTGCTGACCCTGGCAGGAGCCTTCGGGGCGCTCACGCTCACCGTGCCGCTGTTCGCCCAGGACCCGCAGGCCGGTTACGGCATGAGCGCGACCCACTCGGCGCTGCTGTTCGCCACCCCGGCCCAGGCCCTCGGTGTGATCGGCGCTCCCCTCGCCGGCATCCTCGGACCGCGGATCGGCTGGCGGCGCAGCGTGGTCATCGGCTCCGCGGGCTCACTGGCCGCCTTCGCCGTCGCGGTGCCGTTCATGACCTCCCAGTGGATCCTGGTGGCCGCGCTCGCGGTGCTCGGGATCACGTACAACGGGCTGAGCATCACCGCGGTCAACGGCCTGGCCGTCGTCTCGTCCCCGGCGGACCAGAAGGGCGCGCTGCCCGGCCTGAACGGCGCCTGCTTCGGCATCGGCGCGTCGCTGGGGACGGCCCTCGCCTCCGCCCTGATCACGGCGGCAGGGAGCGGGGGCGCGCACGGCGCGGACCGGTACGCGCCCGCCATGTGGGCCTCGTTGGGACTGCTCGCGGCGGCGATGGTGGCGACGGCGGCGATCAGGGCCGTGCCGAAGGTGGAGACGGGGGCGCAGGGGGCCGGTGCGGCCGTGCCCGCCCTGCACGGGTGAGCGCTCCGGCCCGCCCCGCCCGGCCCGCCACGCCTTGCGGGCCCCGCCGGGCGGGGCGGGGCGGAGGAGGGTGTCCGTCCCCGCAGATCTCCGCTACAGCCGCACCGGAAGGGCCTTCAGCCGCCAGGAGCCGGGCAGGGCGGCGCGCTGGAGATCATCGGGCCGGACGGCCAGCGACAGATCCGGATAGCGGGTGAACAGTGTGCCCAGAGCCACCTCGCCCTCCTGGCGGGCGAGGGTGGCGCCGAGGCAGTAGTGCATGCCGTGGCCGAAGCCGACGTGGTTCTCGGCCTGGCCGGCCGGATGGCGGGTGAGGTCCAGGCGCTCCGGGTCGTCGTAGTGACGGGGGTCGAAGTTGGCGGAGACCAGCAGGAGTTGGACGGCGTCGCCCTTGCGGACGGGCGTGCCCGCGAGGTCGATGTCCTCGGAGGCGTAGCGCAGCTGGGTCATCTGGACCGGGCCGCACCAGCGCATCAGTTCGTGGACGGCGCGGGGGAGCAGGCCCGGATCCGCCTGCAGCAGCCGCCGCTGGTCGGGGTGGGTGAGTAAGGCGGCGGTGCCGTTGCCGATGAGGTGGGCGGTGGTTTCGTGCCCGGCGATGACCAGGGTGAGGACCAAGGTGACCATCTCGACGTCGCTGAGCCGGCCGCCGTCGTCGTCGTGTGCCCGGGTCAGCTCGCTCAACAGGTCGTCGGTGAGCGCGCCCCGCCGCAGCCGGATCAGTTCGTGGATGTGGTCGATCATGGCGGGGAGCGACCGGCCGAAGGCATCGGGGGTCAGCGAGACGAGATCCGCGCCCCAGGCACGCCACTGCGGGCGGTCCGCCTCCGGTATGCCGACCAGTTCGCAGATGACGGTGATGGGCAGGGGGTAGGCGAAGTGCTCGATGAGGTCGACGACGCCGTCCTCGGCGTGCTCGGGGAGCCGGGCCAGCAGCTCGGTGGTGATCTCCTGCACGCGCGGGCGCAGGTCGGTGATCTTACGTGCGGTGAACGCGCGGGACACCAGGCGGCGCAGGCGGGTGTGGTCGGGGGCGTCGGAGTTGAGGATCGACCCGAGGAGATAGGGACGCATCTCCTCGGGCAGCCCCATGGTCTCCATCAGCCGGCCCACCGGGCCGTCGTCCGCGGCGTCCAGGGCGGACGTGCTGTTCACGAAACGCTGGTCGCGCAGCACCTCGCGGACGTCGTCGAAGCGGGTGACGAACCATACCGGTGAGTCGTCCAGGAACCGCCCGCGGACCACACGGCCCTGTTCGCGGAGGGCGCCGTAGCCCTTGACGGGTTCGGCGAGCAGCGCCGGCTCCATCACGTTGGGCTCGCCGGGGTGTTTGCCGACGTGCTCGCCAAGGGGGGTGGTGGGCGATGCGGCCATCGTGTGTTCTCCTCAGGTCGGGTGTCGGTCTCCGTCACGCAGCTGCCGGCGCATTTCCTGTGAGCTGAGCTCTTCCAGGTGCTCGTAGAGGCCGATGACCTCGGGGGCGGCTGCGGTCGCTGCCGTGAGCGCGCGGTGGGCGGCGGGGGCGGCGGGGTCGGGCTCCGGGAAGGCCGGGATTTCCAGTGTGCTCCGGAGCGTGTGGGCCAGGATGTCGATCCGTGCCTCCGGGGCGACCGGGGGGCCGGCGTCGAGTGCTTCGAGGGTGAAGAACCCGACGGTCACCGCCGTCAGGGCGTAGTGCTGGTGACGGACGTCGATGTCGTCGCGCACCAGGCCGTGCGTGCGCAGCACTTCGAGGTGGCGGCGCAGTATCCGCTCGCCGTGCGCCACCAGCTCCGCGAGCTCCTGCTTGGCGGTGTCGTTGAGGCGGCCGAGGACGTCGGAGTCGCCGCTCTGGACGGCACGCAGTACCGGGTCGCCCAGGTAGTCGAGGTAGAGCCCGCACATCATGCGGCTCGGCAGGACCTCCAGCGGGTCGGCACGCATATGCGCCAACCGACGCCGCAGGCTCTGCGTCTTGGCGTCGAGCACGACGGCCAGCAGAAGCGCGTCCTTGGTCTTCCAGTGGAGGTAGACCGTGCCCTTGCCGACCTTGGCCCGGCGGGCGATCTCGTCGATCGTCACTCGCCGGTAGCCCCAGGCGACCAGCAGCTCACCGGCGACCTCGAGGATGCGTGCACCACGTTGTGTCTCTACCACGACCTGCGTCTCTCCGGGTTCCTTCTCGGCGTCGTGACCAGATTTCAAATCTGGTCATCGAGTCAAAAGTAGCCGAGGCGGGGGGAGTCGGAAAGCGCTTTTCCGGCCACGAGCGGACGCGGCCGTGGGCAGGTACGGGGCGGGTGCGGGGCGGCTGCGGGACGGGCGCGGCGTGCAGCGCGCGGCATCGTCCGCGTTCCTGATCCCCCGCCCGGTGGCGAGCCCGGCAGCCCGGCAGCCCGGGAGCCCGGCCCCGGGCGGGCCCGGTCGAAGAGCGTGGACGCGCCCGCGGGCACATCCGCACCCCTCGACGCGCTTGGAGGCTCCTCGACGACGGCGCTCCTCAACCCCCGTGCACGCGCCGCGAGTTCGGCCCGTGAGGCCCTCTGGACCGGCACCGCCGCACTGCCCTAGCGTCGGACGGCACTGCCCGCGGCACGTGCCGCCCGATTTCGCCCAGGGAAGCCGAGGACGCGTCGTGACCACCATCCCGCAGCCGCCCGACATCCTCTCCCCGGATTTCGCGGCGGACCCCTACCCCGCGTACCGCGTCCTGCGGGAGCACTACCCGCTCTTCCACGACCCGGGCACCGGGAGCTATCTGATCTCCCGGTACGAGGACGTCCAGCGGGCCTTCCGTGAGCCGGTGTTCACCACCGACAACTACGCGTGGCAGCTGGAACCGGTGCACGGCGGCCGGACCCTGCCGCAGATGAGCGGGCACGAACACGCCGTGCGCCGCGCCCTGGTGGCGCCCGCCTTCCGTGGCCGGGACCTGCGCGAGAGGTTCCTGCCGGTGATCGAGAGCAACGCCCGGGAACTGATCGACGCCTTCCGCGACGCCGACGAGGCCGACCTCGTCGCACAGTTCGCGACCCGCCTCCCGGTCAACGTCATCGTCGACATGCTCGGTCTCGACCGGGCGGATTACGACCGGTTCCACACCTGGTACGGGGCGGTCGTCGCCTTCCTGGCGAACATCTCCCAGGACCCGGACGTCACCGCCGTCGGACTGCGGACCACCGAGGAGCTGGCCGCCCACCTGCTCCCCGTCATCCAAGAGCGCCGCGCCGCGCCCGGCGACGACCTGCTGTCCGGCCTGTGCACCGCCGAGATCGACGGCACCAGGATGAGCGACCGGGACATCACCGCCTTCGTCAGCCTGCTGCTCGCGGCCGGTGGCGAGACCACGGACAAGGCCATCGCGGGCGTGTTCCGCAACCTGCTGGCCCACCCCGACCAGCTCGCCGCCGTACAGGCCGACCGCGGTCTCGTCCCGGCCGCCTTCGCCGAGACCCTCCGCTACACCCCGCCGATCCAGATGATCATGCGTCAGCCCGCGGAGGACGTCACCCTCAGCGGCGGCACCGTGCCGGCGGGCTCCACCGTCACCTGCCTGATCGGTGCCGCCCACCGCGACGAGCGGCGCTACGCCAGGGCCGACACCTTCGACATCTTCCGTACGGAGATCGCGGCGGCGGGTGCCTTCAGCGCCGCCGCCGATCATGTCGCCTTCGGGCTCGGGCGGCACTTCTGCGTGGGCGCGCTGCTGGCCAAGGCCGAGGTGGAGGTCGGGGTGAACCAGTTGCTGGACGCCTTCCCCTTCATGGATTTCGCGGAGGGTGCCGCGCCCGCCGAGGTCGGCGTGTTCACCCGCGGGCCCAGCCGGCTGCGTGTCCGGCTCACGCCCGGCCGCCGCCGCGGCTGACGGGTTCGGTGCCGGGAGCGGGGCGGTGGCCCCGCGCGGACCCTGCCGTTCCGGGCCGCCCGGTCGATGCGCTGCGCCACCGCCCGACCGGTGTCAGACTTGAGGCACCGCACCGGCTGCCGGCGGCCGGTGCCCCCTGCCAGCAAGGGGGAGATTCATGACCTGGGCATCTTGGACCACGATCGGGATCTACGCGCGGCCCGGTGTGGTGCGCACCGTGGAGGCCGGCGTGATCGACGGCGACCTGAGCGTCCACACGACGTGGTCGGAAGGCGAGGCTCATGTGGCGGTGCAGTACACCGGTGCCACCGACTGGTTCACCATGGCGGGCAGCCCGGTCCCCTGCGCGTCGGAGGAGGACAGCCGCAGCTTCCACCAGGCGGTGGTCGAGGCGATGCGCGAAGGCGAGGAGTCCGAGCCCTCGCTGAAAGAACTCTTCAGCCTCTAGTCGTGCTGTCCCGGCACGACTAGAGGGAGCGGGCGGCGCCGCCGTCGATGCGCAGGGAGGCGCCGTTGATGTAGGCGGCGTCGTCGGAGACGAGGAAGCGGGCGAGCTTGCCGATCTCCTCGGTGGTGGCGTAGCGGCCGGCGGGGATCTTCGCCAGGAAGTCGGCGTCCTCGGGCCAGCTGTCGACATAGCCGGGCAGGATGCTGTTCATCCGGATGTTCTTGGCGGCGTACCGGTCGGCGTACAGCTTCGTGAAGCTGCCGAGGGCCGCCCGCAGGCTGGAGTTGACCGGGATGACGCCCAGGGGCTCGAAGGCCGTGTACGACGAGAGGTTGACGAACGCGCCCTTGCCGGCGGCTTCCATGTACGGGGTGACCAGGCGGGCCATGCGGACCACGCTGAGCAGCAGCATGTCCAGGCCGTCGTGCCACTCCTCGTCGGTGACCTCGAGCAGATCGTCGTTCCTGGCGTGGCCCGCGCCGTTGAGGACCGCGTCGATCTGCCCGTAGCGCTCGACGGTGGTGCCCACCAGCCGAGCCAGGTCGTCGGGGGCGGTGAGCGAGCCTACGGTGGCGATGCCGCCCAGCTCGCGGGCGAGGTCCTCGACGGAGTCGCCGATGTCGAGGAGGGAGAGGCGGTAGCCGGCCTTCGCCAGCTCGGTGGCCATGCCCCGGCCGATGCCGGAGCCGGCGGCGGTGACGATGGCGACGGGGGCAGGGGGGGAGGGGGTGCTCATGGGTGGTGCTCCGGTTCCGGGGCGGTTCGGCACGGCGGTGCGGGCCGGCGCCCGGGCAGTGAGGGATCGGTACGTTGGTATGACATTCAACGTACGGTGGTACCGACGGCGGGGCAATCGGAACGGTATGTGATCCCTCGTACAATCGAAGCATGGCGACGTACCACCCCCATCGCGACCAGCTCCTCGTCGAGGACGTCCTGGCGGCCCTCGGCAACTCCGTCCGGCTCGGCATCGTGCGGGAACTCGCCGCGTCCACGGCCGAGCGGACCTGTGGCAGCCTCCCCCTGGAGGTCACCAAGGCCACCGCCACCTTCCACTGGCGGGTCCTGCGGGAGTCCGGGGTCACCCGGGAGCACAAGGTGGGCCGCTACAAGGCCGTGGAGCTGCGTCGCGACGACCTCGACACCCGTTTCCCGGGACTCCTCGACGCCGTCCTCGCCGCCACCCCGCCGCCGGCCCCCGACGGCGCCGCCTGACGACCCGTGGGCGCTACCCGGCCTGTGGGATCAAGTGTCGGGTGAACCAGTCCCGAGCGAGCTCGGCGACCTTGTCCAACGCGCCCGGTTCCTCGAAGAGATGCGTCGCACGGGGCACGACGTCGAGCCGGCTCTCGCAGCGCAGCTCCTCCAGGGCCTGCCGGTTGAGATCGAGGACGAGGGCGTCGCTGCCCCCCACGATCAGCAGGGTCGGCGCGCGCACCTCGGCCAGGTGCGGGCCCGCGAGGTCGGGGCGGCCGCCGCGGGACACCACGGCGCCGACGTCGACGTCAGCGGCCGCGGCGGCCCGTAGCGCGGCCGCGGCCCCGGTGCTCGCACCGAAGTAGCCGATCGGGACGGGCACCCGGCCGTGCAGCCAGTGGGTGGCGTCGATGAGCCTTCCGGCCAGGGTTTCGATGGCGAAGACGTTCGCCCGCTCGGCCTCTTCGGCGGGCATGAGCAGATCGAAGAGAAGGGTGCCCAGGCCCGCCCGGTTCAAGGCCGCGGCCACCCTGCGGTTACGGGGACTGTGGCGGCTGCTCCCCGAGCCATGGGCGAACATCACCACCGCCGCGGCCCCCTCCGGGAGTGCGAGGTCACCGGCGAGCCGTACGCCGCCCGCGGACACCTCCACCGGTTCCTCGACCACGGCCCCCGGGGCCGCGGAAGACCGGCCGGTCACCAGGCCGGCCGCCGCCTCGGCGAGCAGGGCGACGACCTCCTCGTCGGAGGTCTGGGAGAAGTCCTGGTACCACTCGCCGACGGCGGAGAACGACGCCGGAGTGGAGAGGCACACCACCTCGTCCGCCTTGGTGCGCAGCCAGGCGGCCGCATCCGGTGGCGCCACCGGTACGGCCAGCACCACCCGGGCCGCGCCCTGGGCCCGGACGACCTCGCAGGCGGCCGCCGCCGTGGCTCCGGTGGCGATCCCGTCGTCCACCAGGATCGCCGTGCGGTCCTTGAGGGAGAGGCGGGGCCGGCCGTCCCGGAAGCGCCGTGCCTGCCGTGCGAGCTCCGACTCCGCGGTGCGCTCGACGGTCTCCAGGTCGGCCTGCCGGATGCGGCCGCGGCGGACGATGTCCTCGCTGATCACCCGCACCCCGCCCTCGCCGATGGCGCCGAAGGCCAGCTCCCGGTGGTACGGGACGCCGAGCTTGCGGACGACGATCACATCGAGGGGGGCGTGGAGGGCCCGGGCCACTTCGAAGGCCACCGGGACTCCGCCGCGGGGCAGCCCGAGGACGACGGGATCCTCCCCGGCCAGGTGCCGCAGCGCGTCGGCGAGACGGCGTCCCGCATCCGTGCGATCGGTGAGCAGCACAGTCGCGCACCCCCTACCAGGGGAGACAGAAGCCACGTCCACACCTACCTCGAACCAACCGCACCCATCGGTGTCGCGCAAGTCGGGAGCGGCCCGCGCCGCGCCGTGGGGCGCTCCCGGCCACGGTCGGCGCAGGGAGCGGAACGGTGGGACACCGGGGCCCTTCCGCCGGGGCCGGAGCCCGGCGCAGTCGGATCACCGGGGCGCAGGTCAGGACGGGGACGTATCCGCCCGAGACGCACCGGGCGGCCGCCGACACCAGACGCACCGGGCGGCCGCCGACACCCCCGACCACGTCATCGCCCCCTTCGCCGCTCCTCCTGATCTGCTGGAGCCGCCCGATCCGGCGGCGGCCCCGGGTGGCCGGCCTCGGTGGCCAGCTCCTCGATCTCCGCTACCGACCACCGTCCGGCCGCCCCGGGGCACCCCGCCAGATACTCGGCCGTCCGCCGCGCGCTCCAGCCGTGCGCGGCGACGATGCCCGCCGCGATATGGCGCAGATAGGCGGCCGAGGGGGCGTTCGGCGGGACGTCGGCGCAGCGCCACGGCGCCGTGAAGGTGAGGACGGGAATGCCGTCCCGGTGACCGGCGCACACCAGCGTCTCGTACCGGCCGGGGCCCAGCTGTGCCCGACCCCGGCGGAGCGCCTCCGTGATGTCGAGGTCCCGGCCGGGGGCGCGGTGCATCTCCTGGGCCGCGATGTCGGAGAACTGGCCGAGTGTCAGGAGATGGACACGGCAGGGCAGTCGACCGCCCCCGTCCGGGTCGTAGAAGGCACTTCCGCCGGTCCACACCCGGGATTCGGTGGCGAAGTAGAGCAGGCCCGGCAGAGTGGCCGGCTCGCAGCGCCGCGGTGGCCGGGGGTCCCGGCAGCCGGGGTAGCTGCGGCGCCCGCCGGGCGGCCGACCGCCCTCGAGATAGGCGGCCAGCCGGTCGAGGTGCATGTTGGAGCCGTAGGCCGCATACCAGACCCGAGGGGCGTCCGGGGAGCGGGGAGCGGCAGCCGGAAGGGAGGCGCTCCCGTGGCGGAAATGCGGCGCATCGGGACCTGGGCTGCGCGGGGTCCCGTCGTCCCTTCCTGACCCGTCCGCGATGATCACGTCTGCCTTCCTCACCCTTCCCGCATTCTCGGTCTCCGGACTTTCGTCATATCTCCCCGGTAGCCCCCCGGAAGCCCCCGGTGTTCTCCGGCTCTCTTCTCATTCTCTGCATTCTCCGCGTGTGTGCGCACCATTGTCGGCCAACTTGCTGGACGGACGCATGAATCGGCAGGTGTATGCCGCGGATCGGCCGGAGGTTTTGCGGGGTGCGCTGCGGAGAGGCGCGTGGTGCGGGGTGGTGCGACTACGGATGGAGGCGCTGTGGCGAAGGAACCGGGCAGGGCGGACAGGCCGGACGAGCCGGGCGGTGCGAGTCGCCGTGGTGTTCTCGCCGCCACCGCGGCGGCGGGCCTCGGGTTCCTCGCGGCCTGCGGCAAGGCCACCGTGCAGTCCGATCCCGCGAACGGAGCGTCGCCGCCCGACCGGCGGCCGCGGCCGGCCCGTTCCCCGTCCGCGCAGCCGACCGAACGCCGTCGTCGGCGTCGCCGCCCCGAACTCCCGCGTGGTGGACGGGAACTGTTCCCCCGGCACCGCCTGGTGGGGTTCTGCGGACTGCCCGGTGCCGCCGCGCTCGGGCGCCTGGGTATCGGCGACCCCCGCTCCCGTGCCGCCGAGATCGAGAAGGTGGCGCACTCCTACGCCGCGGGACGCGAGCCGCTGCCGGTGCTGGAACTGCTGGCGGTGGTCGCGAACTCCTCGGCCGGGCCCGACGGGAAATATCGTTCGCGAACGCCGGCCGCCACGATCCGCCGCTTTCACGAAATGGCGCGGGAGCGCCGTGCCCTGCTTCTGCTGAATATCCAGCCGGGCCGCGCGGCGCCGCTCGACGAGGTGAAGGCACTTCGTGAGTGGCTCGTTCATCCCGATGTCGGAGTGGCGCTCGACCCGGAATGGCAGATGGCCGCCGGAGAGGTTCCGGGCACCACCTACGGCCACACCAGCGGGCCGGAACTGACCGACGTCGCCCGCCATCTCGCCGGTCTGGTCGAGGAACACGACCTGCCGCAGAAGCCGCTCGTCTTCCACCAGGTCGCGTCCTCCGTGCTGCACGAGGAATCCGCCCTGCGGCCGCAGCCCGGCGTGGCGCTGATCAAGAGCGCCGACGGGATCGGCTCGCCCGGCCTGAAGCGGGGCACCTGGCGAAAGCTCGTCTCCGACATACCCGACGGTGTGCACACCGGCTTCAAGCTGTTCTACGAGGAGGACGCGGAGGGCAGCCGGCTGATGACCCCGAAGGAGGTCCTGGCGCTCACACCGCGCCCCGAGTACGTGATGTACGAGTAGCGGTCCGGCGGTCCATCCGTCCGGTCGTCCAGCCGTCCGGTCGTCGGTCAGGCGCCGGCCCTGGCGATCAGGCGCTCGGCCGCCGAGCGCGCCGTGGCCAGTGCCTGCCCGCGGTCGGTGTCGCGTTGGCCGAGCACGACCCGGGTGCTCAACCCGTCCAGCAGCGCCAGGAGTTCGAAGGCGCGCGCCGGTACGTCCATCGCGGCGAACCGGTCGCGCGCCACACCCCGGGCGAGCAGCGTCTCCAGATCCTGCTGCCAGCTCCGGTCCATCTCTTCCTGTGCCCGGTGCAGCGACTCGTTCGACGGGGAGCGGGCCCAGAGCTCGATCCACAGCATCCAGCGCGCGTCGCGGGGGCCGCGCGGCAGATACAGGTCCAGGAACAGGTCCAGCTTGCGCTCGGCACTCAGTCGGCGGCCCAGTAGCGCGCGCCGGTCCTCCGCCAGGGCGGCCTCGCTCCAGCGCAGCGCCTCCAGCAGGAGCAGATCCTTGCTGCCGAAGTAGTAGAGGATGTGGCCGCCGCTGGTGCCCAGCCGCTCGGCGAGGGCGGACATGGTGAGGGTGGCCAGGCCGTTCTCGGCGATCGCCGCCATGGCCTCTTCGAGCATCCGTTCCTGGGCGATGTGCCCATCGCGCCGTCGTGCTGCCCGTACCACCCTTGTCCCCCTGCTCCTCGCTCGTGTGCGGTGCCTCCGCCGCTTCCGTGCCACGTCCGCAGAGCGTCCGGGCCGCGCTGTTGTCGCGTCGTCGTCCCCGACCTTAGCCGCGAATCCGCGCAGGGGTCTTGACGGGCGGGGGAGCGGTCACACATCTTGAATGCCGTTCTAAAAGTTAGAACGGTATTCAAGGTGTGGACGTGGAAGGGCGGTGCGCGGATGGCGCGGCAACAGTCGGACACAGAGACCCCGGACGCAGAGAACCTCCGGGCGGCGGGCGGCGCGGCCGGTGCCGTCGGGCACGGCACGAGCGCCGATACGACGGCCACGGCCACGACGGCCCCCGCGGCCACCCCGGGCGCTCCGGACAGCGACGAGGTGTTCCGGGTCGAGACCCACGGCATCGATCCGATCCCCGACGAGGAGCGGCACGGCGGCGCCAAGGACCTGTTCTGGCTCTGGTTCGGCTCCAACCTCACCTTCACCTACGTGATCAACGGCGCCCTCGCGGTCGGCTTCGGGCTGTCCTTCTGGCAGGCGACCGCGGTCGTCGTCCTCGGGGGGCTGTCCTTCTTCGCGATCAGTGCCGCGGGCCTGAGCGGTATCCGCACCGGGACCGCCACCCTGGTGATCTCCCGCGCTGCGTTCGGCGTCCGCGGAAACTGGCCCGCCGGACTGCTCAACTGGGTGGTCAGCATCGGCTACACCATCGTGAACACCGTCGTGGGAACCCTCGCACTGGAGGCGTTCTTCACCGACCTGGGCTGGCACGGCGGCACCTTCGCCCGCGCTCTCGCGCTGCTGGTCACCCTCGCCCTCACCTTCGTGGTGGCGATGTGGGGGCATGCCACGGTCCAGTTCGCCGAGCGCTGGATGGCGTACGTCCTGGCCGTCGGTTTCGCCGCCTTGCTGGTCTTCGTCCTGCCCGGGGCCCACACCACCGGCCACGCCGCGGCGCCCGGCGCCGCGGGCTGGAGCCTGGCGTTCGTGGTGATGCTGGCCGGGCCGTTCTCGTATCTGCCGATGCCCGCCGACTACACCCGCTACCTGCCGAGGACGACCACGCTGCGCGCCATCACCTGGACCGGCGCCCTCGGCGGCTTCGTCTCGTCCGTCGCGCTCGGCGTGATCGGTGTGGCAGCCGCGAGCCGCACCGACATGACCGACGCGGTGGCCGGCACGGAGAAGCTGCTGCCGGGGTGGTTCCAGCCGGTCTTCCTCGCCCTCGTCCTGGGCGGTTCGGTCACCAACTCGATCATCACGCTCTACTCGTCCTCGCTGAACCTCCAGGTCCTGGGCATTCCCTGGAGCCGCTCCAAGGCCATCGTCATCAGCGCCACCGTCACCGCCCTCGGCTCGCTCGGCGCGCTCTTCCTCGCCGACTTCACCGAGTCGCTGCTGTCCTTCCTCTCCCTGCTGATCATCGTCTTCGCCCCCTGGGGCGGCGTCTTCCTCGCCGACATGCTGATGCGTCGCTGCCGCTACGACACCGAGGCCCTGCACGCGGGGCGCGCGGGGGCGTACTGGTATCGCTCCGGCTACCATCCGGCGGGCCTCGTCGCCCTGCTGGCCGGGATGCTCTTCTCCGCCCTGACCTGCGACTCCGAGCTGTGGACCGGCCCCTTGGTCGCACCGCTCGGCGGCGCCGACCTCACCCTGCTCGGTTCGGTCGTCTCCGGCCTCGTCCACTGGGTGCTCGCCCGGCGCAGCGTGGCCGCCACGACCCCGGCCGGCTGACGGCCGGCCCCCGGCCCGCACCGCACACGACCGCCCCCGCATCCCTCACCCGCCCACCCACCACCCGCACTCGCACCACCTCAGGAGCACACCCTTCATGTCCGCCACCACCACCGCGCCCACCCCCACCGCGGCCGACCTGGTCCTCACCGGTGCCCGCATCCACACGGTCGACCCGGCCCTGCCCGAGGCGCAGGCGCTGGCCGTGTGCGACGGCCGGATCGCCTGGCTCGGCCCGGACGCCGACGCCGGACGGTGGACCGGCCCGGACACCACGGTGCTCGACGCCGGCGGGCGGCTGGTGCTGCCCGGATTCATCGACGCCCACAACCACGTCCGGCTCGGCTCCGACGACGCCTGCGTCCAACTCGCCGGCGCCCGCAGCCTCGAGACGATCCACGAGCGCATCCGCACCTGGTGCGCGGCCCACCCGGACGCCGAGTGGATCGAGGCCGAGGCCTTCGACTACTCCGCGATACCCGGCGGCCGGATGCCGCGTGCGAGCGACCTCGATCCCGTCACCGGTGACACCCCCGCCTTCGTCCTCAGCTACGACGTCCACACCGCCTGGCTGAACACCGCCGCGATGCGTCGCCTCGGCATCGGCCGGGACCGTACGAGCCTGCCGTTCGGCGAGGCGGAGATCGACCCGGAGACCGGTGAACCCACCGGATTCGTCAAGGAGTTCGCGGTCAAGGGCCTCTCCCGCGACGGGCACCGGGCCCTGAAGGAGCTCGGTGTCCCGTGGGCCTCGGCCGACCGCCAGTACGGGCGCCTGGCCAAGAGCCTCGACGACGCCGTCCGCTTCGGCATCACCACCGTCGTCGAACCGCAGAACTCCCTGGACGACCTCACCCTCTTCGAGCGCGCCCGCGCCGAGGGCCGGCTGCGCTCGCGGATCGTCGCGGCGCTCTTCCACCCACGCGGCACGACCGACGCCGACCTCGACGACTTCGCGGCGGCCGCGCAGCGGCACGACGACGACCGGCTGCGGGTCGGCCCGCTCAAGCTGTACATCGACGACGTCGTCGAGCCGCGGACGGCCGCGCTGCTGGAGCCGTACGCGGGCTGCGGCCACCACCGGGGCGAGACGTTCTACCCGGCGGCGGACTTCGGGGACCTGCTGGTCAAGCTGGACGCCCGCGGCTTCCAGTGCTTCGTGCACGCCACCGGTGACCGCGGTATCCGTACCGTCCTGGACGCCGTCGAGCAGGCCCGCACCGTCAACGGCCCGCGCGACGCCCGTCATCAGGTCGTGCACGTCGAATGCCTGGACCCGCGCGACACCCCGCGCTTCGCCGAGCTGGGTGTGGTGGCCTGTATGCAGCCGCGGCACTGCGCCCCGGAGATCGCCGGGCCGGGCCAGGACTGGGCGGAGAACGTCGGTCCCGACCGTTGGCACAAGGCGTGGCCGATGCGCAGCCTGCACGCCGCGGGAGCCGTCCTGGCCTTCTCCAGCGACTGGAACGTCGCCGAGATGGACCCGATGATCGGCATCTACACCGCGCTCACCCGGCGGCCGTTGGCCGGTGGCGCGGCCTGGCAGCCGACGGAGACGGTCGACGTGGAGACCGCGGTGCACGCCTACACGATGGGCTCCGCCTACGCCAACTTCCTGGAGGAGGAACGCGGTTCGCTGACCGTGGGCAAGCTCGCCGACTTCGTGGTGCTGTCGCGGGACATCCTGCGCGCCGCGCCCGAGGACATCCCCGGCACGACCGCGCGGACGGTCGTCGTCGGCGGTGAGATCGTGCACCAGGTCTGACGGGCGGCGCGAGAGTCGGCAGCGAGGGCGGACGGCCCGAGGGGGACGTCACAGGGCCTCCCGCCCTCGGGTCGACGGGCCCCGTGCCGCGGTCCGGTCGAAGAACAACCTCTTCCACTCCTGCCTCGCCCCGTGAGGGGGCCCCTGCCGGCTGCCCGAGCGGCGCCGCCGCGGCGGGGGCACGATGAGCGTATGTTGCTGGCCGACCTGGCCCAGGTCTCCGCGGACGTCGCCGCGACCTCGGCCCGTACCCGGAAGACCGCTCTGCTGGCCGCGCTGTTCCGCGCCGCCGAGCCGCAGGACGTCCCGGTCGTCATCCCCTACCTGGCCGGACGGCTGCCGCAGGGCCGCATCGGCGTGGGCTGGAGCGTGCTGCGCGAGCCGGTGCCCGCGGCCGAGCGCGCCACGCTCACCGTGCGCCAGGCGGACGCGGCGCTGACCGCGCTCGCCCGGGTCGGCGGCGCCGGAGCGCAGGGGGAGCGCCGGCGGCTGGTCCACGCACTGCTGGCCGCGGCGACCGGACCGGAGCAGCGGTTCCTGGTCGGCCTGCTGACCGGCGAGGTGCGGCAGGGCGCGCTGGACGCGCTCGCCGTCGAAGGGCTGGCGGCGGCGACGGAGGTGCCGGCGGCGGACGTACGGCGGGCCGTGATGCTGGCCGGATCGCTGCCGGACGTCGCCCGCGCACTGCTCGCCGAAGGGCCCCCGGCACTCACCGCGTTCACCCTCACCGTCGGCCGGCCGATCGGCCCGATGCTCGCGCAGAGCGCCGCTTCGGTGGGCGAGGCCATCGACAGACTCGGCCCGTGCGCCGTGGAGCAGAAACTCGACGGCATCCGGGTCCAGGTCCACCGGGACGGCGACGACGTACGGATCTACACCCGCACCCTGGACGAGGTCACCGACCGCCTCCCCGAGGTCGGCGCACTCGCCCTCGGCCTCCCCGCCACCCGTTTCATCCTGGACGGCGAGGTGATCGCCCTGGGTGACGACGGACGGCCGGTGCCGTTCCAGCGCGTCGCGGGCCGGTTCGGCTCGCGGGTGGACGTCACCGCCGCACGCGCCGCGCTGCCCCTGTCGCCCGTCTTCTTCGACGTGCTCTCGCTCGACGGCCGCGACCTGCTGGAACTGCCCGGCGCGGACCGGCACGCCGAGCTGGCCCGGCTGGTGGGACAGGAGCTGCGGGTGCGGCGCCGGACGGTGCCCGACCCGGACGACGCGGCGGGCCGCGCCGCCGCCGCCGACTTCTGGGAACGGACCCTGCGCGAGGGCCACGAGGGCGTCGTCGTCAAGGCCCTCGACGCTCCCTACCGTGCGGGCCGCCGCGGCGCCTCCTGGCTCAAGGTGAAGCCGGTGCACACCCTCGACCTGGTCGTGCTGGCCGCGGAATGGGGACACGGCCGGCGCACCGGCAAGCTCTCCAACCTGCACCTCGGGGCGCGCGGGGCGGACGGCGGGTTCGTGATGCTCGGCAAGACGTTCAAGGGCCTCACCGACGCCACCTTGACCTGGCAGACCGCCCGGTTGCAGGAGCTGGCGGTGGCGGAGCGGGGACACGTGGTCACCGTGCGGCCGGAGCTCGTCGTGGAGGTCGCCTACGACGGCCTCCAGACCTCCACGCGCTATCCGGCGGGCGTGACGCTGCGCTTCGCGCGTGTGGTCCGCTACCGCCAGGACAAGACCGCGGCGGAGGCGGACACGGTGGCGGCCGTGCTGGCCGCACACCCCGGCGGGGAGGGCTAGCGCCGTGGCCGGGAAGCGGAGCGCGGGGCTGCTGCTCCACCGGGAGCGGGACCACGGTGTGGAGGTGCTGCTGGCGCACATGGGCGGGCCGCTCTGGGCGCGGCGGGACGTGGGTGCCTGGTCGGTGCCGAAGGGGGAGTACGTACCGCCGGAGGAGGCCCGGGACGCGGCCCGGCGGGAGTTCACCGAGGAGCTGGGACTGCCGCCCCCGGACGGGCCGTACCTGCCCCTGGGGGAGATCCGTCAGGCCGGCGGCAAGGTGGTGACCGTCTGGGCGGTGGCCGGCGACCTGGACCCGGCCCGCATCGTGCCCGGCACTTTCGAGACGGAGTGGCCCAGGGGGTCGGGTGTGCTCCGCAGCTTCCCGGAGATCGACCGGGTGGCGTGGTTCGCCCCGGCGGATGCGGCGGAGCGGATGGTCGCGGGGCAGCGGGTGTTCCTGGAACGGCTGGCGGAGCGGCTCGCGGGGACCGGCTGACCGCCCCGGATGCCGTCCTTTGGGCACGGCTCGCCCTGGACACCTCCGCCGTCCACCGGGCAGGCTGTCGACGGGGAACAGACGGGGGGCCCTGGGGACGGGGTCATGAGCATGCCGCGGGGGCCGCGTGTTGCGCATCCATTTCGACGAGCGGGACATCGCCCGCGTACAGATGGCGTCCGCACCGGACCCGCTGTGGGAGACGGTGCTGGCGATGCACCAGCTGACGGCACCGGGCAACGGCGCGCCGGTGTACGCCGCCTGGCGGGCCCACGCGCGGGCCGAACTGGCCGAGCGCGGCCTGACCCGGGCCGCCCGGCTGATCCACGCGCTGGCACCGGGCAACGCCCGCTACTTCCCGGACTTCCTGACGCCCGACGCCGGGCGCGACGGCCTGGCCGCGGGGCTCACCGCCCTGCGCGAGACACCCAGGGACCGGCTCACCGGGCAGCTCCGCCGGGCCGGGAGCGCGGCCCGGCTGCCGCGCTGGGTCGGCGCCGTGACCAAGGGCAGCCGGCGACCGCTGGACGAACTCGCCGTCGCCTTCCGGGAGGTGCACCGCACGGTGGTCGCCCCGGACTGGACGGAGGCGACCGCGACGGCCGACCGCGACCGGGCCGCGCGCGCCCGCACGCTGTGCCACGGCGGAGTCGACGGCATGCTCGGCTCCTTCCGCCCACAGCTGCGCTGGGAGCCTCCGGTGCTGCACGTCGACTACCCCCGCGACCGCGATCTGCGGCTGCACGGACGCGGACTGCGGCTGATCCCCTCGCACTTCTGCTGGCGCCGGCCCATCGCGCTCGCCGACCCGGACCTGCCGCCGGTGCTGGTCTATCCCGTCGAGCACTCCACGTCCTGGGCGCCCGCCGCCACCCGGGCCTGCCACCCGCAGGCCCTGTCCACGCTGCTCGGCCGGACCCGGTCCCGGGTCCTCGCCGCCCTGGACGCGCCCGTCACCACGGGTGAACTGGCGCGCAGGCTGCGGGTGTCCGCCCCCTCGGCCAGCGCCCATGTGAGCGCGCTGCGCGAGGCGAACCTCGCGCACAGCCGCCGCGACGGCGGGTGCGTCGTGCACGCCCTCACCCCGCTCGGCGCGGCGCTGCTGCACGGCGAGCTGGCACCCGCACGGCTGCCGGGCCGGCCGTGACCGCTCAGGGCCGCACCTGGATCTTGCGGCCCTGCCCCGCCCGGAAGCGGTCCAGCGCCGACGCGTACCCGTCCAGCGGCAGCCGGTCGCTGATGAACACCTCGGGATCCAGGGCACCGGCGGCGAACAGCTCGGCGGCGCGTTCGTAGCTGTGCAGTACGGCCATCGAGCCGGTGATGGTGATCTCCTGGTTGTAGATGCGGTACGGCTCGATGGTGGCGCGGGCGGCGTAGTCGGCGACGCCGAACTGGAGGAAGGTGCCGCCCTTGCCGACCCGGCCCAGCGCGTCCTGGATGGCGCGTTCGTTGCCGGTGGCGTCGATGACCACGTCCCAGCCGCGTGGGCGGTCGAGCTCGTCGGCGGAGCCGGCCGCGTTGCTGCACCCCAGGGTGCGGGCGGTGGCCAGCCGGTCCGGGTTGATGTCCACGACGTCCACGCCCGCCGCCCCGGTGCGCTTGGCGAGTTCGAGCATCATCAGGCCCATGGTGCCGGAGCCGTAGATCAGCACCTGGGTGCCCAGCTGCTGGGAGCGCAGGATGTCGTAGCCGCGTACCGCGCAGGAGAGCGGCTCGATCAGGGCGGCGTCCTCGGTGCGCACATGATCGGGCAGCTTGACGCAGTTGGCGGCGGGCGCGACGGCGAACTCCGCGGCACCGCCGGCCGTGGTGACCCCGATCGCCGCCCAGCGCTCGCAGAGGTTGTTGCGGCCGGTGCGGCAGTAGCGGCACTCGAAGCAGTAGAGCGACGGGTCGACGGCCACCCGGTCGCCCTCGGTGAGCTCGGTGACCGCGCTGCCGGTGGCGACGACCGTACCGGCGAACTCGTGCCCCGGCACGACCGGCAGGGTGGGGGCGAACTCGCCCTGGAGGATGTGCAGATCGGTGCCGCACAGCCCGCAGGCGGCGACGGAGACCACGACCTCGCGGGGGCCGGGCGCCGGGTCCTCGACGGTGGCGATCTCGACCGAGCCGGGGGCGGTGATCACTGCGGCCTTCATTTCACGGCTCCAAGGGAGAGGCCCTGGACGAGCTTGTCCTGGGCGGCGAATCCGGCGACGAGCACCGGGAGGGAGATGACGGTGGCGGCGGCGCACACCTTGGCCAGGAACAGGCCCTGGCTGGTGACCAGTCCGGTCAGGAACACCGGTGCGGTACCGGCCACGATCCCGGTGAGAACCCGGGCGAACAGCAGCTCGTTCCAGCTGAAGATGAAGGAGATCAGGGCTGTCGCCGCGATCCCCGGCATGGCGACCGGGGCGACGATCCGGGTCAGGGTGGTGGTCAGCCCCGCGCCGTCGATCGAGGCGGCCTCCAGCATCTCCACCGGGACCTCGGCGAGGAACGAGCGCATCATCCACACCGCGATCGGCAGGTTCATCGAGGTGTAGAGGACGACCAGCAGCCAGATGCTGTCGAGCATCCCGGTGTTCTGCGCGACGAGATAGATCGGCAGCAGCCCGGCCACCAGCGGCAGCATCTTCGTGGACAGGAAGAAGAAGAGGACGTCGCTCCATTTGCGTACCGGCCTGATGGCGAGGGCGTAGGCGGCCGGCACCGCCAGCAGCAGCACCAACAGGGTGGCGACGACGGAGGCCGTCAGCGAGTTGACCAGCGGGGGCC
The DNA here is from genome assembly GCF_043199095.1 of Streptomyces sp. NPDC048650. Classification (NCBI taxonomy): domain Bacteria; kingdom Bacillati; phylum Actinomycetota; class Actinomycetes; order Kitasatosporales; family Streptomycetaceae; genus Streptomyces; species Streptomyces sp. NPDC048650. The sequence goes on along the minus strand of NZ_JBICVM010000002.1, from coordinate 157,261 downwards.
AGGGGCTGACCCCGCCGCCCGACGCGCCGAAGAAGTCGCGGTAGCCGTGCAGGCTGAGCCCGGCGCCGACGCTCGGCGGGTTGGTCGCCGCGTCCGTCTCGCTGTGAAAGGACGTCAGCACCATCCAGGCGACGGGCAGGAAGAAGGCGATCCCGCACAGCCAGGCCGCCAGGCCCAGCAGACCGCCGGTGCGCCGCCGGCGCCGTGCGGCGGGGGAGGCGCCGCCGCCGGGGCGGCGCCGGGTCAGGGGTGCGCTGTTCATCGGGTGACCTCCTCGCGCAGCAGGGACGAGACGGTGCGCAGCGCGAAGGTCGCCACCAGCAGCGAGCACAGCACCACGACGACGCCCTGCGCGGACGCCCGTCCGTAGTCATGGGCCTGGTAGAAGGTCTGGTAGACGGTGTACGGAAGGTTGGCCGTGCCCAGGCCGCCGGACGTGATGGTGAACACCGCATCGAAGTTCTGCACGACGTACACCGTGCCCAGCAGTGCGGCCAGTTCCAGGTAGCGGCGCAGATGCGGCAGGGTGAGATACCGGAAGATGTCGACGGCGGAGGCGCCGTCCATCCGGGCCGCCTCGACCGCGTCCGTGGCCCGGCTCTGCAGCCCGGCCAGCAGAATCAGCATCATGAACGGCGTCCACTGCCAGATCAGCGACACCTCCACCGCGGCCAGCGGAGAGTCGGTCATCCAGTCCGGCTGTGGCGGGTCGTCGCCGCCGAACAGTCCCCATATCCACGTCAGCGCGCCGTTGAGCAGCCCGTACGAGGCGTTGTACAGCGCGTGCTTCCACAGCAGCGCGGAGGCGACCGGCACGACGAGGAACGGCGTGATCAGCAGGGTCCGTACGACGCCGCGCCCGCGGAAGCCACGGTCGAGCAGCAGCGCCAGCCCGAGCCCGAGCAGCAGGCTGACCAGCACCACGGTCACCGTCAGCAGCACCGTCGTACCCACCGAGGCGCGCATCGCCGGGTCGGTGAAGACGGCTCGGTAGTTGTCGAGGGCGGCGAAGCCGCGGTGGTCGGGGGCGAGCGCGTTCCAGTGGACGAAGGAGATCACCACGGTTGCCACGAACGGGAGCTGGGTGACGACGACGAGGAACACCAGCGCCGGGAGGAGGGGCGCACGGCGGGCCCAGTTCTTCGCCCGCTCGGTCCGGCGGGCACGGGCGGCCGGGCCGCCGGCGCGCCGCGCGACGGTGGTCTCGGCCCTGGGGGCCGCCTCAGTGGTCGGCGTAGGCATCGGACACCTCCCGCGCCAGTCGCTGGCTCTTCTTCAGGGCCGCGGGCACGCTCTGCTTGCCCGCAATGGCCGAGCTGATCTCCTGGGAGACCTTGGTGCCCAGGTCGGAGAACTCGGGGATGCCGACGAACTGGATTCCGGGAGCCGGGCGTTGCTGTACGCCGGGGTCGCCGGGCCGGGCCGAGCTGATCGCCCGTTCGGTCGGCCCGGCGAACGCCACGGACGCCTCGCTGTAGTCCGGGTCGCGGTAGAGGGAGGCCCGCTTGCCCCCGGGCACCCTCGACCAGCCCAGTTCACGGCCCACCAGCCGCTCGTAGCCCTTGCCGGAGGCCCAGCGGATGAACCGCCACGCCGCGTCCTGGTGCGTGCTGGCCTTCTGCACACCCCACGCCCAGGTGTAGAGCCAGCCCGCGTTCCGGGTCCGTTCCACCGGTGCCGGCGCGTAGCCGACCTTGCCCGCGACCTTGGAATCGGCGCCCTCCAGCGAACCGGCACCGGCCGTCGCGTCGTACCACATGGCGACCTTGCCCTGTTGCATGTCGTTGAGGCACTCGGTGTAGCCAGCCTGCGGGGCGCCCGCCTGGCCGTGCTTGCGGACCAGGTCGACATAGAACCGGGTGGCCTCGGCGAACCGCGGGCTGTCGACCTTCGCCTGCCAGTCCTTGGTGAACCAGGTGCCGCCGAAGGTGTTGACGACGGTGGTCAGCGGGGCCGCCATCTGGCCCCAGCCCGGCTGGCCGCGCAGACAGATGCCCTTCATGCCCTTCCGGGATCCGTCCAACTCGGCGGCGATCGCGGCGACCTGATGCCAGGTGGGCCGCGCGGGCATGGTCAGTCCGGCGGCCTCGAGGAGGTCCTTGCGGTACATCAGGAACGACGACTCGCCGTAGAAGGGCTCCGCGTAGACCTTGCCGTCCGCAGCGGTGAGCGAGGAGCGGACCGGCGCGAGGATGTCGCCCTGGTCGAACCGGCGGTCCTCGGCGGCCCGCTCGCCGAGCGGGGAGAGCCAGCCGTTGCGGGCGTAGATCGGCGTCTCGTAGTTGCTGACGCTGGCCACGTCGTACTGCCCGGCCTGGCTGGAGAAGTCCTGGCTCATCTTGTCGCGCAGATCGTCCTCCGGAAGCACGGTGTAGTTCACCTTGATGCCGGTCTCCTTGGTGAAGTGCTCGGCGGTGAGCCGCTGAAGATCCACCATCTGCGGGTTGTTGACCATCAGGACGTTGAGGGTGCGGGCGTCGTCGTTCCCCACGTCGCCGGCGCCGCGGTAGCAGCCGACGGTGGTCAGCGACAGGGCCAGGACGATCGGGGCCAGCCCTGCGGCGCGGCCTCTGCGGCGCTGTCCGGGGGGTCGCCCGGGGGGTCGTGCTCTCACGGCTCGTACCTTTCTGGGACGTGTGGCGGGTCGGGGACGTGTGGCGGGCCCGGCCGGCGGGGGAATCCGGGCCGCGGGCACGCCGGACGGACCGCCGGCGGCCCGGGGCGGGCCTTCGGCGGTGTGCGGTGGCCGATCTCTGTACGGGGCCGATCGTCCGGGCGGCCCCTGTCCCGGTCAGACCCGGAGCACCTGCGGCCCCAGGAGGGAGTAGCGGTGAGCCTCCGGCGCGGAGAGCCCGGCGTCGGTGACGATCGCGTCGAAGTCGCCCACCGCGGCGAACCGGCAGAAGCTGCTGGCCCCGAACTTGCTGTGCACCCCGACCAGCACCCGGCGCCGCGACGAGCGGACGGCCTGTTCCTTCACCTCGGCGACCGCCGGATCGGGGGTGGTCAGACCGTGTTCGCGGGAGATGCCGTTCGCGCCCATGAACGCCAGATCGATCACGAACCGGGCGAGCATGTCCCGGGCCCAGGAGCCCACCGTCGCCTGCGTCCCGGAGCGGACCCGGCCGCCGGCCAGCAGGACGGTGGTGGAGTCGGACGCGGCGACCAGGGATGCGGTGCGCAGCGAAGCGGTGAGCACGGTCAGCGGCCGGTCGGCGGGCAGCAGCGTGGCGACCAGCTCCGGTGTGTAGCCCTCGTCCACGAACACCGTCTCCGCCTCGCCCACCAGCTGCACCGCGGCCGCCGCGATCCGGCGCTTCTCGGCCACCTGCTGCGTCTCCCGCCGCGCCAGCGTGGTCTCGAAACCGGCGCTCTCGACCGGATACGCCGCGCCGTGCGTGCGCCGGATCAGGCCACGCCGCTCCAGCTCGCTCAGATCGCGCCGTACGGTCTCCCGCGCGACCCCGAACTCCGCGGCGGCGTCGGCGACCTCGACCCGCCCCGACTGCCGGGCGAGCGCGAGGAGGCGGTGCTGACGTTCCTCGGCCCTCATGGTGCTCTCCTGCCGTGGCGGCGTCGCTGTTCGGTTACGGGCCTCTCCGGTGGTCCGGATCGACGGTCCGTTCGGTCACGGGCCTGCCCGTTTCTGCCCGCCTGAGGTTTATAGCAACGCCGGACCACCGGACGTCAGCCCGTCACGCGGAAAAACCTGACCGTTTCCGCCCGCATCGGAACCCCTCCGGCCTGGGCGTATGCCGCCTCGGGCGGCCCGTTCGCGCCCCCGGACGCTCCGTCCGGCTGCCCGTCGCCCCGGACGCGACCCGCGCACGACCCGCGTACTCGGGCGGGCCGTGCCGGTGTTGCGGTCGAAAAGGGCGCTTAGTCTGGACGGCATGAGTGCGGAGATGCGGTCCTTGGCGGTCACGGCGATCGTCCAGGCAGAGGAGTGCGCGGTGCTGCGGGTCAGCGGGGAGCTGGATCTCCGTACCGAGCAGACCTTTCTCGCCGAGGCCCGGACGGTCGTCTCGGCCGGGCACCGCTTCCTCGTGCTCGACCTGACGGCCCTGCGGTTCTGCGACTCGCGGGGGCTCAGCTGTCTGCTCGCCCTGGAGTGGCTGTGCCGGCGGCTGGAGGGGCGGCTGTTCCTGGCCTCGCTCGGCGTGCGGATGCTGCGGCTGCTGATCGGCACGCAGTCCCTGGGCGTCTTCTCCTGCTACCCGACCGTCGGCCACGCACTGGCGGCCGTTCCCGATGCCAGCCGTCCGGCGTGGCCACCGGAGGTGGCGGGGCCGCCGCCGACCGATGACCCGTTCGTGTGAGGCAGTACGTCATCGGGGTGACGGGCCCGACGGCGGCCAGGCGGCCGGACAGCCCGCCCCCAGCCAGGCGCCGTCGAACCGCGCAAAAGTGATCCGCTGGTACGGACCCGACTCGTAGAGCAGCCCGAAGGTGCCGTCCTGGAGCCGGGTGAGGGTGGAGTAGGCCGCCGGGCCCGGGGTGACGACCCGGGAGACGGGCCAGCTCCGCCCGTCGTCGCAGGACAGCCGTACGGTGAGGTTCCGCCGCGCGGCGGCGCTCGCGGTATTGCTGAACAGCAGCCAGTGCGCCGGTGCCCGGCCCGGTTGCGCGGTCGGGTCGTAGCGCAGGATCGACGCGTTGTTGACCGGGTCGACGAGCTCGTCGTCCGCGACCGGCGGGCTGTACGTCAGCCCGCCGTCCCTGGAGCGGGCCACCAGGCGTCTGGTGCCGCTGCCGGTACGGCTGTTGAGCAGGATGTCGCCGTCGGCCAATTCGACGGTCTTGTTCTCGTCCATCAGTGGCCCGACCGGTGTGCCCAGCCGCCAGGTCTCCCCGTGGTCGTCGCTGTACGCACTCGCCGCCCACATGCCGCCGTCGGCCTTGCGGAACGCGTACTGCTGCAGCAGTCGCCCGGTGGAGAGCTGGATGCCGGTTCCGGACGAGGCGAAGAAGCCCAGCCACGAAGGGTCCTTGAGGTCCTGGGTGAGCCGGCGGTGGCGCCAGCTGCGGCCACCGTCGTCGGAGTAGTGGTAGTCGGCGTGCAGGGTCGTGGTGCTGTCGTGGTCGTTGCCCGCGCCCGCGTTGCGGAAGCCGATGCCCTTGGGGCCGTATGCGTGGAAGAGGAAGAGGCGGCCGGTGTGCCGGTCGACGAGCAGACTCGGGTCGCCGGCGCCCGCGCCGCCGTCGTAGTCGGCGACGGCCTGCTGCGGACTCCAGGTCCGGCCGTTGTCGGTGCTGCGCCGGACCATCACATCCACGTTGCCGGGCAGATCGGCGGCGCTGTCGTTACGTCGGTCGTAGGCCGCCACGAGGGTGCCGTCCGGCAGCGTCTCCAGGGCCGGGATGCGGTAGGTGTGCGCCCCCTGGCCGGAGACCGCCACGTCGGTGGACTCGTACAGCGGGGCGGGCGCGTGCGGGGGCGTGGAGGCATGCGGGGGAGGCGGCTCGGCGGCGGCCGGCGGACCGACGCCGGCGGTGAGCAGGAAGGCCAGCGAGAGGGAGCGGGCGGCAATCACCGGACGGGCCTTCACCGGACCTCCAGGGCGGGGCGGGGCGGGACAGGGCGGGTGGGGCGGGTGAGCGTGAGGAGGGGCTGCGTGTGCGGAGAGGGAGCGTGAGGAGGAGGGGCTGCGTATGCGGAGATACTGGACATGGGATGTCCGATGTCCGGTCTCGACGCCAAGGTAATCCCAGCCGGTCCGGACCACGCGCCGGCGGCACCCTTCGCCCGGGCCGGCGCGGTCAGGGCATGTCGTCGGGCACGGCGCCCGCACGCAGCGCGGCGATCAGCGCCTCGACCGACGGCCGCTGCCGCGCGGCAGCGGCGACGGCGACCACGATGTGCCGCTCGACCACCTCGGCCAGCGGCACCGGCGCGATGCCCTCGGAGCGCAGCCGCAGCATCAGCCCGGTGAGCGGCGCGACGCCCAGTCCCGCCCCCACCATCGCCAGCGACGTGGCGGTATCGGTCATCTCGTGCACCACCCGCGGCTCGAACCCGGCCCGGCGGCAGGCGGCCCGCATCGCCCGTCCGTAGTACGAGCCGGGGGCCGGCAGGATCCAGTCGAACCCGGCGGCCGCCGCCAGCCGCAGCGGCCGCCGCCCGGCTGCTCCCGCCGCCGGCCCCTCGGCGGCCAGTCCCGCCGGCACGGCCAGCTCGAAGCGTTCGGAGCGCAGCCGCAGCAGCTCCACCGCGCCGTCCGGCGCGAGCGGCGCGTCCGGGTAGTCCAGGCCGAGGGCCAGATCCACCCGGCCGGCGCAGACCTCCGTGTACGCCTGGTCCACATCCACCTCGCGGCTCGCCACGCACACCCCCGGATGGCGCGCCCGCAGCCGCTCCAGGGCCGGCGGCAGCAGCACGGCCGCCGCCGTGCCGAAGACGCCCAGCCGCAGCCGTGCCGAGACCTCCCGGCGGCCGCGCTCCAGGGCGGCCACCGCCTCGGCCTCCGCGGCCAGGATCCGTTCGGCGTGCGCGGCAAGGGTGTGCCCGGCGTCGGTCAGCTCCACCCGCCGCCCCAGCCGCCGGACCAGCTCCGTTCCGGTGACCCGCTCCAGGGCCGCTATCTGCTGGGACACCGCGCCCGGCGTATAGCCCAGGGCCGCGGCCGCCGCGGTCATCGTGCCGCTGCGGGTCAGCTCCAGCAGGGCCCTGAGCCGGACCCCGACCAATTCCATGCCGGGACCCTACCCAGCGGGCCGGAGGCCCAGAACTCCTGATAGATCACGTCCACCAACTGTGCATGGACGTCGGACATCCCACCCGTCACCATCACAAGTGACCCGCCCGATGACGGGCGGACCCCGTGCGAAGACGAACGGGAAGGCGGCCCCGATGGCTCCCCCTGCGGCTTCTGTCCCCCTCCCCGGCCCGGCCGGCGGCCTCGACCCGGCCGATGGCCCCGGCCCGGCCGGGGGCTCCGAACCGGCCGATGGCTCCGATCCGGCCGGCCTCCCCGAAGCGCCGGCGCTCCCCGCACAGGCCGACGTCGTGATCATCGGCGGCGGCGTCATCGGGGCGAGCGTCGCGTTCCACCTCGCCGAGGCGGGTGTCCGGCGGGTGCTGGTGCTGGAGCGCGACCGGCCCGCCTCCGGCTCGTCCGGCAAGCCCATCGGCGGCGTCCGCGCGCAGTTCTCCGACCCGCTCAACATCCGGCTCGGCCTGCGCAGCCTCGACGCCTGGCGCTCCTTCGCCCGCCGCCCCGGAGCCCGCATCGGACTGGAGTCCGTCGGCTACCTCTTCCTCCTCGGGGACGACCGCGAACTCGCCGCCTTCACCGAGGGCGTGGCGACCCAGAACGCCCTCGGCCTGCCCAGCCGCATCATCACCCCGCGCGCCGCCGCGGAGCTGTGCCCCTATCTCGACCCGAGCGCCATCGTCGCCGCCGCCTACTCGCCCACCGACGGCCACGCCCTGCCCACCGCCGCCGTCACCGGCTACCTCGGCGCGGCCCTGCGGCTCGGCGCGGCCCTGCGCACCCGCTGCCCGGTCACCGCGATCGACACCGCGGACGGCGCCCTCCAGGCCGTGCGCACCCCGTACGGGACGGTGCGTACGCCCACCGTGATCTGCTGCGCGGGCGCCTGGTCCGGTGCGGTCGGCGCCCTGGCCGGCGTCGACCTGCCCGTCACCCCACTGCGCCGGCAGATCGCGTTCACCGGGCCGCTGGACCCGGCCCCGCCCCGCATTCCGTTCACCATCGACTTCGCCTCGACCCTCTACTTCCACAACGACCACGCGGACGGACTCCTGCTGGGCCTGTCCGACCCGAGCCAACAGCCCGGATTCGGGCGGCGGTTCAGCCACGAATGGCTGGCCCCGTTCCGCACCGCGGCAGCCCGTCGGGCGCCCGAACTCGCGCGGCTGCCCGTCACCGGCGGCTGGGCGGGTCTGTACGAGATGACCCCCGACCGCAACGCACTGATCGGCGAGGCCGACCGCCCCCACCGCTTCCTGTACGCCACCGGCTTCTCCGGTCACGGATTCCTCCAGGCCCCCGCCGTCGGCGAGATCGTCCGCGACCTCTGCCTCGGCCGCGAACCGTTCCTGGACATCGCCCCGCTCGCCGCCACCCGCTTCGACGGGCACGCCATCCGCCCCGAGGCCCACATCATCTGACGTCCTACGACCCGGAGCTCCCTATGGTCCCGACCTGGCGGCTGCGCGCCGCGTTCGCCCGTCGGCTGTCCGACATGTACGGCACCGAAGTGCCTGCCTACACCACGCTGTTGGAGGTCACCGGAGAGATCAACGACGAGGTCGCGGGGCGGGACCCGGATGCGGAACGGCTCGGCAGCATCTCCCGGGTCACCGCCGAACGCCACGGCGCCATCCGCGTCGGCACCGAGGAGGAACTGCGCGGGGCCGCCCAGATCTTCGCCGCCCTCGGGATGCACCCGGTGGGCTTCTACGACCTCCGGGACGGCGGACCCGGCGCCGTCCCGGTGGTCTCCACCGCGTTCCGACCCACCGCCACCGAAGAGCTGGACCGCAACCCGTTCCGGGTCTTCACCTCGCTCCTCACCCCGTCCGACCGCCGCTTCTTCGACGCCGGTCTGGAATCCCGCCTCGCCGCCTTCCTCGCCCGCCGCACCCTCTTTCCGCCCGAGCTCCTGCAACTGGCCGAACGGGCGGAGAAGTCGGCGGGCCTCCCGGAACCCGCGGCCGAGCGGTTCCTCACCCTCGCCGTGGCCGCCTTCGAGCTGTCCTCCGAGCCCGTCGACCGTGCCTGGTACGCGGAACTGGAGCGGGTCTCCGCGGTGGCCGCCGACATCGGCGGGGTGGCCGCCACCCACATCAACCACCTCACCCCGCGCGTCCTGGACATCGACGCGCTCCACCGCCGCATGGGCGAGCGCGGCATCACCATGATCGACCGCATCCAGGGGCCCCCGCGCTGGGACGGCCCGGACGTCCTCCTGCGTCAGACGTCCTTCCGCGCCCTGGCCGAACCGCGGCGCTTCCGCGAGCCCGACGGCCGCATCACCGGCGGCTCGCTGCGGGTGCGGTTCGGCGAGGTCGAGGCCCGCGGCATCGCCCTGACCCGCGCCGGGCGGGCCCGCTACGACGAGCTGCTGGCCGAGACGGACCGGTGGGCGGCCCGACACCCGGACGCCGACCGGCAGGAGACGGCCCGCGCGCTCTGGCATCGCACCTTCCCCCACAGCGAGCACCGACTCGCCGCGGACGGGCTGGCGTTCTTCACCTACCACCCGGTGACCGGGCGGCCCCGCGACGGACAGCGCCCGCCCGCCGACCTCGCGGGCCTGCTGGCCGGCGGCTGGCTCACCGCCCGGCCCGTCGTCTACGAGGACTTCCTGCCCCGCTCCGCCGCCGGCATCTTCCGGTCCAACCTCACCGGTGAAGGCGCCCGGGACGATGCGCCGGCCGGTACCCCCTTCGACGCCGACCGTCTCTCGGACGCCGTCGGCCGCCCCGTTCGCGACCCGTTCGCCCTCTACGCCGCCCAGCAGGACCGCTCGCTGCGCGAGGCCCTGCGTGCCCTGGGGGCCGACACGGCGCTCCGCGCCCCGGACGCCGGCGAGGACGCTTCCCCACCCGGCGTCTGACACCCGCAACCCGCAACCCGCAACCCGCACCGCAGCGCACCCCGTATCCGCCCTCCCCCTCCCCGAGGAGCCCGCCATGACCGCCGCCCCGCCCGCCGGACCCCGCTTCCCCTCCGCCGACGCCCTGCGCGCCCGCGCGGCAACGGCGCTGCGGCACTGCGGCGTGGACCTCGACGCCCACGACAGGCCGGCGGCGACCGCCGCCGTCGTCCCCGCCCGGACCCCCCTCACCGGCGCCACCCTCGCCCGGCTCGCCGCCACCACCGACGATCAGGCCACGGACGCCATCGGCGACGCGCACCGCACCTTCCTCCAGTGGCGCACCGTCCCGGCGCCCCGGCGCGGCGCCCTGGTCAAACGGCTCGGTGAACTCCTCACCACCCACAAGGGGGACCTTGCCGACCTGGTCACCCTCGAAGCGGGGAAGATCCGCTCCGAGGCGCTCGGCGAAGTCCAGGAAATGATCGACATCTGCGATTTCGCGGTGGGCCTGTCCCGCCAGCTCTACGGCCGCACGATCGCCGGCGAACGGCCCGGCCACCGCCTCAGCGAGACCTGGCACCCGCTCGGCGTCGTGGGCGTCGTCTCCGCCTTCAACTTCCCCGTCGCCGTCTGGGCCTGGAACACCGCCGTCGCGCTGGTCTGCGGCGACACCGTCGTCTGGAAGCCGTCCGAACTCACCCCGCTCACCGCACTGGCCTGTGACGGCCTGCTCGCCCGGGCCGCCGCCGACGTCGACGCGCCGCCCGGCGTGCATCGGCTGCTGCTCGGGGCGCGCGCCTGCGGGGAACGGCTGGTCGACGACCCACGGGTGGCGCTGGTCAGCGCGACCGGCTCGGTACGGATGGGCCGGCAGGTCGCCCCGCGGGTCGCCGCCCGCTTCGGCCGCTGCCTCCTGGAACTCGGCGGCAACAACGCCGCCGTCGTCACCCCCTCGGCGGATCTCGGTCCGACCGTCCGCGGCGTCGTCTTCTCCGCCGCCGGCACCGCGGGCCAGCGCTGTACGACGCTGCGCCGGCTGATCGTCCACGAGGACATCGTGGACCGCCTCACGGAACGGATCGTGCACGCCTACGGCCAACTGCCGCTCGGCGACCCCTTCGACGCCGCGACGCTCGTCGGGCCGCTCATCACCCCGTCCGCCCACACGGCGATGAGCGAGGCCCTGGCCACCGCGCAGCGCGACGGCGGCACACTGCTGACCGGTGGGGACCGCTGCTTCACGGCCGAGGCCCCGGACGCCGCCTATGTCCGCCCGGCCATCGTCCGGATGCCGGAACAGACCGGGATCGTGCGTACCGAGACGTTCGCCCCGATCCTGTACGTCCTCACCTACCGGTCCTTCGACGAGGCCGTCGCGCTGCACAACGGCGTCCCCCAGGGACTGTCGTCCAGCATCTTCACCCAGGACCAGCGGGAGGCCGAGCGGTTCCTGGCCGCCGACGGCTCCGACTGCGGTATCGCCAACGTCAACATCGGCACGTCGGGCGCGGAGATCGGCGGAGCGTTCGGCGGCGAGAAGGAGACCGGCGGCGGCCGCGAATCCGGTTCCGACGCCTGGCGCGCCTATATGCGCCGGGCCACCAACACGGTGAACCACTCCGCGGAGCCAGCGCTCGCGCAGGGTGTCGACTTCCTCCGAGATGTGGTCAGTTGAGGCGACCGAGGTCCCGCACGAGGGTGGGGGAGGGCCGTGGGATCTCGCCGAAGTCCTCGTCGTCGCCCTCCACCACGAGGCGGTTGATCACGTTCTCCAGTGCGGTCGGCAGGGTCGGGGCGAGCCCGCTGTGCCACTGGACGAGAAGGTTGTGCCGGGCCGCGTCCGGCAGCAGCCGCCTCTCGTCGAGGGCGGGCGCGGCCGGACGCTCCTCGTCCGGCGCGTGCGCCGCCTGCCCGCGCCAGTAGTCGGCGTCGCGGTACTCGCCACTGCGCCGGTGGGAGAGGTACAGGCAGTACGCGGCGGTCCGGCTGCCCGCGCCCGCGCCGAAGTGCCACCAGAAGTGCGCGGCGTCGAAGCGCCCGGTGATGTGCAGCAGACAGGCGAAGACCAGCGCGCCCTCCGGGTCGATGTGGTGGTCGTCGACCAGCCGCTCCAGGCTGGCCGCGGCCGCCGCCGCATTGACCACCAGCGCGCAGGCCAGCTCCAGTTCGTGGGTGGCCTCGTCGCGGGCGCTGGGATAGGCGCTGGGCGCGCCCCGGTCGGCCGGGGCCGGGCGGGCCGCGCCACCGGGCCCGGCCGCCATGGCCGCGGTGCGGCACTCCGCCTGCGCGAACGCGTCGAAGCAGCCCAGCCCGTCGAGCGTGCCCGCGTCGTCGAGGTCGCAGAAGCCGGCGAGTCCGTCGATGCCGGCCACCGCCGCCGCGGCGCTCAACAGCGTTTCGACGGTGTCCCGGCGGCCTGCGCAACCGGCCGGGCCGGCGTGGTCCGCCTGCGTCATGGTCAATTCCCCCCTGCTGATACGTCGTTGTGCTGCCGTGCCGTGGCGCCCTGGTCGATTCCGAGCGCCGCGGCGAGCCTGCGCTTGCCGCGGCTCGCGTAGGAGCGGACGGTCACCTCGTCGATTCCGAGCAGCGCGGCGATCTGTGCGTCGTTGTAGCCGATCACATGCCGCAGCACGATCACATCGCACTGCCGCTCGGGCAGCCGCGCGATCGCCGCGTACAGGCCCAACTGGCTCTCCAACAGGGCGAACCGCTGCTGGCACTCGCGCAACAGGGCGTGGGTGACCACGGCGAAGGCGGCCGTCTCGGTCAGCGCGGTGGGCTGGTGGTGGTCGTACAGCCACTCCACCACGCACTCCTTGAGCACCGACCATGCGAACGCCTCCACCGAGGCCTGCCGCAGCGCGTGCGACCACAGCCGACTCAGCCGCTGGAAGGCGGAGCGGGTCACGTCGTGCGCCGCGGCCTCGCTGCCGGTGTGCAGATAGGCGTACGTCAGCCACTTCCGGGCATGCGTCGCATGGAACGCCTCCAGGGCTATGGAGAGTTGGCGTGCCGCCGAGCCCTCCGGGACCGCCGAGCCCTCCGGGACCGCCGGGTCCGCCGGCCCGGCCGGGAGGCGGTGGGGGAGCGCGGCCAACTCCGCGCGATGCCCGTGCGCCTCCACGCACGCCGGCAGAAGTCGGTCCCGGTTTGCGCCCACGAGCCGTCCTCGTTCCGTTCGCCGTGCACCGCCGGAGCCGCACCGAGGATGCCGGCGGAAGCGGAAGGACTGTCTGCCCTCCCCTCTAATGAACAGGAAAGTGCGCCCGTTTGTGGCACCGGGGCGCAAGAAATCTTCCGGAGCGTATTCATATGACTACGCGTGCCAAAGGCATGTGCGGACATCACATCGGTGCGCCGGGCGTGCGCCGGGGCACAGGGCGCCTCCGGCATGATCCGGCGCGTACGGGGCAGGGCTCCCCCAGCCGGACGGGCGACGGCATCCGGGCCCGTGGGCGTCGGCGGCCGTACCGGGGAGGTAGCGCACGATGAGCGACCGCAAGGAGTCCGTGGTGGACCTACAGCTCGACCGGGCCCATTCCTCGCGCATCTACGACTACTTCCTGGGCGGCAAGACCAACTTCCTGGCCGACCGGATGGCGGCCGGCGGCGTACTGGGGGTCTTCCCCGCAGCGCTGGTCGCCGCGCGCATCAACCGCGAGTTCATGCACCGCGCCACCCGCTTCCTCGCCGCGTCGGGCCTGCGCCAGTTCCTCGACATCGGCACCGGCATCCCCACGCCGCCGAACCTGCACGACGTCGCCCAGGGCATCGCCCCCGACGCCCGCGTGGTCTACACCGACAACGACCCCATCGTCCTCGCGCACGCCGCGGCCCTCCTCCTCAGCGCCCCCGAGGGGCGCACCGCGTACGTACCGGCCGATGTGAACGACCCCGAGGGCCTCCTCACGGCGCCCCAGCTCGTGGAGACCCTCGATCTGAGCCGGCCCGTCGCCCTCAGCCTCAACGCACTGATGCACTTCGTCCCGGACGACGGCCGGCACCGCGCCCACACGGTCGTCGAAACCCTCAAGGCCGCCCTGCCCAGCGGCAGCACCCTCGCGATGACCCATGCGACGCCCGACTTCAACCCCGAGGCGATGCACAAGATCATCGACATCTACCGGGGCGCGGGCACCGCCCTCCAGTTCCGCTCGCGGGAGGAGTTCCTGCGGTTCTTCGACGGCTGGGAGCTGCTGGAGCCGGGCGTGACCCTCTCCCACCAGTGGCGCCCCGACGACCCCGAGGACGCCACGCACGTCACCGACGCCGAGGCGGCGTGCTACGCGGCCATCGCCCGCAAGCCGTAGGGCCGCCGCTACTCCTTCCGGTAGCCGTACGCCTCCCCGGCAGCCGCCGCCACGGCGTCGAGATCCGCGCCCGCCGAGGCCGTGACCACGGCGGCCACCGCACCCTCCAGGAACGGCGCGTCCACCAGCCGTGCCCCCTCGGGGAGTTCGTCCCCCTCGACGACCATGGCCTTGACGGTGAGCACCGCGCTGCCCAGGTCCACGAGGATCGCCACGCCCGCGCCCCGGTCCACCTCCCGCGCCGCCGCGGCGATCCGCTCCGTGCTCGTGCCCAGCCCGCCGTCCGGTGTGCCGCCCGCGGCGGCGACCGGCGCCGTGGCCCCGCCCCCCGCCAGCCCGGCCGCCATCGCCGCCACCGACTCGGCGACCGGTCCGCTGTGCGAGACCAGCACGATTCCCACCCGGCCGGCGCCCGACGTCACTTCGCCACCTCCGCCAGAGCCGCGAACAGCAGGGCCGACGACGTCGCCCCCGGGTCCTGATGCCCGATGCTGCGTTCGCCCAGATAGCTCGCCCGGCCCTTCTTGGCCAGCATCGGTACGGTCGACAGCGCACCCGCCGACGCCGCCTCGGCCGCCGCGGCGAACCCCGCGCCCAGGGCCTCGACGGCCGGGACCAGCGCATCCAGCATCGTCTTGTCCCCGGGCGCCGCACCGCCCAACTGCGCCACCGCGGTCACCCCGGCCTGCAGCGCCGCCTGCAACTCCGCCGGTGTCACCTGCGGTGCGTCCCCCAGCGCCTTCCCGCTGCGCCGCAGCAGCGAGCCGTACAACGGCCCGGACGCCCCGCCGACGGTCGAGATCAGCTGCCGCCCCGCGGCCGCCAGTACCTCCCCGGGTGCGGCCGGAGCGGCGGTCTCCAGCATCTTCGCCACGGCGGCGAATCCCCGCTGCATGTTGCTCCCGTGGTCGGCGTCCCCGATGGCGGAGTCGAGTTCGGTCAGCCGACCGGCCTCCCGCTCCACCGAGGCGGCCGACGCGGTCATCCACCGGACGAAGAACGCGGCATCCATAGCGGTGTCGGACACGTACTACTCCTCTGTTAGTGCACTGGCTGATGCGTGGCGCCCGGCAGCTGCGCGAGGCCCTGCATCGTGGGGGTCTGCCTCATGGGGGTCTGCATCGTGGCGGGCCCGGGCCCGGGTCCCGGTGCGGACGCGGTCGGGCTCATCGCCCCCAGCGCAGCCCCGGGGTCTCCACCGGGGCGTCCCACAGCCGCAGCAGTTCACCGTCGACCTGGCACAGCGACACCGAGCAGCCCGCCATGTCCAGCGACGTCACGTAGTTGCCGACGAGCATGCGGGCGACCGGCACGTTGCGCTCTTCCAGCACCCGCCGCACCTCCGCGTTGAAGCCGTACAGCTCCAGCAGCGGCGTCGCGCCCATGCCGTTGACCAGCACCAGCACCGGCAGCCTGGGCTGCAGATCCTCCAGGATCGCGTCCACCGCGAAATCCGCGATCTCGTGCGACGTCATCATCGCGCGCCGCTCCCGCCCCGGCTCGCCGTGGATGCCGATCCCCAACTCCAGCTCCCCGGAAGGAAGGTCGAAGGTCGGGCTGCCCTTGGCCGGCGTCGTGCAGGCGCTGAGCGCCACCCCGAAACTCCGCGAGGACTCCACGACCCGCCGGGCCAGCGCCTCGACGCGCTCCAGCGGCATGCCCTCCTCCGCCGCCGCCCCGGCGATCTTCTCGACGAAGAGTGTGGCGCCCGTACCGCGCCGTCCGGCCGTGAAGGTCGAGTCGGTCACCGCCACATCGTCGTTGACGAGCACGCTGGCGACCTGCACCCCCTCGTCCTCCGCCAGCTCCGCCGCCATCTGGAAATTGAGCACGTCGCCGGTGTAGTTCTTCACGAGGAAGAGGACGCCGCGCCCGCTGTCGACGGCCGCCGCCGCCCGCACCATCTGATCGGGCACCGGCGAGGTGAACACCTCGCCGGGACACGCGGCATCCAGCATCCCGGGGCCCACGAACCCGCCGTGCAGCGGCTCGTGCCCACTGCCGCCCCCGGACACCAGCGCCACCTTCTCCGCCACCGGAGCGTCCCGCCGCACGATCACCCGGTTCTCCGCGTCCACCACCAGTTCGGGGTGGGCCGCCGCCATTCCCCGCAGCGCGTCCGTCACGACGGTCTCGGCGACGTTGATGAGCATCTTCATGGGTACCTCCAGGCGAGATGAGCAGTCGAACCCCCGACCGGCGAATTCCGGGTCGGGGCAGAGGACGGGGGAGGGGGACATGAGGGTCTTCGGCGGCGGAGGCGGTGGCCGGCGGGGCCGGTGCGGCCGCGGTCGGGTCGTTGCTGATGAGGTATCAGGTGGTGGGCGGGGTGTCCGGGGCGGAAGCGGCGTCCTTCGAGGGCAGTATCTGCGCTCCGGCGCCCAAGGTCACGTGACGCGGAGCGACGGTGTCCCAACGGCGCGAGCCGCGGGCCCGGCGGAGACGCGGCGCCACTGCCGGTCACCGGACGATCCGCGGGACGGCGCGCCGGGGACGCTGCGGGCAGCGCGCACGCCGTCCTGCCCGCCCCGGACGGCGGTGCGCAGGCCGCGCCACCGGAGCCGGGGCGGCCCGCCCCCGAGCGGCCGGTGCCCCGCACGCCCCCGCCGCACCGGCGCCCGCACCGGCGGGGTGCACCACCGCCGTACGCGTGCCACGCGGCGGCCCACGGGTGAGCCGCCAGGGAGCCGAGCGGGTCTGCGGGATCCATCCTTCGATCCTGGCAGACGGCACCGACGGACGACGGGCGGGTGTCGCCGGGGCGCGCCCCTGCCGGGGCCGCGCGATGACGGTCGTGCGCGGGCCGGCGGGCCGACGGTCGGCGGACGGACTGTCAGTGGTGGCGTCTAGTGTCCTGGTCATGACTTTGGTGAGGTGTGTCGACGAGACGGCTGCCGGAGGTCGCGACAGCGGCTGCGCGCTGGAGGTGGCCGAGGAGCGGCTCGCACTGCGCGAGCTGATCCGCCGGCGGGTCGTTCAGGAGGCGGCCGGGGAGCGGACGGGCGGGAAGGCGGGCTTCACCGGGAAGGCGGGCTTCACCGGCACGGGGCGGGCGCCGGGCAGCCCGGAGGAGGGGGAGGGGCCCATGGACCCGGAGGAGCGGACCGCACAGGCGCTGCGCGCCTTCGAGCGCAACGGCTTCGTCGTGCTGGTGGGGGAGCGGCAGGTGACGGATCTGGACGAGCGGATCGACCTCCCGCCGGGCACCGAGGTGACCTTCCTCAAGCTCGTTCCCCTGGTGGGTGGCTGACCGTGGACGTCGAACCCGATCCCGAGGCAACCGAGGCCGCAAGCAGCATGCGCCGGACCGTCGGAGAAGACCCCGCGGCCGTCGTGGAGGGCTTCGTGCGGGTCATCGCCCGGCACCATCGCCACCAACCGGACCTGACCGAAGAGCTCGACGCGTACGACACGCTGCCGGCGGCCGACCAGCGGCGGCTCCTCGCCGCGGTGGCGGCGCGTTACCGCAGCGGGGCGGACCCGGCGACGGTGCGTGAGCGTCTGCTGGTCCTGGCCGCGGAGCTCGGCCGGGAGCCGGGCGAGCAACCCCTGGCCAAGGAGGCGGCGGCACGGCTCGCCGAGGTCGGCCGCAGCAACCACTTCTGGCGCGGCGACGGCTACGGCACCCTCGCACGGGCCGAACTCGCCGCCGGAGGGGCCCTCGACCCGTCGGTCGTCGCGACGTTCCGCAGAACGGTGATCACGATGGGCCACCATGCCGGGGAGGAAATAGCCTCGATGGCGCGGCAGATGACCGAGCCGGTGCTCAACGTCGGTGAGGAATGGGCCGAGCGGGCCATGGCCGACGTCGGGCTGCGGGGCGTGCTGGAGCACGCCCGCACGGCGACGGCCTCGAAGCCCTCCGCCGCTTGGGACGAAGGCGCCCGCACCGTCATCGAGGCGGCGGGCGGCGCCGATGCCGTCCGCGACGCGGTGCTGAGCTGGCTGGCGCTGGTGGGACGGCCGCGTACGCTCCCGCTCGTGCCCTCGCCGTACGGTCCGGACGCCAACAACGCCTTCGACCCCTACAACGCCACCGCACTGCGCGGCCTGGCCTGGCTGCTCTCGCTGCTGCCGGCCCGTCAAGGGACGCCCCGCGCCCTCGCCGCCCTCGTCGAGACCGCCCTGAAGAAGGCACCCGGCCTCGGGCCGCGCAACCCCAAGGTCGCCAACGCGGGTGTCATCGCGCTCTCCCGCATCGACGGCGAGGAGGCCCTGGCCGAGCTCGCCCGGCTCGCCCTGCGGGTCTCCTACAAGGCCACCGGCAAGCTCGTCGACCAGGCCCTGGAGACCCGGGCCGGCGCCCTCGGAATGACCCGCGAGGAGGTCGAGGAGCTCGCCGTCCCGACGTACGGGCTGAGCGAGGTCGGCCGGGCCGAGTACCGCTTCGGGGAAGCCACCGCGCTGTTGGAGGTCCACGCCGGCAGAGCCGTGCTGTCCTGGCGCAACGCGGCCGGCAAACCGGTCAGGAGCGTGCCCGCGGCCGCCCGCCGCGACCACGCGGCGGAGCTCAAGGAACTCAAGGCCGCGGTCAAGGACCTCACCAGGATGCTGGGCGCCCAGGCGGAGCGGCTGGACCGCCAGTTCCTCGCCGGCCGCGGATGGCCGTACGCCCGGTGGCGCGCGCACTACCTCGACCACCCCCTGGTCGGCACGCTCGCCCGCCGCCTGATCTGGACCGTCGACGGGTGCTCGGTGGCCTTCGACGGGACGGCCCTGAGCACCCTCGGGGGCGATGCCTGCGCCCCGGCCGCGGACGCCGAGGTCCGGCTCTGGCACCCCGTCGGGCGGGACGCCGCCGAGATCTCCGGCTGGCGGTCCCGCCTCGAAGACCTCGGCGTCACCCAGCCGTTCAAGCAGGCCCACCGGGAGGTGTACCCCCTCACCGCCGCCGAGCGGACGACCGGTACGTACTCGAACCGCTTCGCCGCGCACATCCTGCGCCAGCACCAGTTCCACTCGCTCGCCGCGGTCCGCGGCTGGCGCAACGCACTGCGCCTGGGCGTGGACGACGTGTGCCCGCCCGCGGTCCGTGAACTGCCCAGGTGGGGACTGCGCGCCGAGTACTGGATCGAGGGCGACGGCGGCGACGACTGGGACGCGGACATGACGGAGACCGGCGTCTACCTGCGGCTGCGCACCGATCAGGTCCGCTTCTACCCGATCGACGCACCGTCCAACACGGCGCACTGCAGCGGCGGCGGGTACGACATGTGGCTGCGTGACGGCCAGGACCCCGTCGAACCGCTGCCGCTGACGGAGATTCCGGAGCTCGTGCTGAGCGAGGTGCTGCGGGACGTGGATCTCTTCGTCGGCGTCGCCAGCGTCGGCAACGACCCGACCTGGGCGGACGGCGGGCCGGGCGGCCGGTTCCGGGAGTACTGGACCTCCTACGGCTTCGGTGAGCTCAACCAGAGCGCCACCACCCGGCGCGACGTGCTGGCGCGGCTCGTGCCACGGCTGGCCGTCGCCGACCGCTGCACGCTCCAGGGCCGCTTCCTCCACGTCCGGGGCGATCTGCGCGGTTACCGGATCCACCTGGGGTCGGGCAACATCCTGATGGAGCCCGACGACCAGTACCTCTGCATCGTCCCCACGGGCGCCGGCCCGGATCCCGGCTACCTCCCCTTCGAAGGGGACCGGATGCTCGCCGTGATCCTCTCCAAGGCCCTGCTGCTGGCGAACGACACCGCGATCACGGATCCGGCCATCACCAGCCAGCTCCGCCGGTAGGGGGTGCCGTGCGGATCAGGTCGGGCGCGGCGGGCAGCTCCCGTCGCGTCCCGCCCGCCGGCCGCCGCTGCGCGCTCCGTCCGCCTCGTGCGGCGCAGGCGGGCCTCGTGCTTCCGGGTGAAGCGGACGGAAAGTGGGCGCGCTGAAGGCGGGAAGCCGGCGCAGCCCCGCACCTATGGAGCTGTGACCGACCCTTTTGTTGTGGCGATGGTGCTGCTCGCCCGCTCGGAGCCACCGTCCGGCCAGGGGCATGACGGGACAGCCACGGAACCGGTGGGCCCGCGGCGGCAATCCGCGGAACCCGGCGCCGAGGCGTTGACTTTCAACACGTTCACGCATCTCACCCCGGGCGGGCGTTCCCTCTCGACGCCATTCATGGTTCCGTTAGGGATGGACCTGGGTCATGCCACCCATGACGACCGGGCGCTTTTCCGGCCATTGGCCGAATGACGCGCACGGGATTCGCCCAGGCCCGCTCCGCCCGTGATTCACCATGCACAACAGCAGCATCAGGCGCGGTACATGGCATCTCGAAAGCTCCTCTGGCAGCCGCCCACCTCTTCCCGGCCCTTCGCCCGTGACCGGCCCGTGGAGGAAGCGCGGAAAAGTCGGAATCCCGCGGCCCCCGCGGCCGGGCCCCCGGCCCGGGGCAGACCGCGACGCGGCGGAATGCCACGGGCCGCCCACGGCGATCCACCGCCGCTCGCACCTTCCCGTCAGGAGCCGTGAGTGTCGCCGCCCCGTCGCCGCAACGAAAAATTACGGGCCCTGCTGGCGGAGGCCCGATGGACGCAAGCCGCGCTGGCGCGGTCGGTCAATGTACTGGCCGCGGAAATCGACCTGGACCTGAATTACGACCGAACGGCCGTCGCCCATTGGCTGAGCGGAACACAGCCGTTGCCGCCGGTTCCCGAACTCATAGCCGAGGCCCTGACCCGTAGGCTCGGCCGTTCCATTTCCCCGGTGGCCGCCGGTCTCGCCCACGAAACGTCCGTGCCGGCCGACGGACGGCTTTCCGAAAACGGCTCCCCGGGTGAAATGGCCCTTACGCATCTGTGCGGCATGGAGAGCGACCCCGCCCGCCGGGTGTCCGCACGGCTCCAGCCCTATCGGGAAGCGGACCTCGCGCAGGTGAGCGCCGATCCCCGAGCCTGGGCGGCGCACGCCGTACCACCGGCGCGAACTGCGGAAGGGCACCATGAGGGTGCCGGCGAACTGACCGTCGTCCGGCTCGCCGTGCGGTTCTACGCGGCCTCCTTCAACGCCTACGGCGGCCGGCGGGCCCGCTCCTCCCTGGCCACGTATCTCGCCGACGACATCGCTCCCCGGCTGCGGGAATCGGGGGACCAGGACCTCCACCGCGGCTTTCTGGTCGAGGCGTCACGGCTGTCCTTTCTGCTCGCACGGATGCATCAGGACGCCTCCGTCCACGGCCTGGCCCAGCGCCACTTCACCACCGCCCTGCAACTCGCCGCCGAGTCCGGGGACGCCACGGCCTGGGCCGTCGTCCTGCGCGGGTTGAGCGCCCAGGGCCTGGAGCTGGGGCACCGGCAGATCGCCCTGCACGCCGCCGAGGCCGCCGCAAAGTCCGCCCGCGCGCCGGACGGCGCCACCCTGGCGTTCCTCCTGTCCCAGCTCGCCGTCGCCCAGGCGGCCTGCGGTCTGCGTCGGGAAGCGGTCGCCTCCCTCGGCCGCGCCGAGCATGCCGTCGAGGCGGGGGAGCGCGAGGCGGCCAGGACCGGCCCCTTCGACGCCTATTCGCGCGCCGCATTCGAATTCCAGAGCGCCGAGGTGCTCAGGCATCTGGGAAATGTGCCGGCCGCCCGCACCGCTCTGCACCGCTCGCTGACGCGACGGCCGGACGACGACCATCGCGGGCTGGCACTCAGTCATGCGCAGTACGCGGAAATGCTCGTGGGCCTCGGCCATGTGGAAGAGGCCTGCAGCGCCTGGAACTCATTTCTCGACCACTATGTCCATCTGCGGTCGGGCGCGGCCGATCTCGCGGTGAACCGGCTGCGCCAGCTCCTCTCCCCCTTTCGCCAACTTCCTTTGGCGTACGCCATTCTGCACCGTACCTCCGCACTGACCTCCGCAGTTCCCCGGCACTGAACCGCTGCGACCGACGGACTTTCACACCGTTCAACAATTCCGCACACCGCTGACGGTCCCACCGGCTCGGCAGACGTTGTTCAATCGACAACGGAAGCCACCGGCAGGAAAGGAGCGGTGGAAATGCATACTGCTTCCGTGAATACCGCCGTGCCGTCTCCCGGAGACCGCACACCGGCAACCCGACCGGTCGTTCATCTCTTTCCGGGCCAGGGCGATTTTGCCGTCAGTCCGCTCGTACGGGCGGCCCGCGCGCACCCCTGTGTACGTTCCGCCGTCGCCGAGGTATTCGACCAGGCGGCGCGGGCGGGCACCGAGTTCGGTATCGCACCGATGGGGGAGGCCCTGCTGAGCGATACGCCGCCCAGCGGCCGCGACCTCGCCGCCGGGCCGGTGGGCACACCCCAACTGGCCCTCTTCTGCTCCTCGGTGGCGATCCATCGCGCGCTGTGCGAGGCCGGGCAGACACCCGAGGCGGTGCTCGGGGTGAGCTTCGGGGAGATCGCGGCGCTCACCGCGGCGGGGGTCTTCGACGTCGCCGACGGCGCGCGCATCGCCTGCCTGCTGGCACGCCAACTGACCCGCTGTGCAGGCGGGATGACGCTGCTCGGCGCGGGCGAGAACCGGGCCCGGGCGCTGCTGCGCGAGGCCCACGCACCGGATCTCGCCCTCGCCTGCGTGAACGACACCGGCGAGACCGTCCTCAGCGGCCCCTGCCCGGACCTGCGGGCCGTCGAGCAACTGGCCGGGCGCCAGGGCCTGCCCACCTCCCGGTTGCGGCTGCCGTTCTCGGCCCACCACCCGTCGTTGACCGGGCCGGCCCGGGCGTTCGAGGCGGCGATCCGGCCCCTCGCCGCCCGCCCCGCCCGAATCCCCGTCGTCTCCGTCGTCCACGGCGGCCCCTACGGGCCCGACGACGATGTCCACCGCGGTCTGGCGAACTGCCTGATCCACCCCGCACGCCTGCCGGAGGTCCTGCACCGGCTGACCGCCCGGCGCCCCGCACTGCTCCTCGAGGCGGGGACCGGCCGGGCGTTGACCCGCAACGCGCGCCACACCCTGCCGCCGGCCGCGGCCGACGCCCACGCCCCCCTGGCCGAACCCGGATACCCCTGGCCGCCCGCGACCGCCACCTGGAGCCGTCTCGATGACCACACACCCCTCGCCCCCCGCTGAACTGAACGAACTCCTCAACGGAACGCGCCCCGACGCCCTGCACAGCCGGCTGGCCGCCGCCCTGACGGCCGAAGCCGCACCCACGGCCACCTGTTCGCCAGAGGGCGCCCACCGCATCCACCGTCGGCTGCGCAGGCTCGCCGAAGTCCTGCCACCGCCCGTCGAGTTGTTCCGGGACCCGCGAAGGCTCACCCTGCTCAGCGAATGCGTCGCGGTCGCCGACCCGCCGCTGTACATGGCCGTCCTGTCCCACTACGCGCTCTGCCTGGGATCGGTCATCTCCCTGACGGACGACCCGGCCCGGCTCGGCCGGCAGTGGGAGGCGCTGGCGAGCGCCCGCTCCAAGGGCGTGTTCCTGGTGACGGAGATCGGCGACGCCAGCAGCCACCTGGGCATCCGTACCACCGCGGAATTCGACCCGGAAACCCGCGCATTCCGGCTCCGCACCCCCGACGCGGGCGCGGCGAAGTTCTCCGGCGTCGGATCCTCCCGGATGCCGCAGACGGCCGTGGTCTGCGCCCGCCTGCTGGTCGGCGGGGCGGACCGCGGGGTGTTCTCCTTCGTGGTGGACCTCACCGATGACCGCGGCCCGCTGCCGGGCGTGGAGATCTCCGCCGCCATCGGGGTGCCCGACCTGCCGCTGGACTACGCGCTGGTGCGCTTCCACGGCGTACGGCTCCACCACGACCAGTGGCTCGACGACGGTGCCCGGATCGACGGCGCTGGGGCGTTCCACGATCCGCTCGGCTCCCCGGACGCCCGCCTGTCGCGGACCCTGTGCGTCGGGCAGGCCCTCTGGGCGACGTTGCCCGCGGCGATGGCCGCCATGGCACGCGAGTCCTCGCTCCGGGCCCTGCGCTTCGCCGCACACCGACGGGCCCACGGCCGGCTCGCCCCCGGGGCGAAGGTGCTGGCCTACCGCAACCAGCAGCACGCGCTGCTCGGTTGCCTGGCCGAGTCGTTCGCCCTCACCTGCGCCGGACGCACCGCCCGGGAGATCTGGACCCGCTCCCGCGCCGCAGCCGGCGGCCGCCCCCCGGCGGCGGGCCGCACGGACGGGATGACCTTCGCCCCCTGGACCGCGGTCGACCGTCCCCTCGCGGTGCTGAAGGCCCTCACGGTCCGCGGCACCGCCCGGGTGGCGCGCGAGTGCCAGCACCGGTGCGGCGTCGCGGGCTTCCTGCACCCCAACCTGCTGGCGGGATACCACGGCTGCGCCCACGCCTTCGACAGCGCCGGCGGCGACAGCCAGCTGATCCTGCTGGACACCGGCCGGGCCCTCGTCCAGGAGCCCGAGCCCGCCGCCGGCCGGGCCGCGCTGCCACCCGACGTCCCCGTGGACCACTCCGCGTGGTGGCCCGCGGTGGCCAGGGCCCAGGAGACCTGGCTGACCCACGAGCTGCGCCGCACCCTGGAGGAGCGCACCCAGGCCGGGCACACCGGCCTGGACCTGTGGAACCCGCTGCTGGACGCGGCGCGCGAACTCGGCGAGGCGTACGGCAGCCGGCTCCTCGCGGAGAGCCTGGCCGGCGCCGTCGACGCGGTCGGCGACCCCGAACTCCTCGCCGCCCTGCGCCCCCTGGCGGCGCTGTACGGCGCGGCCGAGGCCCGCCGGCTCGCCGGCCGCCTCCTGGCCACGGGTGTACTCGACCCCGCCACCGTACGCGCACTGCCCGCGGTGACGGATCGCCTGTGCGACCGCCTGCTGCCGCACCTCCCGCTGCTGGACGAGGCCATGAGCGCGCCCCGCGGCGCGCCCCCCGTCCCGCTGGGTGCCGACGACTACGCCGCGGCACTGACCGACTTCCTCACCCGGCAACCGGAAAGGCCGTCATGACCCCCGATTCCCCCACCGCATCCATCGGAGTACTGGGCATGGGCACCTACCTCCCGCCCGGCACCCGCTCCAACCAGGACATCGCCGAGGCGGCGGGCGTCACGCCGCAGTGGATCACCGAGCGCACCGGTGTGCACACCCGCCACGTGGCCGATCCGGCGGAAGCCGCCTCCGACCTGGCGGCGGCGGCCGTACGGGCCGCGTTGGCCGCCGCGGGCATCGACAGCGACCAGCTCGACGTCCTGATCGTGGCCACCTCCACCCCCGACGAACTGGGCCCCTCCACCGCCTGCCGGGTCCAGGCGCTGACCGGCGCCCACCATGCCGTGGCCCTGGACGTCAGCGCGGCCTGCGCCGGCTGGCTGTTCGCCGCCAAGGTCGCCCACGACTGGCTCCGCGAGGGCCACGGCGCGCGGTACGCGGTCGTCGTCGGCGTCGAGGCGTACTCCAAGTTCATCGACCCCGCGGACCGGGGCACCGCGGTCCTCTTCGCCGACGGCGCGGCCGCCGCGGTGCTCGGGCCCGTGCCGGACGGCCGCGGATTCGCCGACTTCCGGCTCGGCTCCGACGGCACCGGCGCCCACCACGTCCTCATCCCCGCCGGCGGCAGCCGCGCCCCCGCGAGCCCCGCCACGCTGGGCGCCCACCGGCACCACATCCACATGGACGGCCGTGCGGTGCGCGACTTCATCACCCGGATCTTTCCCCAGCTCGTCAGCGAGAGCCTGACCCGCAACCGGCTCCGGACCGAGGACATCGACGCCTTCATCACCCACCAGCCCAACCCCGTCCTGCTGCGCGACCTCGGCGGACGCATCGGCATTCCGCCGGAGCGGCTCGTCATCGTCGGGGACGAGGTGGGCAACATCGGCGCCGCCAGCGCCCCGTACGCCCTGGCCACCGCCGCCGCACGCGGGCTGCTGCCCCGCGACGGCCGCGTGCTGCTCGCCGTCTTCGGCGCGGGCGTGACCTGGGGCAGCGCCCTGCTGACCTGGACCGGGGCATCCACCATCCGGATCGCGCCCGCCCGGCCCGCGCACACCGCCCGGCCGCCCGCCCACACCCCCGCCACGCAACGGAGTTCCTCATGACCGCACTCGCCTCGTTCCGGCTGGACGGCGCGCGGGCCCTGGTGACCGGCGCCTCCCGCGGCATCGGCAAGGCCGTCGCCGTGGCACTCGCCCAGGCCGGCGCCGATCTGGCGCTGTCCGCGCGCAGCCCGGCCGCCCTGGAGGAGACCGCCGAGCTGGTGGCGGCGGAAGGGCGCACCGCGCACCTGGTACCGGGCGACTTCACCGAGCCCGGGGCCCCGGAGAGCGTGGTGGACGGCGCGGCGTCGGCGCTCGGCGGCCTCGACGTCGTCGTGCACAACGCGGGAGTACTTCCCTCCCTGCCCGACGGCAGCCCCGTCATGACCCCGCTCCAGGACTCCGCCCAGGAGGACTGGAACCAGGTACTGGCGGTCAACCTCAACGCCACCGCCGCCCTGTGCCGGCAGGCGCACCGGCACCTCACCGCCTCGTCCCGGGCCGCCGTGGTCCTGATGTCGTCCCTCGCCGGAGTGTCCGGAACGCCCAGGATGGAGGCGTACGCGGCGTCCAAGGCCGCGCAGATCTCCCTCGCCCGCAGTCTCGCGGTCGGCTGGGCGCGCGAGGGCGTCCGGGTCAACGCCCTGTGCCCGGGGTGGACCCGGACGGACATGACCGCGTTCGCCTACTCCACCGGACCGCTGTCCGACTGGCTGATGGCCCACGTCCCCCTGGGCCGCTGGGCCGAACCGCACGAGGTCGCCTGCGCCGCGCTCTATCTGGCGTCCCCCGCCGCGTCCTTCCTCACCGGCCATGCGCTGGTCCTCGACGGCGGCGCCTCCGTTCCCGACGGCGGGCTCGCCGGCATCCCCAAGCCGCCCTCCCCGTTCGCCGCCTGACCCCCGAGAGCCGAGGACTGCCCACCATGAACAGGGAGAACCCCACCGCCGTGATCCGCGGCATCGGCACCTGCCTGCCGCCGCGCGTCCTGTCCAACGAGGACGTCAAGAGCCGCGGCGTACTGGACACCACCGACGAGTGGATCCGCGCCCGCACCGGCATCGCCCGGCGCCGGCAGGCCGAGGACGGCATCAGCACCGGCGACCTCGCGGTGGCCGCGGGCCACGCCGCACAGACCTCCGCGCGTGCCCGGGCGGACCTGGTGCTGGTCGCTACCACCACCCCCGACCGCCGCTGCCCGGCCACCGCCCCCGAGGTCGCCCACCGGCTGGACCTGGGCACGGTGCCCGCCTTCGACCTCGCGGCGGTGTGCTCCGGTTTCGTCTACGGCGTCACCGTCGCCACCGCGCTGGTCCGGGCCGGGGTCTGCGCCCGCCCGCTGGTGATCGGCGCCGAGAAGTACTCCAGCATCATCGATCCGCTGGACCGGGACACCGCGGTGATCTTCGGCGACGGTGCCGGTGCCGTCCTGCTGGGCCCCGGGGACCGCGACGAACCGGGGGCGGTCGGCGCCGTCGACTGGGGAGCCGACGGCGCCGGCAGCGACCTCATCGCCGTCACCGCCGGCGGCTCCCGCCGGCCCGACACCTCCCGCCATCTGTGCCGCGAGGACCGCTACTTCCGGATGAGCGGCCGCGAGGTGTACGGGCACGCCGTGCGCCGGATGACCGACTCCTCACTGGCCGTGCTCGAACAGGCGGGGTGGCCGCCGGAGAGCGTCGGCGCCTTCATCGGCCACCAGGCCAACCAGCGCATCCTCGACTCGGTCGCCGACCGGGTGGGCATCGCACCGCACCATCGCCACGGCAACATCCGCGACGTCGGCAACACCGCCGCCGCCTCCATCCCCCTGGCCCTGGCCGACACGGCGCGCCGCGCCGTCGTGCGCCCCGGCACCCGCACCCTGCTCACCGCCTTCGGCGGCGGGCTGACCTGGGGGTCGGTGGCGCTGAACTGGCCCACCGCCGTGCCCTGCACCCACGAACCCCAACCCCGCAGCACCGCACCCACACATCGGAGGAAGCAACCGTGGAAACTGTCTACGACCACCTGGTGACCGTACTGACCGAGAAGTTCGAGGTGGACGCCGAGGAGATCGGCCCCGATGTCTCCCCGGCCGCACTCGAACTCGACTCGCTGGCCGTCGTCGAGCTCTACGTCACCCTCCAGGAGTACTGGCAGGTGCCGCTCGAAGAGGACGAATCCGCCGCCGAACTGACGCTGCGGCAGATCGCCCGGAGCGTGGCGGCCCAGCTGCCCGGCGACCGGGCCCCGTCCGAGCACGGGACCCCTCGGTGACCGGCCCCGGCCGGCCGGGGGACATCGCCGTCACCGGCCTCGGGCTCGTCACACCGGCCGGCACCGGCACCGCCGGTACCTGGGCGGGGGTGTGCGAGGGCAGCGGCACCGCCGCCGCGGACCCCGCGCTGGCCGGACTTCCGGTCGCCCTCTCCTGCCGGGTCCCCGGTTTCGATCCGCGCACGCACGTCCCCGGCCCCCGGCCCTGGCGGCACGACCGGTTCACCCAGTTCGCACTGGCGGCCGCCCACGAGGCCGTCGCCGATGCCGGACTGGACCCGACCTCCTGGGACGGCACCCGGGTCGCCGTCGTCCTGGGGTCAGCGGCCGGGGGAGTGGACACCTACGAGGACCAGTTCCGCAAGCTCCTCGACAGCGGCCCCCGGTCGGTCTCCCCGCTCACCCTCCCCGCCTTCCTGCCGAACATGGCCGCCGGAGCGCTGGCGATCGCGCTGCGCGCCAACGGCGCCGTGCTGCACACCGCCACCGCCTGCGCCTCGGGAGCCACCGCCGTCGCCCTCGCGGCGCTGCTGCTGGACGCCGGCGCCTGCGACATCGCCGTCGCGGGCGGGGCCGACGCCATGATCACGCCGCTGTGCGCCACGGCCTTCGCGAAAATGGGCGCGCTCTCCCGCCGCCGACACTCCCCGGCCGCCGCCTCCCGGCCCTTCGACGCCGCCCGCGACGGCTTCGTCCTCGCCGAGGGGGCGGGCGTACTCGTGCTGGAGCGGGACACGGATGCGGCCGCCCGGCGCGCTCCGGTCCACGCCGTCCTCGCCGGCTACGGGGTCTCTGCCGACGCCCACCATCCGGTGGCCCCCGACCCCGCCGGGCGCGGCCTGCGCCGCGCCATGGAGCAGGCCCTGCGCACCGCCGGTGCGGACCCCGGGGACGTCGGCCACATCAACGCCCACGGGACGAGCACACCGCTCAACGACCGCACCGAAGCCGCCGTCCTGCACCGGATGTTCGGCGCCGGAGCCCCGTCGGTGACCGCCGTCAAGGGCGTCACCGGCCACACCATGGGAGCGGCCGGGGCCATCGAGGCCGCGCTCACCGTCCTGACGGTCGAGCACCGGCTGGTCCCGCCCACCGCCAACTTCCAGCGGCCCGAACCGGATGCCGAACCGATGAACCTGGTCACCGGCACGGCCCACGCCCAGGAGATCCCCCTCGCGCTCAGCAATTCCGCGGGCTTCGGCGGCCACAACACCGTGCTCGCCTTCCGGCCCGCCGCGGCCCCGCGCCCCACGGAAGGATGAAGCATGCCGCCCCCTGCCCCCCTCGCACCGGCCGTCGGCGACCGGCTCCGGCAGCGGCTCGACGGCCTCTGTGCCGACATCCGGCGCCGCAATCCGGCGGAGCCGGAATTCCACCAGGCCGTGCGGGAAGTCCTCGGCTCCCTCGCCCCGGTCCTCGCCCGGCACCCGGAGTTCGCCGAACCCGGGCTGCTCGAACGCGTCGCCGAGCCCGAACGGCAGGTGATCTTCCGGGTCCCGTGGCAGGACGACACGGGCGCCGTCCGCGTCAACCGGGGCTTCCGGGTGGAATTCAACAGCGCCCTCGGCCCGTACAAGGGCGGGTTGCGCTTCCACCCCTCGGTGAACCTGGGCATCGTGAAATTCCTGGCCTTCGAGCAGGTCTTCAAGAACGCGCTCACCGGGCTCGGCCTCGGCGGCGGAAAAGGCGGGAGCGACTTCGACCCGCGAGGCCGCTCCGACGCCGAAGTGATGCGCTTTTGCCAGTCCTTCATGACGGAACTCCACCGCCATGTGGGCGAGCACACCGACATCCCGGCCGGCGACATCGGCGTGGGCGGCCGCGAGATCGGCTATCTCTTCGGCCAGTACCGGCGCATCACCAATCGCTGGGCGCCCGGCGTACTGACCGGAAAGGGCCGCGAATGGGGCGGATCGGCGCTGCGCACCCAGTCCACCGGATACGGAAACGTCCTGTTCGTCGAGCATTTGCTCGCGACGCGCGGCGAAGAACTCGAAGGCCGGCGGGTCGTCGTGTCCGGCTCGGGAAATGTCGCGATCCACTCCCTCGCCAAAGCGCAGGAACTGGGGGCCCATGCGATCACCGCCTCCGACTCCGGCGGCTACGTGGTGGACGAAAAGGGCATCGACATCGAACTCCTGCGCCGGATCAAGGAGGTCGAACGCGGCCGTATCAGCACCTACGCACCACGCCGCGGCCCGTCCGCCCGCTATGTTCCGCACGGTTGCGGCGGCCGGATCTGGGACGTCCCGGCCGATGTCGTCCTCCCGTCGGCCACCCAGAACGAACTGGACGCCACCGCCGCATCAATTCTGGTGCGCAACGGCACAAAAGCGGTGTCCGAGGGAGCGAACATGCCCGCCACACCCGAAGCCGTCCGGATTCTCCGGAGTGCCGGCGTCGCCTTCGGCCCGGGAAAGGCCGCCAACGCCGGAGGCGTGGCCACCAGCGCATTCGAGATGCAGCAGAACGCCCAGCGCGACAGCTGGAGTTCCGCGCGGGTGGCCGAGAAACTCGCCGCCGTCATGCGCCACATCCACGACACCTGCCAGGAGAGTGCCGAGCGCTACGGCGCCCCCGGAAACCTCGTGGTCGGCGCCAACACCGCGGGCTTTGAACGTCTCGCCGCGGGGATGCTCGCGCAGGGAATCGTGTAAATGCGGAAGAACCGCCGCCCGGTGCCCGCCGCCGCCCCTGCCCGACGAGTCAAGAGGCGCGGGAGGGGAACCTCCCCTCGCCCGAGCGCGCCGGCGCCGGCGCAACCCGGATGCTTTTCGCACCACCTCACAACGCCGCCCCAATACCTCATACGGCCGATATCAACCGTGGAGTGGCCCACGGCCGACAGGGACTTACCGCACTTGTAAAGTACGCGTCAGCAGTAACGGGGAAGTGGCCAGGACCCGCCGTGACGGGGCCTGGCCAACGGCGTTCCGGCGGCATTCGGAAGTGGCAGCCATCGCCTGCGCCGGCCGCCACCGGTCATCAACTCCCGTACGACACCCGGCCCGGCCGCGGAGGCGTGCGTGGGACGTCTCCGGTTCTGCCGCGAGCGCAGCAGTTGGGCGCCGCGCCACCGAATCGTGTCCGAAAGGAAGCACATGTCGTACCCTCCGCAGCCGGGAGGGCCGGGCGGCAGCAACGCGTACGGACAGGCGCCCCTGCCTTCCCAGCCGGCCGGCCCACCACCGGCAGCCCCAGGTCCCGTCCCCTCCGCGCCGTACGCTCCCCCCGGCCAGGGGCCGGCTCCCCAGGGCGGCCCCTACCCGGCCCAGCCCTGGCCGCCGCAGGCCGGCGGCCCGCCGTCACCGCCCCCGCCGCCGTCCGGCGGCGAGGGCAAGGGCCTGAAGCGGGCGGTCATCGGCGTGGTCGTCCTCGCCGTGCTGGCGGTCCTGGGCATCGGTGGAGTGGCGATCGTCAAGGGCATGGGCGGCAACGACCTGCCCGGGGGCGCCGGCGGCGACGCGACCGGGGAACAACTGCTCAGTGAGGCCGACATATCCGGTCTGCTCCAGGGCCGGACCCAGGCCCTCAAGAGCGGCGACGAGGACACCTTCCTCGCACCGTTCTCGGGTGACGCACGGACACACCAGAAGAAGATCTACCAGAATCTGCGCAAGGTACCGTTCGCGCAGGCCGACTACCGTGTCCTGAAGCAGACCGGTACCGGCAGCGACGACTACGGGGACGGCGCGACCGTCGCGCTCGACGTGGCGTTCGTCCACAAGATCCGGAACGTCGATGTCCAGCCGGTCGCCGAGTGGTACCGCTGGGTGGTCAAGCGGGCTTCCAAGAGCGACAAGCCGTCCATCACGAAGGTGGGCGGATCGCCTTCCGCCTACGGGGCGAAGGGATACGTCTACTACCCCGCGCCCTGGGACGTCTACGACGACATGTTCGTCGAGAAGCAGCCGCATTCGCTCGTCATCGCCGACAAGAAGAACGCCGCGAAGGTGAGCCGGTTCGCTCCGCACATCGAGAAGGCCGCGGCGGACGACGTCGCCTTCTGGGCTTCGAACGCGCCGACCGACGCACCCACCTCCAAGTCGTTCGTCGTGACCGTGGAGCCGGACCGGAAGGTCTACTCGACGCTCTACACGAGCTCGGAGAAGGACGTCGGCTGGGACGCGGGCATGAGCGTGGGCATGCCCGCGTTCTCCGAGACCTATGAGGACGTGCAGAACAAGCCGCAGTTCGGCGGCGCCCGGATCAAGCTGGACGCCACCGCCGGCTATTTCTCCGGCGATCAGTGGCAGCGCGGTGTGGAGCAGATCTCCCACCACGAGATCGCGCACTCCATCGTGCAGCCGCTGGACAAGGGCGACTACGGCCTCCTCGCCATGGACGGTGGCGCGCGCTCGTGGGTGGTCGAGGGATTCGCCGAGTACATCGCCTTCCACTTCGATCCCCAGCAGGGCTCGATGAAGATGCGGTCCGGCTTCGCGAAGGGCTCCTTCGACGGCAAGCTGCCCGACAGCGAACTCGGCTCGTATCCGCACAGCGTCGGCATGGACTACTCCCTGGCCTATCTCGCCATCAAGTACATCGAGAAGAAGAGCGGCCAGGCCGCGGCGCTGAAGTTCGTCGCGGACCACTACCAGAACCCGAAGAAGCTCGACCAGCAGCTGCAGACGGCCGTGGGCCAGAACACCGCCGACTTCCAGGCCGGCTGGGCCAAGTACGTGAGGAGCGTGGCCCCATGACGGACACCGGCACCCCGGGCGCGGCGGGCCCGCCCCCCGGACAACCACAGAACCCGCCCCCGGCCCCCGGCGCGATGTCGTGGCAGAAGGGCGCGCAGCAGCAGCAACCGCCGCAGCCTCCGCTCCAGCAACAGCAGGCACCTCAGTACCCGCAGGCACCTCAGCACCAGCAGGTGCCGCAGCAGCCGCAGCAGGGCTACGGCTACCCGCAGCAGGCGCCCGCCCCTCCCCAGGGGTACGCGCCCGCGCCGCCCGTGCAGCAGGCGTACGGCAACCAGCAGCCCCCGCCCCCGCCCGGGCCCCAGGCTCCCTACCCGAGCCAGGCCCAGGCACCGTACGGCGCCCCGGCCGCGCCCCCCGCGAAGAAGGGCAAGGCCGGCCTCATCGTGCTGCTGGTCGTGGCACTGGTGGTGCTGGGCGGAGCCGGTACCGGCGCCTGGTTCCTGCTGTCCGGGTCGTCCGCGGACGAAGCGGTGCTGTGGTCGCAGCCCTCCTACGAGGGCAAGCTCCCCCCTGGCGAGATGGCCGCCGAGGTGCAGGGCACCTGGTTCGCCGGCAAGACCGTGGTCCAGACCCTGCCCGACGGTGTGAAGGCGTACAACGTCGACAGCGGCAAGCGCGTCTGGGCGTCGCCGCTCCCCGGCGACACCAACACCGCCTGCGCGGCGCCCCCCGGGTCGGACGGCGGCATCGGCCTCGTCGCCTACGGTGACGCCAAGGCGTGCGACCATCTCGTCGCGTTCGACCTCAGCAACGGCAAGCAGCTGTGGACGAAGAAGTTCTCCAAGCCCAAGGCCAAGCCGAAGGACCCGGACAAGCTGTTCGACCCGGACGCCGGGGGTCCGCCCGACACCTCGGGCGGCAGCTTTGTCCGGTCCGGCGATGTCGTGATCACCAGTGTCTGGGGCGTCACCCGGGCGCTGAAGGTCTCCGACGGTTCCCCGGCGTGGACTCCGGGGCGCACCGGGAAGTGCGACGGCACTGGCTCGTACACCGGAGGCAAGGCGCTGATCCGTGTCCGCACCTGCGACACCAAGCCGTTGGGCGGCGTGGCGTACGACGAGGTCTCGAAGATCGACGTGGCGACCGGCAAGCCGAAGTGGACCTACACGTTCCACCCGGAGAAGGGCGAATTCGACGCCGGGATGGCCGTGGGCGGTAAGGTCATCAGCACGGACCCGGTGGTGCTCTACCCGGGCCGCACCGACATGGGCCTGATGGCGCTGGACAGCGAGACGGGCAAGCTCCGCAGCACCTTCTCGCCCAAGGAGCCGGCCAAGTACGTGCAGTCGCACGATCCCGAGGGCGCCCCGTGGACGCAGGCCGGGGCCTTCGGCAACACCTTCGTCATCGCGGTGTCGGAGGGCAACCCCGGCAACCTGCTGGTCGCCTACGACCTCGACAGCGGCAAACTGCTGTGGAAGACGAAGGTGGCGCAGTACACGGACTACTTCCCGCTGCCCGGTGCGAACGGCGACAAGCTCGACGTCTTCGTGCGCAACAACGACCCGGACAAGGGGCCGGAACTCGTCGAGTACGACCCCAAGTCCGGCAAGCCGCACACCGCCGTCGAGTACCCCGACGAGGTCGACGAGGGACTCGACAGCTCGGCCAGGCCCTACTGGCGCGACGGCCGGCTGTATATGACCGCCATCGGCAAGGAAGTGATGATGGAGTCGAAGTCGTACTCCATCATCGGGCTCAAGCTGAAGCAGTAGCCCCGGCCCAAGGCGCCCTACGCCGCCCCGCCGCCCCGTCGGGCAGGCGGGGCGGCGTCGTCGTCCCCGCCCGACCACAGGAAAGGGCCGGCCGGCACCGCGTCCGGATGCCGGGGAAGGGACCTCAGCGGCGGTGGTCCTCGACGTCGATCACCGGCGCGCCGGGGGAGGGCGGCTGGGTACGCCGCCGCTTGAGGATGGTCACGTACGTCGCCAGGCCGATGATGCCGACGACCATCAAGATGATGCCGACGAGGTCGACGTTGATGCCGGCCATGTGCCAGTCGACCGCGAAGGTGAGGATCGCCCCCACCGCGAGCAGCGCAATGCACCCGCCGATACCCATGGTTCCCGCCTCCGTAACTGCCGGGAGTGAACGCAAGGACTCCTCACGGGCGGATACCCGGCGACCGGGTGCTCATGTCCACAAGGGTGCGGGACACGGCGTTCGGCCGACCGGTCGCGGGCGTCATCCGGCGCGGCGCCGCGCCTTGGCCGCGGGCTTCCCGGCCGCGGACTTCTTCGCCGCGGTCTTCTTCGCGCCGGTGGCCTTCTTCCCGGCCCCCGAACCGGTGGCCCGCCCGGCCGACGCCCGTCCGTCCGCCCGCCCGGCGGACTTCCGCTCCGCGCCGCCCGCATCCTCCCCGCGCGACTCCTTCGCGGCCCGAACGCTGTCCTGCAAGGCCGCCATCAGGTCCATCACCTGACCGGCGGGCTCTTCGCGGGGCGTCTCGAAGGACGGCTCGCGGTGCGCCAGCTTCGCCTCCACGATCTCTTCGAGCGCCTCGCGGTAGTGATCGTGGACGTCGTCCTTCGACAGCTCCCCGTAGGAGTCCATCAGGCTCTCGGCGGCCGCCACCTCCTTGGCGGCGAGATCCACCTCGCCGTCGGGCAGCACGCCCTCCATCGGGCGGATCTGGTGCGGCCACAGCAGGACCTGCATCACCAGCGCGTCCTCCATCGGACGGATCATGGCCAGCGTCTCCCGGCCGTGCAGCGCGACCTTGCCGAGCCCGACCCGCTGGTGGCGCTCCATGGCCTGCCGCAGCAGGACGTACGGCTTCGCCGCGGCGGCGCCGTCGGCGCTCAGGTAGTAGCCCTTGCCCATCTGGAGGGGGTCGATGTCGCCACCGGCGACGAACGCCAGGATCGTCAGCGTCTTCGCCGTCGGCAGCGGCAGCGCCTCCAGGTCCTCGTCGCTCAGCGGTACGACCGTGTCCCCGTCGGCCTGATAGCCCCGGCCGATCTCGTCCGGCGGGACCTCGACTCCTTCGACGGAGCACACCGGCTGGTTGCGTACCCGGCCGCCGTCCGCCGTGTGGATCCGCACGAAGCTGACCGACGCGGTCGAGTCCGTGGCGGCGTAGGCGGCCACCGGGATCGTGACCAGGCCGAAGCTGATGGAGAACTTCGCCGTGGGACGCATAGGGGCCGCTTTCCTCGGTGCCGCTCGGCGTGCCTGCGGATCGCCGTGCCGGCGCTGAGAGCCATGCTAGGCGGGCCGGCCGAGGTGTACATCCCGGCCGCCGGCGGCGGTGTGCGGGGCGGGGCGCGGACCGGGCGCCGGGCCGGGGGAGGGTCCCGGTGTCGGGGGTGCGGGGTTCGGGGGGACCGGGTCCGGTTCCGGGCCCGGGGGTGCGGGAGGCACCGGGTCGGGGCCGGGCGCGGGAAGGGGACCGGGAGCCGGGCCCGGCTGCGGACCGGGGGGTCCGGGGCCGGGCCCGGGGGTGGGCGGCACCGGATCCGGGTGCGTGGGCCCCGGGGGCTGCGGTGTGGCCATGTCGTCCTCCGTAACCGGGTGGGGCGGCGTACCGTGCCGATCCGTCGGGGCCGGCCAAGGTGCCGCTCCCCGACGACGGGCTGACCACGGCCGAGCACGCCGGCGCACAGACCGCCGCCGCGCCCTGGTCGCGGCCACCGTTCCCGTCCGCTCGC
Source organism: Streptomyces sp. NPDC048650 (assembly GCF_043199095.1). Taxonomy (NCBI): domain Bacteria; kingdom Bacillati; phylum Actinomycetota; class Actinomycetes; order Kitasatosporales; family Streptomycetaceae; genus Streptomyces; species Streptomyces sp. NPDC048650. The sequence continues at coordinate 120,880 of NZ_JBICVM010000002.1, read as the reverse complement.
CGCGTCCGCTCACCCCGTCCACGTCCAGTCCGCCACCTCCGGCAGATCCGTACCGTGCTCGCGGATCCAGGCGTGGTGGCGGGTACGGACGTCCGCCATCGCCTGGCGCAGGGCGACGGCCCGCACGCCGAGGCCGGGCACGCGATCCACGACGTCCATGACCAGCCGGTAGCGGTCGAGGTCGTTGCGGACGACCATGTCGAAGGGGGTCGTTGTGGTGCCCTCCTCCTTGTAGCCGCGGACGTGCAGATTGTCGTGGCCGGTGCGGCGGTAGGTGAGGCGGTGGATCAGCCAGGGGTAGCCGTGGTAGGCGAAGACGACCGGCCGGTCGGGGGTGAAGAGGGCGTCGTACTCGGAGTCCGGCATGCCGTGGGGGTGTTCGCCCGGGGTCAGCAGCCGCGCCATGTCCACGACGTTGACGACCCGAACGGCCAGTTCCGGCAGGTGGCGGCGGAGCAGACCGGCCGCGGCCAGCGTCTCCTGGGTGGGGACGTCGCCGGCGCAGGCCAGTACGACGTCCGGGGACGGGGAAGGGGTCTCCGCTGCGCGAGCGGCGCCGAGAGCTTGGGGACGGTTGCCGTCCTCGGTGCCCGCCCAGGCCCACACGCCGGCGCCGCGGGCACAGTGCGCGCGGGCCTCCTCGAGGGTGAGCCAGTCGAAGCTCGGCTGCTTGCCGGCCACGATCACGTTGACGTAGTCGCGGCTGCGCAGCGCATGGTCGGCGACCGCGAGCAGGGTGTTGGCGTCCGGCGGCAGATAGACGCGGACGACCTCGGGGCTCTTGTTGAGGATGTGGTCGACGAAGCCGGGGTCCTGGTGGGAGAAGCCGTTGTGGTCCTGGCGCCAGACGTGCGACGTGAGGAGGTAGTTGAGGGAGGCGATGGGCCGGCGCCAGGGAATCCGGCGCGCGGTGCGCAACCATTTGATGTGCTGGTTGACCATCGAATCCACGATGTGGGCGAACGCCTCGTAGCTCGAGAAGAGGCCGTGCCGTCCGGTCAGGAGGTAGCCCTCCAGCCAGCCCTGACACAGGTGCTCGGAGAGCACCTCCATGACCCGGCCGTCGCGCGCGAGATGCTCGTCGGTGCCGACCGTTTCGGCCTGCCAGGCCTTGCCGGTGGCCTCGTACAGCCCGTCCAGACGGTTGGAGGCGGTCTCGTCGGCGCCCACGACGCGGAAGTCACGCCGCTCGGCGGTGGCCGCCATGACCTCCCGCAGCAGGCCGCCGAGCACCCGGGTCGGCTCGTGCAGCACGGTGCCGGGCCGGTCGACGTCCACCGCGTGCCGCTCCAGCGGCGGCAGCGGCAGATCGCGCAGGAGCAGCCCGCCGTTGGTATGCGGGGAGGCGCCCAGCCGCCGGGGGCCCGCCGGCACACACGCGAGCACCTTCGGACGGGGCGCACCCGACGCGTCGAACAACTCCTCGGGCCGGTACGACCGCAGCCACGACTCCAGCTGACGCCGGTGGTCGGCATGATCGCGTACGCCGGACAGCGGCACCTGATGCGCCCGCCAGGTGCCCTCCACCGGCACCCCGTCGACCTCGTGCGGCCCGGTCCAGCCCTTGGGCGTGCGGAGCACGATCACCGGCCAGTGCGGGCGCTCCGTCCCGCCCTCGGAACGGGCCCGGCGCTGGATGTCACCGATCCGGTCCAGCGCCCGGTCCAGGACGGCGGCCAGCTCGTCGTGCACCGTCGCGGGGTCGTTGGCGACGACGTACAGCGGGTCGTGGCCGTAGCCGCGCAGCAGGGCGTCCAGCTCGTCGTGCGGGATCCGGGCGAGCACCGTCGGGTTGGCGATCTTGTAGCCGTTCAGGTGCAGGATCGGCAGGACGGCCCCGTCGTGCACCGGGCTGAGGAACTTGGTGGCGTGCCAGGACGCGGCGAGCGGGCCCGTCTCCGCCTCCCCGTCCCCGACCACGCACGCGACCACCAGCTCCGGGTTGTCGAACGCCGCCCCGTAGGCATGGGTGAGGGAGTAGCCGAGCTCGCCGCCCTCGTGGAGGGAACCGGGCGTCTCCGGCGCGACATGGCTGGGAATGCCGCCCGGGAAGGAGAACTGCCGGAACAGCAGCTCCATGCCCGCGCGGTCCCGGCTCACATCGGGGTAGGTCTCGCTGTACGTCCCGTCGAGCCATGAGTTGGCCACGACGGCGGGACCGCCGTGCCCCGGGCCCCACACGCACAGCGCGTCCAGGTCGCGGGCCTTGATCACACGGTTGAGGTGGGTGTGCACCAGGTTCAGGCCCGGTGAGGTGCCCCAGTGGCCGAGCAGCCGCGGCTTGATGTGCTCGGGGCGCAGCGGCTCGGTCAGCAGGGGATTGGCCATCAGGTAGATCTGGCCCACCGCCAGGTAGTTGGCCGCCCGCCAGTGGGCGTCGAGGGTCTCCCGTTCGGCGGGGTCGAGGTGGTTCGGCGCGGGCGTCGTCGTGGCGTCGCGCATGCTCATCTCCTCGCGTGACAGCTCTCGGCCGCGGCGGCCGTCCCGCGGACGGCGCGGCGGCCCGTCGGAACGCACAGGACGCGGGCGTCCTCCCGCGGCCCGTCCCTCCAGCACGCCCCGGAAGCCGGAACTCCCACCCTGCGTCCGTCACCCTGGGTACGCAAACGCAGGTGCACGGCGGGGGCGGGCGGGGCTGCGGCCGGCCGGGCGTCGATGCCGGCTAGTCGGGCGGCTCGGGGGCCGGATCCTCGCCCGGTCCGGTGCCCGGCGGCTCCTGCGGGTCGTGATCCGGCTGCTCCGGCTCCGGCTCGGCCGGGCGGGGGTCGCGCGGTACGGGGTCCGGCTTGCTCGGCACAGGCCCCGGCCCGTCGGGAATCGGCTCAGTGGTCATGATGCCCCTCCTTCTTCTCCATGGTGCGCGCGCGGCTCCCGGTGTGCACGGTACGTATCCGGCTAACCGGCTGCCGGGGGCCACAAACGCGCGGCAGTCCTTATCCCTTCCCGTGCGAAACGCATCACCGCGGCCCGGGCGGCTGCTACGTTCACCGCGTGGACGAACGCACGCTCGACGGCAGTGCCGGGGATGTGGACTACGGCTCGGTGGGCGACGGCTACGGCCACTACCGCCGCCCCGACAAACACATCGCGGCCGCCGTCGCGCAGGCGCTCGGCTGCGCGAGATGCGGCGGGTGGCACGCGGCCCGGTCGTGGTGCTGACCTGCGACCCGGACCTGGTCCGGGACTTCTGGCTGTACGACTACGCACCCGAGGTCCTGGACACCGAGGCGCGGCGCTACCCGCCGGTCGCCGGCCTGGCCGACGCACGGGGCGGCCGCACCACCGTCCAGCCGGTACCGATCCCTCTCGACTGCTCGGACGGATTCCACGAGGCGTACTACGGCCGCCCCGAACGCCTCCTGGAGCCCGGCGCCCGGCAGGCGTGTTCGGCGTGGAGCTTCGTGGACGACGAGGTGCGGGCACGGTCCGCCGCGCACCTGCGCCGCGAACTGGCGAACGGCGAGTGGGACCGCCGCCACGGTGCGCTGCGCCGACAGCCTTCCTACGACGGGTCGTTGGTGATCGTCCGGTCGGTGCCGGACTGACCCCGCAGCCCCGCGGGCCGCTCCCTACACACCCCGCTCAGTACACATCCCGCACGTACCGCTTGTCCGACGCGAGCTGCTTGACGTACGCGGCCGCCGCCTCCTCGGCCAGCCCGCCGTGCGCGACCGCGATCTCGCGCAGCGCCCGGTCGACGTCCTTCGCCATCCGGGACGCATCGCCGCACACATAGAAGTGCGCCCCCTCCTGGAGCCAGGACCACAGCTGCGCCCCGTGCTCGCGCATCCGGTCCTGGACGTAGACCTTGGCGCGCTGGTCACGGGAGAAGGCGGTGTCCAGGCGCGTGAGCAGCCCCGCGCGGCGCATCCCGTCGAGTTCGTCCTCGTAGTAGAAGTCGGTGGCGCGCCGCTGCTCACCGAAGAACAGCCAGTTCGGGGCGCGGTGCCCGAGCGCCCGGCGCTCCTGAAGGAACCCCAGGAACGGGGCGACCCCGGTACCGGGACCCACCATCACCATCGCGGTGGTGGGATCCGCGGGCGGCCGGAAGTGCGCGGCACGCTGGACGAACACCGGCACCCGGCTGCCGGGTTCGGCGTCCGCGAGGAAGGTGGACGCGACACCCTTGCGGGGGCGCCCGTGGTGGTTGTCGTAGCGGACGACGGAGACCGTCAGGCTGATGAGGTGCGGGTCGGTCGCGGGGCTGGACGATATGGAGTACAGGCGGGGCTGCAGGCGGGGCAGGACACCGGCCCACTCCGCCGCTCCGGCCCGTACCGGGTGTTCGGCGAGGACGTCGACGGCCTGCCGACCCCAGGCCCATCGGGCCAGCTCGCCCTTGTTGTCCGGGCGCAGCAGCTTCCTGAGGACGCGGTCGTGGCTGTGTTCCGCGACGAGCCGCAGCAGACCGGGGGTGATCCGGGCGATGTCCAGATGACCGTGCAGCGCCTCCCCGAGGGGTACCCGCCCCGGCCCCGCGAGCTCCACCGGGGAGGCGGGGTCGAGACCGGTGACCGACAGCCATTCCGCCACCAGCTCGGGGCAGTTGGCAGGCTGCACACCGAGCGCGTCGCCCGCCTCGTAGGCGAGCGGAGTGCCCTCGCCGTCACGGGTGTCGAAGGTGAATCGGCGGACCTCCTTCGTGGCCCCGGGAAGGCTGAGCAGCCGGTTGCCGGTCAGCCGCGCGGTGGCCGGCGCGGCCTTCGACGGGCGGGCGGGCGCCGGCGCCGGCGCCGCGGCCGGGGCCGGGGCGGGCACGGCGGAGCGGCCGGTGACCGTCGGTCCCGCCGGCTCGTCCAGCGCCAGGAGCACCCGCTCCAGCCACTGCCCGGCCGGCTCCTCGTAGTCCGGCTCGCAGTCGGTACGCGGCAGCAGCCGCACCGCCCCCAACTCGTCGAGGCGCTGATCGAGGCGGCGGCCGTGGCCGCAGAAGTCGTCGTACGAGGAGTCGCCCAGCGCCAGAACGCAGTACCGCACACCGTCCAGCCGGCCGGTGTCCGGCGCGCTGAGGGTCTCCCAGAACCCCGAACCGTTGTCGGGGGCGTCACCGTCACCGAACGTGCTGGTGACGACGAGCAGATCCGCGGTGGGCGGCAGGGCGGCCGGGGTGCTCTCGGCCATGCTCAGCAGCGTCGCCCGGCGCCCCGCGTCGGCCAGCCGGCGAGCCGCGCCGGCCGCCACCTCCTCGGCGTTCCCGGTCTGCGAGGCCCACAGGACGAAGACCGAGCGGCCGGCCGCGCCGTCGGCGGCGGGCTCGCCCCCGGCGACGCCGGCCCCGGCCTCCCCGGCGCGGGAGAACATCCCGGCCAGCAGGCCGTTGACCCACACCGCGCTCTCGGCGTCCAGCGGGGCGTCATCCGGCAGCACCGGAGTCCCCGCCGCCGCCCCGCCGCTGCCGAGCCCCGTCAGGAAGCCCGCCAGATAGCGGCGTTCGAGGCCGGCCAGCACCGGCGGGGCCACCTCGGCGACGCCCAGCAGGCCGGCGAGCTCCGCAACCGGCGCGGCCCCGGCTCCGGCCCCGGACCCGGCCGACGTCTCGGCCGCCGACCGCCCCCCGTCCGCACGCGGCGCGCCCGGCGCCGCGACCTTCGCCAGCGACACCGCGCACACCTTGAACTCCGGCTGGAAGGACACCGGATCGACCGCGTCGTTCGTCACCGCGTTGACGCTGAGGTATTCCCCGAAGAGATCGTTCCAGTGGAACGGCGCAAAGGTGTTCCCGGGCAGCACCCGGTCGGTGACGACCGCGGGCAGCACCGCCCGGCCGCGCCGCGAGGCGACCTCCACCGCATCGCCCTCCGCGACGCCCAGCGCCGCCGCGTCCCGCGGGTGGATCTCCACGAACGGGCCCGGATCGAGCTTGTTCAGCTTGGCGACCTTGGCGGTCTTGGTCAGGGTGTGCCACTGATGCGGCAGCCGGCCGGTGTTCAGGACGAACGGGAAGTCGTCGTCGGGCATTTCGGCCGCCGGCAGATGCGGACGGGCGAAGAACACGGCCCGGCCGTCCGGCGTGGGGAAGACCGGCCCGGTGCGGCTGCCGTCCGGACCCTCGCCCCGAGCCCGGCTGACGCCGTCGTCGACGTAGCGCACCGGATTGCGGTCGGGCCCGTCCGCGGTGGCGCTGGGCCACTGCACCGGGGTACGCCGCAGCCGCTCGTACGACACACCGCGCAGGTCGTACCCGGTCCTGGGGTTCCAGGCGCCCTTGATCTCCTCGAAGACCTCCTCGGCGCTGCCGTACCCGAACGCCTCGCCGTACCCCATCTCGCAGGCGATCCGCGCGATGATCCGCCAGTCCGGCCACGCCTCCCCCGGCGGGTCGGCGGCCTGTTGGACGAGCGTGAGATTGCGCTCCGAATTGACCATCACGCCCTCGGACTCGGACCACATGGCGGCGGGCAGCACCACATCCGCGTACGCGGTGGTCTCGGTCTCCGCGAACACGTCCTGCGCGACGACGAACTGCGCCGCCTCCAGCCCCTCGATGACCGTACGGCGATTGGCGACCGAGGCCACGGGATTGGTGCAGATGATCCAGCACGCCTTGATGTCCCCCGCCGCCATCCCCCGGAACATCTCCACCGTCCCCTGGCCGCCCCCGTCCGACCGCAGCGTCCCGTCCGCCAGCCCCCACAGGCCCTCGACGAAGGCGCGGTCCTCGGCCACCAGCGCCGACCGCTGCCCGGGCAGCCCCGGGCCCATGTAGCCCATCTCGCGGCCCCCCATGGCGTTGGGCTGCCCGGTGAGCGAGAACGGGCCGCTGCCGGGACGGCAGATCGCCCCGGTCGCCAGATGCAGATTGACCAGCGCGTTGGTGTTCCAGGTGCCGTGCGTGCTCTGGTTGAGCCCCATCGTCCAGCAGCTCATCCACTCACCCGCCGCGCCGATCCACTCGGCGGCCCGCCGGATGTCCGCCTCCGGGATCCCGGTGATCTCCGCGACCGTCGCCGGCGGATAGTCCCGCAGGAACTCCGGCATCGCCTCCCAGCCGCTGGTGTGCTCGGCGATGAAGTCGGCGTCCGTCCGGCCGTCCTCGACCAGCAGATGCAGCAGCCCGTTCAGCAGCGCCAGATCCGTACCCGGCGCGATCTGCAGGAACAGATCCGCCTTGGCCGCCGTCGCGGTGCGCCGCGGATCGACCACGATCAGCTTGGCGCCCGCCTTCACCCGCTCCATCAGCCGCAGGAAGAGCACCGGGTGGCAGTCGGCCATGTTGGAGCCGATGACGAGGAACACGTCGGCCCGCTCGAAGTCCTGATACGAACCGGGCGGCCCGTCCGCGCCCAGCGACAGCTTGTAGCCGCTGCCCGCACCGGCCATGCACAGCCGCGAGTTGGACTCGATGTGCGCGGTGCGCACGAACCCCTTGGCGAGCTTGTTCGCGAGGTACTGCGCCTCCAGCGACATCTGCCCCGACACGTACAGGGCCAGCGCGTCCGGCCCGTGCTCGTCGACGATCGCGCGCAGCCGCCGCGCGGTCTCCCGGACCGCCGCCTCCATCGCCTCCGCCGCCGGCTCGTCGCCGCGGTCGGCGCGGACCAGGGCACTGCCCAGCCGCCCCGGGGCGGCCAGCAGGTCGGCGCTGGTGGCGCCCTTGGTGCACAGCCGCCCGGCGTTCGCCGGGTGCGCCTTGTCGCCGGATGCCCGCCGCACCCGACGCCGCCCGTCCGCACCCCGCTCCACGTCGAGGACGATTCCGCAGCCGACACCGCAGTACGAGCACGCCGTACGCACCTGCGTGATCTGGTCGGTCTGCGGTTCCGGAGTGGACACGGACGGCCCCTTCATGGTCGGACGATGACCACCCGACCGTAGGATCCGCCCGTTTCACCGCTGTCACGCCCAGCGATCAGCGGGGGTTACGGCGACCACACAGCCGCCCGCACCGCGGCGTGAGGACCCCGGCTGCCGCGTCACACCAGGTCCGCCAGCGGCACCCCCGGGTCGGCGAGCCGCGCCGTGTCGACCGTCCGCCCACCGGTCACCAGCGCCCGGATCGGCTCCACGACGTCCCACACATTGACGTTCATCCCCGCCAGCACCCGGCCCCCGGACAGCCAGAAGGCGATGAACTCGCGGCTGCGCCTCTCGCCCCGGAAGACGACACGGTCGTAGCCGCCGGGCGCGACGTACCCCGTGTACTCCATCCCCAGGTCGTACTGATCGGTGAAGAAGTACGGCAGCCGGTCGAAGGCCACGTCCTGGCCCAGCATCGCCCTGGCCGCGGTCTGCGGCTGGTGGAGGGCGTTGGCCCAGTGCTCGACGCGGATGTGCTCGCCCAGCACGGGGTGGAAGGCGTTCGCGACGTCACCGGCGGCGTGGATGTCCGGGTGCGAGGAGCGCAGCTGGGCGTCCACCCGGACCCCGTCGTCCACATCCAGCCCCGCGTCCACGGCCAGCCCGCTGTTCGGCGTGACACCGATGCCGATGATCACGGCGTCGGCGGGGATCTCACCGCCGTCCGTCAGCCGCACCCCGTCCGCGTGCCCGAGCGTGCCGGTGATCTCCGCCACCTCGACGCCGCAGCGCACGTCGACGCCGTGATCGGTGTGCAGATCCGCGAAGACCTGCGCGACCTCGGGCCCCAGCACCCGCAGCAGCGGCAGCTCCGCCGCCTCCAGCACGGTCACCTCGACGCCCGCGGCACGGGCGGCGGCCGCGGTCTCCAGCCCGATCCAGCCGCCACCGATCACCGCGATCCGGGTGGCGTGCCGGAACGTCTCCTTGAGCTGATCGCTGTCCGCCAGCTGCCGCAGCGTGTGCACCCCGTCCAGCTCGGCGCCCGGCACCGCCAGCATCCGCGGCGCCGCCCCGGTGGCCAGCAGCAGCTTCGCGTAACCCTGCCGGCTCCCGTCGGCGAGGGTCAGCTCATGGGCCGCCGGATCGATCGCCCCGACCGCCGTCCCCAGCCGCAGGTCGACGTCGTGGTCGCCGTACCACTCGCGCGGATGCACAAACGCCTTCTCCCGCTCCGACGTACCCAGCAGGTACCCCTTGGACAGCGGCGGCCGCTCGTAGGGACGCTCGCGCTCGTCCCCCAGCAGCACCAGCGGCCCGTCGAACCCTTCCTCGCGCAGTGTCTCCGCGGCCTTCGCACCGGCCAGTCCCGCTCCGGCGATCACCAACGCATTGCTCGTGGCCATTCCCGCTCAGCTCCCTGTGTCCCGGCGTTCCAGGCCACAGGTACCCACTGGGCGGCCGAGCGGATCCCGCCGATGGTGTTGCCGGGCCGGAACCTTCCCGCAGGTCCGCGCCCTTGCGGGCGGCGAAATCCGGCCGGAGCACACGCCCGGGGCCCGGCCCGCCCCGCCGCTCCGGCCGTCAGCCGCCCCCGCTCACCCGTTCCAGATGCCCGCGCAGCGCCCGCGCCGTCACGTCGCGGTCCTCGCCGACGACGAACGCCCGCACCCCGTCGGCGCGCCACTCGGCGCGGCGCTCCGGCGTGGTGGACATCGCACAGAACGGGACCGAGTGCCGGGCGCAGGACGCGCGCAGCGTGCGGACGGCCTCCTGCACCCGGGGGTGCCGGACCTGCCAGGGCACCCCGTAGGACTGGGAGAGGTCACCCGGACCGGGCAGGACGAGATCGACACCGCCGGGGGCGAGGATCTCGTCGATGGCGGCGACGCCCTCGGCGTCCTCGATCAGCGGTACGAGCATGATCTCGGCGTTGGCCCGGCGGATGTACTCGGTGAGCTCGATCCGGCCGAAGCCCGGTCCGCGGCCGCCGTTGAGGGAGCGCATGCCCTCAGGGGCGTAGCGCGCGGCGCGGACCGCGGCGTCCACGTCCGCGCGGGTGCGGACGTGCGGGACGACGATGCCCATCGCACCGGCGTCCAGAGCACGCAGAACGGCACCGGGGTCGCCCTCGGGAACGCGGACGAACGGGGTGAGGCCGGTCGCCTCGGCGGCCCGGATCAGGTTCTCCAGCCGCTGCGGGTCGACCAGGGTGTGTTCGGTGTCCAGGATGACGAAGTCGTAGCCCGCGCAGCCGATCATCTCGATCATCGAGGGTTCCGGCAGCGTGCTGAACAGCCCGGTGACCTCCTCGCCCGCGGCGAGCCGGCGGCGGACCTCGTTGGGGCGGAGCATGTCAGTTCCCGCCCTCCTCGTCGCTGCCGTTGTCCGCGGCGCCCAGGAAGTGGAAGCCCGGGCGCGGGTGCATCAGGAAGTCATGGTGCGAGATGTTCCAGGCGTACGCCCCGGCCGTCCCGAAGACCACCCGGTCCCCGGCCCGCAGCCCCGACGCCGGGACGTCGCGGGCGAGGACGTCCTTGGGCGTGCAGAGCTGACCGGCCAGCGTCACCCGGTCGCCCGTCGCCGCCGACCGGGGCCAGGCGTGCGGCCACGGCGCACCGGACGGCAGGACCGTGCACGGCTGGTCGTGCCCCTTGGTCGCCGGAGTGCGCAGATGGTGCGTGCCGCCCCGCACCACGGCGAACTCCTCGCCGTGGCTGAGCTTCACATCCAGCACCTCGGTGGCGTACCAGCCGCAGTACGCCGTGAGCGCACGGCCCGGCTCGATGCGCAGGGTGAGACCGGGGTGGTCCGCCGCGAGTCGGGCCAGACCCGCGCCGTACGCCGCCCAGTCGAAACGGGCCTCGGGCGCCGCGTAGTCCACGGCCATCCCACCGCCGACGGTCACCTCGGACAGGGCGACACCGTGCCGGTCGGCGAGCCGCGCGGCCCAGGTGACGACGGCACGGGCCACGGCGAGCTGCTCGGGAGCCTCCAGGCCGCTCGCCAGGTGGGCGTGGACACCCCGCAGTTCGAGATGGGGAAACGTGCCGTCGGTGAGCTGGGTGACCACCTCGTCGGCCTGGGCGGGGTCCAGACCGAAGGGGGTGGGCCGGCCGCCCATGGCCAGCGAACTGCCGTCCAGCGCGCCGTCGCCCACCGGAAGGTTGAAACGCGGCAGCACGGCGACCCGGCGGCCCGCGGCGTGCCGTCCGGCCAGCTCGCCCAGCATGCGCAGCTCGTACATGCTCTCCACATGGAACCGTGACACCCCCAGGTCCAGCGCCCGGACGAGCTCGGCCGGCGTCTTGCCGGGGCCGCCGAACGCCAGCGGCGAACCGGGGACCGCCTTGCCGACGTGTGCCAGCTCGCCGCCGGAGGAGACCTCGTACCCGTCCACATAGGGGCGCAGCGCGGTCAGGATCTCCGGCTCCGGGTTCGCCTTGGCGGCGTAGTACAGCTCCACCGCGGCGGGCAGGGCCGCCCGGACACGTGCCACGTGTTCCTGAAGAGCCGTCAGGTCATACAGATAGGCGGGCAGCTCCTCGGCCGGCAGGGCGTCGGCACGCTCGCGGACCAGGGGGGTCGGGGCGGTCATCGGGCGCTCCAGGAGGTGGTGTCGTCGGTGCGTACGGCGCCGGTCAGGACGGACTCGGCGAGCGGCGAGGGCAACAGCACATAGCCGGCCTCGCGGTCGGCCTTGCGCTCCCAGCGCGTCAGCAGATTGGCCTTGGCGGGCAGCGGCACACCGGCGAGCAGGGCGGCCAGCCGGGGCGGGCAGCCGTACCGGTCGGCGTGGGCCTGGAGCGTGCGGCGGACCTGCGCCCACAGGTCCGCCTCGCTGTCCGGGTGCAGATCCGCGAGCGCGGCGAGCATCTCCGAGACGTGGTTGACCAGCAGGCAGTAGACCACCCGGTCCCAGCCGCGCTGAGCGTCGTACGTCATGGGCGCCGCGACGGCGTCCGGCAGGGAGGCGAGCAGCTCGGCGTGGTGCTCGGGGACGAGCTTGGTGCCCTCCAGGTCACGGAAGAGCACCTGGGCGGGCATGCCGTCGCCGTCGACGCAGACCACCACGTTCTGCAGATGCGGCTCCAGCACCACGCCGTGGTCGAAGTAGGCGGCGAGCACCGGCGGCAGCAGCAGATCGAGGTAGGCCGTCCACCACGCGAGCGCAGCCTGCGGGCCCGCGCCGTCCAGCAGGTGCGAGACATGCGCGGCGCTGTTCGGGTACTCGTCGGCGACCGCGGCGGCCAGCAGCGGAGTGGTGCCGGGCAGCAGCCGCTGCGAGAGCCCCTCGCGGACGATGACGCCGAACCCCTCGAGCAGCTCCGTGTCGGGCCGGCCGTCCGGGCCCGGCAGCGCGAGGCTGCGGTAGGCGGGCTCGCGCAGCACCGCACTGCCCGGGAAGCGGGTCGCCAGGTCGGCGAGGACCGGCTCCAGCAGCCGGGTCAGGGCCACCGCCCCGGTCAGCTCGTAACTGGAGTTCTTCCGAAGGCAGTTGGTGATCCGCACATTCAGGCTGAACTTGAGGAAGGCCGCGCCGTCGTAGAGCGTACGGACGGACGCCGTGGCGGCGAACGGGTCCCGGCCGGTACCGAGGAGACGGATGTCGCCGCGGTCCAGGGCCTCCCGCAGACAGGCGTGGTCCCTCAGCAGCTCGTACTGCCACGGATGGGCGGGCAGCAGCCGGTAGCCCTCCGGAACCTCGGGGTGCAGCGCGTCCAGCGGCGCGGCGGCGCCCGCCACGGCGGACTCCTCGGCGATCAGCTCCTCGCGCACGGCGAGCAGCAGCAGCGGGAACGACGCCCCGGTCTCCGGCGCGTACGACCGCCACGCGGCGGGGTCGCCGGTACGCGCCTTGGGGGTGGGATGGAAGCGGTGCCCCAGGATCAGGGACTGCTCCGAGGCGAGGTAGGCGGCGGGCCCGTCCTCGGCACCGACGGCCGGGCGCGGCACCGCACGCGCCTCCAGCGCGGCGCGGACCGCCTCGTGGCTGGAGGTGATCTGCGCCAGGAACTCGTCGTTGTCCACGCCGGTCCGCAGCGACAGCTCGGCGTGCACGTACTCGGCCAGCCGCCGCCAGCCCACCTCGCTCCAGCCCGCGTCCGTCTCCTCGGTCACCGGGCCGGTGAACCGGTGCGCGCCGATCAGCGACGTACGGCGCAGCGCGACACGCAACAGCACACCGCGCCGCGGCAGCCGGATCAGCAGGTGACCGGAGTCCACCGCAGTCTGGTGCTCGGGGCCCGAGACCTCGCGCAGCAGGCAGTTCAGCAGGGTGTGCGCCACCGCCCGGTCGGCGGTGGGCGGACCGGCGGGTGCGGCGGAAGACGGGACGTCATCGGGGGACGAAGCCGGGACGGTACGGGGAGAATTGGTCAGCGGGGGCATCAAAGGCTCCTGCGGGTGCGGGGGAGACGGGGAAGCAGAGCGGGGGCGACGGTCGCGAGCGCTGTCACCAGCGCGATCGCGGTACCGATCAGCAGAGGCGCGGCGGGGCCGAACACGTCGTTGCCGACCGCCGCGGCCAGACCGGCGGCGACGGCGCCGGCCTTGGAGAAGAACTCGATGGAGCCGAACAGACCACCGGGCGACCGGCCCTTGGCACAGTCGGCGGCCAGTACGGACAGACAGACCAGGCCCATCGTCAGCCCGGCACCGAGCACCAGCCGGACGGCGACGAAGGAGGGCAGCGAATCGGCGACGCCATGACCGGCCAGCCCGAGCGCGATACAGCCGAAGCCGAGCACGATCCCCAGCCGCGGCCGGGTGCGGAACAGCGAGTGCACCGCCATCGCCGCGACCAGATAGCACATGTGCGGCAGGGCGAACAGCACACCGGACACCATCGGCCCGGTACCCGGTATTCGCTCCTCGATCAGCGAGATCAGGTACGGAAAGGAGATCACCGTCGAGAAGACGAAGGCGAACTCCAGCGCGTACAGCGCACGCAGCGACGCGGCCGGAGCACGCCCGGACGGCTCCGCCGCAGCGGCCTCGACGGCGGTCGCACCGTCCGCCGCCACCTCCGCGCCGGCCGGGGGCCCCGCCGTCGGCGACGTCCGCGGCGGCTCCGGCAGCGCCGCCAGCATCAGGGCGGCGGCCAACGGCAGCACCGCGAGCAGGGCGTACTGGCGGTGCGGCGACAGCCAGGGCGTCAGCGCCCCCACCACGATCGGCGCGAAGACCAGCGCGGCCCGGGCACTGCCCTGCATCAGCGTCAGCGCCCGGGACAGCGCGGCACCCTCCAGCGCCGCCCCCAGATAGCCGTTCGACGCGGCGAAGGTACCGCCCAGCACACCCTGGATCACCAGCGCGGCCGCGAACGTCCCGATGGAGTCCGCCCAGCCGGCCAGCAGGAACGCGGCGGCGAGCCCCAACTGCGCACGCAGCAGCAGCCGTTTGCGGCCGAAGCGGTCGGCGAGCCGGCCCCACAGCGGGGCGCCGACGGCACCGAAGATGGTCGGGACGATGTACAGCAGACCGGCCCAGCGGGCGGCGCCGTCCCCCAACTCGGGAAGGATCTTGGTGAGATACGGCGGCAGGCCGAGCGCGGCGAAGGACGCCACGAAATAGCAGCCGGCCACCGCGTGCACCTGACGGCGGGCCAGGCCCGGCCGGACCTTGGTCTCCACGGCGTCCGGTGTGACCCGGCGCGACGTTGCGGAATTCATCGGAAAGCCCCCGTCGGCAGCGAAGGATTCGCCAGCAGGTAGTTGGGGCCGCTGGCGTAGTGCTTGTTGATGTCGGAGGCGCCCGAGCGCTCCTTGGACAGCAGGGAACCCGCACTGACCATGGCCTTGATCGGGAGCTCCGGCGCGTCCAGGACGGCGGCACGCAGCGCGGCGCCCGGCTCCCCCGGCGCCGTGCCCAGCCGCTCGGCCGCCTCGCCGAGCCGGTCGCGGACCAGGCCCAGCAGCCGCCCCAGTGGCGCCCGACCGTGCCGCGCCAGCCCGAAGGCGTACGAGCCCGCGCACAGATGGACGGTGATGGTGGTGAACAGGTCCAGCACCGGCCGGTCACCGTCGGCGAATATCCGCGGATCGGCGAAGTCCGCGGGGTCCGGGGCGTGTGCGCCCAGGGTCTCCCGCAGCCGGGCGGTGTTCAGGCGCGGCGAGTCGTTGTCCTTGAACAGCAGCCGCAGCCGGGTACCGCCGGTCTCCCGCCGGTCCAGGACCAGCGAGATGTTCTGCTGGTGCGACTCCAGCCCGATGCCGTAGCCGAAGAGGGTGGTCTGCCAGTCGAAGAGCAGGGTGAGGCAGGCGTCCAGCAGCGCCAGCGGGTCGCCCCCGTAGAAGCGGTCGGCGAGGTGGTCGATCACCAGCCGTCCGCCCGGCGCCCGGCCCAGCAGCGCGGCCATCGGCACCACGGCACTGCCCTCCAGACCGGCCGGGTAGCGGCGGCACAGCACGGCCAGCAGCTCGTGGCCGGCGTGCGCATACACCGTCTCGTCCGCCTGCAGGATCGACTCAGCGAACCGCGGCTCGCGGGCGATCACCGTCTCCAGCAACCGCTGCCCCGCGGCGCCGTCGACCAGCGTGCGCGGCTTGATGGTGCGCCGGTTGCGCAGGCCCAGCGTCGCGGTGGCCAGCGGCAGTTTGAGGTGCAGCCGCGGGTCGGCGTGCAGCGCCACCGTACGCATCGACAAGGTGGGCACGGCCTCCAGCCGGGCCTGTCCGGACAGCACCGCCTCGCCCGCCAGGCCGCTCTCGCGCAGCGCTTCGTGCAGCGGGTCGCCGAGCGTCAACGGATGGACGGGCAGGGCGAGATGACTGCCCTGGAGGTGGGGGAGGCCCAGCTCCGCGGCCGTCGGCCAGCAGGCCGGCAGGGCCGCCTCGCCACCCGCCACGGCGACCGCCGCCCGCGGCAGGGCGAGCCAGCGCAGCGCGAAGTCCGGACGGAACTCCGGCGCGTAGCGGCGCAGTTGGCTTTCGTCGAGACCGGAGCGGCCCCGGGAGGCCGGGTAGACGGGATGGTCGAGACGGGCGGCCAGCGCGTCGTACGCCAGCCCGCCGTCCAGCCCCGACCAGGCGCCGGGATCCTCCCCGTGACGTTGCGTCAGGTGCCGCTCCGCCTCGTCCCGGGTCCGGGCGTGCAGCCGCATCGTCGCCAGGGTCTGGCGGCACTCCTCGGCGAAGGCGTCGAAACCCGCCCGGTCCTCGGGGTCGGCGAGCGCCCGCAGCGCCGTGAGCACCCCGTCGACGGTGGTCAGCCGGCCGCCGTCCGTCTCGCGGACCAGCACCGGCAGCCGGGCGGCGTGGACGCTCTGGTAACCGTCCGCGGTGAGCGGCAACAGCAGGGCCCCGGCCGCCTCGTCCGCGGGCAGCCGCAGCCAGGGGCCGTCCGGCCGCTCCAGCACGGTGCCACGGCTGCGCAGCCCGACGACGTCCTCGCGCAGCAGCGCGCCCAGGACCCGGGTCAGCAGCTCCGACTCCTGCTGCGCGTCCTGCTCCGTCTGCCGACCCGCCGCCCGCAGCGCCTCCGCGGCGGGTATGTCGGTGGCCTCCGGTGCTGTGCTCACGACGAGATCTCCCAGCACTCGGCGGCGAAGAAGCCCGCCACGGCCCGGCCTACGGTGTCCCGGTCGGTCCCGAAGGCCCGTATCACGCCGAGGTAGTCGCGGTTGGTGCGGTAGTGCGGGTGCCGGGTGCCGACCGTGCGCAGCGGCCGGTAGGCGAGCCGTACGCCGTCCACCGTCCGGTCCGCGGCCTCCGGCGCCGCGGTGAGCGTCCCGGCCCGGTCGGCGAGGGCGTACTCCACCCGGGCGGCGCCGTCCGTGCGGGCACCCAGGTCCGCGGGCAGCGGTTCGCCCAGATGGGTCCGCAGGATGTGCTCGAACAGCGGGATGTCCAGGACCTGCGCGAGCAGCAGATCGCACTGGTCGCCGATGGCCCGGTAGTTGACCTCGATGAGCCGCGCCCGGCCCCGATCCACCACGAACTCGGTGTGGCAGGCGCCGAACCCGACGCCCAGCGCGTCGAGCTGGGCCAGCACCTGGGCGGTCACGCCCTCCGGGTGCGCCGCCACGAACTCGTGCCGCTCCTCGATGAAGGTCGGCGGCGCGGAGATCACCGAGTGGAATCCGCCCAGGACATGAAGCCGCTCGCCGTCGCCGAGCGTCTCCAGGGTGTACAGCTCGCCGGCCAGGAACTCCTCGGCGACCAGCGCCGCCTCCGGGCGCCGGGCCCGGATCTCCCCGGCCCGCGCCACCAGCTCCCCGGACCCCTCGGCCAGCACGACGTCCTCGCTGGCCACGCCCTCGCGGGGTTTGACCACACAGGGATAGGGCAGCTCGGCGGCGGCCAGTACGGCCGGGTCCTGGTCGGGGGCGAGCTCCACGGACCGTACGGCGTCGACTCCGGCGGCCGCGAGATGGCGTCGCATCTCGGCCTTGTTCTTGGCGCGCAGCGCGGCCCGCCAGTCCTTGCCGGGCAGCCCGAAGTACTCGGCGGCCAGCGCCGCCTGGGTCTGCAGGTGGTCGCTGTTGGTGAAGATCGCGTCGGCCCGGTGGTGCCCGGCTACGCGGGTGATGACGGCGCGGAAGTCATGGACGTCGCACTCCAGGACCTCGGTCTGCGGGCAGCGGCTCCGGTGCGCATCGGGCTGGTCGGTCAGGACCGTGACGTCGAGACCGAGGCGCGCGGCGGCGGGGAGGAAGCCATCGGTGACCGAATCGGTGGGGTTGAGGGCGAGCAGGTACATCCGCATGAGCGGGACCCCTTCGGGATCAAGGGTGTTCGGGAGCAAGGGTGGTGCGGGGACGGCCGGAGACCTGCGGTACCCTACGGAGGGAACCAACTACTCTCCGTAATCGTTGCTGGTGGATAGGAGAGGCGCCGCGAGGCAGCGGACGGAAGGTGCCCGCCGCAGCCCCGCGGGACAGCCCCGCGGGACAGCCCCGCGGGACAGTCCGAGAGCGGCTCTCACGGAAGGCCCCGAGAGCAGCGCACACGGAAGGCCCCGAGGGCAGCGCATGGAAAGCTCCGGGAGCAGCTCGTCGGCAGCTCCGGAACGGCCCCGCGGGCGACTCCCCTGACGGCCGGTCAGCCCTTCGGCAGCGGCACGCCGGTGGCCTTCGCCACGTCGGCGAGCATGTGCTCGGCGGCCTGGATGCCGATGCCGGACATCCAGGTCTCGTCCGGTACGTCGAAGACCTTGTGCTTCTTGACGGCGGGCAGGGCCTTCCAGACCGGGTTGGACGTGACGTCCTTCTGCTGGGTCTTGTCCGGCTCGTCCGCGACGGTGACGAAGACCATGTCGGCCTGGGCCTTGTCGATCTCCTCCGGGCTGACGTCGAGCATGGTCTTCGCCGGGTCGGTGGAGCTCTGCGACGCGGGACGGGCCAGGCCGATGTCGTCCAGGACGACACCGCTGTAGGAGGACTTCTGGTAGAGGCGGGTCGGCCCGGCGACGAAGCGGACGACGGAGGCCGACGGCATCTTGCCGTGGTACTTCTTCTTGATCTCCGCGCCCAGCGCCTTGGCGCGGCTCTCGTACTCCTCGAGCTTCTCGCCGGCTTCCTTCTCCAGACCCAGGGCCTTGGCGTGGACCTTCAGATTGGCCTTCCAGGGGCCGCCGGTGGTCTCGGTGAAGACGGTCGGCGCGATGGCCTTGAGCTTGTCGTAGACCTTCCCGTGCCGGACCTTGGAGGACAGGATCAGGTCGGGCTTCAGCGCAATGATCTTCTCGAGGTTCGGCTCCAGCAGCGGGCCGACGTCCTTGACGCCCTTGATCTCGTCCTTGAGGTAGGAGGGGAAGCCGCCCTCGGTCTTCATGTGCGGGGAGACCGCGCCGACCGGCTTGACGCCGAGCGTGGTGACGTCGTCGAGCTCGCCGGTGTCCAGTACGACCACGCGCTTGGGCTTGGCCGGGATCTGCACGTCGCCCATGGCGCTCTTGACGGTGCGCGGGAACGCGCCGCCGCCCTTCTTCGCGGAGTCGTCCCCGGCGGAGGAGCCGGAGCCGCCGCAGGCGGTGAGGGCGGTGGCCCCCAGGGCCACGGCGAGCAGCGCGGCGGGCAGTCGGCGGATGCCGTGGAGGGTGGGACTGGTGGTGACCATCAGCGTGGGACTTCCTTCGGGGGAGCGGAAAGGGAGGAGCTCGTGGGGGAGAGCGGTGGGGTCAGGCGGAGACGGCGGAACGCCGTTTCGCACTGCCCTTGGGGACGACCAGCGGGGTGCCGGTCTCGGGGTCGGGAATCACCCGGCAGTCGACGTCGAACACGGACTTGACCAGCTCCGCGTCGAGTACGTCCGCCGGAGCGCCGGCCGCGGCCAGCCGCCCGTCCTTCAGGACCACGAGATGATCCGCGTAACGGGCCGCCTGTCCGAGGTCGTGCAGCACCATCACCACGGTGCGGCCCGCCTCGGAGTGCAGCGCGGCGACCAGATCGAGGACATCGAGCTGGTGCCGCAGGTCGAGGAAGGTGGTGGGCTCGTCGAGCAGCAGCAGATCGGTGTCCTGGGCCAGCGCCAGGGCGATCCAGGCGCGCTGCCGCTGCCCGCCGGAGAGCTGGTCGACGGGCTGGTCGCGCAGGGCGGCGGTCCCGGTGCGCTCCAGTGCCTCGTCCACGGCCAGCTGGTCCTTCGCCGACCAGGGGCTGAGCAGCTTCTGGTGGGGGTAGCGGCCGAGCCGGACGAGCGCCTCGACGGTGATCGCGTCGGGGGTGACCGGCTGCTGCGGCAACAGCCCCATCCGCAGGGCGAGTGCCCGGGCCGGCATCCGGTGGATGTCCGCGCCGTCCAGGGCGACGCTGCCGGCGGCGGGTGTCAGCAGCCGGGTCAGACCCCGCAACAGCGTCGACTTGCCACAGGCGTTGGGACCCACGACGGCGGTGACGGCGCCGCCGGGCAGCACCAGATCGAGGCCGCCGACGATCAGTCGGTCGCCGTAGCGCAGATCGAGTCCGTGCGTGGAGAGCTGGTTGGCGGTCATCAAACACTCCTGTTCACGGAACTGCTCTGACGGAACATCAGCACCAGCAGCCAGGGCGCGCCGAGGGTGGCGGTGACCACCCCGACCGGCAGGCCGCTGACCGGCAGCAGATGCTGCGCCACCAGGTCGGAGGCGAGCAGCAGTACGGCACCGGCGAGGCCGGACAGCGCCAGCGTCCCGGCGGTGGGCGGGCCGGCCAGGTACCGCACCATGTGCGGGACGGCCAGCGCGACGAAGGCGACCGGGCCGGTGAGCGCGGCGGCCAGCGACGCCAGCACGATCGCGGTCACCAGGACCTGGAGGCGGGCGGTGTCGGTGTTCAGGCCGAGCGCACCGGCCGAGTCGTCGCCCAGGTCGAGGACGGTCAGTCGGCGGTGCAGCACGAAGGCGACGCCGAGCGCCACGGCCACCGCGGCACCGGCGGCGTCCACCTCGGTCCAGGTCCGGCCGTACACCGAGCCGGTGGTCCACTGGAGGGCGGAGCCCGCCAGTTCGGTGGGGAAGCGGACGACCATGAAGTTCACCGCGGCGGTGAGCCCGGCCTGCACGGCGAGGCCCACCAGCACCAGCCGGGTCACGCTGGTGCCCGAGCGCCAGCCGAGCGCTCCCAGCAGCAGGGCGGCGAGCAGCCCGCCGCCGAGGGCGGCCAGCGGCATCAGTGCCTGCGAGGCGCCGGCGGCCAGCATCGCCACCGCGCCGAACGAGGCGCCGCCGGTCACCCCCATCACATCGGGGGAGGCCAGCGGATTGCGGAACAGTCGCTGCAACAGCGCACCGGCCACCGCCAGTCCGGCCCCCGCGATCAGCGCGGCGGCCATCCGCGGGGCGCGGAACTCCTGGACGATCAGCACGGTCGCGGTGTCGCCCAGCCCGAACAGGCCGCCCAGGGCCTGGCCGGGCGGCAGCGGCATGTCGCCGGTGGACACCGACACGGTGACGAGGACGAACAGCGCCACGACGGTGGCGAGGGCGAGCAGCGGCGTGCGGCGTGCGGCGCGGCGGTGGGCGGGTGCGGCGGGCGGTTCGGTGACCTGCACGGTGTCGTTCATCGGGCCACCTTCCGGGCCAGCAGCGCCAGCAGTGGGGCGCCGAGGAACGCGCTGATGATGCCGACCTGCAGCTCCGAAGGCCGGATGACGAGCCGTCCGAGGATGTCGGCGGCGAGCAGCAGCAGCGGTCCGGCGATCAGGCAGCCGGGGACCACGATCCGGTGGTCGGAAGTGCGGAACAGCTGCCGCACGAGATGCGGTGCGGCCAGCCCGATGAAGGCGAGCGGGCCGGACACGGCGACGGCCGAGGCGGCGAGCAGGACCACGGCGAGGCCGCCGGCCAGCCGGATCTTCGTCACCGGCACGCCGAGTGCCTGCGCCGAATCGTCCCCCAGCGCCAGTGCGTTGAGCGCCGGGGTGATGGCCAGTGCGACGACCAGACCGATCACCAGCGTCGGCAGCACCGGCCAGAGCACCGACAGCGGGCGCTCGGCCAGCGAACCGGCCAGCCAGAAGCGGGCCTCGTCCAGCGACCGCTTGCTCGCCAGCATCACCGTCGACGTCCAGGACAGCAGGACGAGCTGGAGGACCGTGCCGCCCAGGGCGAGCCGCACCGGGTCGAGGTCGCCGGCCCGCCGGGCCAGTGCCTGGGCGAACACCGCGGCGGCCGCGGCGCCGGCGAAGGCGAACCAGATGTACTCGGCGGGGCGGGTCAGGTGCAGTGCGTAGATCGCGGTGACCACGGCGAAGCCGGCGCCGGCGTTGATGCCGAGGGTGGTGGGCGAGGCGAGGGGGTTGCGGGTGATGCCCTGGACGACGGCCCCGGCGACTCCCAGTGCCGCGCCGACCGCGAGCCCGACCAGGGTCCGCGGCAGCCGAAGCCCCGTCACCACCAGGGCTTCCCGTCCGTGTGCCGAGCCGGACAGCGCGTCGAGCACGGTGGACAGCGGTACGGACCGGGCTCCCAGTGCGAGGCTCAGCGCCGCACAGACCGTCAGCGCGGCGAGCCCGGCCATGAAGAGCGGGAGCTGCCGCCAGGCCCGCGCGGCCGGGCGGGGACCTGGCGAACCGGGCACGGGGGGAGCGGTGGCAGGTGGTTTGGTCGTCGACACGCGTCGTTACATTAGGTTAGGCATACCTAAATCTGCAAGTAGTGAGGCGGGAAACGGTCAACTATCCGTTTTGTCGGTGCGGTGGGCGGCAGGTGCCTGCGTTTCCAAGGTTCCTGATAGCGCCTCATGAGGCAAGTGCGATGTTGACTCGCTGAAAAAGTGTATCGATTGCACTTAGTGAGTGAGTGTGCTTTTCTGGATCCATGACCACTACCCCGCGTATCGCGATCATCGGCGGCGGCCCCGGCGGGCTGATCTGTGCCCGGGTCCTCCAGCGGCACGGCCTCCCGGTCACCGTCTTCGACCGCGACGCCTACGCCGAGGACCGTCCACAGGGCGGCACCCTCGACATGCAGGAGGGCACCGGCCGGGCGGCACTGCACGCGGCCGGCCTGGACGACGAGTTCCGGGCCGTCGCCCGCCCCGAGGGCCAGGAGATGCGCCTGCTGGACCACGGCGGCACCCTGCTCTTCCATCACACGCCCGCCCCCGACGAGCAGCGCAAGCCCGAGATCGACCGCGGCGAGCTGCGCCGCCTGCTGCTGGACTCCCTCGCCCCCGGCACCGTCCGCTGGGGCCACTACCTGCGCACCCTGCACCCGCGGGGCGACGGCACCCACACGGCGGAGTTCGACGGCGGCCGCACCGAGGTCTTCGACCTGGTCATCGGTGCCGACGGCGCCTGGTCCCGAGTGCGGCCGCTGCTCTCGGACGAGGTGCCCCACTACACGGGCGTCACCTTCGTCGAGACCGGCTGCGACGACGTCGACACCCGCCACCCCGCCCTCGCCGGACTCGTCGGCGACGGCGGCATGATGGCCTCGTACGCCAACCGGGCCCTGATCGCCCAGCGCAACGGCCACGGCCGCATCCGCGTCTACGCCGCCTTCCGCGGTTCGCAGGACTGGGCGCTGGAGCACGGCGTGGACGTGGCGGACCCCGAGGCGGTGCGCGCCGCGCTGCTGGCGCGCTTCGCCGGCTGGGACGACCGGCTCCTGGCGCTGCTGCGGGACACCGACGGCGGTTTCGTCGACCGGCCGCTGTACGCGCTGCCGGTGCCCCACACCTGGACCCACACCCCGGGCCTGACCCTGCTCGGCGACGCCGCGCACCTGATGGCGCCGTTCTCCGGCATGGGCGCCAACCTCGCGATGCTCGACGGCTGCGAACTCGCCCAATCCCTCGCCCGGCACGCCGGGTCGGACGAGGCGGTACGCGCCTATGAGGCCGTCATGCTGCCGCGCGCCGCGCGGGCGGCCGAGGGGGCCGCACGCGGCCTGGACAACGCGATCGCCGCCGACGCCCCGCAGGGCTCGCTGCGCCATCTGAGCCATCTGAGCCATCTGCGCCGCCGCTGACCGCCGCCACGCCGGGTGCGGGGACGCGTCCCGCCCGGCAGCCGTACCGGCCCGGCACTCCGGGCCGGCCGACCCAGAGAGTGAGTCCGACGTCATGACCCAGCCGACGCCCGGCCGCCGGGAACGCAAGAAGGCCCAGACCCGCAAGGCGCTGGCGGACGCCGCCCTTCGGCTCTTCCTGGAGCACGGTTACGACCAGGTGAGCGTCAAGGACGTCGCCGAGGCCGCCGACGTGTCGGTGACCACGCTGTTCAAGCACTTCAGCGGCAAGGAGGCGCTGGTCTTCGACCAGGACGGCGAGCGGGGCGAGGCGCTGGTCGCTGCGGTGCGCGACCGCGAGCCCGGCCGGACGGCCCTGGAGGGACTGCATGCGCATCTGCGGGCCTCGGTGCTCAAGGTCCACGATGCGCCGGAGTTCCGGACGTTCCGCGCGTTGATCGACGGGACGCCGGCGCTCAGGGACTACGCGCACCGGATGTGGATGCGGCACGAGGCGGCCCTGGCCGGCGCGCTGGCCGCGGAGGCGGGCACCGCCGAGGACGATGTGGCGGTCCGGGCGCTGGCCCACTACGCGCTTGCCGCGCCGCGGCTGGCGGGCGCCGCCGCCGACCCCGGGGCGGCCATGGACCGGATCTTCGTGCTCCTGCGGCGCGGCTGGGGTGACCAGGGGGTCTGAGGGGGCTCCCCGACGCGCCGATTACCCACTCTGCGGGCTCACTTGCGCCCTATTTGTGACGTCATCATTTTGTCACACGATCGGCTCCCTGGCCGTCGTTGCGTCGGCGAAATGATGATTCCTGGGCGTAATGTCCGCATCGCGCCAATGGGTGGCATTGCGCGTCAAGAACAGGAGAACCCTATGTCCACGTCCGACAACCTTGTGGTCCGAGGTAGGCAGCTGGCGGCCGGCGCGGGTGCGCTCACCGCGGCCCTCGCCCTCGGTGCGACGCTGCTCGCCGCGGCCCCGGCCCAGGCGGCGCCCCCCGCGCCGCCCCAGGGGTCCGCCAAGCCGTTCGGCGTCATCACCGCCAGCCACGGCCTGGCCCTCCGCCAGGACCCGAGCACGGACGCCCCCGTGCGCGGGTACATCCGTCACCAGTCCCGGATCGGCCTGCAGTGCAAGGTGCGCGCGCAGACCATCGCCGGGAACAGCATCTGGTACCTGGTCCGTGACACCAGGGACAGCTGGATCTCGGCGAAGCACGTGAACAACAGCGGATCCGTCAAGTTCTGCAAGGACATGCCGCACAACCACGTCCCGGTGGCCGCGGCGCCGAAGCGCAAGGTGAGCTGACCGGCCGGCGCAGCGGCCCGGTCCGGTACCGCACGGGTACCGGACCGGGCCTTTCGCGCGTCGACAGGCCCTTCCGTATTAGTGGAACAAGTTCTACTGTGCCCTTCGGTCCGGTGGCCGACGGGCCGTCAGGGGCCGCTGCGCGCCGTCGCGCCGGACGGCCGGACCGGACGAACTGGAGGGGCCGTGCACCTCG
The DNA here is from genome assembly GCF_043199095.1 of Streptomyces sp. NPDC048650. NCBI lineage: Bacteria > Bacillati > Actinomycetota > Actinomycetes > Kitasatosporales > Streptomycetaceae > Streptomyces > Streptomyces sp. NPDC048650. Next base: position 96,260 of record NZ_JBICVM010000002.1, on the reverse strand, counting down.
AATACACCCCCGCACAGCAGCAGTTGCGCGCCGAACTGCGGACGTACTTCGCCCAACTGGTGCCGGACAACGCCTACGCCCGCTACGCCGATCCCGCCGCCCAGAAGCGGTTCTACCGCGAGACGGTGCGCCGGCTGGGCTCCGACGGCTGGCTCGGGGTCGGCTGGCCCAGGGAGTACGGCGGTCGCGGTATGACGCCGATGGAACAGTTCATCTTCTTCGACGAGGCCGCGCAGGCGGGCGTGCCGCTGCCGCTGATGGCGCTGAACACCGTCGGACCGACGATCATGCAGTTCGGCACCGACGAACAGAAGACCTACTTCCTGCCCCGGATCCTCGCCGGCGAGATCGACTTCGCCATCGGCTACAGCGAACCGGACGCCGGTACCGACCTGGCGGCCCTCAAGACCCGCGCCGTGCGCACGGGCGACGAGGAGACCGGCCACTACACCGTCAACGGACAGAAGATCTGGACGACCAACGGCGACACCGCCGACTGGGTCTGGCTCGCGGTCCGCACCACCCCCGTGGAAGAGGGGGCCTCGCCGCACAAGGGCATCACCATGCTCCTGGTCCCCACCAGCGACCCGGGCTACTCCTGCACCCTCATCAACACCCTCGCCTCGCACGACACCACCGCCAGCCACTACGAGAACATCACCGTCCCCGCCGCCCGCCGCGTGGGCCAGGAGAACAAGGGCTGGCGGATCATCACCAACCAGCTCAACCACGAACGGGTCACCCTCGCCGCGCACGGCACCATGGCCATCCGGGCGCTGCACAACGTCCAGCGCTGGGCCGCCGGCACCAAGCTCGCCGACGGGCGCCGCGTCATCGACCTGGGCTGGGTACGCGGCCGGCTGGCCCGTGTCCACACCAGACTGGACGCCATGAAGCTGCTGAACTGGCAGATGGTCGACGCGCTCCAGCAGGGCACGCTCACCCCGCAGGACGCCTCCGCGGTCAAGGTCTACGGCTCCGAGGCCCGGCGGGACGCGTACGGCTGGCTGATGGAGATCGCCGGGGCCGCGGGACCGCTGAAGGAGGGCTCGGCCGGCGCGGTGCTGCACGGTGAATTGGAGCGCGGCTACCGCTCCGCCGTCATCTTCACCTTCGGCGGCGGCAACAATGAGATCCAGCGCGAGATCATCTCGTGGATCGGCCTCGGGATGCCGCGCGTACGGCGCTGACGACAGCGGGAGGTGCGGTGACGGCAGGCGACCCGGGGCTCTTCGGACCGCGTTCGGTGACCTGGCAGATGCACGGCGACCCCATGATGTGGATCGCGGGTGTCCGCGCGCTGTACCTCCAGGCGCTGCACCCGCGCGCGGTGGCCGGTGTCATGCAGAACTCCGACTTCCGGCGGGACGCCTGGGGGCGGCTGATGCGCACCGCCAACTTCGTCGGCACCCTGACCTACGGCACCACCGAGGCCGCCGAGCAGGCCGGCGCGAAGGTCCGCGGCATCCACCGCCGGCTGTCCGCAGCGGACCTCGCCACCGGCGAGCGCTTCCGCGTCGACGACCCGGACCTGCTGCTGTGGGTGCACTGCGCCGAGGTCGACTCCTATCTCCACGTCCTGCGCCGCTCCGGCTTCGCGCTGACCGGCGCCCAGGCCGACGCCTACCTGGACGAGCAGCGTGTCGGCGCCCGGCTCGTCGGCCTCGAACCGGAGGGCGTCCCCGGCGACCGCGCCGCGTTCGCCGCCTACTTCACCCGGGTACGGCCCGAGCTCGCGCTCACCCCCGGGGCGCGGCAGGTCGACGACTTCCTCCAAAGGCCACCGGCCCCCGCCCCGCTCGTCCCGGCCCGCGCCCTGCTCTGGCGGCAGGTGGCGCAGCTGGCCTACGGCGCCCTGCCGCCCTACGCCCACCGGCTGTACGGGCGCCCGGCGCCCCCCGAGGCCACCGTCACCCGCCGGCTGCGGGCCGCCGGCCGGCTCCTGCGGGCCGTTCCTCCCACACTCCGATGGCAGCTGCCGCCCCGGCACATCCTGCGCGCCGTCGCGCGGCTGGGCCCCGACACCCGCCCCGCGCCCTACAAGCTCCCCCGGTCCGCCGCCATACTGGACGGTCAGGAGGACCCGCAGGGGGAGCTGTACGACTGAACGCGGGGACGTGAACGGGGGCGGCGACAGGCGATGGCGGAAAACAGGCTGATCCAAGGGCGCTACCGGCTGCTCGACACCATCGGACGCGGCGGAATGGGTGAGGTCTGGCGGGCCCTGGACGAATCGCTCGGCCGCCAGGTCGCCGTCAAATGCCTCAAGCCCAGTACGGGACCGCGGCACGAACCGGGGTTCCTGGCGGTGCTGCGCGAGCGGTTCCGCCGCGAGGCGAGGGCCGCGGCCGGACTCCAGCACCGCGGCATCACCGTCGTCCACGACTTCGGCGAGGACGACGGCACGCTCTTCCTCGTCATGGAGCTGCTCAACGGACGCAACCTCAGCCAGCTGCTGGACGACAACGGGCGCCGGCCGCTGCCCGTCCCGGACGTCGTCGACATCGCCGAGCAGGTCGGCGCCGCGCTCGCCTACACCCATGCGCAGGCCGTGGTGCACCGCGACCTGAAACCGGCGAACATCGTGCGCACGGTCGACGGCACGGTCAAGATCTGCGACTTCGGCATCGCCCGGCTCGGGCACGACGTCGGCTTCACCGCCCGGCTGACCGGCACCGGCATCGCCATGGGCAGTCCGCACTACATGTCGCCCGAGCAGATCGGCGCGGACACCGTCGACCACCGCAGCGATCTGTACTCGCTCGGCTGTGTGCTGTACGAGATCGCCACCGGTGCCCCGCCGTTCGGCGACGGTGACGCCTGGGCGGTGCTCGTCGGCCATCGCGACACCGCACCGCAGCCACCGCGCAGGCGCCGCCCGGATCTGCCCGAGGCGTATGAGCGCATCGTCCTCGACCTGCTGGCCAAGGACCCGGACGACCGTCCCCAGGACGCCGACGAGCTGGTCAAACGCTGTGTCGACGCGCGTCTTGGACAGAGCGGACGGGCCGCCCCGGCGGCCGTCGGCGACACCGTGCCCGCCCGGCACCAGCCGTCTTGGACCCGCGGGATGACCGGCGGCTCCCCGGCGAGCGCGGCCCGCAGCCGGTTCCCGCACCCGGCCGAGCGGGCCACCGCCGTCCTCACCGGCACCTGGACCGGCGGCGGCGCCGGCCGGCGCCGCGAGGGCTCCCCGGCCGCCGGCCCCGCCCACCCCGCGCCGCCCGGTGAGGCCCCCGAGGCCCTCACCGCCCGCTTGGAGGCCGGCTTCGCGCTGGGCAGGCTCGGCCGGCACTTCGAGGCACACCAGGTCTGCGTCGCGGTGCTGGCCGGCCGGGAACGCGTCCTGGGCCCCGACCACCCCGACACGCTCAGTTGCCGCCACCACCTCGCCCTCGTCCTCGGCCGCCTGGGCCGGCTGGAGGACAGCTGCGCGATGGCCCGCGAGGTGGCCGGGGCACGCTCCCGGGTGCTCGGCGTCCGACACCCCGACACTCTCGCCACCCGCTACGAACTCGCCCATGTCATAGGCAGGTTGGGAAAGTGGGAGGAAGCGCTGCGGACCTACCGGGAGGTGGCCGCGGACCGTGCCGAGGCGCTCGGCCCCGACCACCCCGACACGCTCGCCGCCCGCTACGAGACGGGGATCGGCTTCGGCCGGCTGGGCCGCAGCGCCGATGCCCTGGAGCTCTACACCGACCTGGTGGCGGCCCGTACCCGCACCCAGGGCCCCGACGACCCCGAGACGCTGCGCGCCCGGCACGGCCTGGGCGTCAGCCTGGGGCGGCTGGACCGCTGGGAGGAGGCGCTGACCGAGGCCCGCGCCGTGGCCGCGGCGCGCCGGCGGGTGCTCGGCGCCGACCATCCCGACACCCTGGTCAGCCACCGGGAGATCGCCGTGGCGCTGGGCTGGCTCGGCAGATGGGCCGATGCCCTCGACCACTACCGCCGGGTCGCCGACGCCCGGGAACGCGTCCTGGGCGCCGGCGACCTGGACGCGCTGGCCAGCCGTACGGACGAGGCGCAGTGTCTGGAACAGCTCGGCCGGCCGGACGAGGCGGCCGCCCTCTACCGCCGGGTCGCCGACCTGCGCCAGGAGCGCGCCGCGCGGCGGTAGAGGACCGGCTGCCGGCTCAGCGCGCGGCGGCCCGGTAGAGCACGGTGCCGTGCGCCGGCACCTCCTGCGCCACGATGTCCCCGGTGCTGTGCCGGACGTCCTTGGTGACCAGGTTGCGCAGCGCGTACGAGGACGCCTGCGGCAGCCCCACCGCGGCGGCCGTGGTGGAGAGCGTGCGCGGACTGTCCCCGGAGTTGAACAGCGCGACGGCCCGTTGGCCGTTGTGGAGCTGCTTGGACATCACGGTGAAGCCGTCGTTCTGCTCGATGACCTTGCCCTGCCGGCCGAGCGGGTCCTGGTCGACGGCGATGATCTCCCGGTTGCCCAGCACCTCACGGGCCTCCGGCGAGAGCTCGCCGAGATCCGTGCTGGAGATCAGCGGGGCGGCCATCATCGCCCACAGCGACATCTGGCTCTGGATCTCGTGCCGGTTCAGGCCGGAGTCGCCCGCGAGCAGGAAGTCCGGGTCGTTCCAGCGGCCCGGGCGCTGAAGGCCGGAAAGTGCCGCGTTGTAGCGGAAGTTGTAGACGATGGACGACCACTTCGTGGCCGGGGTCTGCTGCTCCAGCGCGATGTCCCGGCCGCCCCGCCACAGGTTGCCGACCTGGGCCGACCAGTCGATCACCTGGTGCCAGACGCTGTCGCCGTCGTACTGGAAGTAGGCCGGCGCGGACACCGAGAAGGTGATGGGTCGGCCGGTGGCCCGCAGCGCCCGGCTCTGCTGCTCGTACACGTCGCGGTAGATCTGTTCCTTGGTGCGGCCCGCCGGGCGCGGCACGTTGCAGCCGTCGGCCTTGAGGTAGTCGACACCCCAGCCGGCGAACTGCCGGGCGTCCTGGGTGAAGTGGCCGTAGCTGCCGGGGTACTTCCCGCAGGTGAGGGTGCCGACGTCCTCGTAGATGCCGAACTTGAGCCCCATGCGGTGCAGTTCCTGCCCGATGTAGGCCATCCCGTGCGGGAATTTCTCCTTGTCCGGCACCAGCTCGCCCTGGGCGCCGCGCTGCTTGGCCATCCAGCAGTCGTCGACCGTGACGGTGTCGTACCCCTTCTTCGCGAGCCCGGTGCGCACCAGCGCCCGCGCGTTGTCCAGGACGACCTTCTCGTTGATGTCGCACATGTAGTACGACCAGTTGTTCCAGCCCATCGGGGGTGTCGGGGCCAGGTTCGGGTACGCGGCGGCACGCGGCCGGGCGGCGGTGCGGGTGGGGTCGGGCGCTGCGGAGGCGGGGGCGGTGGCCGCGAGCAGTCCGGCCGAGCAGGCGGCGACGGCGGTCAGTGCGGCGAAGGCGCGGCCGGTGCGGGATACCTGACGGTGGGACACGGGTCACCTCACGGGTGGGTGGGACGGCCAGGGCACACACCGTCGGGGAGCGGTGCAGGGCACGGCCGGACGCTAGGAGCCGCCCCCCGTCCGGTCAAGAAGCCGCACCGGCCCGTCCGGAGGTTTCAGCCACCTGCGCCTGGCGACCGGGATCACCGCGTGCTATTCCATGGGGATGCCGGAACGGACTTCGTATGACGCGGTCATCGTCGGCGGCGGGCACAACGGACTGGTCGCCGCCGCCTATCTCGCACGCGCCGGGCGCAGCGTGCTGGTGCTGGAGCGGCTGGACCACACCGGTGGTGCGGCCGTCTCGAGCCGGGTGTTCGCCGGGGTGGACGCCCGGCTGTCCCGCTACTCCTATCTCGTCAGCCTGCTGCCATCGAAGATCGTGCGGGACCTCGGCCTGCGCTTCGCGGTCCGCAAACGCACCGTCTCCTCCTACACCCCAGCTGTCCGCGACGGCCGCCCCACCGGCCTGCTCGTGGGCGGCGGTGAGGCCCGCACCCGTGCCTCGTTCGCCGCTCTCACCGGGTCCGCGCGCGAGTTCACCGCCTGGCAGCGCTTCTACGCCACCACCCACCGCCTTGCCGAACGCGTCTTCCCCACCCTCACCGAGCCGCTGCCCAGCCGCGCCGCGCTCCGTGCCGCGGTCGACGACGACGCCGCCTGGCACGCCCTGTTCGAACGCCCGCTGGGGGAAGTCGTCGAGGAGACGTTCAGCGACGACCTGGTGCGCGGAGTCGTCCTCACCGATGCCCTGATCGGCACCTTCGCCGCCGCCCACGACCCTTCGCTGAGCCAGAACCGCTGCTTCCTCTACCACGTCATCGGCGGCGGCACCGGCGACTGGGACGTCCCCATCGGCGGCATGGGCGCGCTCACCGACGCGCTGGCCGACGCCGCACGGGCCGCCGGGGCGGAGATCGTCACCGACTGCCCGGTCACCGCCGTCGCGACGGACGGCCGGACCGCGGAGGTGACCACCGAGCAGGGCACCGTCGGCGCCCGCCGGGTGCTGGTCAACGCCGCGCCCCGCGAGCTGGCCCGGCTGCTCGGTACGGAACCGCCGCCGCCCGCAGAAGGCGCCCAGCTCAAGGTCAACATGCTGCTCACCCGGCTGCCCCGGCTACGGGACACCGCGGTGGACCCGCGGGAGGCCTTCTCCGGCACCTTCCACGTCGCGGAGGGATACGGCCAGTTGGAAGCGGCCTACCGCCAGGCCGCCGCCGGCTCGCTGCCCGCCTCCCCGCCCTCCGAGATCTACTGTCACTCGCTCACCGATCCCTCCATCCTCGGCGGTGAGCTGGTCCGCCAGGGCTACCAGACGCTCACCCTCTTCGGGCTGCACACCCCCGCCCGACTGTTCGCCGCCGATACCGCCGACAGTGCGGCCACCCGCGAACGGCTGCTGGCGGCCACCCTCGCCGAACTCGACACCCATCTGGCCGAACCGCTCGCCGACTGTCTCGCCCTGGACGCCGACGGCCGCCCGTGCGTCGAGGCCCGCAGCCCGCTCGACCTCGACCGGGAGCTGGGCCTGCCGGGCGGCAACATCTTCCACCGCGAGCTGGCCTTCCCGTACGCGGACGGGGAGGAGGCCCGGGCCACCGCGCCCGGCCGCTGGGGTGTGGCGACCGGGCACGCCAACGTGCTGCTGTGCGGGGCGGGCGCGGTGCGGGGCGGTGGAGTGAGCGGGATTCCCGGCCACAACGCGGCGATGGCGGTGCTGGAGGAGGGCTGACGCCCGTCCGCCGGGTCCGTTCCCCCACCAGGTATCTGACGAAGCATCAGAAAATCTCTTCCCTCGTACGGCGCGCTGCGGCATCCTGCGCCCATGCAGACGGAGCTGAGCAACACGCTGGGCGTCGAGCACGCCGTCTTCGGATTCACGCCCTTCCCCGCGGTCGCCGCGGCGATCACCCGGGCCGGCGGCTTCGGCGTGCTCGGCGCGGTCCGCTACACCGCGCCGGACGAACTGGCCCGGGACCTCGACTGGATGCAGGACCACACCGGGGGACTGCCCTACGGCCTCGACGTGGTGATGCCCGCCAAGAAGGTGGAAGGCGTCACCGAGGCCGAGGTGGAGGCGATGATCCCCGAGGAGCACCGCCGGTTCGTCACCAAGATCCTCGACACGTACCAGGTGCCGCGGCTCGCGGAGGGGGAGGTACCCGGCTGGCGGATCACCGGCTGGATGGAGCAGGTCGCACGCAACCAGCTCGACGTGGCCTTCGACTATCCGATCAAGCTGCTCGCCAACGCCCTCGGTTCGCCGCCCCCCGACGTCATCCGGCGCGCCCACGACAAGGGAGTCCGGGTCGCCGCGCTGGCCGGCAGCCCCCGTCACGCCCGGCACCACCAGGCGGCCGGTATCGACATCGTCGTCGCCCAGGGGTATGAGGCCGGTGGGCACACCGGCGAGATCGCCACCATGGTCCTCACGCCCGAAGTGGTCGCCGCCGTCGACCCGTTGCCCGTCCTCGCCGCCGGCGGCATCGGCACCGGCGAGCAGATCGCCGCCGGCCTCGCCCTGGGCGCGCAGGGCGTCTGGCTCGGCTCGCTCTGGCTGACCACCGAGGAGGCCGAGCTGCACTCGCGCCGACTGACCGCCAAGCTGCTCGCCGCCGGGCCCGGCGACACCGTCCGCTCCCGCGCCCTGACCGGCAAGCCCGCCCGTCAGCTGCGCACCGACTGGACCGACGCCTGGGACGACCCCGCCGGCCCCGGCCCGCTGCCCATGCCCCTGCAGGGACTGCTGGTCGCCGAGGCCAACTCCCGTATCCAGCGGCACGAGGTCGCGCCCCTCCTCGGCACCCCGGTCGGTCAGATCGTCGGCCGGATGAACAGCGAACGCAGCGTGCAGGCCGTCTTCGACGACCTCACCCGCGGCTTCGAGCGGGCCATCGACCGCATCAACCGCATCGCCGGACGCGCCTGATCCCCACCCGCCCCCTCCCGAGGAGGACAGCGCCATGACCACCGACGCCCCACCGCCCAACGGATTCTGGGCGCAGGCCGCCGCCCACCCGGACCGCGGCGTCCTGATCGCCCCGGACGGCGAGGAGTGGACCGCGGGCCGGCTGCACGCCGCCGCCAACCAACTGGTCCACGGCCTGCGCGCGGCGGGGCTGCGGCGCGGCGACGCCTTCGCCGTCGTCCTGCCCAACGGTGTCGAGTTCTTCACCGCCTACCTCGCCGCGTCCCAGGCCGGGTTCTACCTCGTCCCCGTCAACCACCACCTCGTCGGCCCCGAGATCGCCTGGATCGTGGCCGACTCCGGGGCGAAGGTGCTGATCGCGCACGAGCGGTTCGGTGCGGCGGCCCGCCAGGCCGCCGACGAGGCGAAGCTGCCGGCGGACCGGCGGTACGCCGTCGGCGGCGTCGACGGTTTCCGTCCGTACGCCGAACTCCTCGACGGGCGACCGGAGTCCGCGCCTTCGGAGCGCACCCTGGGCTGGGTCATGAACTACACCTCGGGCACCACCGGACGCCCCCGCGGCATCCGCCGCCCGTTGCCCGGCAAACCGCCCGAGGAGACCCATCTCGGCGGCTTCCTCGGCATCTTCGGCATCCGGCCCTTCGACGGCAACGTCCACCTCGTCTGCTCGCCGCTCTACCACACCGCGGTGCTGCAGTTCGCCGGCGCCTCCCTGCACCTCGGGCACCGCATCGTCCTGATGGACCGGTGGACGCCCCAGGAGATGCTCGCCCTGATCGACACCCACCGCTGCACCCACACCCACATGGTGCCCACCCAGTTCCACCGGCTCCTCGCGCTCCCCGCGGAGGTCCGCGCGTCGTACGACGTCAGCTCCCTGCGGCACGCCATCCACGGCGCCGCGCCCTGCCCCGACCACGTCAAACGCGCCATGATCGACTGGTGGGGCGGCTGTGTCGAGGAGTACTACGCGGCGAGCGAGGGCGGCGGCGCCTTCGCCACCGCCGAGGACTGGCTCAAGAAGCCCGGTACGGTCGGCAAGCCCTGGCCGATCAGCGAGCTGGCGGTCTTCGACGACGACGGCAACCGGCTGCCGCCCGGCGAACTGGGCACCGTCTACCTGAAGATGACCACCGGCGGCTTCAGCTACCACAAGGACGAGGGCAAGACGAAGAAGAACCGGATCGGTGACTTCTTCACCGTCGGCGACCTCGGCTATCTGGACGAGGACGGCTACCTCTTCCTCCGCGACCGCAAGATCGACATGATCATCTCGGGCGGCGTCAACATCTACCCCGCCGAGATCGAGTCCGCCCTGCTCGGCCACCCCGCCGTCGCCGACGCCGCCGCCTTCGGCATCCCGCACGACGACTGGGGCGAGGCGGTCACGGCCGTCGTCGAGCCCGCCGAGGGGTACGAGGCGGGCCCGGCGCTCGCCGACGACATCCTCGCGCACTGCGCACGCCGGCTGGCGGGCTACAAGCGCCCCCGCTCCGTGGACTTCGTCGAGGCCCTGCCCCGCGACCCCAACGGCAAGCTCTACAAGCGGCGGCTCCGCGACCCGTACTGGGCGGGCCGGGAGCGCGCCGTGTAGCCCCGGCGGCGCCGCTCGCGCTCAGCGCTCGCGGACGCGGACCACTCGCAGCGCGGGTGACGCCAGGATGTCCTGCTCACAGAACCGCGCCCGTACCATGCGTCCCGCCGAGTACAGCTCCGTCTGATCGCTGTAGTGGGCGGAGCGCGGGTCGGAGGACTGCGAGTAGGTCAGCAGAATCCGGGCGTTCGGGCAGCGGCCGCGGCCGTTGAACCCGACCGCCTGGACATAGCTGGACCCCGTGCTGACCTCGTCGTAGCCGCCGCCCGCCGGATTCCACACCCCCTCCGTCTTGTTCCAGATCCCGAGCCCTTCCGTACCGCCGGCGATGGGGATGTGCTTGCCGTTGCGCACCACGAACTGGTGCCGGCCCAGCGGTGCGTCCAGCGGGATCCCGGCCGCGCGCAGCTCGGCGACTGCGTCGGCGAGCGCGGCGGCGAAGCCCGTGGCGGTGGTGTTCAGGGTGCGGGGGGTGTGTACCGGGTCGGCCGGATCGAAGGGTGTGCGCCACAGGTCGGCAGGCGCCACCCGCGCGGTCAGACCCCGCCAGAAGCGGTCGAAGAGCAGCGCACCTTTGCTGTCGGTGCGTACCGACCGGTCCCATCGCCGGATCACCGCACAGGCGGCCGAGACGTCGACCGCCCGGCCGGCGCTGCTCGTCGCCCGGCCCGACGGCAGGGCCGCGCAGGCCCGTGCGGTGTCGGCGGCGGCCAGGTCGCCGGCCGGCGCCCGGTTGGTGAACTGCTGGCGCTGGAGATCGCCCGGCGTCAGCCCGCCCCGCTTCGCCATGGCCGAGACGTCCTGGAGGGCGCCGCGGGTGCGCAGCGTGCGCGGGCTGGCGATCGGTCCGAAGACCCGCGGATACCCGGTGAGCGGCCGGTCCGCATTGGCCAGCCAGGCGCTGTCGTTGGAGTTCTCCACGTACGGGGTGTCCCGGAGCGTGGGCATCGCGGACGGCCCGAAGATGCCCGGCTGCACGGCGTCGGCGTCCCGCCCCGGCACGCAGGCCGCGCGCGAGCCGTCCAGTACGGCGAGGCCGGTGGCCGGGTAGGTGGTGCGCCCGAGCGCGGTGGCGCAGCGCCGCTGCAGGCCGTCGGTGATCCGGGGGAGCACCTGCGACTGGCTGAAGAGGGTGTGCCCGGCGGCATCCGCGGCGACCGTGTTGGTCCAGGGCAGCCCCTGGGTGCGGCGCAGTGACCGCGCGATGCCGTCCACCCCGGTGGCCCTGCTGAACCCGAGAGCGGTGTCGGAGGCCCGCAGATTGGCCTCGTTGGGGTCGTTGAGGGCGTACGCCGTCGTGTGGTTCCACGGCAGCGCCAGCTGTCCCAGCGAGGTGACGACCGGGCCGTAGCGGGTCCACCACTGGGTGCGTACGACGTCCGGCCCGCCCTTGACGGGGACGGACACGATCCGCCGGACCATGGGTTCGCGGACGCCGTCCACCAGATAGGCGGTCGGGTCGGCCGGGTCCAGGGTGAGCTGATGCAGATTCATCGTCACCCCGGTGGCGACCGTATGGCTCCAGGCGACCTCGGCGTTGTGGCCGATGGAGATCGTCACCGAGCCGAGCAGCGAACCGCCCGAGGCGTTGAGCCTGCCGGGGATGGTGACCTGCGACTGCCAGAAGCGGCGGCCGCCGGACCAGGGGTAGTGCGGGTTGCCGAGCAGCAGCCCGCGGCCGTTCGCCGTCGTCGAGCCGCCGAAGGCGACGGCGTTGGACCCCATGTCGGAATCGTCCTGGGAGAACAGCGCGCGCAGCGCGGGGACCGGGGACTGCCGCGTGGCCGGGCGCGCGGTGCCGCCGGGCCCCGTGGTGCGGGCCCCGGAGCCCGTCGTGGCGCTCGCGCCGGGCCCCGCCGCGGCGCCTCCGCCGCCGGGCGGCGCGGCGGCCGTGATCCCGTCCACCGCCCGCCCCTGCCCGCCGAGCACCGCGAGCGCGAACGCCCGCCGGCCCACATCCAGGCTGCTCACCGGCCGGACCCACGGCTTTCCCGCACAGGCCGGATCCGCGACCCGATGCTGCTTCAGCCAGGCGTTGTACCCGGCTGCCCAGCCGCGCATCAGCTCCTTGACGGTGCGGCTGGGACCGGCCGGCGCGGGCCGGCGCAGCAGCTTCTCGACGGTGCCGGCCCGCCGGACACCCGCGAAGTACAGATCGCTGGAGAGGTTGGTCGTGGCCGAGGACAGCGACTGGTCCGGCGCGGCGGCCGCCCCGAAGTACCGCGAGCGTTCGCCCCGTACGGTCGCGAATCCGTCGGCCAGCGTGCACACCTGGTCGGCGGCCTGCGCCCAGCCCTCGCCGAAGCCGAGGTCCGGGTAGTCCTCGGCGACGATGTGCGGAATGCCGTACTCGGTGTAGCGGATGGTGGCCGAGAGTCCGCCGCTCGCGGGATGCCGGGCACCGTCGGCCGCCGCACCCTGGGGCAACGGCACCACGGCGGCCGTCAGGGCCACCCCGGCGAGCGCGAGCGTTCTCAGGCGGTTGCGCATGATTCCTCCCAACGGACGTGAGAGCAAAGGCGGTTGAGCATACCAAGCGGTTGGTCATCCTGCTGGGGGTTCGCTCGGCCCGGCGGGGCCAGGTCCGCGCACCCACCGCCGATGACCTTGACCGCGCCCCGGCCGCCCCCGAGGATCGCGCCATGACGCAAGCGCGGAGCAACACGGTCGATGCAGTCCTGCGGCGCAGTGCGCGTCGGGTGCCCGAGCGGACCGCCCTGCGGTACGCGGAGAGGTCGTGGACCTACCGCGAACTGGACGACGCGGTGAGCGCCGCCGCCCGGGTGCTGCTCGCCGAGGGGCTGCGGCCCGGGGACCGGGTCGCCTCCTACGGGCACAACTCCGACGCCTATCTGATCGGCTTTCTGGCCTGTGCCCGCGCCGGCCTGGTGCATGTGCCGGTCAACCACGCCCTGACCGGGGAGGACCTGCGCTACATCCTGGACCAGTCGGGCAGCGCACTGGCGCTCACCGACCCCGCCCTCGCGGACCGGCTGCCCCGCTCCCTGCCCGCGCTGCCGCTGCACGGCGCGCCCGACGGACTGCTGGAACGGCTCGCCGCGGCGCCGGACGCCGCCACCGAGCCGGAGGCCGGGCCGGTCGACGACGACACCCTCGTCCAACTGCTCTACACCTCCGGGACGACCGCCCGGCCCAAGGGCGCGATGATGACCCACCGTGCGCTGGTCCACGAATACACCAGCGCCATCGTCGCCCTGGACCTGAAGGAGAGCGACCGGCCGCTGCACTCCCTGCCGCTCTACCACTCCGCCCAGATGCACGTCTTCCTGCTGCCCTACCTCGCGGTGGGCACCGAGAACACCCTCGTGGACGGGCCCGACCCGGCGCGCGTCCTCGACCTGGTCGAAGCGGGCCTGGTCGACAGCCTGTTCGCGCCGCCGACCGTGTGGATCGCGCTCTCCCGCCACCCGGACTTCGCCGCCCGCGAGCTGAGCGGGCTGCGCAAGGCGTACTACGGGGCCTCGGTCATGCCGGTGCCGGTCCTGGAGCGGCTGCGCGCCCGGCTGCCCTCGCTCGCCTTCTACAACTGCTTCGGGCAGAGCGAGATCGGGCCGCTGGCGACGGTGCTCGGCCCGGACGAACACGAGGGCCGGATGGACTCCTGCGGCCGCCCGGTGCTGTTCGTCGAGGCGCGCGTGGTCGACGAGGCGGGTCGCGAAGTGCCGGACGGCAGCCGCGGCGAGGTCGTCTACCGCTCGCCCCAACTGTGCACCGGATACTGGGACAAGCCCGAGGAGACCGCCGAGGCGTTCCGGGACGGCTGGTTCCACTCCGGAGACCTCGCCGTGCGCGACGCGGAGGGCTTCTTCACGGTGGTCGACCGGGTCAAGGACGTCATCAACTCCGGCGGCGTCCTGGTCGCCTCCCGCCAGGTGGAGGACGTGCTCCACGCACACCCCCAGGTGGCCGAGGTCGCGGTGATCGGGCTCCCGGACGAGCGGTGGATCGAGGCGGTCACGGCCGTCGTCGTACGGCGCACGGACGGCGACGGCGCGGTGGACGAGCAGGAACTCATCGACGCCGCCCGCGCCCGCCTCGCGCCGTTCAAGGCGCCCAAGCGGGTGATGTTCGTCGACGCGCTGCCCCGCAACGCCAGCGGCAAGATCCTCAAGCGGGAGTTGCGGGACCGGTTCGGCGCGCCCTGAGCGCGGTGCGGAGGGGAGTGTCAGTGCCTCCTGCCATGCTGGGAATCACGGCAGGACGATCGGGGGCGTCACGCTCGCGACCGGCGCCGGACACTGCGGCACGGCAAAGGAGCAACCATGCTGACGACCCCCTTCGTCCCCGGGACACCGAACTGGATCGACCTCGGCACCCCCGATGTCGAGGCCGCCGCCGACTTCTACGCAGCCGTCCTCGGCTGGACCTTCCGCTCGGCGGGACCGGAGGCCGGCGGCTACGGCTTCTTCCAGATCGACGGCCGGACCGTCGCCGCCGCCGGACCGCTGTCCGAGGAGGGTGCGCGTTCCGCCTGGACGGTGTACTTCCAGGTGCCCGACGCGGACGCCGCGGCCGAGGCGGTGCAGCAGGCGGGCGGTTCGGTCCGGTTCCCGGCGATGGACGTCTTCACCGCCGGCCGGCTGGCCGCCTTCACCGACCCGACGGGCGCCGACTTCGCCGTCTGGCAGCCCGGTGACACCAAGGGTCTGGACGCGGTCATGGAGCCGAACACCCTCTGCTGGACCGAGCTCTACACCACCGATGCGGCCGCCGCGAAGGACTTCTACCGCTCGGTCTTCTCCTGGGAGTACCAGGACATGCCGATGGGCGGCGACATGGTCTACTCCGTCATCTCCTCGCCCGGCGGCGGCAAGGAGGGGGACACCGGCCAGGGCGGCCTCATGCAGTTGCCGAAGGAGAACCTCCAGGCCGGCTCGACGCCGGAGTGGCACCCGTACTTCGGGGTGACCGACTGCGACGCCACCTTCGCCGCGGCCACCGCGCGCGGCGCCACGGTCCTGATCCCGCCCAGTGACGCACCGGGCGTCGGGCGCCTGGCCATGCTCAAGGACCCGGCGGGCGCGGCGTTCGCTCTGATCAAGGGTGACCCGACCTCGTCCTGAGCCGCCCCGGCGTCCCACCGCCGTCCCGCCGTCCGGCCTTCCCCGAAGGGCGCGCCCGTGTGCCGGTCACGCGCCGCGCGGTCGTGCGTCCACGATGCGCTTGATCTTGCCCACCGACCGCTCCAGGGTCTCCGGATCGACGATCTCGACCGCGACCGAGACCCCGATGCCGTCCTTCACGCCCCGCGCGATCTGCCCGACGGCCGCCGTGCGTTGCTCGGGGGTCGCCCCGGGGCGGGCCTCGGCCCGCACGGTCAGATGGTCCATCCGGCCCTCGCGGGTCAGCCGCAGCTGGAAGTGCGGGGCGACGCCCGGCACGCGCAGCACGATCTCCTCGACCTGTGCGGGGAAGAGGTTGACCCCGCGCAGAATGATCATGTCGTCGCTGCGCCCGGTGATCTTCTCCATCCGGCGGAAGGCGGGACGCGCGGTACCGGGCAGCAGCCGGGTCAGGTCGCGGGTGCAGTAGCGGATGACGGGCATGGCCTCCTTGCCGAGCGAGGTGAAGACCAGCTCGCCCGGCTCGCCGTCCGGCAGCACCTCACCGGTGAACGGATCGATCACCTCCGGATAGAAGTGGTCCTCCCAGATGTGCAGCCCGTCCTTGGTCTCCACGCACTCCTGGGCGACGCCCGGCCCCATGACCTCGGAGAGGCCGTAGATGTCCACCGCGTCGATCGCGAACCGTTCCTCGATCTCGCGCCGCATCTCCTCCGTCCACGGCTCGGCGCCGAAGATGCCCACCTCCAGCGAGGTCGTCCGGGGGTCGATGCCCTGCCGCTCGAACTCGTCGAGGAGGGTGAGCATGTACGACGGCGTCACCATGATGATCTCGGGCCGGAAGTCCTGGATGATCTGCACCTGCCGGCCGGTCATCCCGCCGGACGCCGGCACGACCGTACAGCCGAGCCGCTCCGCGCCGTAGTGGGCGCCGAGGCCGCCGGTGAACAGCCCGTATCCGTAGGCGACATGGATGGTGTGGCCGGGGCGCCCGCCCGCCGCGTGGATCGACCGGGCGACGACGTCCGCCCAGCGGGAGAGGTCACCTTCGGTGTAGCCGACGACCGTCGGACGGCCGGTGGTGCCGCTGGAGGCGTGGATGCGGCGCACCTCGCCCCTGGGGACGGCGAACATCCCGAACGGGTACTGCGCACGCAGGTCGTCCTTCACCGTGAACGGGAAGCGGGCGAGATCGCCCAGCGAGCGGCAGTCGTCCGGGTGCACCCCGGCGCGGTCGAAGGACTCCCGGTAGAACGGGACGTGGTCGTACGCATGCCGCAGCGTGGCCCGCAGCCGGGTCAGCTGCAGTGCGCGCAACGCGTCAGCGGAGAGCCGTTCCCCGTCGTCGAACCGTTCGCCGTCCCTGGCGCCCGTAGCCGTTTCGGGCATGGAGTGTCACCGCCTCGTCTCCCTACCGATCATTCGGTAGCCACCTGCTGATCCAAGTAATCAGCGCGCGGCGAACACGTCAAGAGGCGTGCCGCGGACACCTCCCGGGTAGCGTCCCGTGCTCGAGTGACGTCCGGAAAGGGCAGGTCGCCGAGGTCCGGCCGGCCTACCGGGTGTGGAGTGAGCCGGATGCGCCGCCGGCCGTACCGCGCGATCGGCTCGGTGGGCTCGCCGCGACGGCCGACCGGATCCCCGACGCCCGTCCGGTGACCGTCGAGGGCGGCGGCCGGCGCCTTCGAGGCGTCCGGGCCACCCGGCGCCGGTGCGCTGACCCGACCCGGGTGCCGGCCCGGCCGGGTCGGCCTGCCGCCCTCCCGGATGCCGCCCGCAGGCCCGCCGGTAGGCTCACGTGCCGATGGCACCTGAGGGGGACGGTCATGGATGGGCTGGGGCAGGGCGATCCGCCACGGGTCGGGGAGTACGTCACGCTTGCCCGGTTGGACCCGGCGAACGCGATGCGGGTGGTGCCGGAGCGCCGCTACGTGGCGCGCAGCGCGGACGGGGCACGGACCGTACTGGTGAGCCTGCCGCTACCGGGCGCCGACCCGGGCCGGTGGGCGGCCGAGGCGCGGTGGGCCGCCCGGCTGACGCAGCCGGGGTTCTGGCCGGTCGCGCAGGTCGACGGCACCCCCGCCTTCCCCTGGCACGCCTCTCCGTACCGCCCCGTCCTCCCGCTGACCGCGGCCCTCGCCGCGCACGGCGGCCCGCTGCCCGAGCAGGCGGTGCGCGCACTCGGTGCGGGCCTCGCCGAGGCGCTGGCGTCGGCGCACGTCCTGGGCCTGGTCCATGGCGGGGTCGGTCCGGCGTCGGTTCTGCTCACCGCCTACGGGCCGCTGCTGGGCTGCTTCGGGGCGGTGCGGGCCGCGGCGCCCGACGGCACGCCGCGGACCGGTCTGCCCGGCCTCGATGCGGGGTGCCTGGCGCCCGAGCAGGGCGCGGGCGGCCCGGTCGATCCGGCCGGTGATGTGCATGCGCTGGGCGCGGTCCTGGCATACGCGGCCACCGGGCACACCGTCCCGGAGCGCGACGAGATTCCGGCGGGGCTGCGTCCGCTGATCGCGGCCTGTCTGTCCCGCGAGGCTGCCGCGCGGCCCGAACCGGCGCGCATACTGGCCGAGTTGGCGCCCGGCGCGGCGTGGGGAACCCAGGCCGCGGGGGCGGAGCCGGTGTCGTTGCCGGGCAGCGTTGTCGCGGCGCTGGCGGAGCAGGCGGCGGGCACGCTCGCCATGGAACTTCCCGCAGGGGTGCGTTGAACCGATGCTGTCCGCTCTTCTCCACGACGACCCGCACACCGTCGGGCCCTACCGGCTGCTGGCCCGGCTGGGCGGCGGCGGCATGGGCACGGTCTATCTGGCCCGCACGGCGCGCGGACGCACCGTGGCCCTCAAGACCCTGCATCAGCGGCTGACGGCGGACACGGCGCTGCGGAACCGCTTCCAACTGGAGGCGGACGCGGCGCGGGTGATCGGCGGCCGGTACGGTGCCGCCGTCCACGACGCCGACCCGTCCGCCCCCAGGCCCTGGCTGGCGACGGAGTACGTGATCGGTCCGCCGCTGGACGACGCGGTGCAGGCCGGCGGGCCCCTGCCGGAGTCCGCCGTGCGGGTGGTGGGCGCCGCCCTGGCCGAGGGGCTGGCACAGCTGCACCGCTCGGAGGTGGTGCACCGCGACCTCAAGCCGTCCAACGTCATGCTGACGGCGTCGGGCCCGAAGATCATCGACTTCGGCATCGCCCGGGCGGTCGGCGAGGACCCGCGTACCCACGTCGGCGAAACCGTCGGGACTCCGGCGTTCATGTCGCCGGAGCAGGCCGCGAGCCTCGAACACGGGGCGGCGGGCGATGTCTTCGCGCTCGCCGGGGTGCTCGTCTTCGCCGTGTCCGGGCACGGGCCGTTCGGCTCGGGACAACCCACCGACCTGCTGTACCGCGTCCGGTACGCCGAGCCGGACCTCGGCGGGGTGCCGCCGGAACTCGTTCCCGTGCTCGCCCGCTGTCTGGCCAAGGACCCGGCCGAGCGCCCGGCGACCGGTGAGCTGGCCACCGCGCTCGCCGCGGGCGCGGACCCGCGCCGCTTCGCGGACGTCCTGCCCGATGCCGTCCTGCGGGAGATCGCGCGGCGGGGCGAGGGCGTCTGGCGGCAGCCCCCCGCCCGGCAGGCACCCCCTCCCCCGGAGGCGCCGCCACAGGCCGCGCCGGGGCGCCCGGGCATGTCGCGACGCCGGATGATGGCGGTGGTCGGCGGCGGCACGCTCGCGGGCGCCGGCCTGGCGGGCGGTGGGATGTGGGCGTGGCTGGGCGGCCACGACGCGGCACCGGACAGCGGCAGCCACACGGTGGCGAAGAAGCCGAAGGCACCGTCCCGGCTGTGGACGTACGCCGTGCGCCGCCCGGACAGCGGGGGCGAAGTCCTGCTGGCGGGCCGCGGGTTGGCGATCCCGGCGGGCATCGTGCTGTGCGGTGTCAACCCCGAGAGCGGCGCGGCCACCTGGCAGGCGAACATGGCCGACACCTGGCGGTCGGCCACCGACGGCACGAAGGTGTACGCACTGCGCGAGCACGACGAGGGCGCCGCGCTCGCCGTGTGCGAGATCGACCCCGTCCATGGCCAACCCGGCAAACCGCTGGTCGAGTCGAAGGCGTTCGCCGGTACCGAGGCCCGCAATCAGCTCCTGTGCGTGGCGAAGGGCCGTGCCTACCTCGTCGCGCGGGCCTCCTCCGGAAACCACTGGTACCTGCTCGCCGTCGATCTGCGCCGCGGGCGGGAGCTCTGGCGGAGCCCGGTGGAGGCGGCTGCGGACAGGATCGCCCCGCCGATGCTCTGCGGTGCGATCGACGGTGACCGTGTGGTGCTGTGCCGGGCCGATTCGGGCACCGGGTTCCTCCGGCTGACGGTCCACGCCGTCGCCGACGGGAAGAAGCGCTGGTCGGGAACCCAGCCGTACGACGGTGCGCCGCCCGGCCGGCTCGTCCAGGACGACCGCCATGTCTACCTCGGCTCCAAGGCGCTCGACGCGACGCGTCTCTCCGACGGCGGCATCGGATGGCGCTTCGGCGACGAGCGCAACGTCGGCAGCAGCGCGGGCGAGAGCCGGCTGTACGGAGCGCCCGCCCTTCGCGACGGCGTCGTCTACTGCACCGAGGGCGACCGCGGGGTGGTGGCCGTCGACGCCGTCACCGGCAGCCTCAACTGGCTGGAGAAGGACCTGAAGGGCAGGCGCCTCAACCGCGATGTGCCGCCGGTGGTCGGCAGGAAGTACGTCTACAGCCTCGACGACAAGGGACTGCGCGCCGTGGACCTGCGTACCCGTCGCGCGGTGTGGACGTACGAGACCGACGCGACCGTGCTGACCGCCGACCACGCACGTGGCCGTCTGTACGTGCGCGAGGAACGCGCGACCTTCGCCCTGCCGCTCGCCTGAGCACCGCCCGCCCCGCGCGCACCACACCGCCGCACCGGCATCCCGCCCCCATCCGCCAACCGACGAAGGACACCACGTGAATCCGCTCGGCACCGGAGACCCGCTCCGCCTCGGCCCGTACCGCATCGTCGGGGTGCTCGGCGAGGGCGGTATGGGGAAGGTGTACTTCGGGCGGAACGCGGCGGGCGCGCCCGCGGCGGTGAAGGTGCTGCTGCCCGAGCTGGCGGGCGACGCGCACCTCGCGGATCGCTTCGTACGGGAGGCGCAGACGGCGCGCGCGGTGACCAGCGAGGGCGTGGCCCGGGTGCTCGGCGCCGACCTGGAGTCGGGGCGGCCGTGGATCGCGACCGAGTTCCTCGCCGGGCCCACGCTGGACGACGCGGTGCAGCGGCACGGGCCGTTCGGCGACGCCCTGTTGCGGGAGGTCGCCCGGTCGCTGGCCCACACGCTCCGCGACATCCACGGCGCCGGGCTGGTCCACCGCGACCTCAAGCCGTCCAATGTGGTGCTGACCTCGCGCGGCCCGCGGATCATCGACTTCGGTATCGCCCGTCCCGAGCACGGTCTGACGCTGACCATGACCGGCCAGATTCCGGTCACGCCCGGGTACGGGGCGCCGGAGCAGGTGCTGGGGCGGCGCGTCGGACCGGCCGCGGACGTCTTCTCGCTCGGCACCGTCCTCGCGTTCGCCGCCGCCGGCCGGCCCGCGTACACGGGCGCGGAGGTGTCGGCGGTGCTGTACGAGGTGGTGCACGGCACGCCCGACCTGGAGCTGGTACCCGGCCCGCTGCGGGAGCTGATCGCACCGTGCCTCGCCAAGGACCCGTCCGCCCGCCCACTTCCCGAGCAGGTCGCCGACGCCGCCCGCCCACCGCACCGCACCGAACGGCTGTGGAAGTCGGGGCCGTTGGGCGGCGACATCCGCGAACGGGAGGCCACCGCCCGGCGGTCGGTCGCGAGCGACGGGCCGGCCGGCGCCCCGCCACGCCGCACGCCGACCGTCGGAGCGGACGCCGCCCGCCCGTCCCGCCGACGCCTTCTGACCACCCTGGCGGGCGGTGCCACGCTGCTGGCGGCGGGCGCGGGCGGCGCGGCGTGGTGGCTCTCCGGTGACGACGGGCCGTCGGCCCCGTCCGATCCCTTCGACGTGCCGCCGGCCGCGGACGTGCGGCCCGCCGCACTCGGCAACGGCACCGGGGCTCCGCAACCCCTGTGGGACCCGTTGCCGGGCGTGGCCGAATCCGGGTCGGCGCCGCCGCTGCCCGTACGGGACGTGGTGGTGTTCGCGGCGGCCGGCGGCGGCATCGCCGCCCGCCGGGTCACGGACGGCAAGGAACGGTGGCGGGCCGGCGAGGCGCACGCCGACGCCGGCTACCTGTCGGTCGCCGACCGGCTGGTGGCCACCGCGGACAAGGACGGCGTGCTGCGCACCTACGTCGCCTCGACCGGCGCCCCCATGTGGACCGCCGAGGTACAGGCGAGCGCCCTGCTGGCAGCCGACGCCGAGCACGTCTACGTGCTGACGTCCGAAGGCGCCCTGCGCTGCGTCGACACGGCCGACGCCCGGGTGCGGTGGACCGAGCGCCCGCCCCTGCCCCTGACCGGAGGACGCCCGGCGGCGGCGCTCGGCTCGGGGCTCCTGGTGGTGTGCAACGACTCCGGGGACGTGGTCGCGGTACGCGCCCGCGACGGCGCGAAGGCGTGGATCCGCAAGGGCCAGGCCGCGGCCGCCCTGCCTCCCGCCATCGACGGCGGAAACGTCTTCCTCGGCGGCCACACCCTCGCGGCGGTCCGGGCGAGCGACGGTAGGCAACTGTGGAGCCGCGACCCGATGCAGGCCGTGTCGCGGGGGGCGTACGGCTGGGGCCCGCCCACCGTCGCCGGCGGGGTGGTGTTCACGCTGGACGGCGATGCGCTGCGCTCCCTCCGCCCGAACGGCGAGGACGCGGGTGACCCCTCGATGGTTGCGGGGGTCACCCCGCCCTGGCAGCCGCCGGTCGTCCAGGCGGGCAGCGTATGGGTGGTGGAGAGCGAGGACACCGGCGTGAGCGGCCTGCCCCGCGCGGGCGGCAGCGTGACCCAGACCTATCCGCTCAAGGACGGCCAGGGTCGTACGGCGGCGGGCGACGCGAACCGGCTCTTCGTCCTCAACTCGGGAGCGCTGGTGGCACTGCCGGTCTTCTAGGGGGTTCCGGCCGAGTGGGTCCCACTCCTGATCCGTAAGCCCATGTGGAGACACTCAGTCATGATCCGCCGCGCGGAACGACCTTCGAAGTCCCTATCGCAGCAACGCCGCCAAGTCCCAGATGCGCATCACGCCATCACGGCCGGCGCCAAGGACGACATGACGACCCCGCAGCTCGGCAATCAGCACGGCTTCGACCCTGCCCCTATGGCCGATCAGAGGGGCACCGATGCCCACGCCTTGGGCAAGGTCCCAGATGCGTACGGTCTCGTCCACGGATGCGGTCACTGCGACGCATCGATCGCCGACCACCGAAGTGTCCATCGCAAGGACGCGATCACCGTGGCCGGTGAGCGGTTCATGGATGGGCTCATCGTTGTCCCCCGACAGCTCCCAAACGTACAGCTCCCCAGGGTCGGCGGCCGCTGCCACGATCGGACGACCGTCGAGCTGTGAGACGGAGACAGCTCGAACGGCCCCGTCGTCCGGGCAGAGTGATGCCAGATGCTCGTTCTGCGCCACATCCCACACATCGATTCCCGAACCGCCGGCCGCCACCAGCGACCGGCCGTCGACCCACGCCGAGGCGAGACTACTGAGATGGGTATCGGGATCGTCGTTGACCAGTTCAACCGGCGCTCGGACAGGCAGCCCCCAGACCAGGACTTCGCCACCGTACTGCGTGCCCGTCACGAACCGTGGTGGCTCCACGCCCCGCACAGTGGTGACGGCCCCCAGGTAATCCACGTCATACGTCGTCCCACGGAGCAGCCCACCGCTCTCCAAGTCCCAGAACGCAACAGCCTGTTCGTCGCCACCGGCCGCCGGCACCGCGCGCCCGTTGTGAACGGCCACGGCCACCGAGTCGATTTCGTTCTCGGCATCGGGGTACTCGGCAGCAAGCGAATCCTCCGCGAAGGCATACACCAATGGCGGCTCCTGCCACACATCCCCCACCGGATCCCAGGTCCACACAGCCCCATTGAAGTCGGCGCAGACCACCAGCGTTCTCCCACGCACCTCGACCACAGCAACGTCCATGATGGGTGACGCGGAAGGTATTTTGCTGCTCAGCAACAGCGACTCGTCAGTCATGCGGCAGAGGGCAATCTCCGGCTCCGACACCCAGGTGCCCCGTCAAGACGGACCTCTAGCGTGTGGCAGAAGGCTGGGAGACGGGCGTCTTCTCTCCATGGGTGGGGTGTTGAGAGCTGAGGCGTTGTGGGTGGAGACGTTCACGGGTCTGCGGGCAAGGCAGTTCGAGCGGTTGTTGAAGGTGGTGCGGGAGCGGTCCGGGAACGAGCCCGGGTGGCGGTCGGCCGTGGTGTCTGCCGCGCGCCGGCCGGCCGCCGCTACCCGGCGAGGGAAACATCGGACGGGAGCCGGGGGCCCCGTTGCCCGTCCGGGCCTACGCTGCCGGTGACGTCCGTTTCGAGAAAGGTCGAATGTGCAGCCGACCCGCCGTCTCCTGCGCCGCGCGCTGATCGCCGGTGCCACCGCAACCCTGCTGGTCACCGGGGCGGGCGCCGCCGTCGCGGTGCCCGCCACCCCGGCCGCGGCCTCCGCACCGGCCTCCGCCGGGGCCCTGCCGTACGCCGGGACCATGCTCTCCACCGGGACCTCGCCCTACGCCCGACTCCGTTCGGTCGCCGCGCTGTCGGCCGAGCGGCTGGCCACCGGCGACCTGGTGGCCGCGGCCAAGTGGGGCACCGGGAGCCCGATCGACGACCCGGTCCGCGAACAGGCGGTGCTGGAATCGGTGACGGAGCAGGCACGGCGGGCCGGGGCCGATCCCGGGGCGACGGTGCGTATCTTCCGGGACCAGATCGAGGCGAGCAAGATCGTCCAACGTGGGCTGCACCACCGGTGGGACGCGGATCCGGCCCAGGCGCCGGCCGGGCGCCCGGACCTGGGCGAGGTGCGGGAGGAGATCAACCGGATCAACGGGGAGCTGGTGCGGGCCATCGCCCGCTCACCGCACGCCCGTTCGGCGCCGTACTGCGGACCGCTGATGGCGGGAGCCGCCGCCTCGGTGGGGCACGCGCAGCACCTGGACCCGCTGCACGGGGTGGCGCTGGCCCGCTCGTTGCGGTCGGTCTGCGGCTGAGGGCCGAGGGCTGAGGGCTGAGGGCTGACGGGTGACGGGTAACGGGGGCCGGCGGCCCGGGGCCGGAGGGCTCTCGTCACCCGTCCGGGCCGTTCACCGCTCCCGCGCCCCCGCCACCACGGATTTGGCCCAGCGGTAGTCCGCCTTCCCGCTGGGGGAACGCTGGATGCGGTCGGTGAAGACGACGGCGCGCGGGATCTTGTACCCGGCGAGCCGGGTGCGGCAGTGGTCCTGCACCGCCGCCAGGTCCAACGCCGTCGAGCCGTCCCGCAGTTGCACCACCGCCGCGACGCGGTTTCCCCACCGGTCGTCCGGTACCCCCGCGACCAGAGCGTCGTACACAGCCGGGTGGGCCTTGAGCGCCTGCTCGACCTCCTCCGGATAGATCTTCTCTCCACCGGAGTTGATGCACTGCGAGCCCCGGCCGAGCACGGTGACGATGCCCTCGGTGTCGACGGTCGCCATGTCGCCCAGCAGTACCCACCGGTCCCCGCCCGCCTCGAAGAACGTCTCGGCGGTCTTCTCCGGGTCGTTGTAGTAGCCCAGCGGGACGTGCCCGCGCAGCGCGAGCCGCCCCGGTTCGCCCACCGGGACCGGTTCGTGCGTGACCGGATCGACCACCGCCGTACGGGTGTTGACCCGCAGCCGGAATCCGGTGTCCGGCCCCGAGTCCTCCGTGGCGGTGCCGTTGAAACCGGATTCCGAGGAGCCGAAGTTGTTGAGCAGGACGGCGTTCGGGACCAGGGCGCTGAACTGGGCCCGTACGGTCTCGGAGAGGATCGCCCCGGAGCTGCTGACGCTGAAGAGGGACGAGCAGTCGGTGCCCTTGAGCGGACCGCCGAGGGCGTCGACGAGCGGGCGCAACATGGCGTCGCCGACCAGCGACACGCTGGTGACCTTCTCGCGTGCCACGGTCCGCAGTACCTCCTCCGGCACGTACTTGCGGTGAATGACGACCTTCTGGCCGAAGTGGAAGGCGATGAACGCGGTGAGGGTGGAGGTGCCGTGCATCAGCGGGGGCGTGGGGAAGAAGACGATGCCGTCGCCGCCGGCCGCGACCCGCTCGGCCAGCTCCTGAGGCCGTCCGACCGGCTCGCCGGTCGGTGCCCCGCCGCCCATGCCGGAGAAGAAGATGTCCTCGTGGCGCCACATCACCCCCTTGGGCATGCCGGTGGTGCCGCCCGTGTAGATGACGATCTGGTCGTCGGCGGAGCGGGGGCCGAAGCCGCGCGCCGGTGATCCGGCGGCCTCGGCGTCCGCGAGTGCCACCGGCGCGATCGCCGGCTCCGGGGCGCCGGCCGGCGGGGTACCGACGCGTACCAGGTGCCGCAGTCCGGGTGCCTGGGGGAGTGCGGCGGCCACCCGCTCGGTGAACTCGGCGTCGAAGATCAGGCCGGCCAGGTCGGCGTCCCGGTAGAGGTAGGCCAACTCCTCTTCCACGTAGCGGTAGTTGACATTCACCGGGACGGCGCGGATCTTCAGGCAGGCGTAGACGGCCTGGAGGTATTCGACGCCGTTGTAGAGGTGGAGTCCGACGTGCCGGCCGGGGCCGATGCCGTGGTCGCTCAGGTGGTGGGCGAGGCGGTTCGCGGCGCGGTCCAGCTCCGCGTAGGTCAGCCGGCGTTCGGCGCCGGTGCCGGGGTGGTCGATGTACACCAGTGCCTCGCGGTCGGGGACCGTGTCGACGATCGACTCGAAGAGGTCGGCAAGGTTGTACTCCACGTCTCCTCCAGACCGGGGCGGGCATCGGCGCGGCCCGGTCCGCGGACCGGGCCCCGGCGGTCATTAGAGCGTCGGAGGGGGGAGCAGGGAAGGGCCGCGGCCAAGAAATCTGACTACCTGTCAGAAAAGCCTTGAAGTCGTCGTGCGGCTACTGCAACCTGTTCTACGCCTTGAGACGGGAGGACGGAATGGGTGGTACACAAGGACGGGACACCGCCGACGGATCCGGCGCTGCGGAGGTATCGGCCGGCATGGACGGATCCGGCGGTACGGGCCCCGCGGGCGCTACGGACCGCGCGGGCGGTACAGGCGGATCCAGCGGTACGGAACATCTGACCGTGACACGCGTCGGCGCGACGCTGGTGCTCACCCTCAACCGGCCGGAGGCGAGGAACGCCCTCTCGCTGCCGATGCTGGTGGGCCTGTACGACGGCTGGCTCGCGGCCGACGAGGACGACGACATCCGCTCCATCGTGCTCACCGGCGCCGGCGGCGCCTTCTGCGCGGGGATGGACCTGAAGGCCCTGGCCGGCGGCGGAATGGCGGGCGAGCACCACCGTGAGCGGCTGCGCGCCGACCCCGACCTGCACTGGAAGGCCATGCTGCGGCACCACCGCCCGCGCAAACCGGTGATCGCCGCCGTCGAGGGCCCCTGCGTCGCGGGCGGCACCGAGATCCTCCAGGGCACCGACATCCGCGTCGCGGGCCGAAGCGCCACCTTCGGCCTCTTCGAGGTCCGGCGCGGGCTGTTCCCCATCGGCGGCTCCACCGTGCGCCTCGCCCGCCAGATCCCCCGCACCCACGCTCTCGAAATGCTGCTCACCGGCCGCCCCTACCCGGCCCCCGAGGCCGCGCGCATCGGCCTGATCGGCCATGTCGTCCCCGACGGCACCGCCCTCGACAAGGCCCTGGAGATCGCCGGCCTGATCAATGCCTGCGGCCCGCTCGCCGTCGAGGCCGTCAAGGCCTCCGTCCACGAGACCGCCGGGATGACCGAGGCCGACGGCCTCGCGGCCGAACTCGCCCGCGGCTGGCCGGTCTTCGACACCGCCGACGCCAAAGAGGGCGCCCGGGCCTTCGCGGAGAAGCGCCCGCCCGTCTTCCGGCGCGCCTGACACCCTACGGAGCCCCGCATGTCACAGGTCCTCACGGCACCCCTCGTCGTCGAATTCCCCTTCACCCGCTCCCTCGGCCCCGTGCAGAGCGCCTTTCTCACCGGCCTGCGTGAGCGCACCGTCCTCGGCGTCCGGGCGAGCGACGGCCGGATCGTCGTACCGCCCACCGAATACGACCCGGTGACCGCCGAGGAGATCCGCGATCTCGTCGAGGTCGCCCCGCGCGGCACCGTCACCACCTGGGCCTGGAATCCGGCCCCGCGCCGCGGCCAGCCCCTGGACACCCCCTTCGCCTGGGTCCTCGTCCGACTCGACGGCGCCGACACCGACCTGCTGCACGCCCTGGACGCACCCGGGCCCGACGCCGTACACAGCGGTATGCGGGTCGGCATCCGCTGGGCCGCCGAGCGGACCGGCGCCATCACCGACATCGCCTGCTTCGAGCCGGACGACGGCGACCGGGAACCGGACGGCGACCGAGAGGGCGGCCGACCGGCCGCGCACGACGGGGAGTTCGCCGACGCCGTCACCGGCATCACCGCACCCGCCCGCCTCGACTACACCTACTCACCCGGCGGCGCCCAGTCCCGCTACATCCACGCGCTCGCCGACCGCCGGACCGTCGGGGAGCGCTGCCCCTCCTGCCGCAAGGTGTACGTCCCGCCCCGCGGCGCCTGCCCCACCTGCGGAGTCGCCACCGACACCCAGGTGGAGGTCGGCCCCCGCGGCACCGTCACCACCTTCTGCATCGTCAACATCAAGGCCAGGAACCTGGACATCGAGGTCCCCTACGTCTACGCCCACATCGCCCTCGACGGCGCCGATCTGGCCCTGCACGCCCGGATCGCCGGCATCCCGTACGACCAGGTCCGGATGGGTCTGCGCGTCGAACCCGTCTGGACCGAGGGCGCCCGCTACCCCGACCACTACCGCCCCGTGGACGAACCCGACGCCGACTACGACAGCTACAAGGAGCTGATCTGATGCCCGAGCCCCGGCGCGCTCCGGCGCGCGAGGTCGCCATCGTCGCCTTCGGGCAGAGCGATCACGTCCGCGACAGCGCGGAGACCTCCGAGGTCGAGATGCTGATGCCGGTCCTGCACGACGTCCTGGCGCAGACCGGGCTGAAGGCCCGGGACATCGGCTTCACCTGCTCCGGCTCCAGCGACTACCTCGCGGGCCGCGCCTTCTCCTTCACCATGGCGCTGGACGGCGTCGGCGCCTGGCCGCCGATCTCCGAATCCCATGTCGAGATGGACGGCGCCTGGGCGCTGTACGAGGCATGGGTCAAGCTCCTCACCGGCGAGGCCGAGACCGCACTGGTCTACGCGTACGGCAAGTCCTCGCCCGGCGACGTCCGCGAGGTCCTCACCCGCCAGCTCGACCCGTACTACCTGGCCCCGCTGTGGCCCGACTCCGTCGCCCTCGCCGCCCTGCAGGCCCGGGCCCTGATCGACGCGAACCTGACCGACGAGCGCGAACTCGCGGGCATCGCGGCCCGCAGCCGCACCGCCGCCGCGGCCAACCCGCACGCCCAACTGCGCGGCGCGGTGCCCGCCGGGGACCATGTCGTCGCCCCGCTGCGCACCGGCGACTGCCCGCCGGTCGGCGACGGCGCGGCCGCCGTCGTGCTCGCCGCCGGTGACACCGCCCGCAGGCTCTGCGACCGCCCCGCCTGGATCCGCGGCCTCGACCACCGCATCGAGGCCCACAGCCTGGGCGTCCGCGACCTCACCGACTCCCCGTCCACCCGCCTCGCCGCCGAACGCGCTGGCGTCTTCGAACGGCCGGTGGACACCGCCGAACTGCACGCGCCCTTCACCTCCCAGGAGGTCGTCCTGCGCCGCGCACTGAAACTCGACGCCCCGGGCAGCACGGTCCGGATCAACCCGTCCGGCGGCGCCCTGGCCGCCAACCCCGTCATGGCCGCCGGGCTCCTGCGCCTCGGCGAGGCGGCCGCCCGGATCCAGCGGGGCGAGTCCGACCGCGCCCTCGCGCACGCCACCGCCGGGCCCTGCCTGCAGCAGAACCTGGTCGCCCTCCTGGAAGGAGATGCGCGATGAGCAAAGAGCCCGTGGCCGTCGTCGGCATCGGCCAGACCGCACACGTCGCCGCCCGGCGCGACGTCTCCATCGCCGGCCTCGTCCGCGAGGCCGCCCGGCGCGCCCTGGACGACGCCGAGCTGAGCTGGGCGGACGTCGACGCGGTGGTCATCGGCAAGGCCCCCGACTTCTTCGAGGGCGTCATGATGCCCGAGCTCTACCTCGCGGACGCCCTCGGCGCGGTCGGCAAGCCCATGCTGCGGGTCCACACCGCCGGCTCCGTCGGCGGCTCCACCGCCCTGGTCGCCGCCAACCTCGTCGCCGCCCGCGTCCACCGCACGGTCCTCACCCTCGCCTTCGAGAAGCAGTCCGAGTCCAACGCCATGTGGGGCCTGTCCCTGCCGATCCCCTTCCAGCAGCCGCTGCTGGCCGGGGCCGGCGGCTTCTTCGCGCCGCACGTCCGCGCCTACATGCGGCGCACCGGCGCCCCCGACACCGTCGGCTCCCTCGTCGCCTACAAGGACCGCCGCAACGCCCTCAAGAACCCCTACGCCCACCTCCACGAGACGGACATCACCCTGGAGAAGGTCCAGTCCTCCCCGATGCTCTGGGACCCGATCCGCTACTCCGAGACCTGCCCGTCCTCCGACGGCGCCTGCGCGATGATCCTCACCGACCGGGCCGGGGCCGCCCGCTCGCCGCACCCGGCGGCCTGGGTGCACGGCGGGGCGATGCGCAGCGAGCCGACCCTCTTCGCCGGCAAGGACTTCGTCTCCCCGCAGGCCGGCAAGGACTGCGCCGCCGACGTCTACCGGCAGGCCGGCATCACCGACCCGCGCCGCGAGATCGACGCGGTCGAGATGTACGTCCCGTTCTCCTGGTACGAGCCGATGTGGCTGGAGAACCTGGGCTTCGCGGACGAGGGCGAGGGCTGGAAGCTGACCGAGTCCGGCGTCACCGAACTGGACGGCGACCTCCCCGTCAACCCCTCCGGCGGGGTGCTGTCCACCAACCCCATCGGCGCCTCCGGGATGCTCCGCTTCGCCGAGGCCGCCCTCCAGGTGCGCGGCCGGGCCGGCGAGCACCAGGTCGACGGCGCACGGCGGGCGCTGGGCCATGCCTACGGCGGCGGCTCACAGTTCTTCTCCATGTGGTTGGTCGGCGCCGAACCGCCCCCCGGTTAGCCCGGCGGCGGGCACGCCGCACCCTGTCCGTCCCCGCCCCCGGTGACTACGCTGACGCCGGACGACCGACCGGGAGGAGCGGCAACGTGGCCGACAGCATCACCGAGCAGCGGCTGACCGGCAGGATCACGCCCGACCTCGACCTGACCCACGCCGAGTGGCAGCCGGGCAGCCAGGGCGTGGGCGACGTCCAGATCGCCTTCGTCGAGGGCTATATCGCGATGCGCAACGGCCGCAGTCCGGAGATCCCGGCCCTGGTCTTCACCCCGGCCGAGTGGCGGGCATTCGTCGTCGGCGCCCGCGAGGGCGAGTTCGACCGCACCTAGGGGGTGTCGTGGGGATCGGGCCGGACCGGCCATGGCCGGATCGCCGCGACGGTGACGGTGCCGTGGGCGTCGGAGGTCCGCCTGGGCGGCGCGGCGGACGGGTCCGCACGCGCGAGAGCCCCCCACCGGCGCGCGGTGCGGGGTTCTCGGTCCCGGTAAGTGCCACGGTCGCTACGAGTCCGTGGCATCCGGGGAGTTGAGGGCGATGGCTCCGGCGGGGCAGAGGCCGGCGGCCATCCGGGCGGCGGCCCGGTGCTCGGGGGCCGGCGCGGGGTGCAGGAGCACCACCAGGCCCTCCGCGTCGTCCTGGTCGAAGACATCGGGGGCCGTCAGGGCGCACATGCCGGCGCCGGCGCAGCGGTCGCGGTCGACGCTGAGGCGCAGCGGCTCTCGTGGGTCGCTCATGGGTTACTCCTTGTCCCACGTGACGGGCAGGCCGACCACGCCGTAGATGTTGGAGCGGTCGCGCAGTGGCACCTCCTGCGGCGGCACCGCGAGGCGCAGGGTGGGGAAGCGGGCGAAGAGCGCCGGGAACGCGACGGTCATCTCGACGCGGGCGAGCTGCTGGCCCAGGCACTGGTGGGCGCCGTGGCCGAAGGCCAGGTGCCCGGTGGCCTTGCGGTGGATGTCGAGCCGGTCGGGGTCGGGGAACTTCTGCGGGTCGCGGTCGGCGGCCTGCACGGAAATGGTCACCGTCTCGCCCGCCCTGATGAGTTGGCCCGCCACCTCGACGTCCTCGAGCGCCGACCGCAGCAGCGGGTCGGCCACGCTGAGGTAGCGCAGCAGCTCCTCCACGGTCTGCTCGGCGAGGCCCGGGTCGGCGCGCAGGGCCTCGAGCTGGTCGGGGTTGCTCAGCAGCGCGAAGGCGCCGAGTCCGAGCATGTTCGCGGTGGTGTCGAGTCCGGCGGCGAGCAGCATCCCGCCGATTCCGGACAGCTCCTCCTCGGTGAGGTCGGAGGTGGTCAGATCGCTGAGCAGGTCGTCGGTGGGCTCGGCGCGCTTGGCGAGGACGAGTTCGCCCAGATACTGGAGCAGCGCCGTATGGGCCTCGCCCTTCGCCTCTATATCCACCGTCTGGTCGAAGAGGGTCGCCACCTGGCTCTGGAAGCGCTCCCGGTCGGTGTACGGCACGCCGAGCAGCTCGCAGATCATGAGCGCGGGAACGGGCTGCGCGAATGCCTCCACCAGGTCGGCCGTGGGCCCGGCCTGCTCCATGGCGTCCAGGCACTCGGTGGTGAACTTCTCGACGCGCTCGGCGAGTTGGCGCATCCGGCGGACGGTGAACCTACCGGTGAGAAGGCGCCGGTAGCGGGTGTGCTCGGGGGCGTCGAGGCCGATGATGTCGCCGACCGGCGCCGGTGGCAAATCGCCCGGCACGCCCTCCATCGGCATCGGCAGATGCAGGAATTCGTAGCGTGAGCTGAAGCGCGGGTCGGCCAGGATCGCGCGGGCGGCGGCGTGTCCGGTGACCAGCCAGCCTATGTGTCCGTCGGCGTAGCGCATGCGGCGCAGCGGCCTGTCGCTCAGCGCGGTGAGTTCGGCGGGCGGGTCGAAGGGGCAGCCGGTGCGCCGGTCGGTGGGCAGGGTGGGCGGCTCATCGGCGGCGGTGTCGCCGGCGGTGGGGCCGGCGGCCGTCGGGTCGTACGACATGGGGTCCTCCTGCGATCGTCGGGCGGGGTGTGGAGGGTGCGCATCGGTGAAGTGGCGTGCGCGGAGCGGTGGTTACCGCTTGAGGCCGCCCTTGAAGGTGCGGCGCGCCCACACGTATCCGACGAGGGAGAGCGCCACGCACCAGGCGATGCCGATGACCGCGCTGGAGCCGATCTCGGTGCCGAGCCACAGACCGCGCAGGGTCTCGATGATCGGGGTGAAGGGCTGGTACTCGGCGAACCAGCGCAGGCCGGTGGGCATGGACTCGGTCGGCACGATGGCGCTTCCGACGAACGGCAGGAACGTCAGTGGCATCGGGATGTTGCTGGCGGTCTCCACGTTCTTGGCGACCAGGCCGATGCCCGCGGAGAGCCAGGTGAGCGCGAGCGTGAGCAGGGTGAGCAGGCCGATGGCGGCGACCCACTCGACGGGCGTCGCGCTGGGGCGGAAGCCCATCAGGAGGGCGATGCCGATGACGAGCGTGATGCTGGCCATCGTCTGGATCACGCTGCCCACGACATGGCCGGTCAGGAACGAGGCCCGGGAGATCGGCATCGTACGGAAGCGGTTGACGATGCCCTCGGTCTTGTCCACGCACACGCTGATCGCGGTGGTCAGGGCGCCGGAGGTGGCGGCCATCAGGATGATGCCGGGCGCCAGATAGTCGATGTAGTCGCCGCTGCCGGTGGGCAGTTTGCTGATGCCGGTGCCCAGGGCGCTGCCGAACACGTAGTTGAACAGCAGCAGCATCACCACGGGCATCGCGACGACGGTGACCGTGAGGGACGGGTAGCGCAGGGCCTTCTTGAGATTGCGCCGCAGCATCGTCCTGGAGTCCTGGGCGGCGTAGGACAGGGTGGCCATCAGGCGTTCTCCTCGGTCGGTGCGACGGTGTCGGCGGGGCGCGGCTGACCGGTGAGGGTCAGGAAGACGTCGTCGAGGTCGGGGGTGTGCACGGTGAGCGACTCGGCCCGGACGGCGGTGGACTCCAGGGCGTCGAGGACGGCCCGCAGGCTGGGGAGGGAGCCGTCGCTGGGGATCTTCAGGGTGAGGGAGTCGTCGTCGCGGGTGGCGATGCCGAAGATGCCCGCGGCGGCGTCCAGGCCCTGGGCGTCGGCGAACCGCACCCGGATGTGGCCGCCGGGGATGCGCTGCTTCAGCTCGTCGGCGGTGCCTTCGGCGATCAGCCTGCCGTGGTCCAACACGGCTATACGGTCGGCGAGTCGGTCGGCCTCTTCGAGGTACTGGGTGGTCAGGAAGATGGTCACGCCGTTGTCGGCGACGAGGCCCCGGATGATCTCCCACATGGTGCGCCGGCTGCGCGGGTCGAGTCCCGTGGTGGGCTCGTCGAGGAAGATGATCCGTGGGTCGCCGACCAGGGTCATCGCCAGGTCGAGCTTGCGCCGCATGCCCCCGGAGAAGGTGACGGCGGTCTTGCCCGCCACCTCGGACAGGTCGAAGCGGCGCAGCAGTTCCTTGGCCCGCCGCTTGCCCTCGCGCCGGTCGAGGTGGTGGAGATCCGCCATGAGGAGCAGGTTCTCCTCGGCGGTCAGCAGATTGTCGACGGCCGAGAACTGGCCGGTGACGCCGATCGCGGAGCGCACCGCGTCGGCGTCCCGGGTCAGATGACGGCCCGCGACCCGGGCCTCGCCCGCGTCGGCGTCGATGAGCGTGGAAAGGATCTCCACCGTGGTGGTCTTGCCGGCGCCGTTCGGCCCGAGCAGGGCGAAGACGGTGCCTTCCGCGATGCTCAGGTCGATGCCGTCGAGCACGAGCTTGTCGCCGTAGGACTTGCGCAGTCCGGTGGCGGTGATCGCCGGCGCCGTCACGTGCGCGGGGATCGGCGCGGATGTCCGGGTGACAGTCATGCCGCTTTCCTTTCGAAGGTGGGGAGTTGGGGATACGCGGATCAGGCGCGGCGGATGATGATGTCGCCGACCGCGGTCTGTGCGTGCACCTCGACGGTCTCGTCGGAGTCCGCGGGGCCGGCGGAGGAGCCGAGCGCGTTGCGTACCGTGCCGTACTTGGTGTTCACGTCCAGCCAGGCCGCGGTGCCCTCGTGGATGCCCACTTCGAGATCGCCGACGGAGGTGCGCAGATCGATGCGGCCGCGGGTGACGTCGCCGACGCGGATGCGGCCGTTGGAGGACATCGCTTCGACCCCGGCGTGGGCGACGCCGACCTCGATCCGGCCGTTGGCGGACTTGGCGCCGACGCTGCTGTGCGCGATGCCCACGGAGATGTCGCCGTTGGCCGCGTTGGCCTTGAGGCCGCCGGTGACCTCGCCGACCTCGGTCGCGCCGTTGCCGTTCTTGACGGTCGCCGTGCCGGCGACCGTGCCGACCTCGATCCGGCCCGAGCCGATGACCTCGATGTCACCGGTCGAGCGGGCCAGGCGGATGTCGCCGTGGTCGGTCTTGAGGTCGGCGCCGGCCACCTCGTCCACCTGGAGATCGCCGAGCGAGGTCTTGAGCGTGACCTCCCCGAGGCTGCCTTCGCAGAAGAAGCCGCCCATGGCCGAGGTGCCCCGGACGTCCGACCCCGCGGGCAGTTCGACGCTCACCTCGATGGCGCCCGGCTTGCCGAACAGGGACCGCTTCTTGGGCGTCCTGACCGTCAGGCGGCCGCCCGAGCAGGTGACCTGGGTCTGCTGCACGGCGCGCACGTCGTTGTCGTCGGATCCGTCGCGCGGCAGCACCTCCACGACCGTGTCGGTGCGCTTGCCCGCGGTGACGCGGGCGGTGCCGACCTCCAACTCGAAGGTGGCGGAGATCGGTTCGGGGGTCTCGAAAGTAGGCATGGCTGTCCCGTCCTGTTGGCTTGGGTGGGTGATCCCGCTGGTGAGGCGGGTGATGAGTGACGTCGGCCGGATCGGCGATCCGCCGGTGAAAGTGGGGGTGGGGCGGGCCCTAGCGGACCCAGCCGGTGAAGCCCCGGCTGCCCGAGTCCTTGCCGCGGCCCGGCGGGTGTGCGCGCTCCCCGCCGTCAAGGGCGGTGGACACGGCCCGCACCAGCCAGGCGTTGACGGACAGGCCCTCCGCTGCCGCGGCGTTCTCGGCGCGGCCCTTGAGATGGGCGGGGAGACGGAAGTTGATCCGCGCCATGGCGCCGTCGTCGGCGTCCGCGGGCGGCGGTGGCGGCGCGGGTGCGGCGGAGGCCGTGACCGGCGCCTGCGTCTCCTGGAACGGCTCGGGTGCGGGCGCCGGCGTCACCACGAACTCGGGGTCGAGCCCGCGCAGCCGCACATCGACCGAGCCGGGCGCCAGGTCCCGGGTGACCTCTCCCATGGCTGCAGACAGCGCGTTGAGCAAGGTGAGCCGGGTGGCGGACTCCAGGGGGGCGGTGAGCCGCTCGGCCAGGGCGCGGGCGTCGTCGCCGCCGGCGTCCGCCGCGACGGCGAGTTCTTGCCGAAGGTTGTCGACATAGGGCGTGAGGTCCATGACGCCATCATGGCACATTGATGGCGCCATGGCGAGCCATGTTGGCTCTTTCGTGGCACATGCGGCTCTGGCCTGGCGTTTTCTCGTTTTCATGGCACGGCATGGCGCCGCTTGGGTGGAGGTGTGGCGCGCGATGGCGCCATGGTGACATCGCGGTGGCGCCGCCGACTGGATGCGTATGGCGCCTCTGGGGTGCTCGTCTGGCACCATCTCCCGCAGGCCCTTCCCTCCTCTCGCCACCGCACCCCGCTCGGCCCTCTTCGTTCCGTTCCCGCACGACTCGAGCCGGGCCGGCGGCGCCTCCGTGCGGCGAACGCAGGAACTGGTCGACCAGGGGCGCCCAGGGCGATCGCGGGCGGCCAAAAGCGCTTGTCCGCCGCGGCGGCACCGCATTACCTTGCCGATGTGGATGTCTTCTCGCGCTCTTGGTCGGCGCTGCGCACGGCGGTCGCCGAACTCCCGGACGAGTACTTCGCACGGCCGTCCGGCTGTACCGGCTGGCTCGTGCGGGACCTCGTGTGCCATCTGGTCATCGACGCTCAGGACGTCCTGATCACCCTTGTGACCCCTGTCGAGGCGGAACCGACCCGCGACGCGGTGACCTACTGGGCCGTCGCCGAAACGCCGCCGACCGGCGACGACCCGCTCGACGCGCTGATCGTCCGGCTGGCCGCCGCGTACGAGGAGCCCTGGCTGCTCAAGTTCCACCTCGACGACGTCGGCTCCGCCGCCGGCCGCGCCGCCGAACTCGCCGACCCGGCCCTCCGGGTCGGCACCCAGGACGAGGTCCTCACGGCGGGCGACTACCTCCGCGCGTACGTCCTGGAGTGGACGCTGCACCACCTCGACCTGATCGCGCACCTCCCGGACGCGGCGGAACCGCCCGCCGAGGGGCTTGCCCGGTCACGCGAGTTGCTGGAGAAGATCGCCGGTACGGCGTTCCCCGCGTCGTTCTCCGACAAGGACGCGTTGCTGATCGGCACCGGACGGCGTGCCCCGACCGACGCAGAGAAGGCCCAACTGGCCGAGCTGGACGAGCTGGCCGCAAGGCTCCCGCTCGTCCTCGGATGATCGTCCCGACCGGCTTCTCCAGTGACGGCAGCTCCACGAGCCACGGCGGCAGCTCCCTGATCCCGTTGCCGCGCAGATCGAGCCGGCTCAGCAATGGCAGCGTGCGCAGCGCCGCGGGCACGCTGCCCAGGGCGTTGTCCCGGAGTTCCAGCAACCGCAGTTCGCGCAGCGAGCCGAGGGCGGCCGGGAGCTCGGTGAGGTGGTTGTCGGCGAGGATGAGGACCTCGCAGTCCGTGTGCCGCCAGACCTCCGGCGGTACCCGACGCAGGCCCGTCTTCCAGTAGTTGAGCTCTCGGCTCGTCATGACCGGCTCGTCATGACCGGCTTGTCATGACCGGCTTGTCACGACCGGCCCGTCACGACCGGCCCGGCGGGGCGGTCCGCGGCGTGGGCTGCCCGGCCCGCCGCGGTCCCGGCCGGCCCCCCTCGGGCGCCGGCGCCTCGTCGGTACTCACGGCCACAGCAGGCCCTTCGTCCAGGTCCCGCCCTCCCGGCGGTAGGTGAGACGGGTGTGGTTGCGGTCCGCGGCGCCCTGCCAGAACTCCACGGACTCGGCGTGCACGGTGAACAGCTGCCACTGCGGGGTGACCAGCTCGGGGTCGTGGGCAAGCCTCGCCGCCGACCCGGCGACCGCGGTGTCCCGTTCGATCAGGCTGGTCAACGGGCCGCTCTGCCGGCCGAGCAGCGCCTCGGCCCGCGCGCCCGCGCCCCGTGCAAGGAAGTCCTGGGCCGCCCGCTCGGCGCTCTCGCGGACCACCGGACCGCGGACCCGCACCTGGCGGGCGAGCGGCTGCCAGTAGAACGTCAGCGCGGCATACGGGCGGTCCGCCAGCTCCCGCCCCTTGACGCTGCCGGCGTGCGCCGCGAACCGCCAGCCGTCCGTGTCGATGTCCTTGAGGATCAGCACACGGGCGGATGGGTTGCCGTCGGCGTCGGCGGTCGAGACGGTCATCGCATGCGGCTCGGGCACCTGCGCGCGGACCGCGCCCAGCATCCAGTCGGTGAACAGCGTCACCGGGTCGTCCGGCGTGCCCGCGGGGTCGAACGTCGGCAGTTCGTCCCCGAACACAGGCAGTTCGCGCAGCAGTTGACGTAGGTCGGCCACTTTTTTACCCTCCGCTTCCCCATGGATGGCGAGGCGGACGTTACCAACGGCCCATGACCGGGCCAGGGCCCGCCGCCGGCCACGCCGCCACCCGGTCCCTGTTCGCCGGCGCCGTACGGCTCGCGCCGGCCGTACGTGCCGATGCCCTCCGGCTGCTCCCGGAGGCGATTCGATCCGTCTGCCGAACGCCGCCGCGGCCCTCGTACCGACCGTGCCGCGGCCCGTCCGGGCGCCGGGAAGCACCACCGTGGGCACGGCTCGTCCCGGCCGTGCGCGGTCCGCCGCCGACCGGGTCACGGCCGTGCTCGCCCGCCCCGTGATCGCCTTCCTCGACGGCCCCGACCCCCGCTGCCGCGGTCCTGCCCCGGCCCGCGCCGGGTGCGCGAGGTGGTGCGGAACCGCGGCCGCCGGGAGCGGTGCACGCCCTCCTGCGGCGACCGCGCCGAGCGGCCCCACCACCCACGACGCCGGGAGCTGCGCGGCGGCCGACCGGCCCGGCCGGTGCCCCGGTACGCCCGTCGTCGCCCGGGCGGACGTCCGCGCGGCGCGTGCGGCCCGGCCACGTACGATGGCGGCATGTCCTTCCTCCGCCGCCGTAGTGCAGCCACGCCCGCCGGGCCTGACTTCGACGTTCTCGCGATGGACCCCGGGGACTGGCCGGGCAATCTCGGTGCCGGGCTGCTGCCCGCACCCGACGGCACCTGCCAGGGGGTCTTTCTGCGCTATGACCTGTTCGGCGGCCGCGGCCCCGCGATGGTCATCGGCAATCTGCCGGAGGGCTCCCCGGCCCGAGACCTCGCGGCCGACGAGGTGCCCTTCGAGGTGGCCCAGCTGCTGGCGGCGCTGGGCAACGACGAGCCGGTGACGGTCGTCGAGAGCGAGGACACCCCGGTGATGCACGAGGACAACCTGCTGATCGTCAAGCGCATCAAGTGTTCCGAGAGCCGGATCTCCTGCGCCCAGTTCGACCGCAGCGACGGCGTGCTGGTCACCATCGCCAGCTGGGACCGCCCGATCACCGATGACGTCTACGCCCTGCTCAAGCCGCTGCCCGCGGAGCTCTTCCAGCAGGGCTGACCCGGAGCGGACAGACGTCGCGCCCGGTGGACGGACTCCGTCCACCGGGCGCGACGCGTAAGGTCACCCGATCGGTTCCCCGCCGGACGCGGCTACGAGCCCGAAGGCCGGATGTCGACGTCGGCGGCCCGCAGATACCCGACCCGGTGGCCGAGCTGGATCTCGTAGTAGACGTCGTCACCCCGCACGACCGCGTGCTTGCTGACGTCGAACGTCGGCGCGTAGAAGTAGTCGCCGTGCATCCGGTCACCGACCGCGTACTTCTGACCGGCGGCGATCTTGTAGGGCAACGGGGAGACGGCCTGATACGGCACCCCGGCCGGATAGGCCTCCTTCTCCGGGTACGCCCGGCCGTACACCGGGATCTCCGCGCGGCCCTTCTTCGGCGTGGCGATCATCCCGCGGGAGTTCACCGCCGTCCGCGCACCCGCCGGGTTGCGGAACCACGCCTTCTGCCCGAGGTACCAGATCGCCGTCCAGCCGCGCGCGCGGTCCGCGACGGCGAAGCGCTGGCCGGTGGTGGCACGGGCGCCGGTGTCATTGACGTCGATGGTCGAGTCGCCGCCGTCCGGACGCAGCCCGATGTCCCTGACCAGCGGCGCCCGCTCGTCCGGCGCGGAGTACAGCCGGACCGCCGCCGAACCGTGGGGCGCACAGGGAGTGCCGGGCTTGTCGCAGCCGGTGTAGTCGGGGCGGTTGCGGTCGTAGTCGGGGCGGATCGTCACCAGGCCGCCCTGCCGGCCCGCGTTCGGCCTGAACGGCGCGCCCAGCAGGGTGAAGTAGCGGTCCCAGTCCCAGTACGGGCCGGGGTCGGTGTGCATGCCCTTGATCGTCGCGGTCGTCGTGCCGGGCACGTTGTCGTGGCCCAGGATGTGCTGCCGGTCCAGCGGCACGTCGTACTTCTGGCTCAGATACCGCACCAGACGGGCCGACGCACGGTACATGGCCTCGGTGTACCAGGCGTCCGGCGACGCGAGGAAGCCTTCGTGCTCGATGCCGACGGAGTGCGAGTTGATGTACCAGTTGCCCGCGTGCCAGGCGACATCCTTGGTGGGCACATGCTGCGCGATCAGCCCGTCCGAGGAACGGATCGTGTAGTGCCACGACACATACGCCGGGTCCTTGATCAGCCTCAGCGTGGTCTCCCACGACCCCTCGGTGTCATGGATGACGATCGAGCTGATGCGCTGGTCCCGCGGGCGGTCCGCCAGGTCGTGGTTGCCGTAGTCGTGGTCGCCGAACTCCTCGTACGGTGCCGGAACCGACTCGCAGGCCACGCTCCACGGGCACTCCAGCGAGGTCGTGGCCCCCCGCTTCGCCTGCAGCCCGGCGGGCTTCGCCCGGCCGGAGCCGATGCGCAGGCCGGGTGCGGCGATCAGGGTGACCCGCTGCCCCGCGTCCGTCGTCCGGGCCTGGCCCTGCCGCAACACCGCGTATACCTCGTTGGCGAACGCCGTGCCGGCGGCGGAGTCGTCCTCGCCCGCATACCGCGCCACCGCCCCGTACCACCGTGCCGGATCGCTGCTGGCGGGCGCCCCCAGCCGGCGCTGCTGGTCGGCGAGGAGCGCGGCGCCGCCCAGCACATTGGCCGCCGGGTCCGTCCGCAGCTTCTCCGGGGCGAGCCCGGTCAGCTCGGCAGCCGTCCGCAAGGTCCGCAGTCGGGCGGGGAGTTCAGCGGGCAGCGTCGGCCGCTCCGCCGGACCGGAGGAAACGGTTCTGCGGGCCCGTGAACCGTCCCCGCGGGCGTCCTCGTCCCCTTCGTCGAACTCCGGCGCCCGCGCCACGGCCGTACGTGCGTCGGTCAGATGCATCGGGCCGTAGCCGCCGGAGACGCTCGGCGCGCCACCGTGATCGTCCCAGCGGGACTCCAGATACGAGACGCCGAGCAGCACGCTGCGCGGCACGTGATATTGGGCGGCGGCTTCGGTGAAGGCGCGCTGCAGAGCATCGGGGCCGGGCTTGCCGGCACCCGCCGAGGGCGCGGCCGAGACCAGCGGCAGCAACAGCACCGCGGCGGCGACGGCGGTGGCGGACCTGCGCAGAGCGGAGCGGGTCGTTCTCTTCTCGTCTTCCGGGGCGGAACCTCGCAAAACAGCCTCCTCAAGCCGGCCCGAGCCGACGCGATGTGACGGTTGATGCGTACACGGCCGTACGGAGCGGAGGACCCGAGACTAGAGCCATCTGCAGGCCCGGAGCCAGAGGTTTGCCGACGATCCGTCAATCGCCACGCCCGTCGGGATTTCGCATGTCAGGGCATCTCCAGAGGATCCTTCCCGGACCGGACCCCGCCCTGCGGGACGTCAGTGGAATGGACCAATGCGCACGTCGCCCCGGACACGGGTGAGCGGCGCGCCCCGTCCCGGGCGCGCCGCTCACATTTCCCGCGGTCAGCGCGTGCCGACCGCCGCCCGCACCGCACGCCGCGCCATCTGGCAGTCGTCGTGCAGCCGGCGCAGGAGCAGCCGCTGCTCCTCTCCTGCCGCGGGCACCCCGGGCTGTCCCGGTCCCGGTGTCCCCGTCGGCGCGGGCTCGCGCATGGTCCGCTGCACCGCCGTTTCGTAGCGGCGGATCTCGCGGGTCAGGACCAGCATCAGATTCACCAGGAAGGCGTCCCGCGAGGCCGGCCCCGCGGACTGCGCGAGCTGGCTGATCTGACGGCGCGCCACCGGAGCGTCGCCCAGCACCGACCAGAGCGTCGCCAGGTCGTAGCCCGGCAGATACCAGCCCGCGTTGTCCCAGTCCAGCAGCACCGGCCCCGCGGGCGAGAGCAGCACGTTGTTCAGCAGCGCGTCGCCGTGGCAGAACTGCCCCTGGGTGTGTGCCAGGCCGTGCAGCAGCTTCTGCAGATCGCCCATGTCCCGGTCGGTGAGCAGCCCCAGGTCGTGGTAGCGGCCGATCCGCCCCGGGTAGTCCAGCGGGGCGTCGAACAGCCCGGCCTGCGGCCGCCAGAGGTTGATCCGGCAGATCGCGCCGAGCGCGGCCCGTACGTCCGCGCGGGGAGGCGCTTCGGAGGGGTGCCGCGCCGCGGCCGCGACCCGGCCCGGCATGCGCTCGACGACCAGCGTGCAGTTGTCGGGATCGGCCGCCACCAGCCGCGGCACCCGTACCGGCGGGCGATGCCGGACGAATGCGCGGTAAGCAGCTATTTCCTGCCGGAACCGTTCGGACCATGCCGGGGAGTGGTCCAGTAAACACTTCGCGACCGCGCTCGTACGGCCCGTCGTGCCCACCAGGAGGACCGATTTGCCGCTGCGCCGCAGCACCTGGACCGGGTTGAACTCCGGACAGATGCGGTGCACCGCGGCGACGGCCGCGCGCAGCTGGGCGCCCTGGGGGCCGGACAGATCGAGTCTCCCGCTGAGCGGTTGGGCGCCCGTCCCCTGTGGCCGCCGGGTACGCCCGCCGGCCAGGCCGGTCATCCCCCCTGCGGCAGGGGCGGGGTCGAGGTACGGCCCGCTGCCGGCGGGGCGCGGGCGGTACGGCCGGGCGGTGGCGGTCACGGCGGACGATGCTGCATACATGGGTGAGACAGATCCCTTCGTGCGCCGACGAGTTGCGTGCGCTCCCGGCCCGGTGAGGGGAACCCGTGAACGGGCCCGTACAAGGACGCCGATCCAGGGTCCCTGTGAAGGGCTCGCACCCTGGGGAATGCGGTCCCGCCACCGGGCCGGGGGCTGCATATCTACCGAACACGGGGCTACGGGTGGCAGACCATCTGGCGGACCCTGGCGAACCCTGGCGAATGGTCGCAGCGCCCGT
Source organism: Streptomyces sp. NPDC048650 (assembly GCF_043199095.1). Taxonomy (NCBI): domain Bacteria; kingdom Bacillati; phylum Actinomycetota; class Actinomycetes; order Kitasatosporales; family Streptomycetaceae; genus Streptomyces; species Streptomyces sp. NPDC048650. Next base: position 53,551 of record NZ_JBICVM010000002.1, on the reverse strand, counting down.
CACCGCCCGTTACTGTCAACTCAGTCGAGGAACCTGGGGGCTTGACGTGGACAGGCAGCCGAACACCCGTCTCGCGGACCTTTTCGGCCTGGCCGGCTGGTCCAAGGGAGAGCTTGCGAGACTGGTCAACCGGCAGGCGGGGGCCATGGGCCATCCGCAGCTGGCGACCGACACCTCGCGAGTGCGGCGCTGGATCGACATGGGGGAGACCCCCCGCGATCCGGTGCCCAAGGTCCTGGCTTCCCTGTTCACCGAGCGCCTCGGCCGTGTCGTAACCATCGAGGACCTCGGGTTCGCCAGAACCGGTCGCTCGGGGAAACGGCAGGCCATGGACGGTCTGCCGTGGGCTCCCGAACGGACCGCCGCGGTCCTCACGGAATTCACGGGAATGGACCTCATGCTCAACCGACGCGGCTTGGTGGGTGCGGGCGCGGCGCTCGCCGCGGGATCCGCACTCACCGGCGCCATGCACGACTGGCTGCACACCGACCCGGCCCTGACCTCCGACACCCCACGTCCCCACGATCCCTTCGCCTCCGGCGCCCTCGACGAGTTCGACCAGATCGGCTTCGACCGCTACGAAGCCGCCCCGGTGGGATCACAGGAGATCGACGCGCTGGAGCGCTCGGTCGAAGTGTTCCGCGCCTGGGACGCGAACCGCGGCGGCGGGCTGCAGCGCAAGGCGGTGGTGGGGCAGCTCAACGAGGTCGGCGGCATGCTCGCCTACCGCCACCCCGACCATCTGCAGCGCAGGTTGTGGGGGGTGGCGGCCAACCTCGCGGTGCTGGCCGGCTGGATGTCCCACGACGTCGGCCTGGAGCCCACCGCCCAGAAGTACTTCGTCATCGCCGCCCATGCCGCGCGTGAGGGCGGCGACCGCCCCCGGGCCGGGGAGGCGCTCTCCCGGGCCGCCCGCCAGATGGTCCACCTGGGCCGTCCGGACGATGCCCTGGACCTGATGAAGCTGGCCAAGTCCGGTTCCGGCGAGCAGACCCTGCCGCGGACCCGCGCCATGCTGCACACCATCGAGGCATGGGCGCAGGCGTCCAAGGGCCACGGTCAGGCGATGCGCCGCACGCTGGGCGAGGCGGAGGAGCTGTTCGTCTCGGACAAGGGCGATGTGCCGCCGCCGAGTTGGATGCAGATGTTCGACGAGGCGGATCTGCACGGCATGGAGGCGCTGGCCTTCCGTACGCTCGCCGATCACGACCCCTCGGCCGCCAAAATCGCCCAGAGTCACGCCAAGCAGGCGCTGCGGCTGCGGGCGGCGGGTCATCAGCGGTCCCAGATCTTCGACTACATCTCGATGGCCTCGGCCTGCTTCCTCGGCAACGACCCCGAACAGGCCGACCGCTACGCCAGGCTGGCGCTGGTGTCGATCGGGGAGAACTCCTCCCATCGCACCTGGGACCGGCTGCGGGAGATGTTCCGGCTCACCGGCCAGTACGCCAACTACGCCAAGATCCAGGACCTGCGCGAGGAGATCCAGCATGTCCTGCCGAAACAGAAGCCGAAGCCCCGGTCCAAGGAGAGCGGACCGGGGCTCGGGACGGGGCTGGGAGCGGCGGGCCTGGGGCCCAACCTCTCGCTCTGAAGCGTCATATGACGCTGCTTCGATTCACCGGCCTGGCGCGCCACCCACCGGCCGCCGGAGCGACGATCGATGGGGCGTTCCCCCGCGCGTGCGAGCCGGCCGGATCACCCCACCGATCGGTGACCGGCGGCCCGCCACGACACTGCGTCAGTCGCCGATCCTGGCGATCAGCACACACGCGTCGTCCTCGCGCTCGGTGCTGCCGAACTCCTCGACGACGATACGGACGCTGTCCTGCGCGCTACGGGCCGCGGCGAAGCGCGGCGCCAGTGCGAGCAGTCGCTCGGCATCCTCGTGGGCGTCGACGGCGTGGTTGCGGCGGGGCACCAGACCGTCGGTGTGCAGGACGAGCAGATCGCCCGGCTCGAGTGGTTCGCTGTGCTGGGTGTAGGTCGCGCCCGCGGTCGCGCCGAGGAGTACGCCCTCGGGTGGGTCCAGCGCGCGCCCCGTGCCGCCGCGGAACAGCAGCGGCGCGGGGTGCCCGGCCTGGGCCCAGTCCAGCCGGCGGCTGTCGGGGTCGAAACGGCAGCACACCGCGCTGCCCAGGGCGGGCTGGGCGGTGGTGTCCAGGAGGTGGTTGAGGAAGCCCATCAGCGGTCCCGGCTGCTGCCCCGCGACGGCCATGCCGCGCAGCGCGCCGAGCACCATCGCCATCCCCGACGTGGCGGTCACGCCGTGCCCGGTGAGGTCGCCGACGCTCAACAGCGTCTTGCCGTCCGGGAGTTGCAGGGCGTCGTACCAGTCGCCACCGATCAGGGCGCTGGTGCCGGAGGGGAAGTAGCGCCCGGCGAAGTCGAGGGCGACCGGGCCGCCCTGGGGGAGGGACGGGGCGTCGCGCCACTGCGGAAGCACGGACTCCTGGAGCTCGACCGCCATCCGGTGTTCGGTCTGCGCCATGTGCCGCTCACGCTGCAGGGAGTCGACGGACTCGCGTACCACGGCCTGGGTGCGCCGCAGTTCGCTGACGTCGCGCAGCACGGCCCACATGCATGCCGTGCTGCCGTCGGCGTCGAGCACCGGCTCGCCCACCATGTGGACGGTGCGCAGGTTCGCGTCCGGGCGCACGATGCGGAACTCGCCGTCGATCGGCCGGCCGTCCACGAGGCAGTCGGTGACCATGGTGGCCAGTCCCTCCTGGTCCTCGTCGAGGATCAGGGACGGTAGTTCGTCGAGGGTCAGCGGGCCGTCGGACGGCGAGCGGCCGAACATCGCGAAGAGCTCGTCCGACCAGGTCACCTCGTCGGTGAGCAGATTCCACTCGGCGCTGCCCACCCGCCGCAGCAGCGCACCGCGCTCGTGCGGCGCGGGCTCGGGCGGTGCCGCCGGCAGGTCGGCCAGGTCGGCGGCGGCCGCGTCCTCGGTGTCCTCCGTCGGCAGTCCCTCTCTCAGCTGGTCGAGATGACCGCCGAGGTCGTCGAGGTGGTGGACGGCGAGATCGCACAGCGCCCGCTGCCAGCGCAGCTGCGGGTCGACGGCGAGGCCGGTGTCGACCGAGGACTCCCGGCGCACCGCGTCCAGGCCACCGCGCAGGCGGCGGGCCTGCGTGATGAGCGCCTCGACGGTGTCGGGCTCGGGAGACCGGTCGGCTGAGTGATCCGCGAAGAGGGGGGACGGCATGACGTACTCCGTGATCAGGCGGCGCCGGGGTCAGGTCTGACAAAAGGGGCCGGTAACGACTGTTGCACAGGCTGCGACCGTCCGTAAGAGATTTGGCATTACCCGATACGGTGGTGCACCTGGCATATGCCATAGGCGTTCCGCGGCAACCCTGGGTCGAATCGGCGGAATGACGGCTTCCACGCTAGGCTGCGCCCGCCGTAGAGCTGTCCTGTCCATCGATCCATGGTGGGAACGACGCATACGGCCCGCAGTCACCGGCAAGAATGCCGGTCAGCGGAAATCCCGTTGCCAGCCTGCCCCTCGCCCCGGATGCTGACCTCATGTTCGATCCAGACATAGCGCCCAGTGGCACCCTGCTCGGCCTCCTTCAACGAGGTCGCGGCGACGGGACCCTGCACGCCCTCGCGGCGCCGCGCGCCGAGGCGCTCGCGGCGCTCAACGACAGCGTGCTGTGTGACCCCAGGCGCGACTGGCAGGTCGAGAACCGTTCGCTGTACTACGCGCGCCTGTACATGCAGCTCGACGGTGGACTCGAGGAGATCGAACGCCATCTCTTCCACCCCGACGACCTCGTCGACACCGGCGAGGAGCGCACCGGCCTCGCCCTTGCCGTGCTCGGTCACCTGGCCGCGTACGGACGGGACGCCGCCCGGCTGCTGCTGCGCAGTTACGCCGCGGCCGGCACCAACTGGCGCTGGGCGCTCGACGAGCTCGCGCTCCGTGACGACGACGCGGGGCTGATGACCCTCGCCCCCGCCGTGCTCGCCCGCTTCAGCGGCACCGAGGAGGGCGAGGCCCAGCTGGCCGCCGCCGTCCGCGACGCCTTCGAGCCCCGGCCCTGGCGGCTGTGGGCCGAGGACCCCCGGTACGCCGCCCGGCTGACCGCCGCCGGCGAGCAGGGCTCCTTCGACCGCTGGCAGCGCCAGCTGCGGCCGCGCGGGCCGCGCCCCGGCTGGAGCGTGACCGAGGTCCTCCGGTGGGCCCAGGAGGGCCCGGGCCCGGAGGCCGACGCGCACCGGCATCTCGCCACCGCCCGCTGCCTGGGCGTCGTCGCGGGCCCCGAGGACCGCCCGGAGCTGCTGCACGCGGCGCGTACCGGACCGGACGCCGCACGCGCCGCCGCGCTGCACCACCTCGCCGAACGCGGCGATCACGACGTCCTCGACCTGATCGAGGCCGCCGCCGTCGACCCGTTGTCCACCGAGCCGCTGGTCGCCGCCGCGCTCGCCGCCTTCGAGCGGATGCGCAGCGTGGCCGCGGTCGAGCAGGCCCGCCGGTGGGCTCGTCGTGCGGACCGGCTCGGCTCCGCCGCCGCCGCGGTCCTCGCCCGTCGCGGCGCCCGGTGCGACGCCGACCTGGTGCTGGCGGCGCTGCGCCGCACGGTGCGTGAAGAGGGGCCGGACGGGTCCGGCCTGTGGGAGCTGGTCGACGGCGCGGGCCGCCTGGAGGTCGCCTGCGCCGCCCCCGTACTGCGCCACGTCTACCGCGAGACCTCCTCCTCGCACCTGCGCGGGCGGGCGGCGGGCGCGCTCGCGGCCACCGATCCCGGCTTCGCGGCCGGCTTCGCCGTCGAGTGCCTGTGGGACTGCGAGGAGACCACCCGCGAACTGGCCGCCCGGTACGCCGCCACCGGCGACGACCGGGTCGTCGAGCAGCTGCGCCGCCTGGCCGCCGACCCGGCCGAGGAGGCCGAGGTACAGACGGCCGTGCGGAGCCGGTTCGGGCCGGAGGCCCAAGGGGTGTAGGGCGAGGCAAGGGGCGTGGGCGCGGCCCGCCCCGGGGTCACCGGCCGGCGAACGACATGCCGCGTTCGGCCAGGGCGTCCCGCAGCAGGCGCAGCGCCTTGGGCCCCATTCCGTGCAGTTGCCGCAGCTCGGCCTCGCTCGCCCCGGCCAGCTGCGACAGCCGCAGATAGCCCGCCCGTTCCAGCGCCCGGCGCGCCGGTGCGCCGATCTGCGGGGGAAGCCCGTCCGAGGGCTCGGACGCCGCGTCGTCGGCCGTCACAGACATCCCTCCGTCCGGTTCGCCACGGCGCCGTGGGGCGCCCCGTCCCAGCCTGACACTCCGGCCCGGGCGCCGCCCGGTGGCGTCGTGCGCCGCGGAACGCTCATGGGACGTTCCCCGGACGGAAAGATCCCCGTGGTCCGGTCCACGTCCGGCACGCCGACAACAGCCGTATGCGTGTCGTCATCGTCACCGAATCCTTCCCGCCCGATGTCAACGGCGTGGCACACTGCGCCCTGGAAACCGCCCGTCACCTCGTCCGCCGCGGCCACGATCCGCTGGTCGTCGCCCCGCTCGCCGGCCCCGAACCGGCGGCCGCGACCTACGACAGCCCCTGCCCGGTCGTCCGGGTGCCCTCCGTGCCGCTGCCCGGCTATCCGCAGGTACGTATCGCGCTGCCGGGGCGGCGACTGTCCGCCGCCCTCACCGGACACCGGCCGGACGTCGTGCACCTGGCCAGTCCCTTCGTCCTCGGCGCCCGGGGAATGGCCGCCGCGGCCCGGCGGCGGGTCCCCACGGTCGCCGTCTACCAGACCGATCTGGGCCGTTACGCCCGCACCTATCTGGGCGGCGGTGCGGCGACGGCCTGGCGGCGGATCCGGGCGGTGCACACGGCCGCCGACCGGACACTGGCGCCCTCCAGCGCGGCGCTGCTGGACCTGGCCGAGCACGGCGTGCCGCGGGTCCATCTGTGGCCCCGCGGGGTCGACTCCACGCGATTCCACCCCGGGCGGCGCGACGCCGTGCTGCGCAGCTCGCTCGCCGCGGGGCGGGAGCTGCTCGTGGGGTATGTGGGGCGGCTGGCCCCGGAGAAGGACGTACGGCTGCTGGCGGAGACCTCCCGGCTCCCCGGGGTGCGCGCCGTCGTCATCGGCGACGGCCCCAGCGCCTCCGGGCTCCGCGCCGCCCTCCCCGAGGCGCGCTTCCTGGGGCGCCGCACCGGCGACGAACTCGCCCGCCTCTTCGCCTCGCTGGACGTCTTCGTCCACACCGGGCCGTACGAGACCTTCTGCCAGACCGTCCAGGAGGCGATGGCCTCCGGGGTGCCTGTGGTCGCACCTGGCGCGGGCGGTCCGCTCGACCTGGTGGACCACGGCCGGACCGGGCTGCTGGTGCCCCCGGGCGACGGGGGTGCGGTGCGGGACGCGGTACTGCTGCTCGGACGCAGCGCCGAGCTGCGCGTCCGGTACGGTGCGGCGGCCCGCGCGGCCGTCCGGGACCGCACCTGGGAGACGATCGGCGACCAGCTCCTCGCCCACTACGAGGCCGTGCTCGCCGACCGGACGGCGGTGGCGGCATGAGCGGGCACCGCGGGGCGGCATCGGGGCTGCGGATCGTACGGCTGGCCAACTTCGTCACCCCGGCCTCCGGCGGGCTGCGCACCGCGCTGCGCGAACTCGGCGCGGGCTACGCCGCCGCCGGGCACGAGCCGGTGCTCATCGTCCCGGGGCCGGGCGGCGGAATGTCCGACGAACGCACCGAGCAGGGGCGGGTGATCACCCTGCCGGGGCTCGTGGTGCCCGGCACCGGCGGCTACCGGGTCCTGGCCGACCACCGCCTGCTGCGGCGCGTACTGCGGTCGCTGGCACCCGACCGGCTGGAGGTCTCCGACCGTACGACGCTGCGCTGGACGGGGGAGTGGGCGCGCCGGGCCCGGATACCGGCGGTGATGGTCTCGCACGAGAGCGTCGACGGGGTGCTGCGGACCTGGGGCGCGCCCACGCCGTTCGCCCGCACCGTCGCGGACCGGCTCAACTCCCGTACGGCGCACGCCTACAGCCGCATCGTGTGCACCACCGAATGGGCGGCGGCGGAGTTCACCCGGGTCGGCGCGCGCAACGTGGTGCGAGCGCCGCTCGGTGTCGACCTCGCCGGCTGGCACCCGGACTGCCACAGCGCGCAGCTGCGACAGCGCTGCGCCGGCCGGGCCGCCGTCCTGATGCTGATGTGCTCCCGGCTGTCGCCGGAGAAGCGGCCGGGACGGGCGCTGGACGCGCTGGCGGAACTGCGCCGGCGCGGTGTCGACGCGGCGCTGGTGGTGGCCGGCGACGGGCCGCTGCGGGCGCGTCTGGAGGCCCGGGTGCGGGCGGAGCGGCTGCCCGCGGCGTTCCTCGGGCACCTCGCCGACCGGGCCCGGCTCGCCGCGCTCCAGGCGAGCGCCGACCTCGCGCTGGCGCCCGGCCCGGCCGAGACCTTCGGCCTCGCCGCCCTGGAGGCGCTCGCCTGCGGTACGCCCGTGGTCGCCAGCGCCGCCTCCGCACTGGCCGGGCTGGTCGGCGGCGCCGGTGACACCGCCCTGGACGACGGCCAGTCCTTCGCCGACGCCGTCCAGCGGGTACTGGCCCGCCCCGTCCCCGCCCGCCGTACCGCCGCCCGGCAGCGCGCCGAGGGCTACGGCTGGCAACCCGCCGTCGCGGCGTTCCTGGCCGCGCACGACGCGCCCGCCCACCGGGACCGTGCGGTCGCGGACGGGACCTTGCCCGTGCCGCCCCGGGGCGGGTGGTGACGGTGCGGCGGAGCGGCTTCGCCGCGCTCGGCGACTCGCTGACCGCCGGGCTGGGGGACCCCTTGCCCGGCGGCGGCCGGCGCGGGTGGGCGGTCCTGCTCGCCGCGGCGATGGGGGAGCGGCCGGGGAGCGTCCCGCTGGAGAATCTGGCGTGCAGCGGGGCGCTGGCGGCCGATGTGGCCGAGCGGCAGCTGCCCGCGGCGCGGCGCCTCGCCCCGCGGTACGCCTCGCTCGTGGTCGGCGCGAACGACACCCTGCGGGCCGCCTTCGCCATCGACCGGGTCGCCGCCGCGCTCGATCTGGCGCACCGCACGCTCAGCGCCGACGGAGCGGTGGTCCTGACGGCGTGTCTGCCCGACCCGGGGCGGATGCTGGGGCTGCCCGCTCCGCTGGCCCGCCCGCTCGCCCGGCGGATGCGCGCGGTGAACACCGTCGTGCACGAGCTGTCCGGCCGCTACGGGGGCGTGCATCTGCATCTGGTCGACCCCACCTGGGTCGCCGAGCGCGCCAGCTGGAGCGTGGACCGGCTGCACCCCAGCGAACTCGGGCACCGGCTGCTGGCCCGCGGCTTCCACGCGGCACTGGCCGCCGCGGGCCACGCGGTGGGGCCGCCGCCCGCGCTCACCCTCGACGGGCCGCCGCCGACCCGCGCCGGATCCGCCTGGTGGATGGCCACCCGCGGCACCCGCTGGGTCGCCGACCGGTGCACGGACCTGCTGCCCGGCCTGCTGGCGCTGGCCGTCCAGGAGTGCCGGCACGGCCTGGCCGGGTCCGGACGACTGCTCGATGCCACGGCCGAGCGCGCCACGCGTGCCGCGCTCGCCGCCCTCCGAGATCCGAACGACGCTGCGACAATGACCGGATGACCGGACGCTGGGAGTTCTGGATCGACCGCGGTGGGACGTTCACGGACGTCATCGGCAGACGACCGGACGGCCGCCTGGTCACCGACAAGCTCCTCTCGCACCACCCCGAGCGCTATCGCGACGCGGCGGTGGCCGGCATCCGGACGATGCTGGGGCTGGGCCCGGACGAGCCGGTGCCCGCCGAGCGGGTCTCCGTCGTCAAGATGGGCACCACCGTCGCCACCAACGCGCTGCTGGAGCGGACCGGCGAGCCGACGGTGCTGCTGATCACCGAGGGATTCCGGGACGCGCTGCGCATCGCCTACCAGAACCGGCCGCGGATCTTCGACCGGCGGATCGTGCTGCCCGAGGCGCTCTACACGCGGGTGATCGAGGTGCCCGAACGCATCGGCGCGCACGGCGAGACCGTGCGGCCGCTGGATGCGGACGCGGTCCGCGAGGCGCTGCTCCGGGCCCGCGCGGACGGGCTGTGCAGCGCGGCCGTCGTCCTGCTGCACGGCTACCGGCACGCCGGCCACGAGAGGGCCGTCGCCGAACTGGCCCGGCGTGCGGGCTTCTCGCAGGTGAGCTGTTCGCACGAGGTCAGCCCGCTGATGAAGCTGGTGCCGCGCGGGGACACGACCGTCGTGGACGCCTATCTCTCGCCGATCCTGCGCCGGTACGTCGACGAGATCGCCGCCCAGCTCCCGGGGATCCGGCTGATGTTCATGCAGTCCAACGGCGGGCTGCGCCGGGCCGAGCACTTCCGGGGCAAGGACGCGGTGCTCTCCGGGCCCGCGGGCGGCGTCGTCGGTATGGTGCGCGCCGCCGAGGAGGCGGGGCCCAGGTACGACCGGGTGATCGGTTTCGACATGGGCGGCACCTCGACTGATGTGTCGCACTACGCCGGGGAGTTCGAGCGGGTCTTCGGCAGCGAGGTCGCGGGGGTGCGGATGCGCTCCCCAATGATGAACATCCACACCGTCGCGGCCGGCGGCGGCTCCGTCCTGCACTTCGACGGGCGGCGCTACCGGGTCGGCCCGGACTCGGCCGGCGCCGTCCCGGGCCCGGCCTGCTACCGGCGGGGCGGCCCGCTGACCGTCACCGACGCCAATGTGATGCTCGGCCGGATCCAGCCGGACCACTTCCCCGCGGTGTTCGGACCGGACGGCGACCAGCCGCTGGACGCCGAGGTCGTCCGCACCCGCTTCGGCCGGCTCGCGGAGCGGGCCGCGGCCGCCACCGGCGACGACCGCGGTCCCGAGGAGGTGGCCGCCGGGTTCCTGGACATCGCCGTCCTCAACATGGCCAACGCGGTCAAGAAGATCTCCGTCCAGCGCGGCCACGACATCACCCGCTACGCCCTCACCAGCTTCGGCGGCGCCGGCGGCCAGCACGCCTGCGCCGTCGCCGACGCGCTGGGCATCGGCACCGTGCTCGTACCGCCGCTGGCCGGGGTGCTGTCGGCCTACGGCATCGGGGTCGCCGACGCCACCGCGATGCGCGAACAGGCCGTCGAGGCGGAGTTCGGTCAGGCCGGGGCCGTGGACCGGGTGCACGAGGCGTGCCGGACGCTGGCGGCGCAGACCCGGCGCGAACTCCTCGACGACGGCGTGCCCGAGGAGAGCATCACCACCCGGGCGCGGGTCCTCGTCCGCTACGCCGGGACGGACGCCACCATCGGCGTCCCGCTGGCCGACGCCGACACCATGACCGCCGACTTCCTCCGCGCCCACCGGGCCCGCTACGCGTTCACCATGGACAAGCCGCTGGTGGCCGAGGCGGTGTCGGTCGAGGCGCTCGGCGCGTCCGGTGGCGCGTCCGGTCACGAAGTGCGCTTCGCCGGGCGGGAGGGGAAGCCGGCGCACACCTCGACCGTGCGGATGTACGCCCAGGGGCGCCGCCGGGACACCCGGCTCCACCGGCGCACCGATCTGCGCCCCGGCGACCGGATCACCGGTCCGGCGCTCATCGCCGAGGAGGACGCCACCACGGTCCTCGACCCCGGCTGGCGGGCGGAGGTGGGCGAGCGCGGGCATCTGCTGCTGTCCCGGGTGACGGAACGCGGCGGCCGGAGTGCCGTGGGCACCGGGGCGGATCCGGTGATGCTGGAGGTCTTCAACAGTCTCTTCATGGCCATCGCCGAGCAGATGGGCGTCCGCCTCGAGCACACCGCGCACTCCGTCAACATCAAGGAGCGACTCGACTTCTCCTGCGCGCTCTTCGACGCCGACGGCAACCTGATCGCCAACGCACCGCACATTCCCGTACATCTGGGCTCGATGGGGGAGTCCATCAAGGAGGTGCTCCGGCGTCGCGGCGACGACATGCGGCCCGGCGACGTCTACGCGATCAACGATCCCTACCACGGCGGCACCCATCTCCCCGACATCACCGTCGTCACCCCCGTCTTCGCAACGGACGGCGACGAGCTGCTGTTCCTGGTCGCCTCCCGCGGCCACCACGCCGACATCGGCGGCATCACCCCGGGCTCGATGCCCGCCTTCAGCAGCACCATCGAGGAGGAGGGCATCCTCTTCGACAACTGGCTGCTGGTGCGCGGCGGCGAGCTGCGCGAGCGTGAGACCCGCGAACTCCTCGCCGCCGGCCCGTACCCCTCGCGCGCCCCGGACGCCAACATCGCCGATCTGCGCGCCCAGGTCGCCGCCAACGAGAAGGGCATCGAGGAACTGCGCCGGATGACCGGCCAGTTCGGCCTGGACGTCGTACGCGCCTATATGGGGCACGTCCAGGACAACGCCGAGGAGTCGGTGCGCCGGATCATCTCCGGGCTCTCGGACGGCTCCTGCCGCTACGAGACCGACAGCGGGGCGCAGATCAACGTCACGCTCACCGTGGACCGCGCGGCCCGCAGCGCCGTACTGGACTTCGCCGGCACCTCACCCCAGCAACCCGGCAACACCAATGCGCCCAGTTCCGTGGTGATGGCCGCGGTGCTCTACGTCTTCCGTACCCTGGTCACCGAGGACATCCCGCTCAACAGCGGCTGCCTCAAGCCCCTGACGGTCCGTATCCCGCCGGGCTCGATGCTGTCCCCGCAGTACCCGGCGGCCACCGTGGCGGGCAACGTCGAGACCTCCCAGGCGGTCACCGGCGCCCTCTACGCGGCGCTCGGCGTCCAGGCCGAGGGCTCGGGCACCATGAACAACGTCACCTTCGGCAACGACCGGGTGCAGTACTACGAGACGGTGGCCAGCGGCTCCGGTGCGGGCGACGGCTTCGACGGAGCGGACGCCGTACAGACCCATATGACCAACTCCCGGCTGACCGACCCGGAGGTCCTGGAGTGGCGCTACCCGGTGCGTGTGGACGGCTTCGCCATCCGCCCCGGCACCGGCGGCGCCGGGCGCTGGCACGGCGGCTGCGGCGTGGAGCGTCGGCTGCGCTTCCTGGAGCCGGTCACGGTGGCACTGCTGAGTCAGCACCGCAGGATCGCGCCGTACGGGGCGGCGGGCGGCGCACCGGGTTCGCTGGGCGTCAACTCCGTCGAGCGGGCGGACGGTTCCCGTGACGTGCTGCGGGGCTGCGACACGGCCGACCTCGGGGTGGACGACGTACTGGTGGTCCGGACGCCGGGCGGTGGCGGATACGGGAGAGCGGCACCCTAGGGTGCCGACATGACGACCTCGCTCCGCCTGGAGAAGATCACCCCGGACAACGTCGACGCCGCGATCGGGCTGCGGGTCCGCCCGGACCAGGAGCACCTGGTCGCGCCGGTCGTGAAGTCGCTCGCCGAGGCGTACGTGCACCCCGGCACCGCGTGGCCCCGCCTGGTCCTGGACGGCGGCCGCCCCGTCGGCTTCCTGATGGCCTTCTTCGGCATCGACTTCACCGGAGACGGCACGGGCACCGACATCCGCTCCGGCCTCTGGCGCCTCAACATCGCCGCCGGCGAACAGGGCCGGGGATACGGCCGCTTCGCGGTGGTGTCCGTGGCCGCCGAGATCCGCAGCCGCGGCGGCAGCCGCCTCACGACGACCTGGCACCCGGGCGAGGACGGCCCCGAAGCCTTCTACCGGGGGCTCGGGTTCCGGCCCACGGGCGAGACGAGCGGAGATCAGACGGTGGGCGAGGCGGCGGTGGCGGAGCTCCTGGCCCGCGGGGCGGAGACCGGCCGGGACAGCCCTCAGCCGACGGGGAGGTCCCGCCCGGGGCGCCGTGGCACGAATCGGACCGGTGTCCCCGGTACGGCTTGGGCGGCGGGCGGCAGCCAGTGCTCGGGGACCACGCCGACGACGGGATAGCCGCCGGTGGTGGGGTGGTCGTGGAGGAAGAGCACGGGCAGGCCGTTGGGCGGTACCTGGAGGGCGCCCAACGGCATCCCCTCGCTGGGGAGTTCGCCGGGCCGGTCGCGTTCGAGGGACGGGCCCTCGGTGCGCAGGCCGATCCGGTTGCTCGCCGCGGAGACCTGGAAGCGGCCGGTGACCAGGGTGCGCAGGCCGTGAGCGCTGAACCAGGTGTCGCGGGGGCCGGGGAGGAAAGGGAGCACGAGTTCGGTCACCGGGCCCGGGTGCGGCACGGCATCGGCGGCGGCCGGCGGGCCGTACGGGCCGCCCAGGGGAAGGACCGCGCCGTCGGTGAGCGGTTCCGGGCCGAGGCCGGAGAGCAGGTCCGTGGCGCGGCTGCCGAGGACCGGTTCGGCGTCGACGCCGCCGCCGAAGGCCAGGTAGGAGCGCAGGCCGTGGGTGGCCGGTCCGGCATCGAGGACGGCGCCCGCGGGGACACGTACCGGTGCGCTCCAGGGGGCGGGACGGCCGTCGACGGTCACCGGGCAGGGGGCGCCGGTGACCGCGACGGTGGTGGTCCTCCGCAGCCTTACGGCGCATCCCGTCAGGGTCGTCTCCAGCGTGGCCGCCGCTTCGGGGTTGCCGACCAACCGGTTGGCGAGGCGGTGCGCGGGCTCGTCGAGGGCGCCGGCCCGTGGCACGCCCAGGTGCGCGTGGCCGGGCCGGCCGAGGTCCTGGACGGTGGTGAGCGCTCCGGCCCGTACGACCGAGAGGGCGCGGTCGGCCATCAGGCGTTCTCCTGGGGGACGAAGCGGACACGGGTGCCGGGGGCGAGCAGCGCCGCCGGTTCGCGGCCCGGGTCCCACAAGGCGGCGTCCGTGGTGCCGATCAGCTGCCAGCCACCGGGGGAGGAGCGGGGGTAGACACCGGTGTACGGGCCCGCCAGCGCGACCGAGCCGACCGGGACCCGGGTGCGGGGGGTGGTCCGGCGGGGTACGTGCAGCGGCGCGGGCAGGCCGGTGAGGTAGCCGAAGCCGGGGGCGAAGCCGCAGAAGGCGACGCGGAAGGCGGTGCCGGAGTGCCGGCGGACGACCTCGTCGGGGGTGACCTTCCACAGCGCGGCGACCTCGGTGAGGTCGGGGCCGTCGTAGCGGACCGGTATCTCGACGGCCGGGCGGTCGCCGCCGGTGAGCGGCGGGACGTCCCACGCCGGTAGTTCCGCGATGAGGCCGCGGGGGTCGGCGAGGCCGTCGAGGAAGACCGTACGGGCGGCCGGCACGATCTCGCGCACCGGCGGCAAGGTGCCGTCGGCGGCCCGGCGCAGCAGCTCCGCGTGCAGCGCCTCGACCTCCGTGGCGCTGTCCAGTTCGATCAGCAGCCCGTGTTCGCCGACGGGCAGCGGCCTCATGCGAAGCTCCGCACGTGCACACCGGCGGCGGTCAGTTCGGACCGCACGCGGCGGGCCAGGCCGACGGCACCGGGGGTGTCGCCGTGCAGGCACAGCGAACGGGCCGAGACGGTGAGCGCCCTGCCGTCCGCCGAGGTGACGGTGCGGTCGCGGGCCATGCCCAGGGCGCGCTTGACGACCTCGTCGGGATCATGGATCACGGCGCCCGGTTCGCGGCGCGGGACGAGGGTGCCCCCGGCGGTGTAGGCGCGGTCGGCGAACGCCTCGTCGACGACGGGGAGGTCGGCCCGGCGGGCGGCGTCGTGCAGCCGGGAGCCTGGGAGGCCGAGGACGGGCAGGGCGCCGCCGGCGGCGCGGACGCCCGCGCTGACGGCGGCGGCCTGTTCCTCGTCGTGGACGCAGCGGTTGTAGAGCGCGCCGTGCGGCTTGACATAGCCGACGCGGGCACCGGCGGCGCGGGCGAAGACCTCCAACGCGCCGATCTGGTAGGTGATTTCGTCGGCCAGCTCGTCCGGCGGGACGTCCATGGCGCGGCGGCCGAAGCCGGCCAGGTCCCGGTAGGAGACCTGGGCGCCGATGACCACGCCGCGCTCGGTGGCCAGCTCGCACACCCGGCGCATCGTGGACGGGTCGCCGGCGTGGAAGCCGCAGGCGACGTTGGCGCTGGTCACGACGGACAGCAGGGCGTCGTCCTCGGTGAGCTGCCAGCGGCCGAAACCCTCCCCGAGGTCGGCGTTGAGGTCGATGACGGGAGGGGACGCCAGGTCACTCATGGGTGTCCGTTCCGTGGTGCGCACGTGCAGGGGCGCTGGTCAACGTACTGGATTGTTGAACGATCCGACAAGAGGTGTGTTGTCTCGTTCTCCCGTGTGGGATTGACTTCCGCCGAGACGACAGCGGAGAGCGGGGAGCGCAATGACCGGCGGAGCGGGGAAGAACGATCAGCGGCGGCTGGCCGAGGTCAGGGGCCTGGAGTCGGACCGCCCCCTGCTGGGGCGCTCCAGTACCGCCGAGCGCGTCGCCGACATCCTGCGGGACCGGATCACCGAGGGGTACTTCCCGCCCGGCGCCCGACTCTCGGAGGAGAGCATCGGCGGCGCGCTGGGCGTCTCGCGCAACACCCTGCGGGAGGCGTTCCGGCTGCTCACGCACGAGCGGCTGCTGGAGCACCGGCTCAACCGCGGGGTGTTCGTGCGCGTCGTGACGGTCGAGGACCTCGACGACATCTTCCGGGTGCGCCTGATCGTGGAGAGCGCGGCGGTGCGGGGCCTGGGGAGCGGGCCGTACGACGCGCCGGTGGCCGAGGCGATCGCGGCCATCGACGCGGCGGTGCGGGCCGGTGAGACGGCCGCGGCGGACCGCGCCTGGGATGACCTCTCGACCGCCAACATCCGCTTCCACCAGGCCGTCGTCGCCCTGGCGGGGAGCCCGCGGACGGACGAGCTGATGCGCGGTGTGCTGGCCGAGCTCCGCCTGGTCTTCCACGTCATGGACGACCCGCAGCGCTTCTACGCGCCGTATCTGATCCGCAACCGGCAGATCGTGGACGCGCTGCTGGCGGGGGATGCCGCCGAGGCCGAGCGGCTGCTGCTGGGGTACCTGGAGGACTCGCGGGGCCAGTTGTCGGGGGCGTACGCGCAGCGCATCGCGGAGGGGTGAGACGGGCCGGGAGTTCGTTCCCGTCAACCCCTTGTCGGATCGTTGAACAATCGCCTAGCCTCCTCGAAATTCTCCTCACCGTCCGTGGGGTCCCTGTACGCGGAAGGCGGGCCCATGATTGTGCTCCTCGGCGTGCTCGTGGTGGTGGTCGGATTCGCCACGAAACGCAACCCCCTCCTGGTCGTGGGGGTGGCCGGCATCCTCACCGGCCTCCTCGGCGGCCTGTCGCCCGGCAAGGTGCTGGCCGCCTTCGGCGACGGCTTCGCCGGCAGCCGGGCGGTGACGATCTTCGCCATCACCCTCCCGGTCATCGGCCTCCTGGAGCGCTACGGCCTCCAGGAGCAGGCCCGTCGCCTCATCGCCCGGTTCGGCAAGCTCACCACCGGACGCTTCCTCGCGCTCTATCTGGGGCTGCGGCAGATCGGCGCTGCGGTCGGCCTGAACAACGTCTTCGGCCCCGCCCAGACCGTCCGCCCGCTGGCCGTGCCGATGGCCGAGGGCGCCGTCGAGCGGAAGTACGGGCCGCTCCCGGACCGGATGCGGGAGAAGGTCCGGTCGTTCGCCGCCAGCGCCGACAACGTCGGCCTGTTCTTCGGCGAGGACGTCTTCCTGGCCGTCGGCTCGATCCTGCTCATCACCGGCTTCGTCAACACCTCCTACGGCACCCACCTGGAGCCGCTGCAGCTCGCACTCTGGGCGATTCCCACCGCCCTGTGCGCCTTCGTCTTCCACGGCTGGCGGCTGCTGCGCCTGGACCGCCGGCTGGAGCGCGAACTGCGCACCGCCCGGCCCGCAACCGATGTGCCGGAGGCCGTCCAGTGATCAAGGCAGAGTGGTTCTACTGGCTCGTCGGCCTCAGCTTCCTGGTGATGGCCGCCCAGATGTTCACCGATCGCAGCAACCCCAAGCGCCTGGGCACCGGCACCTTCTGGGGCCTGATCGGCGCCGGCTTCATCTACAGCAGCTGGGTGGTCACCAAGCAGGCGCCCGCCGAGCCGCTGGGCGTCGCGGTGCTCGTCATGGCCGCCCTGGCGGGCTTCGGCTTCACCGGGCGGGGCACCCCGCGCACCACCACTCCCAAGCAGCGCGCGGCCTTCGCCGACCGCCTCGGCAACAAGCTCTTCGTCCCCGCGCTCACCATCCCGGGCGTCGCGATGGTCTGCGCCATCGGCGTCAAGCACCTCTCCTTCGGCGGCGAACCCGTCCTCCAGGAGGGCAGCGAGACCATCCTCGGCCTTGGACTCGGCGCCGTCGTCGCCCTGGTCGTCGGTATGATCCTGCTGCGCGAGAAGCGGATATCGGTGCCCGTGGAGTCCGGCCGCTCCATGCTGGAGGCGATGGGCTGGGCCATGCTGCTGCCGCAGATGCTGGCCACGCTGGGCGCCATCTTCCAGGTCTCCGGCGTCGGCACCCAGGTGGGCAGGCTCACCACGGCCGTGCTGCCGAAGGACTCGCTCTACATCGCCGTCGTCGTCTACTGCGTGGGCATGTTCCTGTTCACCGTCATCATGGGCAACGCGTTCGCCGCCTTCCCGGTGATGACCGCCGCGGTCGGCTGGCCGGTCCTGATCGGCCACTTCGACGGCAACCCGGCCGCCGTCCTGGCCATCGGCATGCTCGCCGGATTCTGCGGCACCCTGGTGACCCCGATGGCCGCCAACTTCAACATCGTTCCGGCGGCCCTCCTGGAACTCAAGGACCGCTACGGGCCCATCAAGGCCCAGCTGCCCACCGCCGGTGTGCTGCTCGGCTGCAACATCGTGTTCATGTCCCTGTTCGCCTTCTGAGCTCGATGAGGACCACCGGATGACCCGGGTACTGCTGACCGGATTCGAGCCGTTCGACGGCGAGTCGACCAACCCCTCCTGGGAGGCGGCGCGCGCCGTGGCCGACGGACCGCCCGGCGGGCTCGACGTCCGTGCGGTGCAACTGCCCTGCGTCTACGGGGCGTCGCTGACCGCCCTGCACGCCGCGATCGCGGACTTCCGGCCCGAGATCGTGGTGTGCGTGGGCCAGGCGGGCGGCCGCCCCGACATCACCGTCGAACGCGTCGCCCTCAACCTCGACGACGCGCGCATCCCCGATGTCGCGGGCGCGGAGCCGATCGACGAGCCGATCGTGCCCGGCGGCCCGGCCGCGTACTTCTCCACCCTGCCGATCAAGGCGTGTGTGGCGGCGGTCCGTGCCGCGGGCGTGCCCGCCTCGGTCTCCAACACCGCGGGCACCTTCGTCTGCAACCACGTCTTCTACGGCCTCGCCCACCTCATCGCCACCGAACTGCCGGGCGTCCGGGGCGGCTTCGTGCACGTCCCCTACGCGCCCGAGCAGGTCGTCGACCGGCCCGAGCCGTCACTGTCCGTCGCCTCCACCGCCCGCGCGCTGCGCGAGATCGCGGCGACGGCCGCCCGCGTCCGCACCGACATCCGCGTCGCGGAGGGAGCCACGCACTGAGCCCGCCCTCGGAGCGCGGTGGGCGGCGGGGAGGCGGCGCGGGCGCCGCGAAGGCGGCGCCGTAGACTTGCGCACCGGTCGTCCGGCGGCGCTGCCGACAAGCCCGGCAGCGGGTCTTGCCGGCGGGTCCACCAGCGGTTCCTCCGATGGACGGAACCGCGCCGTTTCGTCCGTTGTCAGTGCGAGCGCCTACTCTGTGCGACGTGACTTTTCCCGCCCAGGGGGCCGCTGCGCCCCAGCTCAACGGGCCGGCCCGGCCCGCGCCGGGCCCGGCCGCCGACGAAGGCCTCGCCCGCCGCCTGCGCGCCCTGGCGTGCACCGCGCCGCTGCACGACCTCGATGCCCGCAAGGCCAACCTCGCGGGTGAGTACGGCGTCTACGCCATGGCCGAGGTGGCCCTCGCCGTCATCGACCTCGTCACGCTCAACATGGACTTCGACACCGGCGCCGATCATGAAGAGATAGTGGCGAAGGTGCTCCCGCGGGTCGCCGCCCAGGCCCCCCGCCGCCCCCAGGGCGAGCACGAGCGGGTCGCCCGCTGGGTGCTGGAGAATCTGATCAACGTCGGCAGCGTGGACCGCGGCTTCCGGGCCGTCTACGGCACCTTCACCACCGACGGCGAGTACGTCCGCCGCGACTACGACTTCAAGCTCATCGAGGAGGTCCCGGGCCCCGGCGGCACGGTCTACCTCCGGGCCACCGACGAAGCGGTCAACGTCCTGGTCGGCGCGCTGGACACGGACGTCACCAGCGCCCAGATCGCCGCCGAGGTCAAGCTCGAGGTGCTGATCAACCGCGGCCGCCTGGCCGACGCCCAGCTCGCCGCCGAGCAGGCCCGCTACCGCACCGTGCAGTACGCCGAGACCCTGCGCAGGACCCTCGACGCCACGCGCCGCAACGTCCGCGCGGTCGACTGGCTGCAGACCGTCCCGGACATGATCGCCGAGGCGCTGGAGCATGTCGCGGACCGCTACCGCCACGAGAACGCCATCCTCACCAACATCCGCAAGGTCCGCGACGAGGCCGAGGCCGTCGACCACAGGACCGGCGAGCACAAACGGCGCGCCGCCGAGCTGGTCGACATCGTCAAGGACTGCATCCGGCGCCACACCCAGCTCCAGTCCCGGCTGCTGGAGGCGGGCCCGCTCTTCCGCGCCGAACAGGACCGGCAGGCTTTCGCCACCCCCACCGCCCGCTCCGGCCTCGACCTCTACGGCCAGCTGGTCGCCCCGCTGCTGCCGCTGCCCGCCGAGCGCGCCGTCCGGGTCACCGACGCCTTCTTCGCGCGCGGCACGGGCCTGCGCACCCCCTCGGCGGTTCGCGCCCGCGACCTCGTGGAGGTGCTGCTCACCCCGCCCCAGGAGCGCGAGCACCTCGGTGCCGAGATGCCCGAGCCCGACCTTGTCGCCACCCCCGACGACAGCCGCTTCAGCGAGCGGCAGCTGGACGCCGCCATGGAACTCCTCGACCTGCCCGCCGACGCGCCCCGCCGGCTCTCCGGCCTGTTGGCCGACGCGCGCCGCATGGACCCCGAACTCCCCTACCTCGTCGCCCTGTTGGCGGTGCACGCCGCCAGCCCGCCGGTCGGCACGGCCTACCGCCAGGGCGAGTCCCAGCTGCTCTTCGCCGTCGACGACGGCACGGAGCTGGCCGACGCGGAGTTCGGCGGCGCCGACCTCATCGTCGGCACGGCCCTGCTGGACGCGGCCGGTATGGCCGCCGACCGCTCGGAGGTGGCCTGATGGCGCCCGGCCGCCCGTCCCGGGGCTCGCTGCCCCCGCCCCGCCGGACACCGCAGCCGCTCGTCCGCCCGGCCGACCGGACCCCGCACAAGGAGCTTGCACCGTGACCGAGTACGACGCCGCCGAGCCGGTGGTGCCGGAGTCGACCTCCGCCCCGGGTGAGGCGGCCGGCCGGGGGACGCCCGACGCCGGGCCGGCACCGGCCGCTGCCGCGCCCCTGAGCCCGGCCGACGCCGCGGACGCCGCGCGGCTGGTCTCCTTCGGGCTCCAGCCCAAGCTGCTGCCCGCCCGCGACGCCGAGTACGCCGAGCTGCTGCGCCGCTACCGCGACGATCCCTCCTTCGCCCGGCTCGCCGACGCGGTCGCCACCGGGCTGGGCCTGATCGTGCTGGAGGTCTCCACCCGCGCCGGCATGGCCGTGACCGCCGACGAGGACTCCGTCTTCGCCGTACGTATGGGCGACTACGCCCGCCGCGCCGCCGCCGACTCCGCCGACCGCTTCCTGCACGGCCTGGCCCATCTCGCCGTCGCCGCGCTGGCCTTCCCGCGCCCCGAGGACCTCGCCGACGACGGCTACATCGGCCGGATCACCGTCAACGGCGTCGACGCCTTCGTCCGACAGGCCTGCCGCCGCCTGGAGGAGCGCGCCGAGCAGGAGGGCGAGAACACCGACCCGGTCAGCGATGCCCCC
The DNA here is from genome assembly GCF_043199095.1 of Streptomyces sp. NPDC048650. NCBI lineage: Bacteria > Bacillati > Actinomycetota > Actinomycetes > Kitasatosporales > Streptomycetaceae > Streptomyces > Streptomyces sp. NPDC048650. The sequence continues at coordinate 32,784 of NZ_JBICVM010000002.1, read as the reverse complement.
GGCCTGGAATCGGCGTGGCGGGTCTACGCCCGGCGCAGCGCGACCGGCGCCACCAAGGACGCCCGCCGGCTGGCCGGTTCGACCACCGGGATCATCGCCAAGGCCGTCACCTTCCTCGTCGATTCCGGCTTCCTCCAGCGCACCGGGGACGACGCCGGCGGCGCGTACCGCACCACCGCCCGCTATCAGCTCCAGGTCCGCGACATGGCCGGCAGCGCCGCCATGGCCGAGCTCCTGGAGCTGGGCGTGGTGCCCGTCGCCGACGGCAGCGGCTCGCTGCTGCCCGGTGAGGAGACCGACGACCTCGACCTGGTCTCCGACGCGGGACTGCCCTTCCACTCCGGCTGACCGCCGCCACGACCGCCGTTCTCGCCGCCAGTCCACCGACCGACAACCTCCACGAAAGTCCGCCATGTACGAGCTGTCCCGGGTCCGCCTCTACTCCATCGGGCCCGCCGGTGCGCGCTACGCCGACACCGTGCTGGACCTGCGCGGAGTCGGCGCCCACGTGCCCCGGCCGGCCCCGGCCCAGGCGGACTTCTTCGAGGACGAGCCGGTCGGCCCGCCGCGCCGCCCGGCCCCGGCCGGGGTGCTCTTCCTGGAGAACGGCGGCGGCAAGTCCGTCCTGCTCAAGCTGATCTTCTCGGTGATGCTGCCGGGCCACCGCAACACCCTGGGCGGCGCCAGCTCCGGTGTCCTGCGCAAGTTCCTGCTCGCCGACGACTGCGGCCATGTCGCCCTGGAATGGCAGCACGTCCTGACCGGCGAGAGCATCGTCGTCGGCAAGGTCAGCGAATGGCGCGGCCGCCAGGTCTCCAACGACCCGCGGAAGTTCGCCGAAGCCTGGTACAGCTTCCGGCCGGGACCCGGGATGAGCCTGGACTCCCTCCCGGTGGCCGAGGCCACCGTCGTCCGGCCCCGCCAGGAGAGCGGCGAAGGTGGCTCCGGGGCCCAGGGCCGCCGCCGCACGATGAAGGGCTTCCGCGACGTCCTGACCGACGCCGGGAAGAACTACCCCAATCTCGACGTGGTGTGGGAGGAGATCCACGAGCGCTGGAACGAACACCTCGGCGTCCTCGGCCTGGACCCGGAGCTGTTCCGCTACCAGCGGGAGATGAACGCCGACGAGGGCGAGGCCGCCGGCCTGTTCGCCGTGAAGAACGACTCCGACTTCACCGACCTGCTGCTGCGCGCCGTCACCGACACCCGCGACACCGACGGCCTCGCCGACCTCGTCCACGGCTTCGCCCACAAACTCGGCCGGCGCGCCGAGCTCACCGCCGAGCGCGACTTCACCGCCGGCTCCCTCGATCTGCTGTCGCGGATCGCCGAGTCGGCCGAGCAGCGCGAGCGCGCCCGCGAGGTGCACGCGGGGGCCGAGCGCCGCACCCGGGGCCTGGCCCAGCGGCTGCACGCGCGCGGCACCGAGGAGCGCGGCCGGGCCGCCGAGCTCGCCGAGCAGCTCGCCGCGGCGGCGCACCGCGTCACCGACGCCGAACGCACCCGTGAGCGCCGCTCCCTGGTCTCCGCCGAACTCGCCTACCGCCATGCCTCACTGGCACTTGCCGCCGCAGAGAAGGGCGCCACGGCCCAGCGCCGCGAGCTGAACGACGCCCGCACGCTGCACAGCGCCTGGCAGGCCGCCGAGATCGCGCTGCGGCACCGCGCCGCGGCCGACCGCTGCGCGCGGGTCACCGCGGCCATCCGCGAGGCCGAGCGGGACGCGGCCCCCGCGCTCGCCGCCCGTGCCACCGCGGCCACCGACCTCGTCCGCGCCCTGCACTCCGCCGCCGAGGCGGGGGAGCGGATCGCCAATGAGGAGGAGGAGCGGTCCGCCGCCCTCCAGGAAGCCGGCGAATCGGCGCACCGCGACGCCACCGCCGCCGCCACCCACGCCCAGCGCGCCCGCAGCGAGACCGATCACCTGCGGCAGCGGCTCGCCGAGGTGGCCGAGGAGACCGCGGAGGCCGTCCGGGCGGGCTGGCTGGACGACTCCGCCCCGGATGCCGACCCGGCCCGCGCCGCGCTCGCCGCCGCCGACGCCGAGAAGACCGCGATGGAGGCGGGGGACGCGGCCCGCGAGGCCGCCGAAGGAGCCATCGGCCGCGCCCGGGAGGCCGCCGCCCGGCACTCCGCGGCCGAGCTGGCGGCGGCCCGCGCCGAGGACGCCGCGCAGGCCGCGGAACGCGCGTACGACGCCGAGCGCCGCGCCGCGGAAGCCCTGGGCGCCGAACCGCGCCTCGTCGACCTCCTCGGCCTGCCCGAGGCGAAGGCCGCCGCGCTGCCCGGCCCGCGCGCGGCGGATGGCGCCGCGGACGGCGACGGCCCCGCCGCCGGACCGCTCACCGCCGAGGAGCTGGACCGCAGTGCCCAGGAGCTGCGCGAGCTCCTGGAGGAGGGTGTGACGGCGGCCGAGCGGCAGCTGTTCGACCTGCGGACGGCCGCCGCCGACGACTCCCGGATCCTCGGTGCGCTCGGCGACGGCGGGCTGCTGCCCCCGGGACCCGATGTGCTGGCGGCGGTGGAGTATCTGGGCGAGCACGGCGTTCCCGCGCTGCCCGGCTGGCGCTACCTCGCCCAGTCCGTCGATCCCGCCGACCACGCCCGGGTGCTGGCCGCCCGCCCCGAGCTGGTCGACGGTGTGATCATCACCGACCCGGACACCCACGCCCGGGCCCGCGAGGTGCTCGCCCGGGCCGCGCTGCTGCCCCGCTCCGCGGTGGCCGTCGGCACCGCCGCCGCGCTGCTGGCGCCCACCCCCGCCCCCGACGGCCGGGACACCGGGGTCTTCCTCGTCCCGCCGAACCCGGCGATGCACGACGAATCCGCCGCCGACGAGGAGCGCCGGGCCCTGCGGTCGCGCGCCATGCAGCGCGACGAGGAGATCCGTGCGCTGGCCGCCCGGCTCTCCGGTGACCGTGCGCTGGCCGCCCGGCTGGGATCGTGGCGGACGAGCTGCCCGGCCGGACGGCTCGCCGAGCTGGCCACCGCCGCGGAACAGACCCGTACTGCCGCCGACGAGGCGACGGCCGAGCTGGCCGAGGCCCGTACGCTCCGCGCCGAGGCCGACGAGGCCGCCGCCGAGGCGACCCGGGTGCGCGACGAACGGCAGGCGGGCGCACAGCGCGCCCGCCGCGCCGCCGACCTGCTCGCCGGGCTCGCCCACCGGCTGCGCGAGCGCGCCTCCTGGCAGTCGCGGCTGCGTGAACTCGCCGATGAGGCAGTCGATTTCGAGGCTCGTGCCGAGGAGTGCGTGGATCGCGCCCGGGCCGCCGACGAGGACCGCCGGGCCGCCCAGCGCGCCGCCGACGACGCCCGCCGCACCGCCCGTGCGCTGCGTGCCGAGCGGGCCGAGATCGCCGGAGTGCCGGACGACCCGGGCGAGGCGCCCGAGGGGACGCACTCCTCCCTCCCCGCCCTGCGCGAGGCCTACCGCGCCGCCTCCCAGCTCTACGAAAAGGTCGGCGTCGGCGCCGACCTGCGCGCCGAGCAGGCGCGCGCGGAGGGCGAGGAGTCCGGCGCCCTGGCCGAGCTCAACCGCCTCACCAACAAGGTCCGCACCCGCGCCGAAGCGCTCCTGGAGAGCCCGGACGCCGCCGACGGCCCGTCCCGCCAGGCGGCTGCGGCCCGCGCCGAATCGCTGGTGCAGATGCTGGAGACCCGGGCCTCGGCGGCCAGCGAGCAGCTCGGCCGGCTGCGCGGCGAGACCGAGCGGCTGGCGCCCGCCGACGGCGAGGCGCACACGGACCTCCCCGAGGGCCTGGTCCCCGGCGACGCCGAGGGGGCCAAGGAGCTGCTGCGCACCGCGAACGCCGAACTGGCCACCGCCACCGAGGCGTTGGGCACCGCGCGGGAGGGCCACGAAGAACTGTTGCGCGGCCATCGCGCCGCCGAGGACGCCGCCGGCGGCTTCGACGAGACCGCCGCCCTGCTGCGGGACCTGCTCCGCGACCACCACGACGCCGAGGACGCGACGGACACCCGGACCGAGCCGTACGGCGGGGGGCTTGCCGAGGCCCGGCAGGCCGCGGCCGAGTCACGCCGGTCGCTGCGCGGCTGCGCGGCCGACCTCTCCGCCGCCGACGCCGCCGTCCGCGAGGCGTCCGACATCCTGGTGCGGCACGCCAACTCCACCCGCTACGAACAGGTCCGCACCCCCGCCCGGCAGCAGATCCGCGAGCTGCCCGCCGCGGCCCTGCCCGACCACGCCGCGAAGTGGGCGGAGGCGTTCGCGCCCCGGCTGCGCGTGCTCACCGACGAGTTGGCGCAGCTGGAGCGCAACCGCGACTCGATCGTCGACCGGCTGCGCGGTCTGGTGGAGTCCTCGCTGACCACCCTGCGTTCCGCCCAGCGGCTGTCCCGGCTGCCCGAAGGGCTGGGGGAGTGGTCCGGGCAGGAGTTCCTGCGGATCCGCTTCGAGGACCCGGATCAGGCCACGCTCACCGAGCGGCTGGGCGAGGTCATCGACGAGGCGACCCGGGCGGCCGTCAGGAAGAACAGCGATCTGCGCCGCGACGGCATGTCCCTGCTGCTGCGCGGGGTCGGCGCGGCGCTGCTGCCGCGCGGGGTGGCCGTGGAGATCCTCAAGCCGGACGCGGTGCTGCGCGCCGAGCGGGTGCCCGTCGGGCAGATGGGCGACGTGTTCTCCGGTGGTCAGCTGCTGACCGCGGCCATCGCCCTGTACTGCACGATGGCGGCGCTGCGCAGCAACGACCGGGGCCGCGACAAGCAGCGGCACGCCGGCACGCTCTTCCTCGACAATCCCATCGGCCGCGCCAACGCCACGTACCTGCTGGAGCTCCAGCGCGCCGTCGCCGACGCGCTCGGTGTCCAACTGCTGTACACGACCGGTCTCTTCGACACCACCGCGCTCGCGGAGTTCCCGCTGGTCATCCGGTTGCGCAACGACGCGGACCTGCGCGCGGGGCTGAAGTACATCAGCGTCGAGGAGCATCTGCGGCCGGGCCTGCCGCAGCAGGACCCGTCCGGGGAGGCGGTGCACGGCCAGATCACCGCGACGCGGATGTACCGCCGCCCCGACGAGCCGCCGCAGCTGCCCGCCCAGCAGGAGGCCGGTCCGGAGGACGCCCCGGAGGGAGCGGACGGCTGACCGGCCGGCCCCTCGGTCGAGGAGGCGGCGCGTCGCGGCGGGGCCCAGAGCCTCGCCGCGACGCGACGACGGCGCGGACGGTGTGCGGCACGTCCCCTCCTCAACAGCGCCCGGACGGCGCCGCGTCGGCGTAACGGCGGGATCGGAGTTGCTCATGGCGCGCTGCGTTGCGCCATGAGGGACATGCTGGGAGCCCGTCCGAAATCCGTCAAGGGGGGAATCCTCGCCGTCCGACGGCGGCCCGGCCGTGGGTCATCCCGCGTGGCCCATCCGGCGGGAGAGGTCGGCGGCGGCCTTGGCGGACCGTTCGGCGAGCTCCGGCAGCAGGGCGCGCTCCATGCGGTAGGCCGGCCCGGAGACGCCGATCGCCCCGATCACCGCGCCGTCGTGTGCGCGTACCGGTGCCGCCACCGCGTTCAGCCCGATCTCCAGTTCCTCGGTGGAGCCGGCGAAGCCGTCCGTGAACGCGGCGGTCAACTGCTCGCGCAGTCCGGCCGGTGTGGTGAGGGTGTTCTCGGTGAACCGGGCCAGCTTGCGGGTCACCAGGGCTTCCCGGCGCTCCCGGGGCAGATGTGCCAGCAGTACCTTGCCGCTGGCGGTGGCGTGCAGCGGGGTGCGGCGGCCCAGCCAGTTGTAGGCGGTCACCGCGGCGGCGCCCCTGGCCTGCATGATGTTGACCGCCGCATCGCCGTCGAGCACCGCGATGTTGGCGGTCTCCCCCGTGTCGTCGGCGAGTGCCCGGCACACCGGCTGGCCCTCCTGGGAGATGTCCAGCCGGATCGCGGCCGCGCCCGCCAGCCGCAGCACCCCGGCGCCCAGGAAGTACTTGCCGCGCTCCTTCTCCTGCCCCACCAGCCCACGGTTCTCCAGCACTCCGAGGATCCGGAACGCGGTCGACTTGTGGACGCCGAGCTCCTCGGAGATCTCGGTCACCCCGGCCTCGCCCAGCCGGGCCAGGATCTCCAGCACGCTCACCGCGCGGTCCACGGACTGGACGGACCCCGCTCCGCCCCGCCGTTCCTCCACCGTCTCGCTCGACGTGTTCGACGTGTTCGACGTGTTTGACATGGGTCTTTGCGTCACCGCCCGTTGGCCGGCGCGGCGGGCATCCAAGGGCGGCAGTCCGGATCTCCGGAAAGCCCTTGACGGCCCGCTCCCCGACTTGGATTCTGTTGCGCATCACGCTCTGCGATGCGTTATTCAAAACGCCATGATACCGATCAGCGCGAGGGGGGCCAGATGATTCCCGTCTGCCGTATCGAAGACCTGCCCGAGGGCGAGTCCGTCCGGATCGAGATCGACGACATCACACCGGCGATCGCCGTCTTCCACACCGAGGGCGTCTTCTACGCCGTCGACGACACCTGCAGCCACCAGGACGCCTCGCTCTCCGAGGGCTGGGTCGAGGGCTGCTTCGTCGAATGCCCGCTGCACGCGGCGCTGTTCGACCTGCGCACCGGAGCGCCGACCTGTCTGCCCGCCCGCCGGTCCGTACGGACCCACGAGGTGAGCGTCGTGGACGGGATGATCCACGTCCGGCCCGCAGTGCGGGAAGAGGCGGTGGCGTAACAATCGGCGCGCTCAGGCGGCCGCGCGGTCGGCCCGGGACGGATCGTCCTGGGGCGACCGCGTCGCCGCCCGGCGCGCCCTGCGCCGCTCGCGGCGCAACTCCCGTGCCGTGCTGCTCGGTTGGGACTGCACGCCATGGCGCTGCACCCACACCTGGCGGGTCACCCACACATCCAGCACCGCCCAGGTCGCCACCACGGTGCTGGCGACCGTGCTGAGCACCGCGGGAAAGGCAAGCCAGGAACCCGCCAGTGTGCTCAGGAAGGCGACCATGGCCTGAATCAGCGTGATGGCCACGATGATGACGGCGCGCACCGCGGCCGTACGCACCGGTTCCGCCATCCGGCGCCGGGTCGCCGGCTCCTCCTGCCACAAGGGGTGCCTGCCGGTGTCCATGAAGGTGTCACGCTCCCCGCACTCTCCCGCCGTGTCCGGCTCCTTGGTGGCTGCCCGGGTTTCGACCGGTACATGCCCTGGTGCCGCTCCTGGTCCTCGCTCATCGTCACGCATCGCTTCGGCGGGGTGTTCCCCGGGGTGGAGGAAAACCGGCCAGGCTCGGGGACCGCGCACCGTCCGTCCGTACGGCCGCCGGGCCCCGATTGCGGGCGGGTTGTCCGGGTATCGGCGGGCGGCCCGTGGTGATCCCGCCGTGCCCCCCCTTCCCCAACGCCTCGACAGGTCTTCGGATTGGTCACCCGGCAGTAGTAGGCTCTCGCCGTTTGTTGACGGAACACCGCCCCCCGTGCGCCGGGGTTGACGTAGGGGAGGCCATGCGCTTTCGCGGAAAGTCGATCCGCCGGAAGATCGTGGCGTTGCTGCTCGTTCCGCTGGTGTCCCTGACGGCCATGTGGTCGTTCGCGACCTACATCACCGGACGCGAGGCCGACCAGCTGCTCGATGTCGCCGGCGTCATGCAGAAGGTCGGCCAGCCGACGGAGGACGCGGTCCAGGCCCTCCAGCGCGAGCGCCGCCAGAGCCTGCTGTACCTCGCCGACCGGCGCGGCGCCGACGCGCTCGCCCGGCTGCGGCGGCAGGCGCGGGCCACCGACCGGGCGGTCGCGCGGTTGCGCGGCAACGCCCAGGACCCCGAAGTGCTGGGCGAACTGCACGGCGTGGTGGCCGGCCGGGCCGCCGGCGTCGTCAAGTCCCTGGCCGACCTTCCCGAACTGCGCAGGCAGATCGAGGACAACACCGTCGGCCGCGACGAGGCCCTGGAGGCGTACAACTCCATGGTCGACCCCGCCTACGACTTCCTCTCCTCGCTCAACGCCCTGCAGAGCGTGGAGATGGACAAGCAGGCCCGGGCGCTGGTGCAGGTCACCCGTGCCCGCGAGGCCTTCGCCCGCGAGGACGCGCTGATGTCGGCGGCCCTCGCCTCCGGCAGCATGACCAGGCGTGACCTGCGGATGTTCGCCGACCGGATCGCCGAACGCCGCATCATGTACGGCACCGGCCTCACGCTGCTGCCCGCCAAGGACCGCGGCATCTTCGAGGACTACTGGCGCTCCGCCCCCGCGCGCGAGGTGACCTCGTACGAGGACACGGCGATCGCGGCCGGCGCGGGCTCCGCCCCGCGCGCCGTCAACGCGGAGCGCTGGAACGCCGTCTCCGGCAAGGTCCTCGACGACCTCAACCGGATGGGCAGGGACGCCGGCGACCGCTACCAGAAGCGGGTCGAGCCGTACGCCACCAGGGTCGTACTGAAGGCCGCCGTCGCCGGTGTCCTCGGCTTCGTCGCGCTGCTGGTGTCGGTCGTCGTCTCCTTCCGGATCGGCCGCCGGCACGTCAAGGACCTGACCCGGCTGCGCAAGGCCGCCCACGAGGTCTCCGGCGTGCGGCTGCCGAGTGTGATGCGCCGGCTGGCGGCCGGGGAGCAGGTCGATGTGGAGACCGAGGCACCCCGGCTCGAATTCGGCCAGGACGAGACCGGCCAGGTCGGTCAGGCGCTCAACACCCTCCAGCGGGCCGCCATCGAGGCCACCGTCAAACAGGCCGACATGCGCCGCGGCGTCTCCGAGGTGTTCGTCAACCTCGCCCGCCGCAGCCAGGTGCTGCTGCACCGGCAGCTGACGCTTCTGGACGCCATGGAGCGGCGCACCGAGGACACCGACGAACTCGCCGACCTCTTCCGCATCGACCACCTCACCACCCGTATGCGGCGCCACGCCGAGGGCCTGGTGATCCTCTCCGGCGCGGTGCCCTCCCGGCAGTGGCGCAAGCCGATCCAGCTGATGGACGTGGTGCGGGCGGCGGTCGCCGAGGTCGAGGACTACGAGCGGATCGAGGTCCGCCGGCTGCCCCGGCTCGCGGTGGACGGCCCCGCCGTCTCCGACCTCACCCACCTGATCGCCGAACTCCTGGAGAACGCCACCGTCTTCTCCCCGCCCCACACCGCCGTCCACGTCCTGGGCGAGCGGGTCTCCAACGGCTTCACCCTGGAGATCCACGACCGCGGCCTGGGGATGGCCGCCGACATGCTGCTGGACGCCAACCTCCGGCTGGCCGAGACCCCCGAGTTCGAACTCTCCGACACCGACCGGCTCGGCCTGTTCGTGGTCAGCCGGCTCGCCCGGCGGCAGGGCGTACGGGTCTCCCTGCAGACCTCGCCGTACGGCGGGACGACCGCCGTGGTCTTCATCCCCGGGGCGATCCTGACGGAGACCTCCGAGGGCAGCCGCGACGACACCGGGTCGAGCGCGCTGGGCCCCGCGGGCGGCGGCATCGGCAACGAACTGGAGCACGCCGCGGGCAAGCTGGCGGCGCTCGCCCAAGGGCCGGCGGCGCTCCCCGGAGGCCGTGCCCCGCGGATCGTGGACGGCCCGGTCGAACTCGAGGCACCGCTCGGCCTGGACGGCCCGGGCGCCTTGGACGACGACGAGGACCGCGTCTTCCGGGGCCGGGAAGGCGGCCACGAGCGCCGCGGACCGGCCGACCGGCCGACCGGCCCCACCGCCTCGCCGGCCGCGCGCACCGGTCTCGCGCCGGTCCCGGACGGCGAAGAGCACCAGCAGGCCCGCGACCGGACACCCGGCGGCGGCCCCGTGCCGCTGCCGCGCCGCCGCAAGCCGCCGGTGCTGGTCTCCGACCACGGCAGGACGGTCGACGGCGGGGAGGCGCAGGCGAAGGCGTCGGGCGCACGGCCGGGCCCGGAGCGCGACGGCCCGAGCCGACCCGCGGCCGCCGAGGAGCCGCCCACCGGGGAGGGCCCCGAGGCGCCCGCGCCGGGCGGGCTGCCCCGCCGGGTACGCCAGGCCAGCCTCGCGCCACAGCTCAGGAAGGAGCCCGACCGGCAGGCGGGCGAGGGCCGGGCCGACGCGGCCGCCGACGACCGGGACGCGGAGGCTGTCCGAGCCCGGATGACCGCGCTCCAGAGCGGCTGGCAGCGCGGCCGTCGCGATCACGACGACCACGACGACCACACGGCAGGGGACCCGCCACGCGGCGAGGACCCGGCGGGCGAGGACGACGCCCACCGCACCGGGCCCGGGCCCGGTGCGGAACAGCACGACGGCGACGGCGACGACGCCGGCAGCACAGCACCAGGAACCACAACGGGAGGGGACGGTCCATGACCGCATCGAAGGCAGCAACGTCCATCGCATCGGGGGCCGGGGACCTGAACTGGCTCCTGGACGAGCTGGTGGAGCGGGTCGGCTCGATCCGCAAGGCGCTGATTCTCTCCAGCGACGGGCTGGCCACCGGCGCTTCGAAGGACCTGACCCGCGAGGACGGCGAGCACCTGGCGGCGGTGGCGTCCGGCTTCCACAGCCTGGCCAAGGGCGTCGGCCGGCACTTCGACGCGGGCCGGGTCCGGCAGACCCTGGTCGAGCTGGACGACGCGTTCCTGTTCGTCAGCGCGGCCGGCGACGGCAGCTGTCTGGCCGTCCTGGCCGATGCCGAATCCGATGTCGGCCTGATCGCGTACGAGATGACGCTGCTGGTCAAGCGCGTGGGTACGCACCTGGGCGCGGCGCCCAGGTCCGGGCCGGTCACCTGAGCGACGACGGAGCGACGACGGTGACGCCATGAGGGATCAGGAGGGCCGCGCCGTACCGGAGCGGGGCGCGGCCCGTTGGTTCGACGACGATGCGGGCCGGTTCGTCCGCCCGTACGCGATGACCCGTGGACGCACCCGGACGACCGCCGAGGGACGGCTGGACCTGATCGCCCAGGTGATCGCCGAGAGTCGCACGGAGCGGGACATCACCGACCAGCTGCTGTCGCCCGAGCACGTCGAGATCGTCGAGCTGTGCCGGCAGGCGCCGCTCTCGGTCGCCGAGCTGGCGGCCGAACTCGACCTGCCGGTGGGCGTGGTGCGGGTGTTCATCGGCGATCTGCTGGAGGCGGCGCTGGTACGGGTCAGCCTGCCCGTGCCGCCGGCCGAGCTGCCGGACGAGCGGGTGCTGCGCGAGGTGATCGACGGCCTGCGGGCGCTGTGACGGCGCCCCGCACCCCGCAGTGACAGCGCCTCGCACCCGCCGCGGGGGCGCCCCGCACCCCGCCGTGACGGCGCCCCGCACCTGCCGCGCGGGCGCCGCCACGGCCCCGGTCGTGGCCGCCGGGCCCAAGTCGACCGGAATTCGACGGTCTTCGGCGCCCCGCTCCCCGAAATGCCCCGGCGAGAGCCCCCGGCCCGCCGTCGGCGGCCGCGCGCACCGGTGCCCCGCCCGCCGCTCCGAGCTACGCCCAGGACATTGTTGAGCAATACTCAACACAGGCGTACGGTGCTGTGCAAGCAGCCGCCACAGCGAGGAGAGCCCGGCCATGGCCACGGACGCGACACCGCCCCCTTTCGAGCGCCTGGAGATCCAGGTCGGCCCGCACACCTACGACGCCCTGGCCACCGGCCCCGCCGACGGTGAGTTCGTGCTGCTGCTGCACGGCTGGCCCGAGTTCGCCGACTCCTGGAGCGCCGTACTCCCCGCCCTCGGCGCCGCCGGGTACCGCGCGGTCGCCGTCGACCAGCGCGGCTACTCCCCGGGCGCCCGCCCGCCCGGTATCGCCGACTACGCGGTGCCCGAGCTCGTCGCCGACGCCCTGGCCTTCGCCGACTCCCAGGGAGCGGACCGCTTCCACCTCGTCTCGCACGACTGGGGCGGCATCGTCGCCTGGGCGCTGGCCGGCGCCCACCCCGAGCGGCTCAAGTCGCTGAGCGTCCTGGCGACCCCGCACCCGGAGGCGCTCAACCGCGCCGCCGCCGGAGACCCCGATCAGCACCACCGGCTGGACTACGTCCGCTTCTTCCGCAGCGGGGAAGGGGCGGCGGAGAAGGCCCTGCTGGCCGACGACGCCGCCCGGCTGCGCGCCGCCTACGGCGGCAAGGTCCCGGCCCCCCTCGTCGAGGCCAACGCGCGCCGGCTCGCCGAGCCGGGCGCGCTGACCGCCACCCTCAACTGGTACCGGGCGCCCGCCTCGGTCCTCTCCGTGCCGGCGGGCCGGATCACCGTCCCCACCCTCTTCCTGTGGGGCAGTGAGGACGTCGCCCTGGGGCGCACCGCGGCCGAGTCCACGGGGGAGTGGGCGGACGGCCCCTACACCTTCGAAGAGCTGGACGGCGCCAGCCACTGGCTGCCCGAAGAGGTGCCCGAGGTGGTCACGCCCAAGCTCCTCGAGCACCTGGGCAAGCACGCCTGAGCGGCCGCCGGGCCGGGACGCATCGAGATCGTTCCGGCCCGGCCGGCCCCCGTACACTGCGGGCATGTCAGGCAAGCGGGTCACCCGTCTCACCCCCGACCAGCGCAGGGAACAGCTGGTCGGCATCGGCCTGGAGATGCTCGCCGACCGCTCCCTGGACGAGCTGTCCACCGACGAGGTCGCCCGCCGGGCCGGGATCTCCCGCGGGTTGCTCTTCCACTACTTCGACTCCAAGCGCGAATTCTTCCGCGCCGTGGTCCGCGCGGCCTGCGACCGCTTCACGGCCGCCACCGAACCGGACCCCGCGCTGGAGCCCGTCGCGTGGATGCGGGCCTTCATCGCCGGATTCGTCGTGTACGTCATGGAGCACCGTCAGGTGTATCTCGCGCTGGTGCGGGGCGCCGCGGGCAGTCATCCCGCGGTGGCCGACATCCTTGAGGAGACGCGCGAGACGCTCGCCGGGCGGGTCCGCGACGGCCGGCGGCGGTTGGGCATGCCGGATGCCGCGCGGCTGGATCTCGCCTCGCGCGCCTGGATGGCCTTCGCCGAGGAGGCCGTCATCAGCTGGCCGGTCGGCGAGGCCGAGGCGCAGAACGAGCTGTGCGCCTTCGTGGAGTCCAGTTTCGTCTGTCTGTTGGGAGTGCTCGACCGGCCCGCGGAGCTCGCCCAGCGCTGACCCGCCGTCCCGGCAGCTCCGCCCCGCCGCCCCGCCGCCCCGACAGCCGCGCCCCGCCGCCCGGTCGGCCGGGTCGGCGGCCTCCGGGAAGCAGCCGTTCCGGATGATCCGGCACCTCAAGTGGGCGTCGGGCAGCGCACGTTGTACCGTTCCCGTGCAGCTGCCAACAATGTGCCGCGCCTTGAGGAAAATCCATGAGATCCCCCCGCACACACGGCAATTCAGGAGAAGAATTCCATGGCCTTCGGGCGTTCTGAGTGCCGCCGCCCTCCCGCGGCCGCCGACCCGATGACGCTCAAGATTCTGGTCGCCGGCGGTTTCGGCGTGGGCAAGACCACCCTGGTGGGCGCCGTCAGTGAGATCAAACCGCTGCGTACCGAAGAGCGGCTGACCGAAGCGGGCCGGCCGGTCGACGACCTCGACGGGGTGGAGAGCAAGACCACCACCACCGTCGCGATGGACTTCGGCCGGATCACCCTCAACGACGAACTCGTCCTCTACCTCTTCGGCACCCCCGGCCAGGACCGCTTCTGGTTCCTGTGGGACGAGTTGGCCCGCGGCGCCCTCGGCGCGGTGGTGCTCACCGACACCCGCCGCCTGGAGGACTGCTTCGCCGCGATCGACTACTTCGAGCGGCGCGGTCTGCCGTTCGCGGTGGCCGTCAACTGCTTCGAGGGCGCCGAGCACTACCCGGCGGCCACCGTCCGCGAGGCCCTCGACCTGGACCCCACGGTGCCGGTGATGCTGTGCGACGCCCGGCGCTCGGGCTCCGCGCGGGATGTGCTGATCGCCGTGGTCCAGCACGCGATGGACGTCGGTGCCACACAGCGGGAGCCCGCGCTTCCCTGACGGCCACGGCCGGCCGGCCCGTACCCCGGACGGCCCGTACCCCGCCGTCCGGGGTACGGGCCGTCCGGCCGCCGGCGGACGCCGTCCGCGCGGCCGGGCCGGGTCGACGCGGCGGGGCCTACGAGGGGCCCGTGCCGTCGTCGGAGAGCCAGCCGAAGCTGCGCTCCACGGCCTTGCGCCAGTTGCCGTACTCGCGCTCTCTGGCCTCTGCCGGCATCCGCGGCGTCCATTCCGTGTCGCGCTTCCAGTGCGTCGTCAGCTCGTCCAGGTCCTGCCAGACACCGGTCGCCAGGCCCGCCGCGTACGCCGCGCCCAGACAGGTCGTCTCCGGGATCACCGGACGGATCACCGGCACCCCCAGCACGTCCGCCTGATGCTGCATCAGCAGGCTGTTGGCCGTCATCCCGCCGTCCACCTTGAGCCGGGTGATCCGCACCCCCGAGTCCTGGTACATGGCGTCGACGACTTCGCGGGTCTGCCAGCTCGTCGCCTCCAGCACGGCGCGCGCCAGATGCGCCTTGGTGACGAATCCGGTGAGCCCGGTGATCACCCCGCGCGCGTCCGAGCGCCAGTACGGCGCGAACAGGCCGGAGAACGCCGGGACGACGTAGGCGCCGCCGTTGTCGGGGACGCTCGCCGCGAGCGGCTCGATCTCGGCCGCCGACGCGATGATGCCGAGCTGGTCGCGCAGCCACTGCACCAGGGCGCCGGTGATGGCGATGGAGCCCTCCAGGCAGTAGACCGGAGCCTCGCCGCCGAGCTGGTAGCCCATGGTCGTCAGCAGCCCGCTCTTGGACGGCACCGGACGATTGCCGGTGTTCAGCAGCAGGAACGAGCCGGTGCCGTAGGTGTTCTTGGCCTCGCCGACGCCGTAGCAGGTCTGCCCGAAGACGGCCGCCTGCTGGTCGCCGAGCGCGGAGGCCACCGGCACCCCGTGCAGCTGCCCGACGGCCGTGCCGTACACCTCGGCCGACGAGCGGATCTCCGGCAGCATCGCCTCCGGCACCCGCATCGCCGAAAGGATCGCCGGATCCCACTGGAGGGTGTTCAGGTTCATCAGCATCGTGCGGCCCGCGTTGGTCACATCGGTGACGTGCACCCCGCCGTCGGTGCCGCCGGTCAGGTTCCAGATCAGCCAGGAGTCGATGGTGCCGAACGCGATCTCGCCGCGCTCGGCGCGGGCCCGCAGCCCCGGCACCTCGTCCAGCAGCCAGGCCGCTTTGGGTCCGGAGAAATAGCTGGCCAGCGGTAGGCCGGTGGCGTCCCGGAAGCGGTCCTGACCGTCCGTGCCGCCGAGTTCGGCGCACAGCTGGGCGGTACGGGTGTCCTGCCAGACGATGGCATGGTGCACCGGCCGGCCGGTGGCCCGGTCCCACAGCACTGTGGTCTCGCGCTGGTTGGTGATGCCCAGCGCGCTCAGCTGGTCCGCGCGCAGTCCGGCCCTGGTCAGCGCGCCCGCGACCACGGCCTGCACCTTCGACCAGATCTCGGTGGCGTCGTGCTCCACCCAGCCGGGCTGCGGAAAGATCTGCCGGTGCTCACGCTGGTCGACGGCGACGATCGCCCCGTCGTGGTTGAAGATGATGCAGCGGCTCGACGTGGTGCCCTGGTCGATCGCGGCGACGTACTTCTCGGTGTGCTCCGTCATGCCCTCACGCCTCCTGGACTCTGGTGGTGGGTGCAGCCGGCCGGCCGGTTCCCCGGACGTCGTGCGGTCAGAACACCGCGGTGTGGACCAGCCCGGCGAGCACCGCGCCGATCAGCGGTCCGGCCACCGGTATCCATGCGTAACCCCAGTCGGAGGAACCCTTGTTGGGTATCGGCAGCAGCGCGTGCGCGATCCGCGGGCCGAGGTCGCGGGCCGGGTTGATGGCGTAGCCGGTGGGCCCGCCGAGCGAGAGGCCGATGCCGACGACGAGCAGGGCGACCAGCAGCACGTTGATCCCGGAGCCGTAGATCCCGGCGTTCGCGCCGGGTATCTGGCCGATGCCGATCCCCTTGTTCTCGCCGAAGAACAGCAGCGGCAGCACCAGACCGATGGTGGCGATGATCTCGGTGACGAGGTTGGCGACGGGATTGCGGATCTCCGGACCGGTGGCGAAGACCCCCACCGTCGGCTGGGCCTTGTCCTGCTCGCTGTTGGCAGCGAACTGCGCGTAGTACAGCGCCCAGGCCAGGCCGGCGCCGATCAGCGCGCCGAGCATCTGGGCCACGATGTAGACCGGCACCTTCGACCACTCGGTGCCGCCCGCGACCGCCGAGCCGACCGTCACCGCCGGATTGAGGTGCCCGCCGGACAGTGGCGCGGCGGTGTACGCCCCGGCGAGGACTCCCAGGCCCCAGCCGAAGGCGATCACCACCCAGCCGGCGGATCGGGCCTTCGAGTAGTGCAGGGTGACGGCGGCACACACACCGGCGCCGAACAGGATCAGGATCGCGGTGCCTATCACTTCACCGACGAAGATGTCCCCAGTGGAATACATGGCGGCTCCTTGGCCCTCGCCCCGGGGAGGTTCCCCGGTCCTCCGTGCAGGCACCGGGAAGTGTTCACCCGGGCTGAGGGGGCGTCAAGGTCGCGCACAGCGGCGGATGTTGTGGAGCGCCGGTCCCGGGAGGAGCCATGCGGTGACGACGTCACCGGCGACTTCGTACGCCGTCCGAGCCGGCTGCGCCGGTACCGTCCGGGCCGGCCGGCGGCCGCACCCGGGCAACGGCGCCCCGCAAGACCTCCATCCGCCCCGAGCCCGGACGGCCGACGACCCAGCTCGCCCCCGGCAGCGCCTTCGCCGCCTTCTTCAGCGGTGCGAGCGCGGCCGCCGCCTCGCCGTGGCCACCGACACTGCCGGGCGGACAGTCCACCGTGGCCAGGGACAGCGTGACCGGCCGGCCACCCGCCGACCACGCCGCGTCCAGCACCGCCGCCGCAAAGGGGGCCGGACCCTCGGGCCCGGCCAGCACCAGGAAGTCGTCACCGCCGATGTGCCCGACCCGGGCGGCCGGCTGCCGTGCCGCGACCTCCGCCAGGACCCGCCCCACCGAGCGGATCAGCTCGTCTCCGGCCGCGAACCCCGCACCGTCGTTGACCTGCTTGAAGCCGTCCACGTCCAGCCAGCTCAGCGCGAACGCCCGGCCCTCGGCTATCCGCCGGTCCACCTCGCCGTTGACCGCGTCCGAACCGGGCAGCCGGGTCAGCGGATTGAGTCGGACCGCCTCCTCCACCCGGCTCTCGGCCAGCGCCCGCACGATGTCGGCGAGATGCACCACGCCCATGCACCGGCCGCGCTCGTCCACCACCGCCACGTCGTCGCCGGTACGGTCGCGGTGCCCGTCGGCGATGACGTCGAGGACCTGCCAGGCGGTGGCGTCCGCACCGACCGTGCGCGGCCGGTCCGCCAGCCGCAGCGCCGGCCGGTCGGCGTACAGCGCGTGCCCGTAGCGTCCGGAGAGCGAGAGCAGGAACCGGTCGCGGTCGATCGCCCGCACCGGAACACCGTCGGTGTCCACCAGCAGCACCCCCGACACCCCGGGGAACCCGGTGAGATGGCTGCGCACCGCGCCCGCCGACGCGGACATCGGCAGCAGCGCCGCTGGCTGCAGGAACTGGGCGACCGGCGGTCCCGAGGGCGGGCGGCAGGACACCGGACCCCGAGCGGTGGCCGGCGGTTCGGCCGGCAGATACACCTCGGCGGCCGCCCGGCGGGTGGGCGGCGCGAACAGATTGCCCTGCGCCAGCTGCACCCCGGCCTCCCGCACCGACGCGTACTGCCGCTCGGTCTCCACGCCCTCGACGGCCAGCAGACCGCCCACCTCCTCACACAGCTGCCGCACCGCGGCCACCGCGGCCCGCCGCCCCCGCCCGGCCTCCAGGCCCTGGCACAGCGACCGGTCCAGCTTGACGAGGTCCGGCAGGAGATCGCCGAGCAGCCGCAGCGGCAGATCGCCGTCGCCGACCCCGTCCGCGCAGAGCCGGTAGCCCTCGTCGCGCAGCCCCGCGACCGCCTCCAGCAACGCCCGGTGCGGGACATGGGTGAACGGCCCGCCGATGTCCAGGGTGATCTCCCAGGGCCGCCGCCCCACATCGCGTACGGCTTTGCCCAGCGACGTCAGTGACGGCAGCTCGGCCACCGTCGTGGCGAAGATGTTCACATGCAGCGGCAGCATCGTCTCCTGGTGCGCCGCGGCCCGGACGGCGAGCGCCGCCAGTTCGGCGTCCAGATCGGGGCAGCGGTGGGCGGTGCCCAGGACGTCCATCTCGCCGTCCTCGGGGCGGGCGAGTATCTCCAGCGCGGCGACCGAGCCGGTCGCGAGGTTCACGACGGGTTGAAAGGCGAATCGAAGCTGGTCCATCCAGGCAGGCACCGCGCCAGCATGCCGCGCCCGGTCTCCCGACGGCGCCCGGTTCACGCACTGTTCACGCATCCTTTCGGAGCGTACGGGCGGCCGTCCCCGCCGGGCACACACGGTATTCGAGCGGCGCCCCGCTCACCGGACGGCGGGGGCCGTCGACCGCGTCGAACCGACCATCCGGCAGGGGGAGTTCTTCGCCCTCCTCGGGCCCTCCGGATCCGGGAGGACCACTCCGCTGCACCGGATCGCCGGCTTCGAACGGCCCACCTCCGGACGTATCGACCTCGCGGCCGCGACGTCACCGCCCGCCCTGTCGGTGATCCCCATGTGCGCAGCCCAGCGACTCTCGTCGGACCCCGCGGGCGGCCGCCCCCGAGGGGCCGCCGGGAGGCTCAACCGCCGTGCTCCGCGAGCCATTTGGCGGCGGTCTCGGCCAGCTCCGCATCGCGGCCCGCCAGCATCATCCGGATCATCTGCGCGTCGCCGCGGAGCGACCACGCCGGGTGGCCGAAGGTGGCGGGGTTGTTGCCCTCGATGAGGAAGTGCGCGGGCCAGGCCGTGCCGTAGCCGACGAGCGGCAGGGCGAGCAGCAGCTTGGGCCGCCGTCGCAGCGCACCGTAGGCGGACACCGCCAGGCCGGTCAGGGTGCCCGTCAGATGGATCCAGCGGGTGGCCGCCCTGGAGTGCATCGCGACGTAGTAGGGCCAGAACTCCTCGTACGAGCCGAACTGCCGGCCCTCGCCTTGTCGAGTCATGTCCGCACGGTAGTCCCGCCCCTGGACGGTGTCAGCGCCCGGTGCTATGTTGTTCTCGATTCGAGAAGAACTCAAAGTGAGAATGACGCAGGGGGCGGACATGGAAGCGCACCGGGGGAGTGGCCCCGCGGATGGCGACGACGGCGAGTTCCTCGCGGCCTACGACCCGCGCGACTTCCCGGCCATCGCCGTGACGGTCGACATCGTCGTCCTGACGCTGCGTCAAGGTGCCCTGCACGTCCTGCTGGTGGAGCGCGGTGGCCGTCCCTTCCAGGGAGCCTGGGCGCTGCCCGGCGGCTTCGTCCGGGCCGGCCGGGAGACCCTCGACCAGGCCGCGGCCCGCGAACTGGCCGAGGAGACCGGCCTGGACGCCACACAGCTCGAACGCGTCCATCTCGAACAGCTCGGCTCGTACGGCGACCCCGGCCGCGACCCGCGGATGCCCGTCGTCACCGTCGCCTATCTGGCCTTCGCACCCGACCTCCCTGAAGCCCGCGCCGGCAGCGACGCCTCGGCCGCGGCCTGGATCCCGGTCACCGACCTGCGGCCCGGCCTCGGGGCGGACGCCGCCGAGAGCGGCACTTCCACTTCCACTTTCACCGAACCGGACGCGGCCCGCCCGCGTCCCACGGAGCAGGGCCCGGGGCACGGGACCGACGGGGGTGATTCCGTGCCCCGGCCCGACGACACCGTCCGAGAGGCGACCGGCTCCGCCGCCCTCCCGCTCGCCTTCGACCACGCCAGGATCGTCACCGACGGCCTCGACCGCGCCCGCGCCAAGCTCGAGTACACGCCGCTGGCCACGGCGTTCCTCGGCGAGGAGTTCACCATCGTCGAACTCCGCGGCGTCTACGAAGTCATCTGGGGCAGCCCGCTGCACGCCGGGAACTTCCACCGCAAGGTGCTCTCGGTCCCCGGCTTCGTCGAGTCCACCGGCGCCACCGCCGCCCGCGGCGGAGCCCGCGGCGGCCCGCGCGCCCGCCTCTACCGCGCGGGCGACGCCCGGCTCCTGCACCCGGCGCTGCTGCGACCGGACCGCGAGGAGAGCGTCCGATGACCGAGGCCGCCGCCCCGCGCGACCGGGACGCCGCCCGCGCCGCACTGGCCGCCGCCCGCACGCCCGCCGACCTCTTCCCTGCCGACGACGCCGCGGCCGCCCGCGTCCACCGCCGGCTCGCCCGCCTGCTGCACCCCGACACCGTTCCGGCCGCCGAACGCCCGCACGCGGCAGCCGAGTTCGCCCGGCTGGCGGACCTCTGGCAGCGGCGCGCCGCGGCCGGCCGCCCCACCCTCACCACCCGCCGCCGCACCTACACCCTCGGGCCCGCCCTGACCTCCGGCGACCTCGCCCTGCTCCGTACCGCCGACTACGACCACGACGGCACCCGGCACCGCGCCCTGCTGAAGATCCCGCGCGCGGTCACCGACAACGACCTGATGGAGCGCGAGGCACGGGCCCTGAACCGGCTCGCCCGACGCGGCGAGCCACGCCACCGCGCCTACGCCCCCCGGCTCCTGGAGACCTTCCGGCACCGCGATGCGGACACCGGCGCCGAGCGCCGCGTCAACGCCCTGGTGCCGCTGGAGGGCTGGCACACCCTGGCCGCGGTCCGGGCCGCCCACCCGGGCGGGCTCGACCCGCGCGACGCCGCCTGGATGTGGCGCCGGCTGCTCACCGCCCTCGGCTGGGCACACCGCACCGGCCTGGTGCACGGCGCGGTCCTGCCCGAGCACGTCCTCATCCACCCCGCACAGCACGGCCTCGCCCTCGTCGACTGGTGCTACAGCACCGCCCTCGGCGACCGCGTCCCCGCACTCGTCGAACGCCACCGCGCCGTCTACCCGCCCGAGATCGCCGGTCGCCGCCCGGCGACCGAGGCCACCGACATCCACCTCGCGTCCCGCACCATGGACGCCCTGATGGGCGAGCGCACCCCGAAGCCCATGCGGGCCTTCCTGCGCGGCTGCACCCTGCCCGCCGAGGCCCGCCGCCCGCACGACGCCTGGCGGCTGCTGGCCGAGCTGGACGCACTCCTCGACCGCCTCTACGGGCCGCGCACCTTCCGCCCGTTCACCATGCCGGCGCCGGCCCCGACGCCCTGACGCACCGGCCCGTACACCTCACCCGTGCACCCACGCTCCACACTCACGCTCCACACCCACATCACGGCACACACTCAGGGGGACATCACCATGGGCAGCGGAATCTGGTCCACCCACGTCTACGGCGCCGCGGCGGACTACCGCGCCGCCTCCGGCACCAGCGCCTTCGACTACAGCGACCGGCTCACCGGCTCGGCGCCGCGCCACACCTGGACGGCACACCCCGCACTCGACCCCGAGGGCCTCACCACCCGCGAGAGCCGCGACTCCACCGAACACCCCGCATCACTGGCCGTCTCCGTCCTCTTCGACGTGACCGGATCCATGCGGACCGTGCCGCGCGTCCTGCAGGCCAAGCTCCCCGAACTCTTCGGCCTGCTGCTGCGCAAGGGATACGTCGAGCACCCGCAGATCCTCTTCGGCGCCGTCGGCGACGCCACCTGCGACCGGGTGCCCCTCCAGATCGGCCAGTTCGAGTCCGACAACCGCATGGACGACGATCTCGGCAACATCCTCCTGGAGGGCGGCGGAGGCGGCCAGCTCACCGAGTCGTACGAACTCGCCCTCTACGCCATGGCCCGCCACACCAGCATCGACTGCCACGAGAAGCGCGGCCGTCGCGGCTATCTCTTCCTCATCGGCGACGAGATGCCCTACGGCAAGGTCAAGGCGCGCGAGGTCCGAACGGTCTTCGGCGACCCGCTCACCGAAGACATCCCCCTCCCCGCGGTCCTCGACGAGGTACGGCGGAAGTTCGACGTCTACTTCATCGTCCCCGCCGGTGCCGCCCACGTCGGCAACTCCGCGATGCTGCGCACCTGGCGCAAACTGCTGGGTCAGAACGTCATCGAACTCGACGACCTGGACGCCGTCTGCGAGACCATCGCGCTGACCATCGGACTCGGCGAGGAAGCCATCGACCTCGCCGCCGGCCTCGACGACCTCGCCGACATCGGCTCCACCGCGGGCGACACCGTCGGCAAGGCACTGGCCACCCTGAGCGCCGGCCGGGAGCACGGCACGGTGGCCCGCTCCACGGCACCGCTGACCGACGACGACACCGACACGACCGGCACCACCCGCCTCTGACCTCCCGACCTCCAGGACCGCCCGTGCACACCATCGTGGTCGACCTCGGCTACGGCGACGCCGGCAAGGGCACCGTCGTCGACCGGCTCTGCGCCGCACCGGGCGCGGCGCCGGTCACCTCGGTGATCCGCTTCAACGGCGGCGCCCAGGCCGCCCACAACGTCGTCACCACCGACGGCCGCCACCACACCTTCGCCCAGTTCGGCTCCGGCACCTTCAGCGGCGTCCCCACCCACCTCTCCCGCCTGATGCTGGTCGACCCCCTGGCGCTCGCCGCCGAGGCCCGCCACCTGGCCCGCCTCGGCGTCCCCGACCCGCTCGCCCTGCTCACCGTCGACCGGCGCGCCCTGCTCACCACCCCGTACCACGCCGCCGCCAACCAGGTCCGCGAACGCGCCCGCGGCACCCTGCGGCACGGCTCCTGCGGTATGGGCATCGGCGAAACCGCTGCCTACGCCCTGGCCCACCCCTCCGACGCCCCGACCGTCGGCGACTGCACCTCACCCGCCCGGCTGCGCCACACCCTCACCCTGCTCCGCGACCGCCTCACCGAGACCCTCGGGCCGCTCGACGCCCCGCCCGTCGACGCCTGCCTGGAAGCGTTCGCCGCCTTCGCCGCCCATGTCACCCTCGTCGACGAGACCCATCTGCCCCGGCTGCTGCGCCGCGGCCGGGTCGTCTTCGAAGGCGCGCAGGGCGTGCTGCTCGACGAGTGGCACGGCTTCCACCCGTACACCACCTGGTCGACCACCACGTTCGACGGCGCCGAAACCCTCCTCGCGGAGGCGGGCCGGCCACCGCGGACCGCGTTCCGCCTGGGCGTCGTACGCACCTACACCACCCGGCACGGCCCCGGCCCGCTCGTCACCGAGAACCCGGCCCTCACCACCGCCCTCCCCGAGCCGCACAACGGCCACGGCCGCTGGCAGGGCGCCTTCCGCGCCGGAGACTTCGACGCGCCCGCACACGCCTACGCGGTCGCGGCCTGCGGGGGAGTGGACGGCCTGGCCGTCACCCACCTCGACGCGCCCGCCCGCCACCCCGACCTGCGCATCGTCCGCACCCACCGCGCCCCCGACGGCACCACGACGGACCGCATCCCGGCCACCCGCCCCGGCGACCTCGAGCGCCGACAGCGGCTCACCAACCGGCTGCTGGCCGCCCGCCCGGCCGCCACGCAGACACCGGGGAGCGATCCACGCGTCTGGTCCGACGCCCTCGCCGAGACCCTGTCCGCCCCCGTCGTCCTGGAGTCCTACGGACCCACCGCGGCGGACAAGGTCACTGCACCGGGAAGTCGAAATAGGTGTCCGGAAAGGTCTCCGGCGTGAAGGTGTAGTGCCACCACTCCTCCGGCAGATTCCTGAACCCGGCCCGCTCCAGCCCGTTCTTGAGCAGCAGCCGGTTCGCCCGCTGCCGCCCGTGGACCCGGGGATCGACGGTGTGCGCCAGCGTGTCGAAGCAGTCGAAGCCGGTGCCCATGTCGAGGGAGTTGTCCGGGAAGCGCCCGGCCTTCGGCCCGTAACACGGCGTCAGAGGCTCACCCGGCACATACGGACGGGTGGGCACCGCCGGCAGCCGCACCAGCGTCACATCGAGGGTGCTGCCGCGGCTGTGGCCGGACTTGGCGGCGATATACCCGTCGTCGAACAGCTTCGACTTGTCCACCCGCGGATAGAACTCGGCCTTCATCCGCTGGTCGCCCAGGTCCTTCGCCCACCGCACGAAGTGGTCCACGGCGCGCTGCGGCCGATAGCAGTCGTACACCTTGAGGGAGAGGCCCCGCCGCAGGAAGGAGCGCTGGGCGCGGTGCAGCGCCCGGGCGGCGTCCCGCGTCAACAGGCACTCCGGCCGGCGGTAGCCGTCCACCGCCACCCCCATGAAGGTGTGCGGCGTGGCATAGCGCATCTCCTGGACGATCGTGGGGTCCACGGCGCGCAGCGCGACGAACTCCCTGGGCGCACCGGGCGGACGAACCCCGGTGCCCGCCGCCGCGCCGGACGGCAGCGCGACGGCGGTCAGCAGGGCGGCGGCAGCGACGGCGAGGCCGCGCAACGCGGCAGCAAGTCTGGGCATGGCCCCCGTCTACCAGTCACGGCCGCCGGAGCGGAAGACCGCTGCGCCCTCACGCATCCAACCCGCGCACCCGCACCGGGTACCCCACCGGGCTCCCGTCCTGCCGTTCCACCACCACCTCGCCCCCCTCCAGCCGCGTCGTGAACCGCTCCACGGCCGGCCGCCGCCACCCGTCCCCGACGTCCGGCACCACCACCCCACCGCCCCGGCGCCCCACCGCCGGCGCCCACACCTCCAGCTCCGTCCCGCCGTCCGCACCCGTCACCGGAACCACGGCACCCGCCCGCGCCAGCACCGGGATCCGGGACAGCGGCGCGTCCACCACCACCTGGCCCGGCCCGTCGTACGCGCGCCCGGTGACCGTGTCGTACCACCGCCCCCGCGGCAGCCGCACCGCCCGCCGCGTCAGACCCCCCTCCAGCACCGGGGCCACCAGCAGCGCATCCCCCAGCAGAAACGTGTCCTCGCAGTTCCGCAACGCCCGGTCCCGCGGCGCATGCCACCACACGGGACGGACGTACGGCGCGCCGGTCAGCCGCGCCAGCTGCCCCAGGGTGTGGAAGTACGGCAGCAGCCGCTCGCGCTCCCACAGCGCCGCACGGGCGTGCCCCAGCACCTCGTCCCCGAACTCCCACGGCTCCCGCCGCCCCGCCCCGAGCGCCGAGTGCGTACGGAACAGCGGCAGATACGCGCCCAGTTGGAACCACCGCAGATACAGCTCCCGGGACGGCTGTGCCGAGAAGCCGCCGATGTCAGGGCCGCTGTAGGGCACGCCGCACAGCCCGAGACCCAGCACCAGCGAGAGCGACGCACGCAGCCCCGGCCAGCCCGTCGCCACATCCCCCGACCAGGTGCCGCCGTACCGCTGCAGCCCCGCCCACCCCGACCGCGAGAACAGGAACGGCCGCTCCCCGGGCCGCAGTTCGCACAGCCCCTCGTAACCGGCCCGCGCCATCGCCAGCCCGTAGACGTTGTGCCCCTCCCGGTGATCGCCACCCCGGCCCTCCAGGGCGTGCCGGGCCGAACGCGGCAGCGTCGGCTCCCCGAACGCCGCGAAGGACACCGGCTCGTTCATGTCGTGCCAGACCCCCGCGAAACCCTGCGCGAGCCGTTCCCCGTACAGCGCGCCCCACCACTTGCGCACCCGCGCGTCGGTGAAGTCCGGGTACACCGACTCGCCCGGCCACACCACGCCGCGCACCTCGCGCCCCCGCGCATCCCGTACGAAGGCATCGGCCGCCGCCCCACTGTCGTAGACCGCGTCGCCCGGCTCCGCCTTCACCGCCGGATCGACGATCGACACCAGCCGCACCCCGTCCGCGCGCAGCTCCCGCGCCAGACCCGGCAGATCCGGATACCGCTCCCGGTCGACGGTGAAGACCCGGTGGCCGTCGTAGTGGTCGATGTCCAGGTGGACGGCGGACAGCGGCAGGCCGCGCTCCCGATAGCCCGCCACCACCCGGCGCACCTCGTCCTGGCCGCCGAAGCCCCAGCGGGCGTGCTGGTGGCCGAGCGCCCAGCGGGGCGGCAGCGCCGGCGCGCCGGACAGCGCCGTCCAGCCGAGGAGCACCCGCGAGGGGGTGCCGAGCAGTACCCAGTAGCGCAGCGGCCCGCCGTCCATCCGCAGCTCGCAGGTGCCCGGCCGATCGTGCCCCGAGCCCGCGCCCTCCGCGCCCTCGCGCAGCGTCACCCGGCCGTCCCACGAGTTGTCGTGGAAGACCAGATGCGTCCCGGCATCCGCCACCACCAGCTGCACCGGCATCGTCAGGGACAGCGGATCGTCCCCCGGCTCGAAGGCACCGCCCGGATCGGTGTTCCACAGCCGGTGAACGCCATCCCGCAGCCGCGGGCCGTGCGCCCGGCCACCCAGCCCGAAGAACCGCGCGTCGGCCGCCACCGCCGAGCGCTGCACCCACCGCGACGCACCGCACTCGCCGGGCTGCTCACCCGGCTCCGGTATGCCTCCCGCCTCCGTGCGGTCCCACCAGCGCGGCGGCAGCTCCCGCCGCAACGTCACCCCGCCGGGCGTCCGCACCTCGACCGCGCCGTACCGCGACACCGCCACCTGCACCCGCTCCGAGACGACCCGCCAGCCGCCCTCCGTGTCCGGCTCCAGCACCGCCCGCGGATCCACCTCCGGACACGGCCCGGCCAGGCCGTAGGAGGGCTCCGGCCCGGCGCCGTCCCAGCCGCAGAACACCGCGCCGCCCGCCGCCACCCGCACCCGCAGCGACGACCGCGCGAAGTGGATCAGCCCGCCGCCCGGCTGCGACTCCGCGCCCGTCGCCGCCCCCGGCACCCGCGCCCGCTCCACACCCGGCCGCGCGAACGCCCGCGCATCCGCCCGCCACCGCCGCCACGCCGCACGCACCGACCGCAGCCCCGTCACCGGCCCGACCGCCCTGACCACCCGTACCGACCGCACCAGATCCCGCCCGTCCATGCAGGCCAGCCTGCCATCGTCGCCGCACCGTGCGGGCGTCGTTCAACTGCCGTTCACCTGCGCCCGGTCACGCCCGGCCACCCTCAGGCACCTGGATCCGACGGCCGATGGCTTGATACGACCGGGCACCGGGGCCCGCACCGGACCCGTCGGCCGCCACCACCCCCGAATGTGGGGGTCCGCCCTGGTGCACAAGTCGATCACATGACATCGTCCAGACAAGCCGTGTCTCGCGCGCCCCACCCACCTGGCAGCCGGGGCCGCGCGCGACCGACGCACACGACGCGTATCGCCCGGGAGCCGCATCATGACCACCGCACCGCAGTCCGACGCCCTGCCGGAACCGCAGCCGGAACCCCTCTGGCAGCCCGGCCCGGACCGCATCGCCGGCGCCCAGGTCACCCGCTTCCACACCTGGGCGGCCGAGCACCACGGCGCCCCCGCCCCCACCCCGGACGACCCCGCCGCGAGCTACGCCGCCCTGCACCGCTGGTCCGTCGACGCCCTGCCCGCCTTCTGGCAGGCCACCGCCGAATGGTTCGACGTCCGCTTCGGCACCCCGTACGACACCGTCCTCGCCGACCGGGCCATGCCCGGCGCCCGGTGGTTCCCCGGCGCCACCCTCAACTACGCCGAACACGCCCTGCGTGCCGCCGAGGACCCGGCCCGCGCCGACGCCCCGGCGCTGCTGTACGTCGACGAGACCCACGAACCCACCACCGTCACCTGGGCCGAGCTGCGCGCCCAGGTCGGCGCGCTGGCCGCGCACCTGCGCCGCCTCGGCGTCCGCCCCGGCGACCGCGTCAGCGGCTACGTCCCCAACGTCCCCCAGGCGGTCTCCGCCCTCCTCGCCACCGCCGCCGTCGGCGCCGTCTGGACCTCCTGCGCCCCCGACTTCGGCGCCCGCAGCGTCCTCGACCGCTTCCAGCAGGTCGAACCGGTCGTCCTGTTCACCGTCGACGGCTACCACTACGGCGGCAAGGAACACGACCGCCGCGACACCGTCACCGAACTCCGCGCCGAACTGCCCACCCTGCGCGCCGTCGTCCACATCCCCCTGCTCGGCACCCCCGCCCCCGAAGGCGCCCTGAACTGGTCGGACCTGACCACCCACGACACCACGACCCCCACCGAACCGGTCTTCGAACAGGTCCCCTTCGACCACCCGCTGTGGGTCCTGTACTCCTCCGGCACCACCGGACTGCCCAAGGCCATCGTCCAGTCCCAGGGCGGCATCCTCCTCGAACACCTCAAGCAGACCGGCCTGCACTGCGACCTCGGCCCCGAAGACCGGTTCTTCTGGTACACCTCCACCGGCTGGATGATGTGGAATTTCCTCGTCGCCGGCCTCCTGGTGGGCTCGACGATCGTGCTCTACGACGGCAGCCCCGGCCACCCGGACATCGCCGCCCAGTGGCGGATCGCCGAAACCACCCGCGCCACCGTCTTCGGCACCTCCGCCGCCTACGTCATGGCCTGCCGCAAGGCCGGCATCCACCCGGCCCGCGACCTCGACCTGTCCGCCATCACCTGCGTCGCCACCACCGGCTCCCCGCTGCCGCCGGACGGCTTCCGCTGGCTGCACGACTCCTTCGCGGAGAGCGGCGCCGACCTCTGGACCGCCTCCGTCAGCGGTGGCACGGACGTCTGCAGCTGCTTCGCCGGCGCCGTCCCCACCCTCCCCGTCCACATCGGCGAACTCCAGGCCCCCTGCCTCGGCACGGACCTCCAGGCATGGGACCCCCAGGGCAGGCCCGTCACCGACGAGGTCGGCGAACTCGTCGTCACCAACCCCATGCCCTCCATGCCCACCCGCTTCTGGAACGACCCCGACGGCACCCGCTACCACGACAGCTACTTCGACATGTACCCCGGCGTCTGGCGGCACGGCGACTGGATCACCGTCACCTCCCGGGGCAGCGTCGTCATCCACGGCCGCTCCGACTCCACCCTCAACCGCCAGGGCGTGCGGATGGGCTCCGCCGACATCTACGAGGCCGTCGAACGCCTCCCCGAGATCCGCGAATCCCTCGTCATCGGCCTCGAACTCCCCGACGGCGGCTACTGGATGCCGCTCTTCGTCCACCTCGCCCCGGGCGCCACCCTCGACGACGCCCTCCGCGACCGCATCAAGCGCACCATCCGCGAACAGCTCTCGCCGCGCCATGTGCCCGACGACATCATCGAAGCCCCCGGCGTCCCGCACACCCTGACCGGCAAGCGCATCGAGGTCCCCGTCAAGCGCCTCCTCCAGGGCACCCCGCTCGACAAGGCCGTCAACCCCGGCTCCGTCGACAACCTCGAACTCCTGCGCTTCTACGAGCAGGTGGCCCGCGACCGCGCCGAGTAGCCGCGGGCCGGCGCCGGTCGGCGCCCGGTCAGCAGCCGATGTCAGACCCCACGATTACTCTCAGTGACAAGTGACGTTCGTATCCGCACCTCACTGAGGGGGAGCCATGACATCCACCACCCGGCACACCGACCAGGCCGCCGCCCGCCGCAGGCTGCGCCGCGAAGTCCCCAGTACCGCCGCCGTCCTGGCCGACGAGCGGGACTTCGCGGCCATGCGCCGCTACCGCACCTTTCCCTTCGACGACCACCGCAGTTACCTCCAGCAGCTGGAAATCCTGCTGCGCACCCTCGCCGCCCAAGGCGTGCTCACCACCCTGAGCCTCTTCGACCCGGCCGCGTACGAGGAGTACTGCACGGACCGCGCCCTCGACCCGGACCTCCCCGGCAGCCGCACCCGCTACGCCGCCGACCTCGCCCGCACAGGACCGACCGTGCCCTACGCCGGCGAGCCGCTGGAGCAACTGCTGCCGGTGCTCACCGAGGAGGCATCCCGCCGCGCCGGCTGGGACCAGGCGTCCACCGTCCTGGCCCGCGCGGGCAGCTGCGAGGACTGCGGCGCCGACCTCGGCCGGCTCGCCTTCGCCCAGGCCACCGAAGCTCTCCGGCAACTCCTCGAAGCCCTCGGCGCCGGCACCCACCACCTCGTCTGCAGCATCCCCGCCGGAGAACCACCGCTCCTCGCGGTCCTGCACGCCACCACCGCCACATCCGGCCGCCCCCGGCTCACCGAATCCGAGACCCTGGTGTTCTGCACGGTCCTCGCCGCCGGACTCGCCCTGCGCACCCCGGGCGGCATCGTCGCCCGCACCACGACCGGCGACACCGGCGAGCGGTCGACCGTCCGCGGCTGGTCGCTGCGCGACGGCCGGCCCTGCCCGCTGACCGAGGCCGAGGTGTTCACCGCCTACTGCACCGACGCCGACACCGGCGAACCCATCGCCCCCGAACACGGCGTCGACTACGCCCCCGGCCTCCCCCTCACACCGCCACCGGACCCGCACCGCCACCTCTGACGCCGGCCCCCACCGACCCGTACGGCAGATGGCCGCCCCGCCACGGGGGCGGGACGGCCATCAACGGCTTCGGCGACGCATGCGCCGCGCGGTGCTACTCCCCGGAGAGCACCGCCTGCGCCGCGGCCCGCGCGTCCTCGGCGGTGTCCGCGGCCCGCGCCGCGGCGGCGGCCCGCTCGCACTGGGCGAGGGTGTGCTTGGACAGCGTCGCCCGCACATACGGAAGCGACGCCGCGCCCATCGACAGGCTGGTCACCCCGAGCCCCGTCAGCACGCATGCCAGCAGCGGATCGGAGGCCGCCTCGCCGCAGACACCGCAGCTCTTGCCCTCGGCCTTGGCGGCCTCGGCCGAAAGAGCCACGAGGTCGAGCAGCGCCGGCTGCCACGGATCCTGCAGCCGCGAGACCGCACCCACCTGCCGGTCCGCGGCAAAGGTGTACTGCGCCAGGTCGTTGGTCCCCAGCGAAAGGAACTCGACCTCCTGCAGGATCGAGCGCGCCCGCAGCGCGGCCGACGGAATCTCCACCATCGCACCGAACTTCGCCTGCAGCCCGGCCTGCCGGCACGCGTCCGCGAACGCCTTGGCATCGGTCCGGTCGGCCACCATCGGTGCCATGACCTCGAGGTAGACCGGCAGCCCCTCGGCCGCCTTCGCCAGCGCGGTGAGCTGCGTGCGCAACACATCCGGGTGGTCCAGCAGCGTTCGCAGACCCCGCACACCCAGCGCCGGGTTCGGCTCATCGGCCGGCGTCAGGAAGTCCAGCGGCTTGTCGGCGCCGGCATCCAGGACCCGCACGACGACCCTGCCCTCGGGGAAGGCCTCCAGCACCTTGCGGTACGCCTCGACCTGCTTGTCCTCCGAGGGCGCCTTGGAGCTGTCGTCCAGGAACAGGAACTCGGTACGGAAGAGACCCACGCCCTCCGCCCCGGCCTCGACCGCGGCGGCCACATCCGCCGGCCCGCCGACATTGGCCAGCAGCGGCACCTTGTGACCGTCGGACGTGGCACCCGGCCCGGACGACGCCGCCAGCGCCGCCTTCCGCTCCGCCGCGGCCTGCTCCAGCGCCGCCCGCTTGGCGGCATCCGGCTCGACGAACACCTCACCGGTACTGCCGTCCACCGCGATCTCGGTGCCCTCGACGATCTCGCCGGCACCCGGCAGCGCGACGACGGCCGGCACCCCCAGCGCCCGCGCGAGAATCGCGCTGTGGCTGGTCGGCCCGCCCTCCTCGGTCACGAACCCGAGCACCAGCGCCGGGTCCAGCAGCGCGGTGTCGGCCGGCGCCAGGTCCCGCGCGATCAGCACATACGGCGAGTCGCTGTCCGGCACACCCGGCATCGGCACACCCAGCAGCCGCGCGACGATACGGTTGCGCACATCATCGAGATCGGCGACCCGTCCGGCCAGATACTCACCGGCCCCCGCCAGCAACGCCCGATAGGCGGCGAACGCGTCGTACACGCCCCGCTCGGCGGTGCTGCCCACCGCGATCCGCCGCTCCACATCCGCCATCAGCTCGGGGTCCTGCGCCATCATGGCCTGCGCCTCGAGCACGGCCTGCGCCTCGCCGCCCGCCAGATTGCCCCGCGCGATGAGGTCGGCGGCAACGGCTTCCACGGCCTGACGGGCACGCCCCTGTTCGCGCTCCGCCTCGTCCGCCGGAATCTGCTTGGCCGGCGGCTCGAGTACCGCCGTACCCATGTGCCGTACCTCGCCTATGGCCACACCGTGGCTCACACCGACGCCTCGCAGCGTTGTCTCCATTGCACCCGTCTCCCTTGATACGGCGGTCTCGGCCGCCGCGATGGATGTCCTACCCGCCGTCAGGGACGGCGTCCAGCTGCTACTGCCAGGAGAAGAGCGTGTCGCCCGCCTTGACGTCGCCGTCCTCGCGCACCTCACCGAGCGAGTCCGAGGCGGCCTCCAGCGCGACGACCGGGCAGACCGCCGACTTGCCGGCCTCCTCGACCGCGGCCGGGTTCCAGCGCACGACCGCCTGGCCACGCGTCACGGTGTCGCCCTTGTTGACGAGCAGCTCGAAGCCCTCGCCGTTGAGCTGAACGGTGTCGATACCGAGGTGCGTCAGCACCCCGTGCCCTTCGGCGTCGACGACGACGAACGCATGCGGGTGCAGCGAAACAACCACACCGTCCACGGGCGAAACCGCCTCGGACGGCTCACGAACGGGGTCGATGGCGGTACCGGGACCGACCATCGCTCCGGAAAACACCGGGTCGGGCACAGCCGCGAGTCCGATGGCGCGTCCTGCGAGAGGGGACGTCACGGTGGTCATGGGAAGCCTCCCAGGGGTGGAGATTCATCAGGCCGCCGTCACTACCTGTCCTGGACGGCGCACCGTTCAGAAGCGTAAGTCATAAGAACTGACGGTTCCGCATGAGCAACACCGGGCGAACGGACCTTGAGCCCCGCCGAATCGATTTGCCTCGCCCACAGCAGGGCTGTACTGTCTGAGACCTGCCCCAGACAGTCAGGCCGCAATCAACTGCGGCCCGGACACCCGTGGGCGGCACTCCCTCAGAGTCTTGATCGAGATTCTCGAATTGCGTGATTCTGCATGCCTGCAGAAAAGCAGCGGTTCGGAAGCCCCGGAAAAGCCTGATAGAGTGTGGAACACCGAAGGGAAGCGCCCGGAGGAAACCCGAGAGGGAATCCAAAGGAAGCGTCCGTTCCTTGAGAACTCAACAGCGTGCCAAAAGTCAACGCCAGATATGTTGATACCCCGTCTCCTTCATGGAGATGAGGTTCC
>NZ_JBICVM010000001.1:1205538-1270658 GCF_043199095.1 Streptomyces sp. NPDC048650 | reverse complement strand
CGCGGGCCCCGCCCCCGCCCCGGCCGGTGGGGGGGGGGTGCCCCCCCCCCCCCCCCCCCTCTTTCGGGGTTACCGATGAACCCAATAAACGACGTCGGGGGGGGCCCCCCCCGGGGGGGGGCCCCCGCCCGTATGTCTCCGGCGGTCTCCGGCGCGTTCGGTCGCCGACGTGCTGGGGCCGCCGGGCCCCCTTGTCACCTACGTGCTGCGGGGCCGGGCCCCCTTGTCGCCGACGGTCGACCGGTCGCGTCCCTGCGCCCACGCAGCGTCACAGCATCTGCATCCAGGTGAACAGCAGGCACACCGCCGTGCCCCCGAGGCCTCCCAGGAAGAGCCATGTGCGTACGCTCCCCGCCCGGGTGCCGGACACCGAACGGTTGATCATGAGCATCTGGGCGCCGCCACGCGGGAACATCCCCGTCACGGCGAACGGCACGCCGATGGCGGCCACCACCCCACCGCAGAAGAACAGCGCGATCCAACGGGACACTTCGCCGGGACCGGTACGCAGGTACTCGCTACCCGACTGCTGCACCGAGACCTTGCCGCCCGCCGTCAGATCCGCCCGGACCGTCGCCGTATCGTCCGTGATCCGGCCGGCGTCGGAGCGGAAGGTGCCGTCGCACCACGTGGTGCCACTGCGGTGACCCGTCCTGCCGGAATGCTCGACGTGGCAGCTCTTGACCGTCAGCGTGCCGTGGGTCCCCGCCAGTCCGCCGGCATGCGCGGCGTCGGAGATCGCCATGCCGCACATGACCAGTGCGACGACGAAGAACAGCGCACCCAGCGCCCGGCCGCCGAGTCCGGGCCGTGGCGGTTCCGGTGCCGTCGCGAGCGGCGTCAGTTCCGGTAGTCCCATCCGTCGGCCGTACGACCGGTTCAGGACGCCGCTTCGATCAGTTCCCGCGCCTGCTTCACGTCGATCGCCATCCGCTCCAGCAGGGCGTCGAGGGTGTCGAACTTCTCCTGGCCGCGGATGTAGGCGAGGAAGTCCACGCCGACGTGCAGGCCGTACAGGTCCAGGCCGACGCGGTCGATGGCGTATGCCTCGACCGTGCGCACCTTGCCGTCGAACTGCGGGTTGGTGCCGACCGAGACCGCCGCCGGCATCGCCTCGCCCTCGACGTGCAGCAGGCCCGCGTAGACGCCGTCGGCCGGGATCGCGGTGTGCGGCAAGGTCTCCACGTTGGCCGTCGGGAAGCCCATCTCGCGGCCGCGCTGGGCGCCGCGGACGACGATGCCCTCGACGCGGTGCGGGCGCCCCAGGACCTCCCGTGCACCGGCCACATCACCCTGGGCGACCAGGCGGCGGGTGAGCGTGGAGGAGAACGCCTCGCCGCCACCGGCCGTGCCGCGCTCGAAGAGGTCGATGACCTCCACGGTGTAGTCGTAGGTGCCGCCGAGCTCGGTGAGGGTGGCCACCGTGCCGCTCGCCTTGTGCCCGAAGCGGAAGTTGGGGCCCTCGACGACGACCTGCGCGTGCAGCTTGTCGACGAGGACCTTCGCCACGAAATCGGCCGGCGCCAGCTTCGAGAATTCCGTGGTGAACGGCAGGATCAGCACGGCGTCCACACCCAGCTCGGCCATCAGCTCCGCGCGCCGGTGGTGCGGGGCCAGCAGCGGCGGGTGGGTCCCGGGCCGCACGACCTCGCTCGGGTGCGGGTCGAAGGTGACGACGACCGCGGGCAGCCCCAGCTCACGGGCGCGCGCGACGGCCTTTCCGATGATCAACTGGTGACCACGGTGCACACCGTCGTACGAGCCGATGGTGACGACGCTGCGTCCCCAGCCCTCGGGGATGTCCTCCAAGCCACGCCAGCGCTGCACTGTGCCCGCTCCTCGCCCGAACTCTTGTCCGTCCATTGCGCCAATTCGGCATGACGCAGGTCTAAGACTGCCATGCCGGGGGCGGTGCTTCGCGCGAAGGGTGCCCTCGGGAGCGGCCCCGGAGCACGGGCGGCCCGGCCGGGCGGGGCGCGGTCGGGCCCCACGGTGACGAGCGGGCGGCACGAGCGGGGCGCCGGGCCGCCCCCTACGCCCCCGGCCCCCGCGCCCAGCGGTGCGCCCACCGGCGCCCCTGCACGCCTCAGTGCGCCCCGGCGCACATCACCGTGCAGAGCCCCAATTCCCCTGCCTCCGGGAGGAGATGGCGGCGAGCGGCCGCCCGACGCCCCGGGTGCTCCGGAAACGGCCGATGGCCGGCCCCGGAACGCATCGCGCGCACCGGGACCGGCCACCTCGCGGCGGCGTCGGCGTCAGCCGAACACCGCCAGACTCTTGGCCTTCCCGCCCTGGTTCTCCACCAGCGCCAGGAACCTGCCGTCGGGCGCGAACGCCGCCACCGGCCCACTGCCCTCGAACAGCGGCATCGGGATCCGTGCGCCGTTCATCAGCAGCCGCACCTGCGGCTCGGCGACGTCCCAGCGGGTGAAGGCGGCGGCCGCCGCCTCGCCGACCGGCATGACCGGCAGCCCGACGCCCTCGGTGTCGTCCACCGCGTCCTGCAACTGCTCCAGCGTGCGTGCCCGGTCCAGCTTGTACGGGCCCACCCGGGTGCGCCGCAGCGCCGTCAGGTGTCCGCCGACGCCTAGCCCGTCGCCCAGGTCGCGGGCGAGCGCCCGGATGTACGTACCGGACGAGCACTCGACGGAGACCAGCAGGTCGGTGACCGGAGTGCCGTCCTCGGCCGCCGTCTCGTCCACCGAATACACCACGAACGAGGGGATGGTCACCGGCCGGGCCGGGATTTCCACGTCCTCGCCGGCGCGGACCCGCGAATAGGACCGCTTGCCGTCGATCTTGATGGCACTGACCTTGGACGGGACCTGCATGATCGCGCCGGACAGCCGGGCCACGCCGGCGTCGATGTCCTCGCGCGCGATGCCGTGCGCCGCCTTCGACGCCGTGATCTCGCCCTCGGCGTCGTCGGTGATCGTCGCCTGGCCGAGCCGGATCGTGCCGACGTATTCCTTCTCCGTCAGCGCGAGATGACCGAGCAGCTTGGTGGCCCGCTCGATGCCGAGGACGAGCACGCCCGTGGCCATCGGGTCGAGCGTGCCGGCGTGCCCGACCCGGCGGGTGCGGGCCATCCCGCGCATCTTCGCCACGACGTCGTGCGAAGTGAAACCGGCCGGCTTGTCGACGATGACCAGGCCGCCCGGCTTGTTGCTCTCACGCTTCATTCTGCCGCTCGGCCCTCGTCGTCTGCCTCGTCGTCGTCTTCGCCCGGCTTGCGGTACGGGTCGGCCTCACCGGCGTACTGGGCGCCCGAGGACACCTCGCGCACCGCGGCGTCCGAGGCCCGTGCCTTGTTGAGCAGGTCCTCGATCGTCTTGGCGTTCTCGGGCAGCGCGTCCGCCACGAACGCCAGGGTCGGCGTGAACTTCGTGCCGGCCGCCGCACCGACCGCAGAGCGCAGGATGCCCTTGGCGCTCTCCAGGCCGGCGGCCGCGCTGGCCCGGTCCTCGTCGTCTCCGTAGACCGTGTAGAAGACCGTCGCCTCCCGCAGGTCGCCGGTGACCCGGGTGTCCGTGATGGTCACATGCGTACCGAGCCGCGGGTCCTTGATTCCGCGCTGCAGCTTCTGGGCGACCACCTCCCGGATGAGGTCCGCCAGCTTCTTCGCCCGCGCATTGTCGGCCACTGGTCCGTCTCCTTCTTGTCTTCCACAATTGTGCTTCCACCGGCGGCGACCTGCCCGGTCTGGGTCAGTCGTCGTCGCCGTGCAGCCGTCGGCGGACCGACAGCAGCTCCACTTCGGGCCGCGCGGCGACCAGGCGCTCGCAGCGGTCCATGACATCGGTGATGTGCCCGGCGTCCCCGGACACCACCGCCAGGCCGATCAGGGCCCTGCGGTGGAGGTCCTGGTCCCCGACCTCCGCGACGCTCACCGCGAACTTGCGGTGCAGCTCGGCGACGATCGGACGGACGACGGAGCGCTTCTCCTTCAGCGACCGTACGTCGCCGAGAAGCAGGTCAAAGGACAGCGTCCCTACGTACATGCAAGACGGGTCAAGCCACCCGCGGGGCCTTGGGGGCGTCTCCCAGCGGTAGCTGGGGGAGTACGAGTCCCTGGAACCGTACACGCAACGGCCGGGGCCGATCGACGGAATTTCCTCCGCCGACCGGCCCCAGCGTTACGCGCTACGTGATCAGCCGCGAGGCTTCTCGCGCATCTCGTACGTCGCGATGACGTCGTCGATCTTGATGTCGTTGAAGTTGCCGAGGTTGATACCGCCCTCGAAGCCTTCGCGGATCTCGGTGACGTCGTCCTTGAAGCGGCGCAGACCCTGGATGTTGAGGTCCTCCGCGACGACCTTGCCGTCGCGGATGAGGCGCGCCTTGGTGTTGCGCTTGACCTCGCCGGAGCGGATGAGCACACCCGCGATGTTGCCGAGCTTGGACGAGCGGAAGATCTCGCGGATCTCCGCGGTACCGAGCTCGACCTCCTCGTACTCCGGCTTGAGCATGCCCTTGAGGGCCGCCTCGATCTCCTCGATCGCCTGGTAGATGACCGAGTAGTACCGGACGTCGACGCCCTCGCGGTCGGCCATCTGCGTCGCACGGCCTTCGGCGCGGACGTTGAAGCCGATCACGATCGCGTCGGAGCCGGTCGCCAGGTTGA
This sequence comes from Streptomyces sp. NPDC048650, assembly GCF_043199095.1. Lineage (NCBI taxonomy): Bacteria > Bacillati > Actinomycetota > Actinomycetes > Kitasatosporales > Streptomycetaceae > Streptomyces > Streptomyces sp. NPDC048650. The sequence goes on along the minus strand of NZ_JBICVM010000001.1, from coordinate 1,266,034 downwards.
TGTCCGACTCGGTGACCGCACCCACACCGCGGTGCAGGATGCGGATCTCGACCTCTTCGCCGACGTCGAGCTGGAGCAGCGAGGACTCGAGAGCCTCCACCGAACCGGACGCGTCGCCCTTGATGATGATGTTGAGGTCCTGCACCAGGCCGGCCTTGAGCACCTTGTCGAGGTCCTCGAGGGACACCCGGCGGGTGCGCTTGGCGAAGGCGGCGTTGCGCTCGCGCGCCGCGCGCTTCTCGGCGATCTGGCGGGCCGTACGGTCCTCGTCGACAACCAGGAAGTTGTCGCCGGCACCCGGGACGTTGGTCAGACCCAGGACCAGGACGGGGGTCGAGGGACCCGCTTCCTCGACGTTGTTGCCCTTGTCGTCGAGCATCGCCCGGACTCGGCCGTAGGCGTCACCGGCAACGATCGTCTCGCCGACGCGCAGCGTGCCGCGCTGGACCAGGACGGTCGCCACGGCGCCGCGGCCACGGTCGAGGTGCGCCTCGATCGCGATGCCCTGCGCGTCCTGCTCCGCGTTGGCGCGCAGGTCGAGCGAGGCGTCCGCGGTCAGGACCACGGCCTCGAGCAGCTGCTCGATGTTCAGACCCTCACGGGCGGAGATGTCGACGAACATCGTGTCGCCGCCGTACTCCTCGGCCACCAGACCGAACTCGGTGAGCTGACCGCGCACCTTGGTCGGGTCGGCGCCCTCGACGTCGATCTTGTTGACCGCGACCACGATCGGCACGTCGGCCGCCTTGGCGTGGTTCAGGGCCTCGATCGTCTGCGGCATGACACCGTCGTTGGCCGCCACCACGAGGATCGCGATGTCGGTCGACTTGGCACCACGGGCACGCATGGCGGTGAACGCCTCGTGACCGGGGGTGTCGATGAAGGTGATGCGCCGCTCTTCGTCGTTGACCTCGGTCGCGACCTGGTAGGCACCGATGTGCTGGGTGATGCCGCCGGCCTCGCCCGCGATGACGTTCGTCTTGCGGATCGCGTCGAGCAGTCGGGTCTTACCGTGGTCGACGTGACCCATGACGGTCACCACCGGCGGACGGGAGACGAGCATCTCCTCGCCGCCTTCGTTCTCGCCGAACTCGATGTCGAAGGACTCGAGGAGCTCGCGGTCCTCCTCCTCCGGGCTGACGATCTCGACGACGTAGTTCATCTCGTCGGCGAGCAGCTGCAGCGTCTCGTCGGAGACCGACTGGGTCGCCGTGACCATCTCGCCGAGGTTCAGCATGACCTGGACCAGCGACGCCGGGTTGGCGTTGATCTTCTCGGCGAAGTCCGTCAGCGAGGCACCGCGCGACAGGCGAACCGTCGCGCCGTTGCCGCGCGGCAGCATGATGCCGCCGACCGACGGGGCCTGCATGGCCTCGTACTCCTGGCGCCTCTGCCGCTTCGACTTACGGCCACGACGCGCCGGACCGCCGGGACGGCCGAACGCACCCTGTGTGCCACCACGGCCACCGGGACCGCCGGGACGACCGGCGAAGCCGGGACGACCGCCGAAGCCGCCGCCACCACCGGGACCACCGGGACGACCGGCGAAACCGCCGCCGCCACCCGGACGACCGCCGCCGCCACCGCCACCGGGACGACCGGCGAAACCGCCGCCGCCACCGGGACGACCGCCGCCACCGCCACCGGGACGACCGGCACCACCGGGACCGCGACCGCCGCCACCACCGGGGCCCGGACGCGGGCCGGCAGCGGGACGCTGCGGCATCATGCCCGGGTTCGGGCGGTTACCGCCGCCGCCGGGACGCGGGGCGCCACCGGGAGCGGCACCCTGCGGACGGGGCATCCCACCGGGGGTCGGACGCGCACCGCCCTGACCACCCTGGGGACGGGGGCCACCCTGGCCGCCACCCTGCGGGCGCGGGCCACCGGGACCGCCCTGACCACCGGGACGCGGGGCGCCACCGGGACGGGGGGCCTGCGGACGGGCCATGCCCGTGGAGCCACCGGAGGTGAAGGGGTTGTTGCCCGGACGGGGACCGGAGGGACGGGCACCCGGACGGGGGCCCTGACGCTCGCCACCCGGACGGGGGGCGTTGCCGCGGCCCTGGCCGCCCTGGCCGCCCTGACCACCCTGGCCGGACGCCGCCGGACGGGCCGGACGCGGGCCGGGGGTGGCGCCGGGACGGGGTGCCGACTGGCCGGCCGCCGGAGCGGCGGGCGCGGACGGCGGGGCCTGGAACTCGGGCTGCGCGGGGGCGGCCGGAGCAGGCTTGGGCGCCGGCGCCTTGGGAGCCGGCGTGGGCCGCGGACCCGGGGTCGGGCCGGCGGCGGGAGTGCTCTTGGGTGCTGCGGGGGCCTGCGGCGCCTCGGCGGCGGCCGCGGGGGCCGGAGCCGACGGGGCCGGAGCCGGAGCCGCGGGGCCCGGCTTGGGGCCACCCGGCTTCGGGGCAGCCGGACGGGCCGCCTGCGCCGGCGAGGGCGCCGACGGCTTCGCGGGGGCCGACTTGCGCGGTGCCGCGGGCTTACCGGCGGCGCGGCCGCTGCCGCTGCCTGCCTGGAAAGCGTCGGTCAGCTTGCGAACAACCGGCGCCTCGATCGTCGAGGACGCCGAACGGACGAATTCACCAAGTTCTTGGAGCTTGGCCATGACGACCTTGCTCTCAACGCCGAACTCCTTGGCGAGTTCGTATACCCGGACCTTAGCCACTTCGCTCCTTCTAGGTCCGGGTTGTCCACCGGACCGTCGCTACTTCATGGGCGTACTCATCGCGTACTCATCGAGTGCTCATCGCAATCTCGACCTACTTCCGACTCGCGAGGTACCTGACCGCACGGTTTTCCGTGCGCTGTGCTTTCTTACCTGTGCATTTACTGCTGTGCGCCATTGCCGAAACGGCTGCTCAAGGCGCACTCCGTTCGACGACTCGGCGCAATTCCGCCGTGTCGAACGGCCCTGGGCTCCGGAAAGCCCGGGAAAACGCCCGGCGGCGAACCGCCAGGTCGAGACAGACCGGTGTCGGGTGCACATAAGCACCCCGGCCGGGCAGCGTACCGCGCCGATCGGGGGTGCACTCACCCTCGATCATCACGATGCGCAGCAAATCGCCCTTGGCCGCTCGCTCCCGGCACCCCAGACACGTGCGCTCAGGGCATGCGCGGGCATGCGTCCGGCCAGACACCGCTTAAGTCTACCTCCCCGCACCGACCCCACCCCTATGGGGTAAAGCCCGAACGTTCGCTCAGTATCACTGTCGGCCGCCGCGGCACCTCTCCCGAGGGGGCCGCGACGGCACCGGTCTGCTTCAGTCCTGCGGAGCCTGCGGTTCCGTATCCGGCCGGATATCGATCCGCCAGCCCGTGAGGCGGGCGGCGAGCCGGGCGTTCTGGCCTTCCTTGCCGATGGCCAGCGACAGCTGGTAATCGGGCACCGTGACCCGGGCGGACCGCGCCGCGAGGTCCACGACCTCGACCTTGCTCACCCGCGCCGGCGACAGCGCATGGGCGACCAGGTCGGCCGGGTCGTCCGACCAGTCCACGATGTCGATCTTCTCGCCGTGCAGCTCCGCCATGACGGCACGCACCCGGCCGCCCATCGGGCCGATGCACGCGCCCTTGGCGTTGAGCCCGGACCGCATCGACCGCACCGCGATCTTCGTCCGGTGGCCGGCCTCGCGTGCGATGGCGGAGATCTCCACGGACCCGTCCGCGATCTCCGGCACCTCCATGGCGAACAGCTTCTTCACCAGGTTGGGGTGCGTGCGCGACAGCGTCACGGACGGCCCGCGCACGCCCTTGACCACCCGTACGACGTACGACCGCAGCCGTGTGCCGTGCGCGTAGTCCTCACCGGGGACCTGCTCCTGGACCGGCAGCATGGCTTCCATCCGGCCGATGTCGACCAGGACGTTCTTGGGGTCCTTGCCCTGCTGGACGACGCCCGTGATGACGTCGCCCTCACGTCCGGCGAACTCGCCGAAGGTGATCTCCTCCTCGGCGTCCCGCAGCCGCTGCAGGATGACCTGCTTGGCGGTGGTCGCCGCGATCCGGCCGAAACCGGACGGGGTGTCGTCGAACGCGCGGGGCTCCGCGCCCTCCTCGAGGTCGGCCGGGTCCTCCTTCGCCCACACCGTCACATGACCGGTGCTGCGGTCCAGCTCCACCCGCGCCTGCCGACGGCTGCCGTCGGTGCGGTGGTATGCGATGAGGAGGGCCGACTCGATCGCCTCGACCAGCAGGTCGAACGAGATCTCCTTCTCCCGCACCAGCCCCCGCAGGGCACTCATGTCGATGTCCACGGCTACGCCTCCTCCTTGTTCTCGTCGTCTTCGTCGGTCTTCTTGCGGTTGAACTCCAGCTCGACACGCGCCCGGGCGATCTCGTCGAACTCCACGCGCCGGGCAGTGGGCTTGCGCCCCTTCACGCCCGGCACTTCGAGGTCCAGCCCGGCATCGTCCACGGACACGATCCGGGCGATGAGCTCGCCGCCCTCGTGCAGCTGGGCCTTGATCAGACGGCCGGTGGCGCGGCGGTAGTGCCGCAGCTCGGACAGCGGCCGGTCGGCGCCGGGAGAGGTCACCTCGAGGGTGTACGGGGCGCCGCCCATCACATCCGAGTCGTCGAGCGCCTGCGAGACCTCACGGCTGACCGCGGCACAATCGTCCAACTGGACGCCGTCATCGGAATCGACCACGATCCTCAGCACCCTCCGCCTGCCTGCAGGGGTCACCTCGATCTCTTCCAGATCCAGGTCTCGCGCGGCGACGAGCGGTTCAAGCAATCCGCGCAGCCTCTCGCTCTGGGTGGTGCTCATCCGGGTGACTCCTCGGCCGCGTGTGCTGTTGTGGGTGGGTCGCGTGTCGGGTCAAAGCCTATCGGTTCCGGCGGGGTACTGACGATTCGGTGGGCGGTCACGGATACGCTCGCCTGCGGTGATCACTACGGAAGACCCGGGAAGTGGAACGTGCCTGATGCGGCGCTCACGCGCAGAAGAACCCTGCTGGCCGTCGCCGCCCTCGGGGGTGCGTCCCTGATCACGGGCTGTTCCGAGGACGCCGGCCCGGAAGAGGCGGCCGAACACTCCTCCGCCGCCGAGCGTCTGTGGCACGGCGCCGCCGGCGACAGCACGGCGTTGCTGGCCCGCTACGACGCGACCCTGGCCGCGCACCCCGCCCTGGAGACCGCGCTGCGCCCCCTGCGCACCGAAGTCGCCCGCCACGCCGACGTGTTCGGTGCCGGTGGGAGCGGCCCCACTCCGGGGAGGAGCCCGTCCCGGCGTGCCGGCACCGGCGTGTCGGACCGCTCCCCCGCCCACAGGTCCGGCCCGCCGGTCCCCGGGGACGAGAAGGGCGCCCGCGCCGCCCTTGCCGACGCGGAACGCACGCTGGCCGACCGCCGCACCCGGGCCCTGGCCACCGCCCCGCCGGAACTGGCCCGGCTGCTCGCCTCGGTGGCGGCGGCGGGTGCGGCGCACGCCTACCTGCTGGCGGAGGCATGAGCCGCCGCCGGCGCCCGGAACGCGACCACGAGAGGGCGTGTGCCCGATGACGGACAAGCAGCACGGCAGGGCCGGGACGGGCCGGGACGGGGAGCTGGCGGCGGTACAGGCGGCCCTGGCGGCCGAGTACGCCGCCGTGTACGGCTACGGCGTGGTCGGGGGCCGCGTCGCCGGTGCGCGCCGCAAGGAGGCGCAGGAGGCGTACGACGCCCACCGGGCCCGCCGGGACGCGCTGCGGCGTGGTGTGCGGGATCTGGGCGGCACGCCGCGGGCGGCCGCGGCCGCCTACGAACTGCCCTTCCCGGTCCCGGACGCGGCGGCCGCCGTCCGGCTGGCGGCGGAGTTGGAGGACCGGCTGGCGGCCGTGTACGCGGACCTCGTACGGGCGGCGGGCGGGCCGCGCCGCTCGGCGGCGGCGGCCGCACTGCGCGAGGCAGCGGTGCGGGCGGTGCGCTGGCGCGGCAGCGGCGTAGCCTTCCCTGGTCTCGTGGAGCGGGCCGCGGCCGATGCGCCGTCGAGCTCCGCGAGCGCGTCCTCGAACGCGCTGTGACGACCGGCCGCCCCGCGGCCACCGCCCCAGGAAAGGGACAGCTCAGGCATGGCAACGGCACCCATCGAACCGCCGCAGCGGTTGGTGAGTTCGCTGAGCAGCGATCCGGAAAGTCCCGCACAGGAGTGGCTCAGGAAGCTCCCGACGCTGGTTCAGCAGCGGCTGGACGACTGGGATCTGACGCTGGAGCGGGTGCACGCCCCTGGTGGCCGCAGCAGTCTGCTGACGCTCGTCCGGCAGAAGGACGGCACGTCCGCGGCGCTGAAGTTCCCGGCTCCGGGCCGGGCCGGGGCCCACGAAGCGGCGGCGCTGGAGACCTGGGACGGGTGGGGCGCGGCGCGGCTGCTGCGGTCCGACCGCGACAGCGGTGCGCTGCTGCTGGAGCGGCTGCAGAGTGCCGTGTCGCTGCGCTCGCTGCCCGAGGCCAAGGCGCTGTTGGAGGCGGCCGGCACGGTGCGCCGCCTGTGGGTGACGCCGGAGCCGGGGCATCCCTTCGACACCTTGGCCGCGCGCGCCGACGAGGACCGGTCGGGGCTGCGTACCGCCGGTGCCCTCACCCGCTCCGCCGCCCCCTTGGTGGACGAGGCGTCGGAGCTGCGCGGGTCGCTGCCGGGCAGCAGCGACGAGCAGTTCCTGCTGCACGGCGCCTTCCGCCAGGGCAAGGTGCTGGCCGGGGACCGGACCCCGTGGCTGGCCGTCGGGCCGTCGCCCCTGGTCGGTGAGCGCGCCTACGACCTGGCGTCGCTCGTACTGGACCGCTTCGAGGACCTGGCGGCCGGCTCCGGTGCGGCCGCCGCGGCCCGTCGCAGGGTGGCGAAACTCGCCGATTCCCTGGAGGTGGACCGGGACCGCCTGCGCGCCTGGACGCTGTATCACGCGGTGGACGCGGGGGTGCGGGAGTCGGCGGTGGGTGACCGCCGGCACGGCGAACTCCTCCTGGAGTTCGCCGCCTGGCTGTAGCCGTACGGCAACGGCGGACCGGCGGAACCCGTCACCGGGGTTCCGCCGGTCCGCCGGACCACACACCGTCAGGCGCTGAGGCGGGCCACCGCCTCCTCGACCGTCAGCTCCTCGCGCTCCCCGGTACGCCGGTCCTTGACCTCGACGACGCCGTCACCGGCGCGCCGCCCGGCGACCACGATGGTGGGCACGCCGAGGAGCTCCGCGTCCGTGAACTTCACACCGGGCGAGACGCCGGGGCGGTCGTCCACGAGAACCCGCAGTCCGGCCGCGCCGAGCTGCTCGCCGACCGCCAGCGCGAGTTCGGTCTGCTTGGCCTTGCCCGCCGCCACGACGTGCACATCCGCCGGGGCGACCTCACGCGGCCAGCAGAGCCCTGACTCGTCGTGGCTCTGCTCGGCGAGTGCGGCCACCGCACGGGAGACCCCGATGCCGTACGAGCCCATGGTGACCCGGACCGGCTTGCCGTTCTGGCCCAGGACGTCCAGCTCGAAGGCGTCGGCGTACTTGCGGCCGAGCTGGAAGATGTGGCCGATCTCGATGGCGCGGTCGATGCGCAGGCCGGCGCCGCACTTCGGGCACGGGTCGCCCGGCTCCACGACGACCACGTCGAGGTACTCGTCCACCTCGAAGTCGCGCCCCGCGACCACGTTCTTGGCGTGTGTGCCGGGCTTGTTGGCGCCGGTGATCCAGGCCGTGCCGGGGGCGATCCGGGGGTCGGCGAGGTAGCGGAACGACTTTCCGGCCAGCCCCTGCGGCCCGACGTAACCGCGCACCAGGTCGGGGCGGTCGGTGAAGTCCTCGGCCGTGACCAGCTCGACGGTGGCCGGGGCGAGGTGCTCACCGAGCTTGCCGAGGTCGACCTCGCGGTCCCCGGGCACGCCGACCGCGACGATCTCGCCGTCGACCTTGACCAGCAGGTTCTTCAGCGTCGCGGAGGCCGGCACCGCCAGGTGCGCCGCGAGCAGTTCGATGGTCTGCGTCTCGGGGGTGTCCAGCTCCTCGACCGGGCCGTGCGCGGAGCCGTCGGCGGGCTCCACCACGACCGTCACGGCCTCGGTGTTGGCCGCGTAGTCACAGGCCGGGCAGTCCACGAAGGTGTCCTCGCCGGCCGCCGCCGGGGCGAGGAACTCCTCGGAGGCGGAGCCGCCCATCGCGCCGGAGACGGCGGAGACGATGCGGTAGTCCAGACCCAGGCGGGCGAAGATCTTCTCGTACGCGCCGCGGTGCGCCGCGTACGCCTGGGCCAGGCCCTCGTCGGTGGTGTCGAAGCTGTAGGAGTCCTTCATCTGGAACTCGCGGCCGCGCAGCACACCGGAACGCGGGCGGGCCTCGTCGCGGTACTTGGTCTGGATCTGGTAGAGGATCACGGGCAGGTCCTTGTAGGACGTGCACTGGTCCTTGACCGTGAGGGTGAAGATCTCCTCGTGGGTGGGGCCGAGGAGGTAGTCGGCGCCCTTGCGGTCCTGGAGGCGGAAGAGCAGGTCGCCGTACTCCTCCCAGCGGCCGCTGGCCTCGTAGGGCTCCTTGGGCAGCAGGGCCGGCAGGAGCACCTCCTGGCCGCCGATGGCGTCCATCTCCTCGCGGACGATGCGGGAGACGTTCTCCAGGACCTTCTTGCCGAGCGGCAGCCACGTCCAGATGCCGGCGGAGGTGCGGCGGACGTACCCGGCGCGGACGAGCAGCTTGTGGCTGGCGGTCTCGGCGTCGGCCGGGTCCTCGCGCAGTGTCTTGATCATCAAGCGGGACATGCGCTGAACCTGTGCGGCGTTGGCCATGGGAGTTTCTCCTGCGTAAGAACGGTGACTCCCAGGAGGTTAGCCGCAGGGGTGTGGAGCACGGAAATGCGTTGTCCGGCGGCGGTCGCTCAGGGTCGTATCAGCGGCAGCGGGGCGCCCATGACGGCGTACGGGGTCGGCGCGCTGGGGAACAGCACCCGCCGTGCGATGTCCTGGTACCCCAAAGAGCGGTACAGCCCGCGCGCGGGACTCTCGCGGTCGATGGCCGACAGGATGGACCGCGGCTCCCGGGCCCCGTCCGTGATCCCGGTGATCAGTGTCCGCCCGATCCCCCGCCCCTGGTAGGCGGGGTGGACGTGCAGTTCGGTGATGACGAAGGAGTCGTCGAGCCAGTGGTCGAGGTGTTCGCTGCGCAGATACGGCTCGACGACCGTGGACCACCAGTGGGCCCGGTCGTTGGGCATGCCGTAGACGAAGCCGACGAGCCGGCCGGCGGGGGTGGTGGCCCCCAGGGCGCGCGCACCGGGGCAGCCGAGGTGGCGCAGCACGATGTGCCGCCGCACGGCGATCTCGTCGTCGCCGAGCCCGAAGGCGAGCGCCTGCACCGCGAGCGCGTCGTCCACGCGGGCGGCGAGATCGAGAGGGCCGACCGCGACGTCATCCATGGTCGCGAGCGTACAAGGCGGCGTCGCGGAAAGGGCGCGACTCAGAACAGCACGCTCATGAACGCGCCGACCTCCTCGAAGCCCACCCGGCGGTAGGAGGCGCGGGCGGCGGTGTTGAAGTCGTTCACGTACAGGCTCACCACGGGCGCGACATCGCTCAGCGCGTACCTCAGCACGGCGGCCATGCCGATCTCGGACAGGCCCTTGCCGCGGTGGGCCGGGTCGACCCACACGCCCTGGATCTGGCAGGCGCGCGGCGTCGCCGCCCCGATCTCGGCCTTGAAGACGACCTTGCCGTCCTCGATCCGGGCGAAGGAGCGGCCGGCCCCGACGAGCTCCGCGACCCGCGCCTGGTAGAGCAGCCCGCCGTCGCCGGCCATCGGCGAAATGCCGACCTCCTCGGTGAACATGGCCACGCACGCCGGCATGATCACGTCCATTTCGCTCTTCCGGATCCGCCGGACGCCCGGGTCGGGTGCGACCTCCGCGGAGGGGGCGTGGGTGACCATCAGCGGCTGGCGGGCGCGGACCTCGCGGGCCGGCCCCCAGTACGGCTCGAGCAGCGACCACAGCTCGGCGGTGGGCTCGGCGGGGCCCACGATGGACGAGCACCGCCGGCCCTGGCGGCGCGCCCGCTCGGCGAAGCCGTGGACGGCCTCGGGGGTGGCGCAGACCGGCACGAGGTTGGCCCCGGCGTAGCAGAGGGACTCCAGTCGGCCCCCGACGTACCAGCCCCACATCTCGCCGCCGAGGCGCCAGGGGTCGAGCCCGGCGATCTGCACACGGGCGGCGACGAAGGCGTTGGCGACCGGGTCACGGTCCAGGACCGCGAGGGCGTCATCGAGCTCCCCGGGCTCGAGGACCTTGATGGTGGTGGTCGTCAGCACGTGTCGGAAAGCCTCACCGTTACGGGCCTGGGAGGCCAGGCGGGAGCAGGTCCTGGCACTTTACCTCCCCCTGCGCGGGAGCACCCGGCCCGCTGCGGGACCGGCCGCCGCGGGGCATACGCAGGCCCCGCGGCCCGGGTGGGGGGCGCGGGGCCGGCGGCGGAGCGCGGGATCAGCCGGCGGCGGAGACCACCGGGGCGCCGGACTCGACGCCGTCCTTCTCCATCTGCTCGGCGATCTTCAGCGCCTCTTCGATGAGCGTCTCGACGATCTTCGACTCGGGGACGGTCTTGATGACCTCGCCCTTGACGAAGATCTGGCCCTTGCCGTTGCCGGAGGCGACGCCGAGGTCGGCCTCGCGGGCCTCGCCCGGGCCGTTGACGACGCAGCCCATGACGGCGACGCGCAGCGGCACCTCCATGCCCTCCAGGCCCGCGGTGACCTCGTCGGCGAGCTTGTAGACGTCGACCTGGGCGCGGCCGCAGGAGGGGCAGGAGACGATCTCCAGGCGGCGCTGCTTGAGGTTGAGGGACTCCAGGATCGACAGGCCGACCTTGACCTCTTCGGCGGGCGGCGCGGAGAGCGAGACGCGGATGGTGTCGCCGATGCCCTCGCTGAGCAGTGCGCCGAAGGCGACCGCGGACTTGATGGTGCCCTGGAAGGCGGGGCCGGCCTCCGTCACGCCCAGGTGCAGCGGGTAGTCCGACTGGGCGGCCAGCTGGCGGTAGGCGTTGACCATCACGACCGGGTCGTTGTGCTTGACCGAGATCTTGATGTCCCGGAAGCCGTGCTCCTCGAAGAGCGACGCCTCCCACAGCGCGGACTCGACCAGCGCCTCGGGGGTGGCCTTGCCGTACTTCTGGAGCAGGCGGCGGTCCAGGGAGCCGGCGTTGACGCCGATGCGGATCGGGGTGCCGGCGTCGGAGGCCGCCTTGGCGATCTCCTTGACCTTGTCGTCGAACTGCTTGATGTTGCCGGGGTTGACCCGGACCGCGGCGCAGCCGGCGTCGATGGCGGCGAAGACGTACTTCGGCTGGAAGTGGATGTCCGCGATGACCGGGATCTGGGACTTCCGGGCGATCACGGGCAGCGCGTCGGCGTCGTCCTGGGTGGGACAGGCGACCCGGACGATCTGGCAGCCGGAAGCGGTCAGCTCCGCGATCTGCTGCAACGTCGCACCGATGTCGGACGTCCGCGTGGTCGTCATCGACTGCACCGAAACCGGCGCATCTCCGCCCACGGCGACCGTACCGACGTGGATCTTGCGGCTGACGCGGCGGTCGGCGAGCTTGGTCGGTACGTCCGGCATTCCCAGCGCAATGGCAGTCATCTGGCGAGCAACCCCAAGGTGTGGATCAAGGTCCCGAATCGGCGGGCTCCGGCATCCGAGATTACGGCACCCGGGTTGCCGTAAGCACATCGCTCCCCCGCGGCCCCCCGAAAGAGAACGGCCGGGCGCCTCCAAACGCCGTGGAGGTGCCCGGCCGTCCCCAAACCCGCTTTCCGGTCAAAGAGCGCCGTCGGGCCGCGAGCGCCGTCAGGTCAGTTTCACCGGATTCACCACGTCGGCGACGAACACCAGCAGGGTGAAGCAGATGAAGACCCCGGCGACGACATAGGCGACCGGCATCAGCTTGGCGACGTCGAAGGGGCCGGGGTCGGGACGCCGGAAGACCCGGGCGACGGACCGTCGGATCGCCTCCCAGGCAGCGCCCGCGATGTGTCCGCCGTCCAGGGGGAGCAGCGGCAGCATGTTGAACAGGAACAGCGAGAGGTTGAAGCCGGCGACCAGGAAGAGCATGGTCGCCACCCGCTGCTCCGGCGGGATGTGCAGCGAGAAGACCTCGCCGCCGACCCGGGCGGCACCGACCACGCCCATCGGGGAGTCCTGCTTGCGCTCGCCGCCGTTGAACGCGGCGTCCCACAGGTCCGGGATCTTGCCGGGCAGCTGGACCAGCGAGGAGACGCCCTGCTCGACCATGTTGCCCATGCGGTCCACGGACTGGCCGAAGGACTGCGGGACGACGCCGCTGGCCGGGGTGAAGCCGAGGAAGCCGGCGGTGACGAACTGCCCGGGGACGTATCCGCCGTGTCCGTCGGTCTTGGCGACCTTGTTCTCTATCAGGTCGGCACGCAGCGTCGTCCGGGCTCCGTGCCGCTCGACGACGATCGTGGCGGGGCCGGTGGTGTCGCGGATCTGGCCCTGGAGGGTGTCCCAGTCCGGTACGGCGTGCCCGTCGAAGGAGACGATCTTGTCGCCGGCCTTCAGGCCCGCGGCCTTGGCCGGGGAGTCCTTGGCGGTCTTCGGGCACTTGTCGGTCTTGGCGGAGGCCGAGATGACGCAGTCCGAGACGGAGCCGACCTGGGTGGTCTGGGTGTTGATGCCGAAGCCCATCAGCACGCTCATGAAGATCACGACCGCGAGGACGAGGTTCATGAACGGCCCGGCGAACATCACGATGATGCGCTTCCAGGGCTTACGGGTGTAGAAGAGCCGCTTCTCGTCTCCGGGCTGCAGCTCCTCGAAGGCCGCCGAGCGGGCGTCCTCGATCATGCCGCGGAACGGCGAGGTGGAGCGGGCCTGCAGCTGTCCGTCGTCGCCGGGCGGGAACATGCCGATCATGCGGATGTAGCCGCCGAGCGGGACGGCCTTGATGCCGTACTCGGTGTCGCCCTTCCTGCGGGAGAAGATCGTCGGCCCGAAACCCACCATGTACTGCGGCACGCGGATACCGAACAGCTTGGCCGTGGAGAGGTGGCCGAGTTCGTGCCAGGCGATGGAGAAGAGCAGGCCGACGACGAAGACGACTATGCCGAGGATGGTCATCCAGGTCGTCATGCGCGAGCCTCCGAAGGTGTGCGTGCCGCGCGGGCGGCCAGTTCACGGGCGCGCGCACGCGCCCAGGTTTCCGCCTGCAGGACGTCCGCCACGGTCAGGGAGGTTCCCTGACCGGGCGTGCCGCCCGGCTGCGCTTCGCCTTGGCTCATTTTCATCACCACTCCGGATGCCAAGCCCTCGTCGACCACTTCGGTGACCGTATCCACAATCCCTGTGAACGGCAGCCCGCCGTTGAGGAAGGCGGCCACGCATTCTTCGTTCGCGGCGTTGAAAACGGCGGGTGCGGTACCGCCGATGTCCCCCACGCGGCAGGCGAGCGGGACGGACGGGAAGGCCCGCTCGTCCAGCGGGAAGAACTCCCAGGTCTGCGCCTTCGTCCAGTCCACGCCGGGTGCGGCGTCCGGGACGCGGTCGGGCCAGCCCAGACCCAGCGCGATCGGCATGCGCATGTCGGGCGGGCTGGCCTGGGCCAGGGTCGAGCCGTCGGTGAACTCCACCATCGAGTGGATGTAGGACTGCGGATGGACGACGACCTCGATGCGGTCGAAGGGGACGTCGAAGAGCAGGTGCGCCTCGATGACCTCCAGGCCCTTGTTGACGAGGGTCGCGGAGTTGATGGTGACGACCGGGCCCATGGACCAGGTGGGGTGGGCGAGGGCCTGCTCGGGGGTGACGCCGGCCAGCTCCCGCTTCGTGCGGCCGCGGAACGGTCCGCCGGAGGCGGTGACGACGAGCTTGCGGACCTCCGAGCGCGCGCCGCCGGCCAGCGCCTGGAAGAGCGCGGAGTGCTCGGAGTCGACGGGGATGATCTGGCCGGGCCGGGCGAGCGCCTTGACCAGTGGGCCACCGACGATCAGCGACTCCTTGTTGGCCAGGGCCAGCACTCGGCCCGCCTTGAGTGCGGCGAGGGTGGGGGCGAGGCCGATGGAGCCGGTGATGCCATTGAGGACGGTGTGGCAGGGCGAGGCGGCGAGCTCGGTGGCGGCGTCGGGGCCGGCCAGGATCTCGGGCAGCGGCTCGCCGGTGCCGTAGCGGGCGGCGAGGGCCTCGCGCAGTGCGGGGACGGTGTCCTCCCGGGCGACGGCGACCGTCCGCACCCGCAGCCGGTACGCCTGGTCGGCGAGCAGTTCCACCCGGCCGCCGGCCGCCGAGAGCGCCGTGACCTCGAAGCGGCCGGGGTTGCGCAGCACGATGTCGATCGCCTGCGTGCCGATCGAACCGGTCGAGCCGAGGATCACGAGAGAACGGGGGCCGCCCGGGCCTGCCGGGTCGGTGGCGGCCGGCTCGAAGCGCAGGTGCGGATGTGCGAGGGAGTCCGTCATGCGGTCCATTGTTGCCGGTCCGCGGGGCTCCTCGTACGGGGGACCCGGAGGCCGCCCGTACGAGGAGAGGGCGTGTCACCTCAGCGGACGGGGCGGCGCACGTTGTCCTTCGTGCTGGGACCCGGGGTGGCGTCGGCGATCCAGGGGCCGTCGCCGCTGGGGTCGATGACGCCCTCCTCCAGCCAGGTGTAGCTGCCGCCCAGGACCCCGGAGACGATCTTGCGGTCGAGATCGTCGGTGTTGGTCCACAGTCGGCCGAAGAGCTCCTCGACGCGGATCCGCGCCTGGCGGCAGAACACCTCGGCGAGTTGCTGGGCCTCGCGGCCGTGCTCGCCGCTCAGCCGCAGGTGTTCGGCCCGTACGCAGGCCGCGCTCATCGCGAAGAGCTCGGCGCCGATGTCGACGATCCGACCGAGGAAGCCCTGCTTGGTCTCCATCCGGCCCTGCCAGCGGGACATCGCGTAGAACGTGGCGCGGGCCAGCTTGCGGGAGGCCCGCTCGACGTACCGCAGATGACCGGCGAGCTCGCCGAACTCCTGGTAGGTGCGCGGGAGTTGGCCCGGGCCGGCGACGAGCTTGGGCAGCCAGCGGGCGTAGAAGCCGCCGGCCTTGGCCGCGGCCCGGCCCTTGTCGGCCAGGCTCTTGTCGGGGTCGATGAGGTCACCGGCGACCGACAGGTGGGCGTCCACGGCCTCGCGGGCGATCAGCAGGTGCATGATCTCCGTGGAACCCTCGAAGATCCGGTTGATGCGCATGTCGCGCAGCATCTGCTCGGTGGGGACGGCCCGCTCACCGCGGGCGGCGAGCGAGTCGGCGGTCTCGAAGCCGCGGCCGCCGCGGATCTGGACCAGCTCGTCGGCCATCAGCCAGCCCATCTCGGAGCCGTAGAGCTTGGCGAGGGCGGCCTCGATGCGGATGTCGTTGCGGTTCTCGTCGGCCATCTGCGAGGAGAGGTCGACGACGGCCTCCATGGCGAACGTGGTGGCCGCGATGAAGGAGATCTTGGCACCGACGGCCTCGTGCTCGGCGATCGGCCTGCCCCACTGCTCACGTGCCGCGGACCACTCCCGGGAGATCTTCAGGCACCACTTGCCGACGCCGACGCACATCGCGGGCAGCGAGAGCCGCCCGGTGTTGAGCGTGGTCAGGGCGATCTTGAGGCCGGCGCCCTCGGGGCCGATGCGGTGGGCCGCCGGGACGCGGACCCGGTGGAAGCGGGTGACGCCGTTCTCCAGGCCCCGCAGCCCCATGAAGGCGTTGCGGTTCTCGACCGTGATGCCCGGCGAGTCGGCCTCGACGACGAACGCGGTGATGCCGCCCTTGTGGCCCTCGGAGGCGGGCACCCGCGCCATCACCACCAGGAGGTCGGCGACCACGCCGTTGGTGGTCCACAGCTTCACGCCGTCGAGGACGTAGTCGTCGCTGCCGTCGTCGGCCGGAATCGCGGCCGTCGCCAGTCGGGCCGGGTCGGAGCCGACATCCGGTTCGGTGAGCAGGAACGCCGAGATGTCCGTACGGGCGCAGCGCGGCAGGAACGTGTCCTTCTGCTCCTGGGTACCGAAGATCTTCAGCGGCTGCGGCACGCCGATGGACTGGTGCGCCGAGAGCAGCGCGCCGATGGCGGGGCTGGCGGAGCCGGCCAGGGCGAGGGCCCGGTTGTAATAGACCTGGGTGAGCCCCAGACCGCCGTACTTGGTATCGATCTTCATGCCGAGCGCGCCGAGCTCCTTGAGCCCGTTGAGCGTCTCGTCCGGAATCTGCGCCTCGCGCTCGATCCGGGCACCGTCGACCTTGGTCTCGCAGAACTCGCGCAGCGTGGCCAGGAACTTCTCGCCGCGCCGTACATCGTCGGCCGCCGGGGTGGGGTGCGGATGGATGAGATCGAGGCGGAAGCGTCCCAGGAACAGTTCCTTGGCGAAGCTGGGCTTGCGCCAGTTCTGCTCACGGGCCGCCTCGGCAACCTGCCGCGCTTCGCGCTCGGAAACCTTGCGGATGGACGGAGCGGTCATCAGGAGCTCACCTCGCCGCGATCGGGAGTGCTGCGCCGGAGGGCCGGGCGGCCGCCGGACAGTGCTACTTGTGAGGGTTACCCGATCCGCGGGGGTTGCACCAGTGGTGGGGCGGGGAAGCGGCGGCCCGGCGGACGTGTATCCGCCATGGGCCGTCCGGGGCGCGGTCGCAGCCGCGCGGCGGTCCGCCGTATCCGCCGTTCGGGGGGTGCCGCGTACCGCGCTGGTTGTACGTGGGGCGGCGGCTCCACCCTGGGGTGAAGGCCCGGCTCCGCCTCCGACAGGAGGAAGCGGGGGCGAAGGGGCCGTACCGTCGAACTCGGGCACGGCGGGGACGCGAGGGCCGCCGGGCGGGGAGAGAGGGGGCCGCGGCGCGCTCCGGAACAGGGTGCCGGAGCGCGCCGCGGCCGGGGCCGGCGCCGGGGGGTGCGCCGGCCGGAGCCTGGACGGCAGTACGGCCCAAGGGATGGCCGTCGCTGTCCACCGGTCCAGGCCGGTCCGGTGCCGTCGGACGTGGCGGGGTCGCCGTCCGCTTACAGGGCCAGGCCGGTCAGGACCAGCACGCGCTCGTAGGTGTAGTCGTCCATGGCGTAGCGGACGCCCTCGCGGCCCACGCCGGACTGCTTGGCGCCGCCGTAGGGCATCTGGTCGGCGCGGTAGGACGGCACGTCGCCGACGATCACGCCGCCGACCTCCAGGGCGCGGTGGGCACGGAACGCCGTCCGGGTGTCGTGCGTGAACACGCCGGCCTGCAGGCCGTACTTGGAGTCGTTGACCGCGGCGAACGCCTCGTCCTCGCCGTCGACCTTCTTGAGGGTCAGCACCGGGCCGAAGACCTCTTCGCAGGCGAGCGTGGCGCCGGCGGGCACCTCCGCCAGGACGGTCGGCGCGTAGGAGGCGCCGTCCCGCTTGCCGCCCGCGAGCAGCTTCGCACCGCGCTGGACGGCCTCGTCCACCCAGTCCTCGACGCGCTTGGCGGCGGCCTCGTTGACCAGCGGGCCGACCTCGGTGGCGTCGTCCGACGGGTCGCCGGTGACCTGCGCGTTGACGGCCGCGACGATCTTGGGCACCAGGCGGTCGTAGACGGAGGCGTCGGCGATGACCCGCTGCACGGAGATGCAGGACTGGCCGCCCTGGTAGTTGGAGAAGGTGGCGATCCGCTGCGCCGCCCAGTCCAGGTCCGCCTCGGAGGAGAAGTCGGCGAGGACGACGGCCGCGCCGTTGCCGCCGAGCTCCAGGGTGCAGTGCTTGCGCGGCACCGAGTCGAGGATGTCGTAGCCGACCTTCTCCGAGCCGGTGAAGGAGATGACGGGCAGCCGCTCGTCCTGGACCAGCGCCGGCATCGCCTCGTTGCCCACCGGGAGGATCGACCAGGAGCCGGCCGGCAGGTCGGTGCCGTCCAGCAGCTCGCCGATGATCAGGCCGGAGAGCGGGGTGGCCGGGGCGGGCTTGAGGATGATCGGGACGCCGGCCGCGATCGCCGGGGCGATCTTGTGGGCGCACAGGTTCAGCGGGAAGTTGAACGGGGCGATGCCCAGGACCGTGCCGCGCGGGAAGCGGCGAGTCAGGGCGAGGCGGCCGGCGCCGCCCGCGTCGGTGTCCAGGCGCTGGGCCTCGCCGCCGTTGAAGCGGCGGGCCTCCTCGGCCGCGAAGCGGAAGACGGAGATCGCCCGGCCGACCTCGCCGCGCGCCCACTTCATGGGCTTGCCGTTCTCCGCGGAGATCAGCCGGGCGATCTCCTCGGTACGCTCCACCAGCTGACGGCCGACGTGGTCGAGGGCGGCGGCCCGCACGTGGGCGGGGGTCGCGGCGAGCTCGTCCTGGACGGCGACGGAGGCCGCGATGGCCTCCTCGACCTGGGCCTCGGTGGGGACGCTCACCGTACCGACGTGACGTCCGTCCCAGGGGGAGGTGACGTCGAAGGTGGTCTCGCCGGTGGTCTTCCGGCCGGCGAGCCAAAAGGCGGTGGGGGCTGCAGCAGTGTTCGGCACAGTGGATCCCGGCCCTTCCGAAGTGGTGGATGGTGCGTATGGCTCCGCGAGCGCTCGGCGAGCGGCTCCGCTGCACCCACGGTAGGGGCGCGGCGCCGCCATGGCGTTTGTCCGAAGCGGCACAATCGATGGGCGTGTCTCTCCGCGGTGGAAGAGGCCGTTCGGGCGGGCGGGGCCCCGCGTTCACTCCCCCGGTGGCACCGACGTCGCCTTGAGTGCCAGCCACAGCTCCATCCGCACGTCCGCGTCGTCCAGCGAACGGCCCAGGATCTCCTCCACCCGCCGCATCCGGTAGCGCAGTGTGTGGCGGTGGACGCCCAGGTCGGCGGCGGCCGCGTCCCACTGGCCGTGCCGGGCGAGCCAGGCCCGCAGCGAGGCCACCAGATCGCCGCGGCCGGTCGCATCGTGCTCGCGCAGCGCCCGCAGCAGCCCGTCCGCGAAAGCCCGTACGGCGTCGTCGGCGAGCAGCGGCAGGACGGAACCGGCGGCCACGTCCTCGTGCTCGACCAGCGCGCGGCCCCGGCGGCGAGCGACGTACAGCGCCTGTTCGGCCTGGCGGTAGGCGTTCGCGGCGGCCATCGGCCCGGTCGGCGCGGACAGCCCGACGGCCAGGCCCTCGCCGCGGCCCTCTTCGCCGCGCGCCGGACGCCCACGCGCGGGCGGCTGCGCCCCGGAACGGGCCTCGGCCAGGGCGGCGAACTCGGCGCAGGCGCCGGCGGCCGCCCCGCCGTCCGCGACCAGCACGATCAGCCGGCTGCCGTCGGGGACGGCGAGCACCGCCTCGCCGGTCCGGGCCGCGGCCGAGTCCATCGCATCGGCGAGCTCGTCGAGAACGGCCGGGGCGGCGCCCGACGGCACGGTGCCCGGTGCGTCCTCGGCGGCCACCGACTCGGCCACCATCATCCGGAACGGCGCGTCCAGCAGGCCGCCGTACAGCCGGCCCGCCACCGCACGGGCGTGGTCCGGCTCCCCGGCGAGCAGCATCTTCAGCACCGCGGCGCCCAGCCGCTGCTCGGCGTCCTGAAGGGCGCGGGAGCGCTCCGTGGTGAGCGTGAGCAGGGCGACGGCGGAGTGCACGGCATAGCGCTCGGCCGTCCCGAGCGGCGCACCGGTCCCCACCGCGAGCACTCCGCGCGCCCGGCGTCCGGTGCCCAGCGACTGGAGTTCCACCCGGTCGTCACCGTCCGTGTCGCTGACGACGGAGCTGGCGGGCGCCGGGCGTTCGCGCAGTCGCCCCACGTCGTCCGCCAGCCGGGCGGCCCGCCGGGCGGCCCAGTCGGGGGCGGCGGCCACCACGGACCCCGACGCGTCGTACAGCGCGGCCCAGCCGTCCAGGTGGGCGGCGAGCCGGGCGAGCAGCTCGGCCGGCCCCTCGGCGCTGAGCGCGGCCCGGGTCAGCTCCCGCTGCGCCTCGAAGCCCGCCGTCACGGCGCGGTACTGATCGGCGGCGACGGCGGCCGAAACGGCCTTGCTGATGGCGATGAAGGGGGTCCGGCGCGGCACCCCGAGCAGCGGCAGGCCCTCCAGCCGGGCCGCCTCCACCAGGGCCTGGGGCACGTCCTCGTAATTGACCCCGATGGCGAAGCCCAGCCCGACGACCCCCGCCTGCGCCACTCGCCGCACGTAACGGCGGCTCGTCTCGGCGTCCTCCGCGTCCAGCTTGAGGGCGGTGATCAGCAGCAGCTCGCCGCCCTCCATGTACGGGACCGGGTCGGTCAGCTCACTGGCATGCGCCCAGCGCACCGGGACGTTCAGCCGGTCCTCGCCCGCGAGGACGGTCAGCTTGAGCGCGGTGTGGTTGACCAGGGAAGCCAGGGTGTGGGGCATAAGACCTTCGCAGACGACGGGGAGCCGACGGCCGCCCAGTGGACCTTTGTGCCGTCCCGTATGAACGGCCACTCCCGATTCTGCCTCAGCGGAGGAATCGGGGGGACCTCTCGTACGGACGAATCCGGGCAGACGCCCTCGGGGCGACGCCCCACCCGAGGTGCGCCGGCCACCTGGAGGATCTAGCGCCGCAGGTCCACCAGCACCGGGGGCGCGTGCTCGCCCCGCACCGAGGTCACCGAGAGCACCGCGTGCCCGGCCGGTACGGAATTGGCCAGGTCCGACGCGGACCAGCGCTCCCGCTCGACGGTGCGGACGGTGACGGCCTTGGCGGTGGCCGCCTTGCCGGTGACCAGGTGGCGGAAGACGTGGAACGCCTTGCCCGCGGCGCTCTCCGCAATGATCTGACGGTCCGTCACATCACGGGTCTCCACCCACTCCTTGCCCCACACCTCGGCGAACCGCGCCCCGTCCCAGGTCGTCACCCCCGCGAACGCCATCCGGCAGCCGACCGCGCCGAGCAGCGCGCCGCGCAGCGCGCCGGGGACCTCGTCCAGTGAGCGCAGCGTGAGCACCACGCCGGCGTTCGCCGAGCGCAGCCGCTGAAGACCGCGCAGCGCCTCGGCGGTGACGGTGTGCGCCGCCTCGTCGAGCACCAGGCAGGCGAACAGCGAGCGGTCGGTGCGCGCCACCGCGCACTCGGTGAACTGGGCGAGCACCAGCCGCGCCAGGATCCGCGAGGCCTCCGTATGGCCGCGCTCGGGCAGCTCGATACGGACCCGCAGCGGGTGGTCGAGGGAGCGCAGGGAGACCTGGCGGGTACGCCCCAGCGGGTCGAAGAAGTCGGCGAACGCGGGCCGGTCGAGCAGGGCGATGCGGTCGGCGAGCAGCACGCCGACGTCCCCGGGCCGCTCCGACTGCCGGGCGCGGGCGTCCAGTTCGCGCAGCAGGGTCTGCTCGCGGGCTCCCTCCAGAGCGGTGCGCAGCGCGCCCGTCGCCCCGGGGTCGCCGTCCAGCAGCTCGCGCAGCTCGGGGACGGTGGGGAACCGGTCGTGGGCCGCCCGGAAGGGGCCGAGCAGCTGGGCGAGGGCCGTCGCGGCGCGCCGGCTGTCGCCGCCGGGCAACTGCTCGGCGAGATCGCCGACCAGCGCCTCGGCGAGGATTCCGGACGCCTCGTCCGGGTCGGTGGTGCCGCCGTAGAGGTCGAGATCGCAGTCCGGGTCGGGGCGGCCGATCTTGACCACCACGTCGAAGGCGTCGTCCGGGCCGAGGTCGGAGCCGGCCGGCCCGACGGCGATCACCGCGCACTGCCCGGCCAGCGCCTGCAGGCACATCGACTCCACGACCGGCCCGACCACCCGGGTGGTCTTGCCGCTGCCCGCGGGGCCGACGGCCAGCAGGGAGGTGCCGAGCACGCCCGGTTCCAGGGCGCAGCCGGCGCCCCGGTACTGGTAGGGGTTGCGCTCGTGGTCGGCGGCGGTGCCGATCCGCACCTGGTGGGCGAGGAGGTCGTGGTCGGCGGCCCGGCGGGCCAGGTCACGCCGCCCCGAGGGGTGCGCACAGGCCGCGGCGCCCTGTCGCAGGACGGTGTCGGTGAAGGAGGCGAGGGGGTTGTTGCCGGCCCGCACCGAGCGCCAGGCGCGGTCGATCCTGGCCACGTCCACATCGTTCATCCGCCCGGCGCGGGCCTCCTGGGCGAGCTTGTCCGCGGCGTCCGGGGCGCCGTGGGCGCGCAGCTCGGGCCACTGGGCGGGGTCGGCGGCGGGCTGGGGGGCGGCGGCCGGCGCCCGGTCGCGCAGCCGCCGTACGAGCGGCATGACGAGCGGCAGCAGGAAGCGGCGGGCGAGTTCGCGCCACCGGCCGAGGCGCCCGAAGACGGCGACCATGGCGGCCAGGAACAGGCCGTAGTAGAGGTAGCTGGCCCAGACGTAGGCCATCGGGTCGCTGCCGTCCCGCCAGGAGTCGGGGGTCAGCAGCACCAGGGGCCACAGCCAGTAGCTGCCGAGGTATTGGTTCCACAGCAGCGACCACAGCAGCCAGCCGCAGAGGAACGAGATCAGCGCACCGCTGACCAGCTGCCGGCCGGGAATCCGCTCGGGCTCGCGCGCGGGCCGGGGCCGGTGGCCGTACGTCCAGATTCCCGGCCCGGCCTCCGGGCGCGGGGTCCGCAGCCAGCCGAGCAGCGGGGGTTCGGGGGCGCCGGCGGGGCTGCCGGGCGGCGTCGCGGGCAGCGGCGGCGCGGCGGGGGGCGGCGGTGCGTCCGGGGGTGCCGCCGGGTGCGGGACCCGGCCGGAGCGGGTGTTGCGTGCGTCCTGCGTGCCCTCGGTATCCATCCGCTGCCCTTGTCCCCCCTCGAACCGCCAGCTGCCGCCGTTCAATCTACTGGCCGCGCGCCGTCGCTATGTCCGGTGCGGACAAGGCAACACGCACACTTCTCCCGATCGGAACATGCCAGGGCCGGTCGAGCGGCCCTAACCTGCGAGAACAAGACCTCTGTACGTCCCCGTTCGACCCCAGGAGACCGCCATGACCGAACTGTCCGGAGGCCCGGCCCTCCCCCAGGAGCGTCGCATCGTCACCGCGATCCCCGGCCCGAAGTCGCAGGAGCTGTGGGCCCGTAAGCAGGCCACGGTGGCAGCCGGCGTCGGTGCGGTGCTGCCCGTCTTCGTCAAGCGCGCCGGCGGCGCCGTCCTCGAGGACGTGGACGGCAACTCCCTGATCGACTTCGGATCCGGCATCGCCGTGACCTCGGTCGGCAACAGCGCCGAGGCCGTGGTGCGCCGGGCGACCGCGCAGCTCAACGACTTCACCCACACCTGTGCGATGGTCACGCCGTACGAGCCCTACATCGCGGTGTGCGAGGCACTCGCCGAGCTGACCCCGGGCGACCACGCCAAGAAGTCCGCGCTGTTCAACTCCGGCGCCGAGGCCGTGGAGAACGCCGTCAAGGTGGCCCGCGCCTACACCAAGCGGCAGGCGGTCGTCGTCTTCGACCACGGCTACCACGGCCGTACGAACCTGACGATGGCGCTGACCTCGAAGAACATGCCGTACAAGAACGGCTTCGGCCCGTTCGCGCCCGAGGTCTACCGCGTACCGGTCGCCTACCCCTACCGCTGGCTGACCGGCCCGGAGAACTGCGCCCAGGAGGCCGCGGCCCAGGCGATCGAGCAGATCAACAAGCAGATCGGCGCGGACAACGTCGCGGCCATCATCATCGAGCCGGTGCTCGGTGAGGGCGGCTTCATCGAGCCGGCCAAGGGCTTCCTGCCCGCCATCGCGAACTTCGCGAAGGAGAACGGCATCGTCTTCGTCGCGGACGAGATCCAGTCCGGCTTCTGCCGTACCGGCCAGTGGTTCGCGTGCGAGGACGAGGGCATCGTCCCGGACCTGATCACGACCGCCAAGGGCATCGCCGGCGGCCTGCCGCTGGCCGCCGTCACCGGCCGCGCCGAGATCATGGACGCCGCGCACGCGGGCGGCCTCGGCGGCACCTACGGCGGCAACCCGGTGGCCTGCGCCGCGGCGCTCGGCTCCATCGAGACCATGCGCGAGCAGGACCTCAACGCCAAGGCCAAGCACATCGAGTCGGTCATGAAGGCGCGCCTGAACGCCATCCAGGAGAAGTACGACGTCGTCGGCGAGGTCCGCGGCCGCGGCGCGATGATCGCCATCGAGCTGGTCAAGTCCGGTTCCAAGGACCCGAACCCGGAGGCCACCGGCGCGCTCGCCAAGGCCTGCCACCAGGAGGGCCTGCTCGTCCTGACGACCGGCACCTACGGCAATGTGCTCCGCTTCCTGCCGCCGCTGGTGATCGGCGAGGACCTGCTCAACGAGGGCCTGGACATCCTCGAGGCGGCGTTCGCCACGCTCTGAGCCACGCCCGGGGTGCGCCCGCGCGCAACCCTGCTGCGGCCCGGTCACGGTGCGTCCCGTGCCCGGGCCGCGGCCGTTTTCGGGGCCGCTGCGGAGCGGGGTCGAAGGGGACGGACGCGCGTAGCTGGAGGCGCGGCGTGAAGAAGATGTGCGGGGCCGATGGCGGCCAGGTGATGCGCCTGTCGGGCGGGCGCCGGGTGCCGTACGGTTTTTGCAGATGAGAGAAACACCCCGCCCGCAGGGGACTGCGGGCGACGCCCGGTCGGCGCTTCCCCGGCTCCGATCAGGCCGTGCCCTCGTGCACACCACTGGTGCCCCTCGGGGCTCCGGGAATCCTCACCGATCGGATGTCCGCCCGCCCCAAACCCCCCGGGGCGCGCGGGACACCGATCAGTTCGGCCGCCTCGGAACCACCCCCCCTGTTCCGAGGCGGCCGACTCTTTTTCCGGCCGGCGTCCTCGGCCTCCTCAGTGCGCTGCTCTTCGCCGCGATCAGCCGGCAGGTGGCCGCCCACGGGCCGCTGCGCGGTCTCGACGAGCGGGCCGGGCGGGCCGTCGCCGGCAGTGCCGTCCCCACCTGGTTCGCCGAGTTCTTCGCCGATCTCGGCAATACGGCCGTGGCCCTGCCGGTGCTGCTGGCGGTGGCCGGATGGGCGGCGTGGGCCGCCCGCCGCCGGCGGGGTCCGGCGCCCGCCGGCCCGCCCGCGAGGTGGTGGCTGCCGTCGCTCGCCGCCGTGCCGGCCCTGGCCGCGGTGCCCGCGCTGGTGGTCCCGCTCAAGCTGTGGTTCGCCCGGCCCGGACCGCCGCAGATGGCGGGCGGTGCGCACGACGGCTTCTATCCGTCCGGCCACGGGGCCACGGCGGCCGTCGCGTACGGCGTCGCCGCGCTGCTGGTGCTCCGGGCACGGCGGCGGACGGGCCGGCGGGCCGGCGCCGTCCTGGTGGCCGGCGCCGTCGCGCTCAACGCCGGTGTGGGCGCGGGTCTGGTGCGCCGGGGCTACCACTGGCCGCTGGATGTGCTCGGCAGCTGGTGCCTGGCCGGGGTGCTGTTGGCGGTGTGGTGGGCGGTGTGCCACCGGTGGGCGGCCGACGGGCGGCGGGCGGGTCCCTGAGCGGGGGCAGCACGGGACGGCGCGCCACTCAGCGCCGCCCCGCCAGTGCGGCCGCCGCCTCGTGCAGAGCCAGCTCCAGGACGAAGGGGTCGGTGAGCGTGCCGGTGCCGTCCGGTGGCACCAGCCAGCGGACGCCGCCGGTGACCCGGCCCGGAGGGGGCGTCACGATCCAACTGCCGGGCCCGGCCCCGCGTACGTGGGTGCCCAGCCAGCGGGCGGTGGTGCCCGGTGGGACGAAGAAGCCGGTGCGGTCGTCGCCGAAGTCGCCCAGAACCGGTCCGGGGCGATCGAGGAGGCGGGTGAGCACGCCGAGGGCCGGCGGGCCGAGCCGGCCGGCGACGATCAGGACGTCCCAGTGGCGGCCGGCCGGCAGGAGCGTGACGCCGAGGGGGTTGCGCGCCCATTCCCGCCGGCAGGCATCGGGGTCCGTGGCCGCCGACAGCAGCCAGTCCATCGCGTTGTCCGCCCCCGTGGTGGTCATGTCGTCCCTCGCTTCCCGGGGCCCGGTCGGGCCGCCGTCTCCCGGAGGAGAGGGCGCGGGGTCGGGATCCTTACACGGGTGGCGAGGCGTTCGCGCGGACGGTGACGGCGTTCGCAGCACTCAAGGGGCGTGCGACTCCATGTCACACGCCCCTTGGGGGGTCAGCTGTCGAAGCCGAGTCCCATCTTGTCCATGGCCTTCAGCCACAGGTTGCGGCGCCCGCCGTGGGTGTCGGCGCGGGTCATCGACCACTGGGTGATGCCGATACCGGCCCAGCGCAGCGGCTCGGGCGGGAAGGGCAGCGGCTTGCTGCGGACCATTTCCAGTGCGGTCCGCTCGGTGCGCTCACCGGCGAGCAGGTCGAGCATCACCTCGGCGCCGAAGCGGGTGGCGCCCACGCCGAGGCCCGTGTAGCCGGTCGCGTACGCGACCCGGCCGGCGTGCGCGGTGCCGAAGAACGCGGAGAAGCGGGAGCAGGTGTCGATCGCACCGCCCCAGGCGTGGCTGAACCGCAGGCCCTCCAGCTGCGGGAAGCAGCGGAAGAAATGCCGGGCGAGCTTCTCGTACGTGGCCGGGTGCTGGTCGTACTCGGCGCGGACGCCGCCGCCGTAGCGGTAGACGATGTCGTAGCCGCCCCACAGGATGCGGTTGTCGGCGGTGATGCGGAAGTAGTGGAAGTGGTTGTTGGAGTCCGAGAGGCCCTGGCGGTTCTTCCACCCGATGGCGGCGAGCTGCTCGTCGGAGAGCGGCTCGGTCATCAGGGCGTGGTCGTAGACCGGAACGACGTACGGGCGGACCCGCTTGACCAGCGACGGGAAGGCGTTGGTGCCGAGCGCCACATGCCGGGCGAAGATCCGGCCGTAGGGGGTGCGGACAGCCATGCCCATGCCCTCGGAGGCGAGGGCGGTGGCGCGGGTGCGCTCGTAGATGCGGACGCCGAAGCCGAGGCACGCCTGCTTCAGGCCCCAGGCGAGCCGGGCCGGGTTGAGCATGGCGACGCCGTCGCGGTCCCAGAGGCCGGCGCGGAAGGTCGGGGAGTCGACCTCGGCGCGCAGTTCGTCCTGGTCGAGGAAGCGATGCCGGTCCAGGCCCAGTTCGGCGGCGTCGGCGGCGGCTTCCTTGAGCTCGGCGACCTGGTGCGGCTCGGTGGCGATGTCGATCTCGCCGGTGCGCTCGAAGGAGCAGTCGATGTTGTAGCGGGCGACCGCGTGCTCGATGGCGTCGAGGTTGCGGATGCCCAGCTCCTCGAGCTTGGCGAGTTCACCGGGCCAGCGGGCCAGGCCGTTGCCGAGGCCGTGGGTGAGGGAGGCGGCGCAGAAGCCGCCGTTGCGCCCGGAGGCGGCCCAGCCGACCTCGGCGCCCTCGATCAGGACGACGTCGCGCTGCGGGTCGCGCTCCTTGGCGAGCAGCGCGGTCCACAGTCCCGAGTACCCGCCGCCGACGACCAGCAGATCGCAGGTCTCGTCGCCCACAAGGGCGGGTTCGGCGGCCGGGCGGGCGGGGTCGGTCAGCCAGAACGGGGTCGGCTCGGCGTCGGCGAGCGCGTGAATGGGGTCCGCAGACCCGTACGGCATGGCAGCTCGTGCCATGGATCTCAGCTCCTCTTGCTCCGCTTTCGGCGGTTCCCGGCCATCTGGCCGGCGACTACACACAACACGGCGACCAGGAACATCGCCGTACCGATGACATTGATCTGAACGGGCGTGCCCCGCTGCGCCGATCCCCAGACGAACATGGGAAAGGTCACCGTGGAGCCGGCATTGAAGTTGGTGATGATGAAGTCGTCGAAGGAGAGGGCGAAGGACAGCAGGGCGCCGGCGGCGATGCCGGGGGCGGCGATCGGGAGCGTGACGCGCAGGAAGGTCTGCACCGGCGAGGCGTAGAGGTCCTGGGCGGCCTGCTCCAGGCGCGGGTCCATGCTCATCACGCGGGCCTTGACGGCGGTGACGACGAAGCTCAGGCAGAACATGATGTGCGCGATGAGGATCGTCCAGAAGCCGAACGGGATGCCCATGTTGAGGAACAGGGTCGCCAGCGAGGCGGCCATGACGACCTCGGGCATGGCCATCGGCAGGAAGATCAGGGTGTTGACGGAGGAGCGGGCCCGGAAGCGGTAGCGCGCCAGCGCGAAGGAGATCATCGTGCCGAGGACGGTCGCGCCGATGGTCGCCCAGACGGCGATCTGCAGGCTCAGCCCGAGCGAACCGCACAGGTCGGCGACACCGCACGGATCGCTCCAGGCGTCCGTGGAGAAGTGCTGCCACTGGTAGTTGAAGCGGCCGTTGGGCTTGTTGAAGGAGAACACCATCACGACGACGTTGGGCAGCAGCAGGTAGCCCAGCGTGGCGAGGCCCGCCATCGCGACGATGTTGCGGCGCAGCCAGCGCAGGCCCTTGTGGGGGGTGCGTGGCGCGGTGGCTGCGGTGGTCTCGCGCATGGCCATCAGACCAGGTCCTCCGTCCCCGACTTGCGGATGTAGATGGTGACCATGGCGAGGATGGCCGCCATGAGGATGAAGGAGAGGGCGGCGGCGGTCGGGTAGTCCAGGACCCGCAGGAACTGCGACTGGATGACGTTGCCGATCATCTTCTGGTCGGTGGAGCCCAGCAGTTCGGCGTTGATGTAGTCGCCGGCGGCCGGGATGAAGGTGAGCAGCGTGCCGGCGACGACGCCCGGCATGGACAGCGGGAAGGTCACCCGGCGGAAGGTCGTGGACGGTCGGGCGTAGAGGTCGCCGGCGGCCTCGTGGAGGCGGGGGTCGATGCGCTCCAGCGAGGTGTAGAGCGGCAGCACCATGAACGGCAGGAAGTTGTAGGTCAGTCCGCAGACCACGGCGAGCGGGGTGGCCAGCACCCGGTGCCCCTCGGTGATGCCCAGGGCGCTGGTGGCGTCCAGGATGTGCAGCGAGTTGAGGACTCCGACGACCGGCCCGCCGTCCGCCAGGATCGTCTTCCAGGCCAGCGTGCGGATCAGGAAGCTGGTGAAGAACGGCGCGATGACCAGGATCATCACGACGTTGCGCCAGCGCCCGGCCTTGAAGGCGATCAGGTAGGCGAGCGGGTAGCCCAGTGTCAGGCAGAGCACGGTGGCGACGGCGGCGTAGCCCACGGAGCGGACGAACTGCGGCCAGTACTCGCCGAGTGCGTCCCAGTAGGTGGCGAAGTGCCAGGTGACCTTGAAGCCCTCTTCGAGGGAGCCGGTCTGGACCGACGTCGACGCCTGGTAGACGAGCGGTGCGGCGAAGAAGACGAGCAGCCACAGGATGCCGGGCAGCAGCAGCCAGTAGGGGACCAGCCGCTTGCGGGTGGGGGCCCTGCGGATCTCGGGTGGCTCGGCGGCGGTCTTCTCCGGCGGCGCGGGGGCCGCTGTGGTGCTCATGCGGCCTCCTCGTCGAGGTCCGCTCCGGCGGCGATGTCCTGGGTGGCGTCCAGCCCGAAGGTGTGTGTCGGGTTCCAGTGCACGATCACCTCGGCGCCCGGTATGAGCCGGGTGTCGCGCTCGATGTTCTGCTCGTAGACGGCGAGTTCGCCCAGGCCCGGCGACTCGATGACGTACTGGGTGGAGACGCCGATGAAGCTGGCGTCCTTGATGCGCCCGAGCAGCCGGTTGTGGCCGTCGGCGAGGGAGCCGGCGTCGTCGGCGTGCGCCAGGGCCATTTTCTCCGGGCGGACGCCGGCCAGCACCTTGTCGCCGCTGCGGGCGGTGGTGCTGCACCGGGCGGCGGGCAGCCGCAGCGTGGCGTCGGCGGTCTTGACCACGAGGTCGCTGCCACCGGCCTCGACGACCTCGGCCTCGATGAGGTTGGAGGTGCCCAGGAAGTTGGCGACGAAGGTGGTGTGGGGGTTCTCGTAGAGGTCGGCGGGGGCGCCGAGCTGCTCGACCCGGCCGCCGTTCATCACGGCCACGGTGTCGGCCATCGTCATGGCCTCCTCCTGGTCGTGGGTGACGTGCACGAAGGTGATGCCGACCTCGGTCTGGATCCGCTTGAGCTCCAGCTGCATCTGGCGGCGCAGCTTGAGGTCGAGGGCGCCCAGCGGCTCGTCCAGGAGCAGGACCTGGGGGTGGTTGATCAGGGCGCGGGCGACGGCGACGCGCTGCTGCTGGCCGCCGGAGAGCTGCTGCGGTTTGCGGCGGGCCATCGGGCCGAGCTGGACGAGGTCGAGCATCTCCTCGACCTGCTTCTTGACGGACTTGATGCCGCGGCGGCGCAGTCCGAAGGCGACGTTGTCGTAGACGTCCAGGTGCGGGAAGAGCGCGTAGTTCTGGAAGACGGTGTTGACCTGGCGCTTGTACGGCGGCAGTACGGTGACGTCCTGGCCGGAGAGCTCGACGGTCCCGGTGGTGGGATCCTCCAGCCCGGCGATCATCCGCAGGGTCGTGGTCTTGCCGCAGCCCGAGGCGCCCAGCAGCGCGAAGAAGGAGCCCGCGGGGACGGTGAGGTCGAGCGGGTGGACGGCGGTGAAGGAGCCGTAGGTTTTGCTGATCCCGTGGAGGCGGACGTCACCGCCGCTGCTCTGGGGTGTCGCGGTCTTGGTCATGTCGGTCGTCCCGTGTGTCGTGGGTCAAAGCGGCTCGGACGGGCCTTGCGGCAGCGTGCGGCTCAGGCGCCGGTGAGGTCGGAGAACTTCTGGGCGAACTCCTTGTTCTCCTTGGCGGTCAGGGCCCGGAAGGAATGGGACCGGGCGGCCATCTCCTTGTCCGGCAGGATCAGCGGATTGTCCGCGGCCGCCTTGTCGAGCTTGGCGAGTTCCTCGCGCACGCCGTCCACCGGGCAGGCGTAGTTGATGTAGGCCGCGAGCCGGGCGGCCGCCTTCGGCTCGTAGAAGTAGTCGATGAGCCGTTCGGCGTTCTTCTTGTGGCGGGCCTTGTTGGGCACCATCAGGTTGTCGGTGGACGTCATGTAGCCGGACTTGGGGATCGCGTAGGCGATGTCGGGGTTGTCGTTCTGCAGCTGGACGACGTCCCCGGCCCAGGCGACGCAGGCGGCGAGGTCGCCCTTGTCCAGGTCGTTGGTGTAGTCGTTGCCCGTGAAGCGGCGGATCTGCTTGCTGTCGACGCCCTTCTGGAGCCGGGCGACGGCCGCGTCGTAGTCGTCGGCGGTGACGTCCTCGGGCCGCTTGCCCATGTCCAGCAGGGTCAGGCCGATGCTGTCGCGCATCTCGGAGAGGAAGCCGACCCGTCCCTTGAGGGCGGGGTCCTCCAGCAGCTGGGTGACGGAGTCGACCTTCTTTCCGCCGGTGGCCTTCTTGTTGTACGCGATGATCGCCGGGATGCCCTGCCAGACGTAGGAGTGCGCGCGTCCGGGGTCCCAGGCGGGGTCGCGGTACTGCGCCGAGAGGTTGGCGTAGGCGTGCGGCAGGTTGGCCGTGTCCAGGCTCTGTATCCAGCCCAGGGAGATCATCCGGGCGCACATCCAGTCGGTGAGCACGATCAGATCGCGGCCGGTGTCCTGGCCGTTGGCCAGCTGCGCCTGGATCTTGCCGAAGAACTCGTCGTTGTCGTTGATGTCCTCGGTGTACTTCACGGATATGCCGGTGCGCCGGGTGAACGTCTCCAGCGTCGGCCGGTGCTTGCCGTCGTCGCTGACGTCCATGTACTCGGTCCAGTTGGAGAAGGTGAGCCGCTTCTCCGCCGCCGAGTGGTCGGAGCTGCGGCCGGCGTCCGTACGGCCGGCGGGCGGGATGCCGCAGCCCGACAGCGCCCCCAGGCCGCCCGCCGCGGCCGCCACCGCGCCGCTCGCCCGCAGCAGGGAGCGGCGGGTCATGGCGAGACGGCCATGGGTCAGGCTGCGGCGCATGGCGGCCAGCTCGGCCGTGGAGAGGGGTTCGGGCTGCTCGTGGTGTTCCATGCGCGGTGCCCTTTCAGGGGTGTGCCCGGCGCTCGGCCGGCGGTGACGGTGCCGCGGGGGGTGCCCCGCCGGACACGGCGGGGCACCCAGGGGAGGACCTAGCCGCGGTCCCCGAAGACCGTGCGGTGCCAGTCCTTCCTGGCGACCGCGGTGTTGTCGTACATGACGTGCTTGACCTGCGTGTACTCCTCGAAGGAGTAGGCCGACATGTCCTTGCCGAAGCCGGACGCCTTGGCGCCGCCGTGCGGCATCTCGCTGATGATCGGGATGTGGTCGTTGACCCAGACGCAGCCCGCGTTGATCTCGCGGGTGGCGCGGCCGGTGCGGTAGACGTCCCGGCTCCAGGCGGAGGCGGCCAGCCCGTAGGGGGTGTCGTTGGCCAGTGCGATGCCCTCGTCGTCGCTGTCGAAGGGCAGCACGACGAGCACCGGGCCGAAGATCTCGGACTGCACGATCTCGCTGTCCTGCGCGGCGCCGGCGATCAGCGTGGGCCGGTAGTACGCGCCCTCGGCCAGCTCCCCCTGGGGCGCCTCGCCGCCGGTGACAACGGTGGCGTACGCGCGCGCCCGGTCGACGAAGCCGGCCACCCGGTCGCGCTGGGCGTGCGAGATCAGCGGGCCCAGGTCGGTCGCCGGGTCGAAGGGGTCGCCGAGCCGTACGGTCGCCATCAGGTCGGCGACGCCGCTGACGAACGCGTCGTAGAGCGGGCGCTGGACGTAGGCGCGGGTGGCGGCGGTGCAGTCCTGGCCGGTGTTGATCAGCGACCCGGCGACCGCGCCGTGGACGGCGGCCTCCAGGTCCGCGTCGTCGAACACCACGAACGGCGCCTTGCCGCCGAGTTCGAGGTGGAGCCGCTTGACCGTCCCGGTGGCGATCTCGGCGACGCGCTTGCCGACGCCGGTCGAGCCGGTGAAGGAGGTCATGGCGACGCCCGGGTGGCCCACCAGGCGCTCGCCGGCGTCCCGGCCCGCGCCGGAGACGATGTTGATCACGCCGTCGGGCAGTCCGGCGCGCTGCGCGGCCTGCGCGAACAGCAGCGAGGTGAGCGGCGTGATCTCGGCGGGCTTCAGCACGATGGTGTTGCCCGCGGCGATGGCCGGCAGCACCTTCCAGGCGGCCATCTGGAGCGGGTAGTTCCAGGGCGCGATGGAGCCGACGACACCGATGGGCTCCCGGCGGATCACGGAGGTGTGATCGGCGCTGTATTCGCCGGCCGCCTTGCCCTCCAGATGGCGCGCGGCACCGGCGAAGAACGCGGCATTGTCCACCGAGCCCGGCACGTCGAACTCGTTGCTCAGCTTGATCGGTTTTCCACAGTTCAGCGATTCGGCGAAGGCGAGATCCGCGGCGTCCTCGGCGAGCGCCGCAGCGAAGCGGTGCAGGGCGTCGGATCGCTCGCCCGGGGTGGCGCCGCCCCATTCGGTGAACGCCCGCCCGGCCGCCTCGACGGCCGCGTCCACATCGGCCGTACCTGCGAGTTCGTAGGAGTACACCGGCTTGCCGGTTGCCGGGTCCACCACCGCCTGGGTGCGGCCCGATGTGCCGCTGCGGAGACTGCCCGCGATGAATTGGGCGCCTTCGGCGAATCGCTCGGTGACATCGAAACGGTGATCCATGGTGCTCTCCTCCGCCGGGCGCCGGGGCCGCTCAGCGGCACAGCCAGGCGTAGCTATTTCCGGAATCGATGGCCGATCTTGACAGAGGAATAGGCCCTCAACAAGTGATTCCGTTGTTGCCTTTTGGTTACGCGACGAATTCTGCGTTTTTCGTTGCCGGGCCCCCGACACGTTGTCGGTGCCCGCTGACAGAATCCCGGCATGATGCACGACACCACGAGGACCGACACGCCCGGTACGGCGCGGCAGGCCGCCGACGGCCCTCGCTCGGTCGACGAACTCCGCGCGGTGACCGCCACCGGCAAGCGCGTCAAATACCTCCTTTTCTGGGGCCATCGTCCACAGCGCGACGGCCGCCTCGGGGCGAGCTGTTTCAGCCAGTGGTGGCCCGCCCCCTTCACGGTCGACGGCGTCACCTACGCCACCGCGGAGCACTGGATGATGGCCGGCAAGGCCCGCCTGTTCGGCGACGCGGAAGCGGAGCGGCAGGCGACAGCCGCGTCCCACCCCAAGCAGGCCAAGGACATCGGCCGCCGGGTCCGCGGTTTCGACGACACCGTCTGGCAGCGGCACCGCTTCGACCTCGTGGTCGAGGGCAGCCTGCACAAATTCGGCCAGGACGCCGCGCTGCGCGACTTCCTGCTCGGTACGCGCTCCCGGGTGCTGGTCGAGGCCAGCCCGATGGACCGGATCTGGGGCATCGGCCTGGCCGCCGACGACGAGCGCGCCGAGGCCCCGGACCGGTGGCGGGGGCTGAATCTGCTGGGCTTCGCCCTGATGGAGGCGCGGCAGCGGCTGGCCGGGGAGGGCCGGGCGCAGGCGTAGCGGATGGCGGGGCGGGGGGGAGCCGGCAGCGGCCCGCGCCGTGCGGGTCAGCGCGCGCTCGCGAGGAGGGCGGCCATCAGGGCGCTGATCAGCAGCGCGACCCCGCCCAGGACGATCCCGGCCACGGCCGCCCTGCCGTTCGTCGCCTCGCCCCGGCCCTGCCGGGCCCGGCCGACGGTCCCCAAGGCGATCGCGAGGCCGCCCAGGAGGAAGCCGGGGACGACGCTCACACCGAGCAGCGCGCCGGCGATGCCGACGACCAGGGCGGCGGTGCCGAAGCCGTTGGCGGGCCGGGCGGGCAGCCAGGCCGGGTGCGCGAGCGGGGCCCGGGGCGCGGGATGCCCCGGGCGGCCCGGGGGGCCGCTGCTGTAGGCGGGGTGGGTGAGGTAGTGCGGACGGTTGGCCGAATTGGGCGCGGGGGGTGGCGGCGGGACGGGATACGGCGCCTGCACACCCACCCCGTCCCGTGGTCGCCGCCCGCCGCCCATCGCGCTCTCCTCCCCCACGTCTCCCCGGCCATGTTAGGACCCGCTCCCCGCCCCGCCCCGGCCGTGCATACGATGACCAGGCCGTTCCGCACAGCCGCCGCCCACTCGTCCAGGAGGATCCGTTGTCCGTTCTCGATGCATTCATCGCGGGCCTGCCCAAGGCGGAGCTGCACGTCCACCACGTCGGATCGGCCTCGCCGCGGATCGTGTCGCAACTGGCCGCCCGGCACCCGGACTCCGCCGTCCCCACCGACCCCGAAGCGCTCGTCGACTACTTCACCTTCCGCGACTTCGCGCACTTCATCGAGGTCTACCTCTCCGTCGTGGACCTGATCCGCAACGCCGAGGACGTCCGGCTGCTGACCTACGAGGTCGCCCGGGACATGGCCCGGCAGCAGATCCGCTACGCCGAGCTGACCCTCACGCCGTACAGCTCGACCAGCCGCGGCATCCCCGACGCCGCCTTCGTCGAGGCCATCGAGGACGCCCGCAAGGCCGCGGAGTCCGAGCTGGGCGTGGTGCTGCGCTGGTGCTTCGACATCCCCGGTGAGGCGGGGCTGGAGGCCGCGGCGGAGACCGCCCGGATCGCCTGCGAACTGCAGCCCGAGGGGCTGGTCTCGTTCGGCCTGGGCGGCCCGGAGATCGGCGTGCCGCGCCCGCAGTTCAAGCCGTACTTCGACCGCGCCATCGCGGCCGGCCTGCACTCCGTACCGCACGCCGGCGAGACGACGGGGCCCGGCACCATCTGGGACGCCCTCCGGGACCTCCGCGCCGAGCGCATCGGCCACGGCACCAGCGCCCCCCAGGACCCTGAACTGCTGGCCCATCTCGCGGAGCACCGCATCCCCCTGGAGGTCTGCCCCACCTCCAACATCGCCACCCGCGCGGTGCGCACCCTGGACGAGCACCCGATCAAGGAGATGGTGGACGCGGGCGTCCTGGTCACCGTGAACAGCGACGACCCGCCGATGTTCGGCACGGACCTCAACACCGAATACGGCGTCGCCGCCCGCCTGTTGGGCCTGGACGTCCACGGAGTCGCCGGCCTCGCCAAGAACGCCGTCACGGCCTCCTTCATGGACCAGGGCGCCAAGGACCGGCTGACGGCGGAGATCGACGCGTACACGACCGCGTGGCGCGGCTAGGGCCTGTGTGTCGTTCGGATCCGACCTGATCCAAACGACGGGCCCCAGCCGCATCGCCGGGCGGCGGCGCGCAGGGCCGGACGGTCGGCGCACCCGCGGGGCCGTGCCGCCCGCCGTCGCCCGGCGGTTCCGCCGCGCCGCCGGTCGGCGCGGCGGCTCACGCCACCCGCCACGGCGCCGCGAGCCCGCCGGGAAAGCCCGCGAGGAAGGCCCGCAGGGCTCCGCGCGCGGCCGCACCGTCGACCAGCTCCGCCACGGGGTAGTACGCCCCCTGCCCGCCGCACACCAGCCAAAGCGGCTCCTCCGGCGGGCCGTTCAGCTCGCCGGCCAGGCACCGCGCGCCCAGATCCTTCGCCCGCACCGGACGCACCGGCCCGCCCTCGTCGCCCGTCGCCCGCGCGCGGCACAGCTGGATCAGGGTGCCGTCCTCACGTTCGACGGTCACCAGGAAGACCCCGGGCCCGCCGCTGACCGTCAAAGCGCCGCCGCCCTCCTCCCAGCGCTCGACGGAGAGCTCCGTGCAGACCTCGCCGTCCAGTTCGGCCAGCGCGGCCTCCAGCCGCGCCGCGTCCGGCTCGCGCAGCACCCGCGACCGGCAGATCCCCGCCTCCCAGCGGCTGACCGTGGCCCTCATCCGTCACCCGCCATGCGCCTCATGTGCGGAGCATACGATCGCCGGGGCGGGCCCACCGAGCGGGGATACGGGTCGCGCGTCACCTCCCGGAGGGCGGGCTCCCACCCGCCGCGGAGCCGGCGCCCACCGCGCCCGAGGCGTCGAGCGCGTTCCCCGCACGGCAGTTGGGACACCATCACGCCGGGGCGCACCGGCCCGGCATGCCCCGCTCCCCGCCTCCGCGCCTCGAAGGGGCCGGACTCACAGCCCCACGATCGCGTTCCACTCCTTGGCGAATTCGGTCCGTTCCCCGGAGGTGATGTCGCGGGCGATGGCCAGCCGCTTGCGCATGGCGGCGTCCGGGAAGATCAGCGGGTCCTCGGCGAGTGCGGCACGTTCCTTGTCCTTGGAGGCGGCGAGGACGTCGCGCGCGGCGGGCACGGGGCAGACGTAGTTCACCCAGGCGGCGAGGTCGGCGGCGACCTCCGGCCGGTAGTAGTGGTCGATCAGCCGCTCGGCGTTGCGCTTGTGGTCGGCGAGATTGGGGATCATCAGGCTCTCCGCCCACAGCTCGGCGCCCTCCTGCGGCACGACGAACTCGATGTCCGGGTTGTCCGCCTGGAGCTGGATCACGTCGCCGGAGTAGGCCTGTGCGGCGAGGACGTCCCCGGAGTCGAGGTCCTTGATGTAGTCGTTGCCGGTGAAGCGCCGGATGTGGCCCCGGGAGACCAGGCGGCGTATCCGGTCGATCATCCGGTGGAAGTCGTCGGCGGTCCAGCGGGTGATGTCGACGCCGTCGCCCTGCAGGAGCATGGCGAACGACTCGTCCAGGCCGGACAGCAGGGTGACCCGACCCCGCAGATCGTCCCGCCACAGGTCGGCGGTGTGCTTGATCTCCCGGCCGAGCTTCTTGCGGTTGTAGGCGATGCCGGTGATACCGGACTGCCAGGGGACGGAGTGCTTGCGGCCCGGGTCGAAGTGC
The DNA here is from genome assembly GCF_043199095.1 of Streptomyces sp. NPDC048650. Classification (NCBI taxonomy): domain Bacteria; kingdom Bacillati; phylum Actinomycetota; class Actinomycetes; order Kitasatosporales; family Streptomycetaceae; genus Streptomyces; species Streptomyces sp. NPDC048650. The sequence continues at coordinate 1,228,805 of NZ_JBICVM010000001.1, read as the reverse complement.
GGGGTACGCAGCAGCGGGTCGAGATTCTCGGCGACGTGCGGCTGAGCGGCCCGGTCCATCTCCTGGACCCAGCCCAGCCGGACGAACCGGGCGCACATCCAGTCGCTGATGACGATCAGGTCGCGGCCGGTGCTCTGGTGGTTCATCAGCGCGGGGCTGATCTTCCCGAAGAACTCGTCGTTGTCGTTGATCTCCTCGGTGTAGGTGACGGAGATCCCGGTGCGGCGCCGGAAGGCTTCCAGGGTGGGCCGCCGCTGCTTGTCGTGATCGTCGACATCGATGTACAGCGGCCAGTTGGCGAAGACGACCTTGTGCTCCCGCGCCGAGCGGTCGGCACTCCTGCGGTCCGCCGCCTCGACGTACGCGGGCGGGACCCCGCAGCCGGTGGCGGCGGCCAGGGCCCCCGTCACTCCGATTCCGCCCATACCCCGGAGCAGCCCACGCCGCGAAAGATCAGCCATGGCGAGCACTCTCACGTGCCGCGGGCGGAGGCGGCAAGAGACAGAGCGTCAGTTGCCGGGCCTCCGCCCGCGACGGTGTGTCGAGCGTTCCGTGCCGCTCGACGGTGGGGACCCCCCGGGTCCGCCGGCGGCTCAGCCGTCCAGCGAGGTCATCACGTGCTTGATGCGGGTGTAGTCGTCGAAGCCGTAGGTCGAAAGGTCCTTGCCGTAACCGGACTTCTTGAAGCCGCCGTGCGGCATCTCGGCGACCAGCGGGATGTGGGTGTTGATCCACACGCAGCCGAAGTCGAGGGTCTTGGACATCCGCATGGCGCGGGCGTGGTCCTTGGTCCACACCGAGGACGCGAGCGCGTACTCGACGCCGTTGGCCCACTGGACCGCCTGCTTCTCGTCGGAGAAGGACTGGACGGTGATGACCGGGCCGAAGACCTCCTGCTGGACGATCTCGTCGTCCTGCGTGAGGCCCGAGATGACGGTCGGGGCGAAGAAGTAGCCCTTGTCGCCGACCTGCTCGCCGCCCGCCTCGATCTTGGCGTGCGCGGGCAGCCGCTCGATGAAGCCCTTGACCTGCTTGAGCTGGTTGGCGTTGTTCAGCGGGCCGAAGAGCACGTCCTCGTCGTCGACCGCACCCGTCTTGGTCTCGGAGGCGGCCTTGGCCAGCGCCGCGACGAACTCGTCGTGGATGGACTCCTGGACGAGCACGCGGGTCGCGGCCGTACAGTCCTGGCCGGCGTTGAAGTACCCGGCGACGGAGATGTCCTCGACGGCCTTGGCGATGTCGGTGTCCTCGAAGACGACGACCGGGGCCTTGCCGCCCAGCTCCAGGTGGACCCGCTTGAGGTCCTTGGAGGCGGACTCCGCGACCTGCATACCGGCGCGCACGGAACCGGTGATGGAGGCCATCGCCGGGACCTTGTGCTCGACCATCAGGCGGCCGGTCTCACGGTCGCCGCAGATGACGTTGAAGACGCCGCGGGAGTGCCCCAGCTCGTCCAGCACGCTGCCGATGATGTCGGCGATCAGGACCGTGGAGGCGGGGGTGGTGTCGGACGGCTTGATGACGACGGTGTTGCCCGCGGCGAGCGCCGGGGCGAACTTCCACACGGCCATCATCATCGGGTAGTTCCACGGCGCGACCTGCGCGCAGACGCCGACCGGCTCGCGGCGGATGATGGAGGTGAAGCCCTCCATGTACTCGCCGGCCGAGCGGCCCTCCAGCATCCGGGCGGCACCCGCGAAGAAGCGGATCTGGTCCACCATCGGCGGGATTTCCTCGGAACGTACGAGGCCGATCGGCTTGCCGCAGTTCTCGGACTCGGCGGCGATCAGCTCTTCCGCGCGCTCCTCGAAGCGGTCGGCGATCTTGAGCAGTACCTTCTGGCGCTCGGCCGGGATCAGGTCACGCCAGGCGGGGAAGGCGGCCTCGGCGGCGGCCATGGCCGCGTCCACGTCGGCGGCGGCCGACAGAGGGGCGGTGGCATATGCCTCACCCGTCGCCGGGTTGACCACCTCCGTGGTCCGGCCGTCGGCGGCGTCCCGGAACTCCCCGTCGATGTAATTGCGCAGACGACGCAGTGCGGTGGTCACTGTGCGCCCCCTTCAGTCAGATGTCCGGTGGTTTGGGTCCACCCTAGCCATGAAGCCGACGTTTTCAACACACCCGCCACCCCCTAACAACGAAATCAGTGTAATTTCGATCGCGACACAACTGATTTCATCGGTTTGGGGTTGCGTGACGGACGAGGCTCGTGCACAGTGAGGGACGTGGCCACTCGTGACAGAAACGGCACTCCGTCGATCGACTCCGTCTCCCTGGCGATCATCGAGCAGCTCCAGGAGGACGGGCGCCGTCCGTACGCCGCGATCGGTAAGGCCGTCGGCCTGTCCGAGGCGGCTGTGCGACAGCGCGTACAGAAACTGCTCGACCAAGGCGTGATGCAGATCGTCGCGGTCACCGACCCCCTCACGGTCGGTTTCCGTCGACAGGCAATGGTCGGCATCAACGTCGAGGGTGACCTCGATCCCGTGGCCGACGCTCTGACGACCATGGAAGAAGTCGAGTACGTCGTCATGACCGCAGGCTCCTTCGATCTCCTCATCGAGATCGTCTGCGAGGACGACGACCACCTGCTGGAAATGATCAACAAGCGGATCCGCACGCTTCCCGGCGTTCGGACCACCGAGAGCTTCGTGTACCTCAAGCTCCGGAAGCAGACCTACACCTGGGGAACGAGATAGCAATGAGCGGCGACCTCTCCAAGACGGCATACGACCACCTGTGGATGCACTTCACCCGCATGTCGTCGTACGAGAATGCCCCCGTGCCCACGATCGTGCGCGGCGAGGGCACCAACATCTACGACGACAAGGGCAAGCGCTACATCGACGGCCTCGCCGGCCTCTTTGTGGTCAACGCCGGCCACGGCCGGGTCGAGCTCGCCGAGACCGCCTTCAAGCAGGCGCAGGAGCTGGCCTTCTTCCCTGTGTGGTCCTACGCCCACCCCAAGGCCGTGGAGCTCGCCGAGCGCCTGGCCAACGAGGCCCCCGGTGACCTGAACAAGGTCTTCTTCACCACCGGTGGCGGCGAGGCCGTCGAGACCGCCTGGAAGCTGGCCAAGCAGTACTTCAAGCTCGTCGGCAAGCCGATGAAGCACAAGGTGATTTCCCGCGCGGTGGCCTACCACGGCACCCCGCAGGGCGCCCTGTCGATCACCGGTCTGCCCGGCCTGAAGGCACCCTTCGAGCCGCTGGTCCCCGGCGCGCACAAGGTGCCGAACACCAACATCTACCGCGCCCCGATCCACGGCGACGACCCCGAGGCCTTCGGCCGCTGGGCCGCCGACCAGATCGAGCAGCAGATCCTCTTCGAGGGCCCCGAGACCGTGGCCGCGGTCTTCCTCGAGCCGGTGCAGAACGCCGGTGGCTGCTTCCCGCCGCCGCCCGGCTACTTCCAGCGGGTCCGCGAGATCTGTGACCAGTACGACGTGCTGCTCGTCTCCGACGAGGTCATCTGCGCCTTCGGCCGCCTGGGCACGACCTTCGCCTGCGACAAGTTCGGCTACGTCCCGGACATGATCACCTGCGCCAAGGGCATGACCTCGGGCTACTCCCCGATAGGCGCCTGCATCATCTCCGACCGCCTGTCCGAGCCGTTCTACAAGGGTGACAACACCTTCCTGCACGGCTACACCTTCGGTGGCCACCCGGTCTCCGCGGCCGTCGGTGTCGCCAACCTCGACATCTTCGAGCGCGAGGGTCTCAACAAGCACGTCCTCGAGAACGAGGGCGCCTTCAAGAGCACCCTGGAGAAGCTGCACGACCTGCCGATCGTCGGCGACGTCCGCGGCAACGGCTTCTTCTACGGCATCGAGCTCGTCAAGGACAAGGTCACCAAGGAGTCCTTCAACGACGAGGAGACCGAGCGCGTTCTGTACGGCTTCCTCTCCAAGGCGCTGTACGACGCCGGCCTCTACTGCCGCGCCGACGACCGTGGCGACCCGGTCATCCAGCTCGCCCCGCCGCTGATCGCCGACCAGACGGTCTTCGACGAGATCGAGCAGATCCTGCGCGGCGTCCTCACCGAGGCCTGGACCAAGCTCTGATCACCACGTCCGGACCACGCCTTGATCACCGCACCTTGATCACCGCGCCCGGACCACTCTCCGATCACCACATCACCCCCTGATGCGGTAGAGCACAACTGAATATCAACGGCTCAGATTCACTCATTTTCAGCTATACGGGTGAATCTGAGCCGTTCTCAGTGCCGAGCGCCGAATACCGGGGGTCACCAGTACTTACCGTGCCAGTGACCGATACCCTCCATGGTCGTTCACCCGGTTGGGGGAACGAACGGACGCGACAAGCAAGAGGTGCGCAGATGGTGGCCCCGCCTGACAACGACGTTCTCTGGGCCCGCGGCCTGCACCACACGTACGGCAGCACCTCGGCCCTCACCGGCGTCTCCCTCGGCGTCCGAGAGGGCGAGATCCTCGCCGTCACCGGCCCGCGCGGCAGCGGCAAGACCACTCTCCTCACATGCCTCTCCGGCCAACTCGCACCGGCCGAGGGCGAAATCTGGTTCAACAGCGCCCCCGTACACACCCTCTCCTCCCCCAGCCGCGAACGCCTGCGCCTGGACCGGTTCGGCTGGATCGACACCCAGCCCCAGCTCGTTCCCGAACTGACCGCCTGGGAGAACACCGCCCTCCCGCTCCTGCTCCGCGGCACCGGCAACCGTGCCGCCCGGCACACCGCCATGGAGTGGCTCGACCGTCTCGACGTCGGCATGTGCGCCCGCCGTCGTCCCGGGCGGCTCGACCAGTCGCAGCGCCAGCGCGTCGCCATCGCCCGCGCCCTGGCCGCCACCCCGCAGGTGCTCTTCGCCGACGAACCCACCGCCCCGCTGGACCAGGCCGACGGCATCCAGGTGCTGCGCACCCTCACCGCCGCGGCCCGCTCGCACCGGATCACCGTGGTCCTGGCGACCCACGACTCCGACGTCGCGGCCCTCGCCGACCGGAGCATCGCCCTCCTCGACGGCCGCCGTACCAACGCCTCGGCCGCGACCGGCGGCACCCCCGAGGCGGAAAGCAGGGCAGCGTGCTCGCTCTCCGTCTAACCCGCGGCTCCCACCCCCTCGTCCTGCTGCGCCGCCTCTTCGTCGCCTCGGCGGCGGCCGGCACCGGCTTCCTGCTGCTCTCCACCCTCGGCCACGCCGCCGGCCACCCGACCGCGGCCGGTGAATCGCTGGTACGCCTGCTGTGGTGCGCCGCCCCGCTCGCCGCCACCGCTCAGCTCGCCGCGTCGGTGGCCCGCACGGACCCTGCGGCCCGCCTCCACCGGGGCATGGCCGCAGCGGGCCTCGGCCCCCTCCGCATCACGCTGCTCGCCGCGGCGTCCACCGCACTGTCCTGTCTCCTCGGCACCCTCCTCGCCCTGCTCGTCTTCCTCCGGCTGCGCGGCGACATCGGCGGTTCGACGTCCCCGACGGGCGGCGCCCTCGGCATCGACTCCGCCGTGCTGGGCGCGGGGCATCCGGTCCCCTTCGTCGGCGCGCTGATGCTGCTGTCCGCCGTCCCGCTGACCGCCGTCGCCGCGACCGCCGTCGCGCTGCGCCCTCGCAGCGACAGCGCCGTCCCCCAGGCGGAGGCCGAGCCCGCCGTCAAAGCCGCCGGTCCGTCCGGTCTGCCCTGGGGCATGGCGGTGACGGCGGCGGGCGTGGCCATCGAGGCGTACGCGAGCCGTGGCGCCGGCTCCCAGGGCCGCCCGATGACGTTCTCGGACCGGATCATCGGCAGCCCTCCGGGGGTGCTGGGCGGCTGGGCGCTGTCCGTCCTGGGACTCGTCCTGGCCGGGCCCGGTCTGGTGCATCTGTGCGGCCGTCTGCTGTGCGCGGGACGTCCCGGCGCCCTGCGGCTGCTCTCCGGTCGCGTCCTCCAGCGGGAGTCCCGCCGCCTCGGCCGTCCGCTCGGCGTGCTGTGCGCGGTCGCGTCGGGCACGTACGCGGCGGTGAAGGTGTACGACGCCTCCTCCTCCCGTCCCTTCGGACCGCTGACCGTCATCGGCGCGGCCGTCGTGCTCGCCTGTGTCACCGCCAGCGCGCTCGCCGCCGCGCTCGAATCCCGCTCCGCCCGCGCCCACACCTCTGCCGCCCTGCGCCGCCTCGGCGCACCCAGGTCGGTCCTGCGGCGCGCCGCGGCCCTGCGCGCCCTGGCCCTGGTGATCGTGCTGGGCCCGTTGACCTGGGCCGTCGCGGAAATGGCCACGCTTCCCCTGCTGCCCTGACCTGCGCGCCGGGGGTGGCGCGTCCCCCTTGGTCGCGGCGCCGGCCCGGCACCACCGACCGGGGACGGCGGCAGCCCCGCCACCGGCCGGACACCGGGGCCGTCAACGGACCAGCGCGGTGGCTTCCACCTCTATCCGCCAGTCCGGCCGGGCCAGTGACGACACCTCCAGCAACGTGTCGGCCGGATAGGGCTCGGACAGGAACTCGCCCCGCAACGTGATCACGTGCTCCAGGTCGGCGGCCATGTCCGTCACGAAGATTCCCACCTTCACCACGTCCGCGAGCGAGGAGCCCGCCTCGGCGAGGACCCGCGCGACATTGGTGAACGCCTGTCGCCCCTGGGTCAGGAAGTCGTCCGAGACGGTCCGCCCCAGCTCGTCGATGCCCGCCTGCCCCGAGACATGGATCAGGCCGCCCGCCATGACCGCCTGTGAGATCCGGTACGGCTCGTACCAGTCCGGTGTGGTGGCGATCCGCCGCAGCCCGCCCGCGCCCTGAGCCCGCGCCTTGGTCTTGGCCATCGCCTTGCCGCCGGCCTGCACCACGTCGTTCTTCAGCACAGCACTCCCTCGTCTTTCCTGCACATACATCTTTTGCATGCACATACATAAGTTTCAGGTGCATGTACGCTGACGTCAAGAGCCCAGCGGCAAGAGGCGGAAGAAAGCGGAAGACGATGGACGCGGAGCACTGGGACCGGTTCGGCGCACTGCACACGCGCGTGGAACAGGAGTTGGCCAAGGCCCTCCAGCAACACCACAGCATCGGGCTCTCGGAGTACCGCGCACTGGCCCGCCTCGCCGAAGCGGACGACGGCGAACTGCGCATGCAGGAGCTCGCCGACCTCATCGGCCTCAACCAGAGTTCGGTGAGCCGGCTGGCCTCGCGCCTCGAATCGTCCGGACTCACCCGCCGGGACCTGTGCCCCAAGGACCGCCGCGGCGTCTACAGCGTGATCACCGACGAGGGCCGCGACGTGCAGCGCAAGGCCCGCCCGACCTACGACGACGCCCTGCGCGCCGCGCTCGACGCGGCGGCGGACGACGGTCACCTCGGACCGCTGGTCGACGTACTGCGGACCTAACATGGCGGGCGTGCAGCCGAATTCAGAGCCTTCAGCCTCCCGCCACGCCCACACCCACGACAGCGACAGCGACCGCGACCGCGAAATCGAGTCCCTCGCGGAGTTCGACCGCGTCGCCTCCCGCGGCACCCTGGCCGGACACCGCATCCAGTCCGTCGACCTGACGGACCGTACCTTCGCGCTGCTCAGTACCGACACCACCGAGTCCGTGTTCCTCGGCTGCGCCATGGAACCGGATGCCGCCGCCAAGGTGCGGGCCGGCGGCGCCCTGGTCTTCCCGCCCATACCCGACCTGCCGTTCGACCCCTACCGCGGCATCCTGTACGCACCGGACGAGCTCTTCGAGGGACTGGCGGACGGCTACGAAGCCACCCCCGACGCCCGTACGTACCACTGGTTCCAGGAGACCCGGGCCGACGGCGACGTCTTCGCCTCGATGCTGCGCAGCATCCACGACGACGCCGTCTCCGACGCCCTGGACGAACATCTCGCCGGTGCGCGGGTGGTCGGCATCATGGGCGGACACGCCCTGGAGCGCGGCACCGTGGACTACGCGGGCGCGGCCCGGCTCGGCCGCCGGCTCACCCGCGACGGCCTGACGGTCGCCACGGGCGGCGGGCCCGGCGCGATGGAGGCCGCGAACCTCGGGGCGTACGCCGCCCCCTTCGAGGACACCGTGCTCGACTCCGCACTGGAACTCCTCGCCGAGGCACCGCACTTCACCCCGTCCGTCTCCGACTGGGCGCGGGCCGCCTGGGACGTCCGCCGCAACTGGCCCGGCGGCAACTCCTCCGTCGGCATCCCCACCTGGTTCTACGGGCACGAGCCGCCGAACGCCTTCGCGTCGCACATCGCGAAGTACTTCGTCAACGCCGTGCGCGAGGACGGCCTGCTGGCCCGCTCCAACGCGGGCGTGGTGTACCTCCCGGGCGCCGCCGGGACGGTGCAGGAGATCTTCGACAACGCGACCCCGAACTACTACGGCTCCCGGGGCGAGCCGACCCCGATGGTCCTGGTGAACCGCGCACACTGGACGGCGAAGCTGCCCGCCTGGCCGCTGCTCCAGGCACTTGCGGCCGACCGTGCGATGGCGGCGCGGATCGCCCTGGTCGACTCGGTGGACGAAGTCCCCGACGCACTGGCCCGGCTGGCCGCCGAGGCGGCTTCCTGACCGGTCACGACAGGTCGCGTGCCACTCCGGCCAGACGGTCCGGCCAGGCACTCCGGCCAGGCGGTCCGGCACTCCGTCGTGGCGACGCTCCGGGTGGCGCGGAGATCCGATTGCCCGGCGGAGGCAACTGCCGGACCCAAATGCACGTCTGCCAAGCCGGGTAATGAAAAGGTAATGCAGGCAGTGCGCGAACGGAGCTCTTGGTGATCATCGGCCTTCTGACGGCCGTAGCGGCATCGGCCTGCTACGGCACGGGTTCGGTCCTACAGGCGGTGGGTTCGCGCAAGTCCGCTCGGCGGGAGGCCGCTGCCGCCTCCACCACCGGCGTCACCCAGCACGGCGGCCCCAGCCTGTCCTCGACCGCCAAGGCCGCCGTGACCTGGGAGTTCATGACCGGCACGGTGCTCGACTTCCTGGGGTTCGCACTCGGCGCACTGGCTGCCCGACTGCTGCCGCTCTTCCTTTCCCAGACGGTGATCAGCGCCAACCTCGTGATCACGGCAGTGCTGAGCATCAAGCTCCTGGGCATCCGGCTCACCCGGCCGGAATGGGTCTCCATCGGGGTGGTCTGCTCGGCACTGGTGTTGCTCGCCACGGCGGCCGGCCCCGAAGGCGGCGGCGACACACCGATCGCCGGACACTGGTGGCTGCTGGCCGCGTCCCTGGCGATCGTCGGCGGCGGCACACTGATCGTGCGGCTGCTGGGCGGCCGTGCCGCGATCCTCGCCGGCCTGCTCTCCGGCCTGGGCTTCGGGGCGCTCGGCGTCGGTGTGCGGGTACTGAACGGCGTCGATCCCCTCGCTCTGCCGTCCCTGCTCGGCGATCCCGCTCTGTACGCGATTCTCGTCGCGGGGATCGGTGGCATGTATCTGCACACCGTCGCCCTGCAGATCGGCTCGGTCAACGGCGCGACGGCGGCTCTGGTGGTGGGCGAGACCGTGGTGCCCGGCATCCTGGGAGTGCTGTGGCTGGGGGATGCCTCCCGGACGGGCTTCGCCTGGGTCGCGGTCCTCGGCTTCGTGGTGGCGGTCGCCGGGGCCGTCGCGGTCGCTTGGTGCGGCGCACCGGATCCCGAGGCCGTACCGGACACGGCCGGTGACGCACACGGCCCGCAGGAGAGTCCGTCCGGCGACCGCCCGGCACCGGACGGCGACGCACCGCGGCCCCCGTCGGCCACCGGCGGCGCCGGTTCCGCCGAGCAGCCCGCCATGCCCCTGACCGGGCAGCGCACCGGCTCCTGACCGGGCAGCGCACCGGCTGCTGACCTACGGCGCGCGGGCGCGCGGTCATTCCGTCGCGGCATCCAGCACGACGACGTCCCGCGCGGCGAACGCGACGCCGACCCGTTCCCCGGTCTCCGGTGCGTCCTGCAGCGCGCAGGCCGCCTCCAACTGCGGCCCCCCGGACGGCTGGAGCATCAGCGCGACATGGGTACCGCGGAACGTCCGCGCGGTGACCGTGCAGGGCAGTCCCTCCGGGGCGGGCGTCAGATGCACTCCGGCGGGCCGCACCAGCAGCCGGCACGGCCCGTCCGCAGTGCCGTCGGGAACCGGCACCTTGCCCCACGGGGTGACGGCGGCCTCACCCTGCACCGTCGCCTCGACGACATTGTCGAAGCCGAGGAAGCGGGCGACGAACTCGGTGGCCGGCCGCCGCCAGACCTCCAGCGGCGTGCCGGACTGGGCGATCCGACCGTCCTGCATCACCACCACCCGGTCGGCCAGGGCGAAGGCCTCCCCCTGGTCGTGGGTGACGGCGAGCACCGTCGTACCCAACTCCCCGAAGAGCCGGCGCAATTCGACGACCAGGCGTTCTCGCAGACCGCGGTCGAGCTGGCCGAGCGGCTCGTCCAGCATCAGCAGCCGAGGCCGCGGGGCGAGCGCCCGGGCCAGGGCGACCCGCTGCTGCTCGCCGCCGGACAGTGCGGCGATGGCGCGCCGCTCCGCGCCCGGCAGTCCGACGAGGTCCAGCAGTTCGGTCACCGTACGCTCCCGGTCGGCGCGCGAGGCGCCGCGCATCCGCAGCCCGAAGGCGACGTTCCCCGCGACGTCGCGCTGGGGGAAGAGCTGGTGGTCCTGGAACATCAGCCCGACGCCACGGCGATGCGTCGGCACTCCGGCCTGATCGCGCCCCTCCAGCAGCACCTGTCCGGCATCGGTCCGCTGAAGCCCCGCCACGACGCGGAGCAACGTGGACTTGCCGCTGCCGCTCGGCCCCAGGACACACACGATCTCGTGCGCGGCCACCGCCAGATCCACCGCGTCGAGCGCGGGACGCCCGCCGGCCCTGTCGAACCGGACGGTCACACCGCCCAGTTGCAGCAGCTGCCGCGTGGTCCCGTCCTGCGCCGTCATCTAGAACTCCCCGGAGTGGTCGATGGGGGTGCCGCCGGCCGAGCCGGCACGGGACCGGGGGCGGAAACGCTCCAGGACCAGCAGGGCCGCGGCGCACACCACCATCAAGATGGTCGACAGGGCCATCGCCTGCCCGTAGTTCGTCTCCCCCGCACGCCCCAGCAGCCGTGCCACGGCCACCGGGAGAGTCGGGTGGTCCGGCCGCGCGAGGAAGACCGTGGCACCGAATTCGCCGAGCGACACGGCGAAGGCGAAGCCGGCGGCGACGAGCAACGCCCGCCGCACCATCGGCAGATCGACCTCGCGCCAGACCCGCCACGGCGAGGCACCCAGGACGGCCGCGGCCTCCCGGAGTCGTCCGTCCACCGCCCGCAGGACGGGCAGCATCGTCCGGACCACGAACGGCACACCCACCAGGGCCTGCGCCAGGGGGACCAGCCACCACGAGGACCGCAGGTCCAGCGGCGGCTTGTCGAGGGTGATCAGAAAGCCGAAGCCGACGGTCACGGCGGACACCCCGAGCGGCAGCATCAAGAGGGCGTCGAAGCCGCGGACGAGCCGGCCGCCCCGACGCGTCAGGGCCGCCGCCGCCAGCCCGCCGACCACCAGCGCGATCAACGTCGCCGCGACGGCGCAGGTGAGGGAGTTGCCCAGCGCTTCGAGCGGGGCCACCGCGAAGGTGCTGTCGGCGGAGGCGGCGGAGCCCAGCGATGCGTAGTAGCCCGTTCCGTAGCCGTCCGGACCGGCGAAGGACCGCTCGGCGAGCACCAGCAGGGGCACGACGAGCAGCACGGCGATGACGGCCAGCGTCCCGCCCAGCAGCGCCCACTGTCCACGGCCGCGCGGTCGCCGGGCGGTCGTCGAGGCGTCCACGAGCCGCAGGGCGGATTCGCGACGGCGCACGGTCCAGGCATGCAGCGCCAGCAGCCCCAGCACGGCCGCGAACTGGAGCAGCGTGAGGACGGCGGCCGTCGGCAGGTCCAGGAAGTCCGCGGTCTGCCGGTAGATCTCGACCTCCAGGGTCGAGAAGGTGGGGCCGCCCAGAATCTGCACGATGCCGAAGGAGGTGAAGGTGAAGAGGAAGACCATCAGCGCCGCGGCGGCGACGGCCGGACCGAGCGCGGGCAGCGTCACCTTCCGCCAGGCGGCGAACCGGCCGGCGCCCAGCACCCGCGCCGCCTCCTCCTGGCGGGGGTCGAGCTGCCCCCAGAGGCCGCCGACGGTCCGTACGACCACGGCGTAGTTGAAGAAGACATGGGCCAGCAGGATCGCCCACACCGAGGTGTCGAGGCGGACGCCCCACAGGTCGTCCAGCAGTCCGCCCCGCCCGACGAGCGCCAGGAACGCCGAGCCGACGACGACGGTCGGCAGCACGAAAGGCACCAGCACCACCGCCCGCAGCAACTGCTTGCCGGGGAAGTCGAACCGCGCGAACACATACGCGCCGGGCAGCGCGATCAGCAGCGTCAGCGCCGTCGAGGCCGCCGCCTGCCAGAGGGTGAACCACAGCACATGGAGCACATCGGGATCGCCCAGGACCGTGGCGATCCGGCCGAGCTGCCACCGGCCGCCGTCCTTGAGCCCCCGCCCGACGATCGCCACGACCGGATAGGCGAAGAACAGCGCGAAGAAGACGAGCGGCAAGGCCATCAGGCCGAGCCGCACCGCCGTTCTCCGTGCGGGCCTCGTGCGCGGGGCGCGGGCTACTTCAGAACGAGCGAGGACCACTGCTTGATCCACTGTTCGCGGTTCTCGGCGATGGTCTCCGGGGGCACCGTCGCCGGCTTGGGGATCGTCGCGCCGTACTTGGTGAACAGCGCCGGCTCCTTGGCGTCCTTGAGCGCGGGGTTGACGAACATCGTCAGCGGCATGTCCTCCTGGAACTTCCGGCTCAGCAGGAAGTCCAGCAGCGCCTTGCCGCCCTTCTCGTTCCGGGCACCCTTGAGCAGGCCACCGAATTCGATCTGCCGGAAGCAGGTGCCGGTCGCGACGCCGGTCGGCGCCTGCCGCGGCTGCGGCTTCTTGCCCGGCACCTCGGCCGGCGGGCTGGAGGCGTAGGAGACCACCAGCGGCCGGTCGCCCTTGGCCTTGCCCGCCGCGGAGCCCGAGAAGCGCTCGTTGTACGCCTGGTACCAGCCGTCGACCACCTCGACGCCGTTGGCCTTGAGCTTCTTCCAGTACCGGAGCCAACCGTCCGTGCCGTACTTCGCGATGGTCCCGAGCTGGAAGGCGAGCCCCGGCGAGGAGGTCGCGGAGTTCTCGGTGACCAGCAGCCCCTTGTACTCGGGCTTGACCAGATCGTCGAAGGTCCGTGGCGGCGCGATCTTGTGCCGGGCGAAGTAGGCGCGGTCGTAATTGACGCAGATGTCGCCGTAGTCGAGCGGCGTGACGCGGTGCTTGCCCTTGTCGAGCTGGAGGCCGGCCGGCACACCGGCCAGCCCCTTGGCCTTGTACGGGCTGAAGATGCCTTCCTTCAGGCCACGCGAGAGCAAAGTGTTGTCGATGCCGAAGAACACATCGCCCTGCGGATTGTCCTTGGACAGGATCGCCTGGTTGACGGCCTTCCCGGCGTCCCCGCCCTTGAGCACCCGGACCTTGTAGCCGCTCTCCTTCTCGAAGGCGGCCAGCACCGTCTTGGAGACATTGAACGAGTCGTGGCTGACCAGGGTGACGGTCTTGGCGTCCTCGTCCGCGCCGCCGCACGCCGCGAGGGCGGTCATCGCGACCACGGCCGCGAGCGCCGCCGCGGTGATCCTTCTGGTGGTACTCACTGATTTCCTCCTGGCTGGCCAGGAAGAGACGCGGCCCCGCCCGGTGCCCACGGCTCGCGACGTCCAACGACGTACGGCCGGCGGGTCCGGGCAGGGCGCAACAGCATGAGTGACTACCGAACTTCCTACCCGGAATGACCCGGGCGAGGTTCAAGGGTCTGCGGGCGCCGTGGCTCTACGACGCTTCCGCACTCTCAGCGCTGTGGCGCTCCCCTGTCGGAATGTGCATTTGTTCGATCACACAGTACCAGCGGGCGGTCAGCGTTCCGAGGCCGCGAGCTGCCCGCAGGCGCCGTCGATCTCCTGGCCGCGGGTGTCCCGGACGGTCACCGGCACGCCGTGCGCCTCGATCGCCTTGACGAACGCCCGCTCGTCCTCGGGCCGCGAGGCGGTCCACTTCGAGCCGGGGGTCGGGTTCAGCGGAATGAGGTTCACATGGACCCGCTTGCCCTTGAGCAGCCGTCCGAGCAGGTCACCGCGCCAGGCCTGGTCGTTGATGTCGCGGATCAGCGCGTACTCGATGGAGATCCGGCGGCCGGACTTCTCGGCGTACTCCCACGCCGCGTCCAGGACCTCGCGCACCTTCCAGCGGGTGTTGACCGGGACGAGCGTGTCACGCAGCTCGTCGTCCGGCGCGTGCAGCGACACCGCGAGCCGGCACTTGAAGCCCTCGTCGGCGAACCGCAGCATCGCCGGGACCAGCCCGACCGTGGACACGGTGATGCCGCGCTGGGACAGCCCCAGCCCGTCGGGCTCGGGGTCGGTCAGCCGCCGGACGGCGCCGACCACCCGCTTGTAGTTGGCGAGCGGCTCGCCCATCCCCATGAAGACGATGTTGGACAGCCGCGCCGGGCCACCGGGAACCTCACCGTCCCGCAGCGCGCGCATCCCGTCCACGATCTGGTGCACGATCTCGGCCGTGGAGAGGTTGCGGTCCAGCCCGGCCTGTCCCGTGGCGCAGAACGGGCAGTTCATACCGCAGCCGGCCTGCGAGGAGATGCACATGGTGACCCGGTCCGGGTAGCGCATCAGCACGGACTCCACGAGCGTGCCGTCGTGCAGCTTCCACAGGGTCTTGCGGGTGGTGTCGTTGTCGCACGAGATGTGCCGCACGACGTTCATAAGGTCCGGCAGCAGCTCCGTCGCCAGCTTCTCGCGCGCCGCCGCCGGGATGTCGGTCCACTGCGCCGGATCATGGGCGTAGCGGGCGAAGTAGTGCTGCGAAAGCTGCTTGGCGCGAAACGGCTTCTCCCCGATCGCAGCCACCGCTTCACGGCGCTCGACAGGGTTGAGATCGGCAAGGTGCCGCGGGGGCTTCTTGGCCCCGCGCGGCGCGACGAAAGTGAGTTCTCCGGGTGCAGGCATGGTGCGTCCAGTGTGGCAGATCGTCCAGGGAGCCCCAGGCGGGAGCGGTGAGGGACCGGTGAGAGAGCGGTCACCCGCTGTGGCCCTCCGTCGCTGGTGGCCACCTTGCGCGGCCCAGGTACGGCAAGGGTTGGCCCAGGTACGGCCCAGGGTTGGCGCCGTGCGCCTCTCCTACACGGTGGCTGCGCTCGGAGCTCTGGCGAAGAAGCCCCGGTCACCGCTGTCAGGTAGGTCACGGCCGGCGCTCCGGTACTTGCCGCCCGCGTCGTCGACCCAGGCGGCAAACGCCTACAAGAAGTCACCGGGCTCGGCGTTGTCCCACGAGGCGACGTTGTCGGCATGGTCATGGTGCGGGGGGCGGACACGCGACGCCGCCTCTTCCCCGCTGTTCACGCGATCAGGAGATGGCGTCATGGGCGTGCGTCCCTCCGCCCCGCACGTCATGCGCCACTGAGCACGGCCGGGGTCAGCCGGTCCACGGAGTCGACGAGTGCGCGCACGGCGGGTGACCAGGGGCGTTCGTCCGGTCCGCACAGGACGAGGCGTCTGCTGTGGTGCGGCTCGATCGGGACGAGGACGAGGTCGGCCGGGACGAGAGGGCGCGCGATCCCCGGCAGGATCGACACGCCCATGCCGGCCTGGACCATGCTGATGAGCGTTCCGAGGTCCCGGATGCGATGGCTGGGGGAAAAACCGGCGCCGGCCGCTTGGTAGATCTTTCGTATGTCGCGTTCGCAGCCGTTCGGCGACAGGATCAGCGGGTCGTCCTCGAGATCCGTCACGTGCAGGGTGCCCTCGCGGGCGAGCGGGTGGTCCTCGTGCAGCAGCGCGAGAAGCGGGTCGGTCGCCAGCAGCGCCCCGGTGCGGGAGGGCGGATCGGCCAGGATGGCGGCGTCCGCGGTCCCGTTCTCCAGCCAGCTCTCGGCCTCCGCGCTGCTGCCTCCGAAGACCCGCACGCAGACGCCCGGCACGTGCTCGGACCAGTAACGCAGCAGCGCGGGCAGCAGCCCTTGGCAGACCGTGGGAGTCGAGGCGAGGCGCACCGTCCCTCCTGTCGCCTGCTCGTGCTCGGCCGCCGTATCGCAGATCGCCTCCGTCGCGGCGAGCGCCAGGCGGGCGTGCGGCAGGACGCTCTCTCCCAGTGCCGTGGTGCGCACGGGTGCGGTGCGCACCAGCAACGGGGCGGCGAGGATCCGCTCCAACGAGGCGACGGCATGCGACACCGCCGACTGGCTCAGCCCAAGATCGGTTGCTGCCGCGCCGAACCCACCGGCCTCCACCACCGCGACGAACGCCCGCAGTTGAGGAAGATTCAGCGCCATGCGTCCCCCTCATGGGCTCATCGATCATATTGGTTGGACTCATTATCTCCGGTCGGGAAGGCTGACGATCGTCCTCACGACAGGGCCGGCGGCTCGGGCGCCCACGTGCCCGTCCTGCGTCGTCACACGTCGCCGTCGCTCGTCGCCGTCGCACCTCGCCGGCACACCCCGTCGTACGCTCCCGCTTCAGAGAGTCGGCCGCGTCATGCCTTTCATCCGAGTCACCGTCTCCGATCCCGAACTGGCCCCGGCGACCCAGCAGGCGCTCGCGGAGGGCCTGACCGACCTGGCCGTCTCCGCTCTCGGCAAGTCCGCCGGACGCACCACGGTCCATGTGCACCTGGTGCCGGGCGACCGCTATTTCGTGGCGGGCCGGCCCATGGATGGGTGCACCGGTGCTCATGTGGAGGTGAGCATCACCGCCGGCACCAACAGCGCTGAGGAGAAGGCCCGTTTCATCACCGAGGCATACGAACTGCTGCGGACGGCCCTCGGTGTGCTCCCCCCGGTGGCCGGGGTGGCGCTGTACGAACTTCATCCCGAAAGCTACGGCTACAACGGAGTCACCCAACTCGACCATTACCGTCAGAGTCGATGACGTCCGCGGGCCGGGGGCAGGGCCGGGGCCAGGTGCCGGGACGCCCGGAGGCACCGGAGGCACCGGAGGCACCGGGCGGACACGACAGGACACCGGAGACGCCGTCCTGCCAGGCCCGGCATCGCGCGCCCCAGGCACACCCACGCGTCCACCGTGGACACCCCCGGCCAGGGCTCTTCCGTGCGCCAGGACATGGCGAGAGGGGCCCACCGCGTACTGCGGCAGACCCCTCAGGGCTCCGGCCCGGCCTCCTGTGCGGTTCAGCCCGAACCGACGAAGACCACGAGCAGCAGCCAGACGACCGGTGCGGTCGGCAGCAGGGAGTCGAGGCGGTCCATGATGCCGCCGTGGCCGGGCAGCAGGGTGCCCATGTCCTTGATGCCGAGGTCCCGCTTGATCATGGATTCGCCCAGGTCACCGAGGGTGGCACTGGCCGCGACGGCGAGGCCGAGCAGCAGGCCCTGCCACCAGATGCCGTCCTTGATCAGGAACTGCATGCACAGGGCGCCGGCGACCATCGCGAAGAGCACCGCGCCGACCAGTCCCTCGCGGGTCTTTCCGGGGCTGATGCGCGGCGCGAGCTTGTGCTTGCCGAAGCGCCAGCCGACCGCGTACGCCCCGGTGTCGCTGACGACGGTCAGCAACAGGAAGGTCAGTACCCGCTGGGGTCCGTCGTCCTCGGCGGCGAGCATCAGTGCCACGAAGGTCGCGAGGAACGGCACGTAGAACGCCGCGAAGATGCCCGCCGTGACGTCCCGCAGATAGTTGTCGGGCGCATCGGTCATCCGCCAGACCAGGACGGCCAGCGCGGTGAGGGCCATCGCCACCCACGCGCCCTCGGCACCCCGGACGTATCCGGCGACGATCATGGCGGTGCCACCCACCGCGAGCGGCACCAGCGGCACGCGGATGTCCTTGCGCTCCGACAGCCGCGAGGTCAGTTCCCACATGCCCACGACGACGGCGATCGCTATGACGCCGATGAAGACCGGCTTGTAGACGAAGAGCGACGCGATGATGATCACGCCGAGGCCGACGCCGACCCCTATCGCGGCACGCAGATTGCGCCCCGCGCTCTTCTTCTTCGGCTTCTCTGGGGCCCGGGAGCTGCCGTGCTCGGGGGAACCGGGGAAAGCAGTGGACATGGGCTCCTGCGGCTCTTCGTCGCGGAAGAGGGGGCCACTCAGTCGAGCAGCCCCCCGGTCGTCCCGGTGATCCCGGTGGTCGTCCTGGTGTCCGCCCGGCTCGGGCACGATGGGCATGGGCCGAGTCTGCGCCGCCTCGCCCCCGTCGTACACGGGACCCGCCGGGGCGGGGGGCGCCGCCCCACGCAGTGTGGGGGCCATTCCCTGATCGGTCGGCCCCCAGTGAGCGGCGCCGGGCGGGGTCCCCCAGGATGACTCGTTCATCAGACCTCGAGGAGCTCGGATTCCTTGTGCTTGAGCAGCTCGTCCACCTGCGCGACGTACTTCGCGGTGGTGTCGTCGAGCTCCTTCTCGGCGCGGCGCACCTCGTCCTCGCCGGACTCCTTGTCCTTGACGAGCTTGTCGAGGGTTTCCTTGGCCTTGCGGCGCACGCTGCGGATCGAGATCTTCGCGTCCTCGCCCTTGGCCTTGGCGACCTTGATGTACTCCTTGCGGCGCTCCTCGGTCAGCTCCGGGAACGTCACTCGGATGATGTTGCCGTCGTTGCTCGGGTTGACGCCGAGGTCGGAGTCTCGGATCGCCTGCTCGATGTTGCGCAGCGCGCTCTTGTCGAACGGCGTCACCACGGCCATCCGCGGCTCGGGCACCGAGAACGACGCCAGCTGGTTGATCGGCGTCATGGCCCCGTAGTAATCCGCCACGATCTTGTTGAACATCGCCGGGTGCGCCCGCCCGGTGCGGATCGCGGCGAAGTCCTCCTTGGCGACCACGACGGCCTTCTCCATCTTCTCCTCGGCCTCGAGGAGGATCTCTTCGATCACCACTTGCTCCTGGTCCTATCGGTAAGAAGCAGAGCCTCGCCCCTGCCGCGCGTCTTCTCCTGCACGGTGTCCGACCGGCAGGCTGTTGTCCATCCCCGTACCGAGGTCTTCCCACGGCCGGGAGTTGCCGCCCCTACAGGCCGGAGCCCGTCGGAATCTCGGCGGTTGGGGCCGTCAGGCCCGGGTGCCCTGATCGCTGACGAGCGTGCCGATCTTCTCACCCTTCACCGCACGCGCGATATTGCCCTCGGCGAGCAGCTCGAACACGAGAATCGGGAGCTTGTTGTCGCGGCACAGGGTGATGGCGGTCGCATCGGCGACCTTCAGCTCGCGGGTGATGACCTCGCTGTATTCGAGGGCGTCGAACTTGACCGCGTCGGGGTTCTTCTTGGGGTCGGAGTCGTAGACGCCGTCCACGCCGTTCTTGCCCATGAGCATGGCCTCGGCGTCGATCTCCAGGGCGCGCTGGGCTGCGGTGGTGTCGGTGGAGAAGTACGGCATGCCCATGCCGGCGCCGAAGATGACGACGCGGCCCTTCTCCAGGTGGCGTACCGCACGCAGTGGAATGTACGGCTCCGCGACCTGGCCCATGGTGATGGCGGTCTGGACGCGGGAGTCGATGCCCTCCTTCTCCAGGAAGTCCTGGAGGGCCAGGCAGTTCATGACCGTGCCGAGCATGCCCATGTAGTCGGAGCGGGCCCGGTCCATGCCGCGCTGCTGGAGTTCGGCTCCACGGAAGAAGTTGCCGCCGCCGATCACGATGGCGATCTCATAGCCCTCACGCACCACGGCGGCGATCTCGCGGGCCATTGCGTGTACCACGTCGGGGTCGACGCCCAGTCCGCCGCCACCGGCGAACGCCTCGCCCGACAGCTTCAGCAGAAACCGTCGCCTGCCGCCGTGAACGGCCTTGTCTGTGTCCGCGCCGTCGGCACCGTGATTCATTGAGCTCTCCTCGTACACATACGAAGAAGGCCATTGCCGTGGGTCTGGTCCAGATCCCTGTGCGGCAATGGCCTCCTCGTCACATCTGCGGCCGGCCGTTGAGCGGCCGACTGCGTACGACCCTAGCGGGGTCGCAGGTCATTCGCTGCCTTGCGGCAGGCTCAGATGCCGACCTTGATGCGCGAGAAGCGCTTCAGGGTGACGCCGGCTTCCTGGAGGACCTTCTCGACGGACTTCTTGTTGTCGAGCGCGTACGGCTGACCGAGCAGCGTCGCGTCCTTGAAGAAGCCGTTGAGGCGACCCTCGACGATCTTCGGCAGGGCAGCCTCGGGCTTGCCCTCCGCACGCGTGGTCTCCTCGGCGACACGGCGCTCGGCCTCGACGACCTCGGCCGGGACGTCGTCCTTGGCGAGGTACTTCGGGGCGAAGGCGGCGATGTGCTGAGCGACGCCCTTGGCGACCGCGGCGTTCTCCTTGTCGAGCTCGACAAGGACACCGATCTGCGGCGGCAGGTCGGGCATGGTGCGGTGCATGTAAGCCGACACGAAGCCGCCGGAGAACTGGGCGAAGCGGTCCAGGACGATCTTCTCGCCCAGGGTGGCGTTGGCCTCGTCGACGTACGCCTGGACGGACTTGCCGGCCGCGATCTCGGAGGCGAGCAGGGCCTCGAGGTCGGCCGGAGAGGTCTTCGCGACGTGCGCGGCGATCTCGTTGGCGACGGCCTGGAACTTCTCGCCCTTGGCGACGAAGTCCGTCTCGCACTTCAGCTCGACGATGACACCGGAGGTGTTGTCGTCGGCGATCAGGGAGACCACGGCGCCGTTCTCGGCGGAGCGGCCCTCGCGCTTGGCGACGCCCTTCTGACCCTTGATGCGCAGCGCCTCGACGGCCTTGTCCACGCTGCCCTCGGCCTCGTCCAGGGCCTTCTTGCAGTCCATCATGCCGGCGCCGGTGAGCTCGCGGAGCTTCTTGACGTCAGCGGCGGTGTAGTTCGCCATGGTCTGTGAATCTCTTCTCGAAATCTCGAAGTCGAAAGATCTACGGGTGAACGGCGGGGGCGGCGCTTGTGGCGCCTGCCCCCGCCGTCATCAACCGGGATGCTGCGGGTCAGGCCTGCTCGGCGTCCGCGGCCGGCTTCTCGGCCTCGGCGGCGGAGGCCTCGGCCGCGGGGGCCTCGGCCGCGGGGGCCTCGTCGGCAGCCGGAGCCTCGGCGGCGGGAGCCTCGGCGGCGTCGGAGTCCGCCTTCTTCTCGCCCTCGAGCAGGTCGCGCTCCCACTCGGCCAGCGGCTCGGCGGCAGCCTTGTCGCCGGGCTTCTGGTCGCCGGTGGCGGCACCGGAGCGGGCGATGAGGCCCTCGGCGACGGCGTCGGCGATCACGCGGGTGAGCAGGGTGACGGAGCGGATCGCGTCGTCGTTGCCCGGGATCTTGTAGTCGACCTCGTCCGGGTCGCAGTTGGTGTCGAGGATCGCGACGACCGGGATGTTGAGCTTGCGCGCCTCACCGACGGCGATGTGCTCCTTCTTGGTGTCCACGATCCAGACGGCGCTGGGCACCTTCTGCATCTCGCGGATACCACCGAGGGTCTTCTCCAGCTTGGCCTTCTCGCGGGAGAGAACCAGGAGCTCCTTCTTGGTGAGGCCGGAGGCGGCCACATCCTCGAAGTCGATCTGCTCGAGCTCCTTCAGGCGCTGCAGGCGCTTGTAGACGGTCGAGAAGTTGGTCAGCATGCCGCCGAGCCAGCGCTGGTTCACGTAGGGCATGCCCACGCGGGTCGCCTGCTCGGCAATGGCCTCCTGGGCCTGCTTCTTCGTACCGACGAACATCACGGAACCGCCGTGGGCGACGGTCTCCTTGACGAACTCGTAGGCGCGGTCGATGTACGACAGCGACTGGAGCAGGTCGATGATGTAGATGCCGTTGCGCTCGGTGAAGATGAAACGCTTCATCTTCGGGTTCCAGCGCCGGGTCTGGTGCCCGAAGTGGACGCCGCTCTCCAGCAGCTCCCGCATCGTGACGACGGCCATGGCCGTACTCCTCGTGTTCTCGGTTCCACTGCGGCCGGGCGGCCGCGGTGCCTGACGCCCCGACGCGCCTGCCGAGGAAGAACCTTGCGGAATCTTCCGAGGACCGAGGAGCGCGGCCATCGGGCTGCCCGAATGGGACTGCTGCACTGATGGCGGGGCGTGCGAAGTCGACCCGGTCACCCGGATCGCCATAAGAAGTGTACGGGACGCCCGATGTACTGGGCGACACGCACCTTTTCGTGCCCCGACCGAGTGACGCGGTTGTCCACAACCGGCGGGTTACCCACAGAATCCGACCAAGATCCCCACCCTGCGGCGGCCTGCGTCACGGTCAGCACATGAACGGTCGGCACATGAAACGACATTCCGGCCCGGCCACCGGCTTCCCGGGAACGCCCGCTCCGCAGGCGGCGGGAGCACGGCGGCCGGCGAAGGCCCGCAAGGGCCGCAAGGGCCGCAAGGGCCTCGGGCAGAACTGCTTCTTTCCGGTGCGCCTGGTGACCGGGTTCCTGGCCGCGGCAGCGGTCGCGGCTGTTGCCGCGGCGCCCCTGGAAGCGGCGTACGCGGCGCCCACCCCCGGCTCGGGCCGATCTTCGGCTTCGGCTTCGGCTTCGGCTTCGGCTTCGGCTTCGGCTTCGGCTTCGGCGGATCGTGCGTGGCCGGTGGGAGGGGTGGCAGGCTTACGACCAGCGGTGTTACGGGGCTGGGAGCCACCCCCCAAGCCCTGGGCGGCGGGCCATCGGGGCGTGGATCTGGCAGCCTCCACCGGTATGACGGTGCGCGCGGCGGCGCCGGGCCGGGTGGCGTTCGCCGGCACCGTCGCCGGTCGCGGGGTCCTCACCATCGAGCTCTCCGATTCCGGACGTCCCCCGTTGCACACCACATACGAACCGGTCCGCGCCATCGTCCGGAAAGGGGCGCATGTCCTGGCGGGCCGGCCCGTGGCCGAACTGCAGGGCGGGCCGTTCCACTGCCGCGCGCCGTGCCTCCACTGGGGCCTGCGCCGCGGAAAGGGCTACCTGGACCCGCTCATGCTCCTGCCTTCGGCGATGCTCCTCGGCGGTCCATCGCGCCTGCTCCCGGTCATCGGCATACCCGCACCACCCGACCACGCGCCACCCGAGCAGCCGGTTCACCCGACGGCTCACGAGGAAGCCGCCGCGTCTACGCGGACGGCACTTCTCGGGGCCACAGCACTCGCAGCCGCAGCGCTCTGGGCCCTCGGGCGCCTCCCCCCGAACTGGCTACCGGGGCGCGACAGGCGCGATCGGAAACGCCGTACTCACACCCGGCGCGGGACCGCCCAGGGGCGGAGCTCTGAGCGGTCAACGGAGAACGGAGAACGCAAGAAGACGGAGATACCACACGGGTCATAGCTCGCGTGCCCGCGCCGACCGGCCCGTGCACAGCGGCTGCG